>BNZI01000007.1 GCA_026000945.1 Clostridia bacterium | reverse complement strand
CAATACGCCATGCCATCATCACATACGCCACGGCATGAGCTTTAGGAAACATATATTGAATTTTATTGCAAGACCAAATATACCAATCTGGCACATTGCATTTTTTCATTTCTGCTTCCCACTCAGGAGTCAAGTTTTTCCCTTTCCGGACACTCTCCATAATGGTAAATGCCAATTCAGAATCTAAACCTTGATGAATCAAATACGTCATGATATCATCTCTTGTACAAATGGCAGTCTGAATCGTCGCTTTTCTTTCTTGTAGCAAAACTTGTGCATTGCCAAGCCAAACATCGGTACCATGCGCCAAACCTGCTATACGTACCAAATCAGAAAAATATTTTGGTTTAGCTTCTAATAACATTTGCATAGCAAAATCTGTTCCAAATTCTGGTATTCCTAAGGCACCTAATAAACAGCCTCCTATATTTTCTGGAGAAATCTTTAATGCAGAAGTATTTTGAAACAAAGACATTACTTCAGCATTATCCAAAGGAATCGTACAAGGATCTAAACCAATCAAATCTTGTAGCATACGAATCATTGTTGGATCGTCATGCCCTAAAATGTCTAATTTAAGTAAATTATGATCAATGGAATGATAGTCAAAATGTGTAGTAATAATCTTGCTATTGACATCATTTGCAGGATGTTGCACTGGAGTAAAAGAATAAATTTCCTCTCCATGAGGCAAAACAATAATTCCTCCCGGATGCTGACCCGTCGTCCGCCTTACACCCACACAACCTTGTACCAAACGATTAATTTCACATTTTCTTTTTCTTTTACCTTGATCTTCGTAATAATGCTGAACAAATCCATAAGCTGTTTTATCAGCTAAAGTACCTATTGTACCTGCTCGAAATGTCTGTCCTTTTCCAAAGATCACTTCCGTGTATTCATGTGCCCTACTTTGGTATTCCCCGGAAAAATTTAAATCAATATCCGGTTCTTTGTTCCCCTTAAATCCCAGAAAAGTTTCAAAAGGAATATCAAATCCTTCTTTTTTACACATTGTCCCGCAATTTGGACAAACCTTATCCGGCATGTCACAACCAGCTAAACCTTTAGTCTGAAATTGTTTAACTTCTTCTGATTCAAAATCTGTATAATCTCCTTTCGGACAATAATAGTGAGCTGGTAAAGGGTTTACTTCCGTAATTCCTGACATGGTAGCAACTAAAGACGAACCTACAGAACCTCTAGAGCCAACTAAATATCCGTCTTGATTGGATTGATAAACTAGCTTTTGTGCGATAATATACATCACAGCAAAACCATTAGAAATAATAGAATGCAATTCTTTTTCCAAACGGTCTTCTACGATTTTAGGTAACTCTCCCCCATAAAGCTGGTGTGCTTTATCATAACAAATTTGACGCAATTCTTGGTCTGAATTTTGAATAACCGGCGGGCATTTATCCGGTCTAACCGGAGCAATTTTTTCGCACCATCCTGCAACTCTTTGTGTATTATAAATGACCACTTCCTTAGCCTTTTCTTCTCCTAAGTAAGAAAACTCTTCCAGCATTTCTTGCGTAGTATGGAAATATAGTGGCGGCTGCTGATCCGCATCTTTAAAGCCTTTAGCAGCCATAATAATTCTTCTATACACTTCATCTTTTGGGTCTAAAAAATGCACATCACAAGTTGCTACTACTGGTTTATCTAATTCTTCTCCTAATTGGACAATTTTGCGATTGAGATTCCGTAAATCTTCTAAAGATGAAATATTATACTTTGCCTCTCGAATTAAAAAAGCATTATTTTCTATCGGCTGAATTTCTAGATAATCATAAAATTTTGCAATTTTTAATAAGTCAGTATCAGAAGCTCCTCTAAGTACAGCTTGGAATAATTCTCCTGCTTCACAAGCAGAACCTAAAATCAGTCCCTCCCTATGTTTCATTAATTCACTCTTGGGAATACGTGGAATACGACTAAAATATTCTAAATGAGCATGCGAAATCAAACGATACAAATTCACTCTGCCTATATCATTTTTTGCCAAGATGACAATATGATGCGTATGCAATTTTTTAATTACATCCTTAGATATCTGCCCCAAACGATTTAAGCCATCTACATCTTCAATTTGCTTATCTTTACAATTTCCTAAAAATACTTGGAAAATCTGCGCTGTCGCCATGGCATCATCGATAGCTCTATGGTGGTTTTCTAAAGAAATATGCAAGGCTTTTGCTACTCTATCTAAACGATAGCGTTTTAAATCCGGCAAGAAAATACGAGCTAAAGCTACGGTATCCATCACAGTAGGTTGCCAATCCAGATTTAGAATTTCCTGAATATAGTATTCCAGAAATCCCACATCAAAAGCGGCATTATGTGCAACTAAAATGGTGTCTTCACAAAACGTTAAAAATTTGGGTAAAACTGTTTCTAAAATCGGTGCTTCCGCTACCATCTGGTCTTGAATTCCAGTTAATTTAGAAATTTCAAACGGTATAGGTCTTTGTGGATTCACAAAACTTGAAAAAGTATCAATAATTTCCCCTTGAGAAATCTTTACCGCCCCGATTTCAATAATTGTATTCTTACCTGGTTGAAATCCTGTAGTTTCTAAGTCAAACACGACATAATCACTAGATAAACTTTGCCCCTTCGGATTAATGACCAACTCTTGTAAATCATCGACTAAATACCCTTCTACACCATAAAGAATCTTAAAATCATCGTTTTTATCCAGAGTATGAAAAGCTTCTGGAAAAGCCTGTACATTTCCATGATCGGTAATGGCAAGCGCTGGCATCCCCCAATCTTTCGCTCGTTTGATCAAGTCTTTTGCTGAAGCCACAGCATCCATATCGCTCATTTTCGTATGACAATGCAACTCAACCCTTTTTTCACTACTGGTATCCATGCGAACTTGTTCAATGTTTTCAATTTTTCTTATACCGATTACAGAATTTAAAATAATTTCCCGGTCAAAAGGATCAATGGTTGTCATCCCTTTTAGTTTAATCCACATACCTAAAGAAATTTTTTCTTCTATTTCTACTTTCTTTTCTGGCTTAAGAAAAATTTTCACACTCAAGGTATCGGTAAAATCACTGATATCAAAAATTAAAAGAAAACTTCCACTTTTCAACTCTCGATATTCCAAACGGATAATTTTCCCTTGGATAACTACTTCTCCAATTTCTGTTTCAATTTCTTCTATTGGAGTAGCCATCCCTTCTATATCTCTTCCATATAAAGTGTCCGGAGAAACTGCTTTACTTTTCTTTTCTCTACTCGGAAATTCCATCTTGGGCTTTGTTGTACGATTTTTGGATTTCTCTTTTTCTATATCAAAAGTAGATCCATTTGCTGTTAATGCTGCTTCTTGCCTAGCTTGCTTTAAGGCCTGAATTTCTTCTTTCCATTCCTTCCTTTTTTCTCTTTCTTCCAACTGTTGCTGATCCTCTTTTTTTGCTTGATAAACAAAAAAAATCTCAACAAATAATCCACAGCGTTCGTAAAAAATCTTTTCTATGATTTTTTTTAATTCTGTAGATTTTTCACGGTTTAAGAGCCTATCTTCCAACACTAAATGTACCGTTTGTTCATTCTCAAAAATCCATCTGGACTTTTTTAATACTTGATATAATAATAAACTATATTGTTGAATTTCCCATAGAATACTATCTTGATAATTTTCCCATAAGTCTTTGGGCGTATATCTTGAAGGTAAAGTATACTTTTCCATAATTCGTACGAATATAGAATTTTTTTTAAAAAATTGTGTTTTAATTCTATTCTCCAACTCTTTCCATATTTTTTGATGAATGAGTTCTTGAGCTTCTATATAAATACGTAAAAAACTTTTGTCCTTTGTCCAAGCCAATTTTATCACTTGAACAGAGGACAAAAGTTTTTGTATCTCGGATTCTACTTGCAATTTGGGAAAAACAGAAATAAATTCTTGGTTCATTTTACCTCCTGTAAATATACGCCTCTAATTCTTGAGCCAAAACCTCAAATAATTGTTCTTCTGGAATTTTTTTAACAATTTGTCCTTCCTTAAAAAGGATACCTTCTCCTTTTCCACCTGCTATACCAATATCTGCTTCTCTTGCTTCTCCTGGACCATTCACTGCACAACCCATCACTGCAATTTTAATGGGTTTTAAATCCATTTGACTTACCAACTCTTCTACCTGATTAGCTAAAGAAATTAAGTCAATATTTGTTCTTCCACAAGTCGGACAAGAAATAACCTCTGCTTCTTTTGGCTTTAAATCTAAAGTCTGTAAAATCCATTTTGCCGTTTTGATTTCTTCTAAAGGATCGCCCGTCAAAGACACTCGCAGAGTATCCCCTATTCCTTGATACAACAGCACACCTAAACCAACGGCAGATTTGATATTTCCTCTAGCTAAAGTGCCTGTTTCTGTAATACCAATATGGAATGGGTAATCTGTCTTTTCCGCCATCATTTCATAAGCACGCACGCAAAGTAATACTTCCGAAGCCTTGATACTAATGACGATATTTTGAAAACCCTGCTCTTCCAAAACAGCAATTTCTTTTTCTACACTCTCTACTAAAGCTTCCGGGTGAACTCCTCCATATTTCTTTAGTAAATCTTTTTCTAGCGAACCTCCATTTACTCCCACTCTAATCGGAATATGAAACTCTTTTGCTTTTTGCACGACTTCATTTACTTTTTTCTTATCTCCAATATTTCCCGGATTAATGCGAATTTTATCTACTCCTGCCTCCATTGCCAAAATTGCCAGCCTATGATCAAAATGAATATCTGCCACTAAAGGAATATGTATTTGCTTTTTAATGCTTGGAATCGCTTTTGCCGCTTCTTCATTTGGTACAGCTACTCGGATAATCTCACATCCTACTCGTTCTAAACTTAAAATCTGTTTAACAGTAGCTTGTATATCTTCTGTTTTTGTATTGGTCATTGACTGAATGAGAATAGGATACTTCCCTCCAATCTTCTTTGAGCCAATAGAAATTTCCCGTGTCTTTTTTCTCATCAGTCGCCCCTTTTCTATCTATAATTTTTTTATTTACTTCCTCGTTATCCCCTTCATACTCGAAATGCCCTAACAAAGTACCTAACTTGGTTACCTTTAGATATAATCAAATCAAAGTTAAACTTTTATATTGAATAAAATTTAATATCATAAACCGAATACAAACGTCGAGGTGTAAGTTTGACCTTAACACCTCTTATTTATAAACCAACTGTTACAAATTTTTTTCGTTAACTTTTCGTTTACAGTAACTTCCGAATATCATTATAAAATACAAATACCATCATTGCCATCAGACACACGAAACCAATAGCATGAACCAAGCCCTCTTTTTTTGGATCTAAAGGTTTTCCTCTGAACCCTTCAATCAACAAAAATAGAATTCTTCCTCCATCCAAAGCCGGAAAAGGTAATAGATTCATAATCCCTAAATTAGTACTCAATAAAATGCTGATGTTAACTAAACTAAGTACTACTGCTGCCATACCTACATTTTTTGCCTCTCCTACAGTACTGCCAATTACCGATAAAATACCTACCGGTCCGGATAGCTCATTAGGCTTAACTTTTCCTTGTACTAACCATGCTAAACTTTTGAAAGTCATTTGAAAAGTATATTTCACTTCATATATGGCATAACGGATAGTACCCAAGAAACCTGTTCTTGTGTTTTTTTCCATATTTTTTACACCAATACGATAACTGCTGCTTTCTTCATCATAAACAGGCTTCATTTGTGCTGAATGAATTTGACCATCTCTTTCATATTCTAACTGAACCGTCTGATCTGGGTTAAAATGAAAATACATCAAAACATCTCTAAACGTTACGATTTTTTTATTGTTGATTTTACGGATTAAATCTCCTGCTTGCAGTCCCGCTTGCTGTGCAGGATAACCATCGGCAACCTCAGATACCGTTGGTGCATCATAGCCCACATTTCCCACTAAAAGAATAGCTAAAACAAAAGCTAAAATAAAATTAAAAACAGGTCCTGCCAATACCACTGAAATTCTTGCACCTACAGATTTTTTATTTAATGCATTATCTGCATCATCTTCTGTATCTTCTCCAACCATCAGACAAGAGCCCCCTAAAGGCAAAAGCTTAATAGAATATCTCGTTTCATTTCTTACTGTCGAAAAAATTCTTGGTCCCATGCCAATAGAAAATTCGATAACACCCACACCATTTTTCTTAGCTAATAAAAAATGTCCCAATTCATGAATAAATACAATTAATCCAAATACAATTATCGCAGCAATAATATTCATTTCTTTCACCTACTTTCCATATCCATAATTTCTAAATCATCATGGATAAACCAATTAAAATATGTCTTTTCTATCAGCTACAACTGGAACAGCTCTGCTTTTTGCTCAACTACTGATTTTACAATTTTTCTCCTGCTATCAGATTCTTGTCGCTCTTTCACTTGCTCAGCAAATGAAAATATACAATTAATCCAAACGCAATTATCGCAGCAATGATATTCATTTCTTTCACCTATTTTCTTTATCCATAATTTCTAAATCATCATGAATAAACCAATTAAAATACGTCTTTTCTATCAGCTACAACTGGAACAGCTCTGCTTTTTGCTCAAGCACTGATTTTTTGATTTTTTCTCCTACCATATCCCTGTCACTTTTTGCTTGATCAGGGAATAAAAACGAGTAAACAGATCAGCTTAAATCATCTATACAAACTGTATGTCAGTATTCTTATTGACCATACATAATTTCTTTCCCGACATTCAACACTACTTCCAAACTAGGATTATCAGAATACTTTCCTTGATACTGTTTCATTTTTTCTTCAATAAAATCCGCAATTTCTAAAAAACTAATTTTTCCCTGCAAAAATTTTTGCACAGCAAGTTCATTCGCCGCATTAAATACAGTGGGGTAAACCCCTCCTTCTTTGCCTGCCTGATAGGCCAAATCTAAAGCTTTAAATGTTTTGTTATCCGGCTTTGCAAAAGTCATTTGACCAATCTGAAAAAAAGATAAGCGTTCTCCTACCAATGGACGCCGTTTAGGATAAGTCAAAGCATATTGAATAGGTAGACGCATATCCGGTACACCCATTTGTGCTAGAACTGCTCCGTCTGAAAACTCTACCATAGAATGAATAATACTTTGTGGATGAATCACCACTTCAATATTCTCCCATGGTACATCAAATAGCCACTTTGCCTCAATTACTTCTAAACCCTTGTTTGCTAAAGTCGCTGAATCTATTGTAATTTTTGCACCCATTTTCCAATTTGGATGTTGAAGAGCATCTTCAGGCTGAACGTGCTTTAACTCTTCTTTTGTCCGATTTAAAAATGGTCCTCCTGAAGCAGTCAGTAAAATCTTTTCTGGTTTAGCCTCTTTCTCTCCTTGCAGTACTTGAAAAATTGCGCTATGTTCACTATCTACAGGCAAAAGATTTACTCGCTTTTCTTTGACTAAAGGCATAATGATGTGTCCTGCTGTCACCAAAGTTTCTTTATTTGCTAAAGCAATATGTTTACCTGATAAAATCGCCGCTATAGTTGGTTCTACACCTACCATACCCACAAAAGCGGTTAAAACCATTTCTGCTTCCGGTTCAGTTGCTAGAGTAAGCATACCCTCCAAACCAGACACTACTTTTGTCGCACAATCAGACAAACGAAGCTTCAATTCCTTAGCTTTACTTTCGTCCCATACTGCCACTAGTTTAGGGTGAAATTCCCTAACTTGTTTTTCCAGCAAATCAATATTTTTCTTTGCTGCTAAACCGATCAATTTAAAATCTGATTGGCTTCTTACAATTTCTAATGTCTGTGTACCAATAGAACCTGTCGAACCAAATATTGTAATTTTTTTCACGTCCTAACTCCTTATCCTAAAAAATACAGACTGAAATAATACAATACAGGAGCAATTAAAATCATACTGTCAAAGCGATCTAAAATCCCTCCATGACCTGGAATGAGATTACCATAATCTTTGATTCCATAATTTCGTTTAATACCAGAAGCCAATAAATCTCCCATTTGAGATAAAATCGCACCCAAAGCACAAAGAATAGCAAAAAATACTGCTTGATTAGGAACAAAATTTACCACATCACGCAAGAAAAAGCCGTATATTCCACCAAGTAATGCCGCACCTACAATACCCCCAACTGCTCCTTCTATGGATTTTTTAGGACTTAATTTCGGTACTAGAGGATGTTTCCCTAAAATCATTCCTACACAGTAAGCAAATGTATCACAGCCCCAAGAACTAAAAAATACCAAAACAATCAAGTATACACCATTTTCCATCATACGCAGGCGGAATAAATAAGAAAACATAACAACCACATAGAAGGGCTGGAAAAAAATTTCCGTCATTTTTTCAGCAGGGCATTTTGGAAAAACAGAGATATAAGTCAAAACCAAAGCCAAGAAAAAAAGAACAATTAATAAAGAGTGATATTCTTCCCAATGTAAATATAAAAAAATATAATAGACAAAACCAAAAACATAGGATAAAAATCCTAGCGGAAACATGGTTACATCTTGCGCTTGCTGCAATTCAAGCAAAGCAATAGCAGACAGCAGCATCAAAGTCAAAAACCAAACCATTCCACCGCTAATGATCGTAACTGCCGCTAAAATCAACAATACAATGCCACTAATCAGTCGATTTACAAACATCTTTTTCAACCTTTCTTTCAGTTCCTAAACGTTTCCAAATCTTCTTTCTCTTTTATTATAGTATTTAATCGCTTTTATTAATTCCTCTTGATTAAAATCTGGCCAATAAATATCACAAAAATAGAATTCCGTATATGCGCATTGCCAAAGTAAATAATTGGACAAGCGAATTTCACCTCCTGTACGAATTAGTAAATCAGGATCAGGAATCTCCTTCGTGTCTAGATACTGAGAAAAATTTTCTTCATTAATTTCATCTAGAGATAAACTGCCCACTTGTATATCTTGGTTCATCTTTTTGACTGCGCGCACAATTTCATCCCGTGAACCATAATTAATCGCTAGAATAAACGTTAGCCCCGTATTATCTTTGGTTTGTTTCTCCAAACGTTCCACGCCTTCAATAATATCTGCACTGAAACGACTTTTTTCTCCTATAGCCAAAACTTTAACATTATTTTTTTGTGCCACCACTAATAAACGTTTCATATAGTAGCGAAACAAACGCATCAAAGCATTGACTTCTTCTTTTGGTCTATTCCAATTTTCTGTAGAAAATCCGTAAATGGTAAAATAAGAAACATGTAGGCGGGCAACTGCTTCCACAATTTTTTCTACTGTCTTACAACCTTGCATATGTCCAAAATGTCTAGGTAAAGACCTCTGTTTTGCCCACCTTCCATTTCCATCTAAAATAACTGCTATGTGTCTGGGCACTTCTTCTTTATTCATCTATTCTACCTCCTATGCTGTGTTTGACTGTGCACATCATAGGTTTAAAATTTCTGTTGACTTTTCTTCAATCATTTTGTCTAACTGCGCAATATATCTATCTGTAAGTTTTTGGATTTTATCTTCTTTTTGTTTTTGTTCATCTTCCGAGCCATTATTATTTTTAATTTCTTTTTTAATCATTTCGTTACCATCTCTACGGATATTACGGATGATAACCTTAGCTGCTTCCCCTTTTTTCTTAATTTCCTTAGCTAAATCCTTACGTCTTTCTTGTGTTAGCTCCGGAAAAACCAAACGGATGGCTGTACCATCATTATTTGGAGTTAAACCCAAATCTGAAGCTAAAATCGCTTTTTCAATTCCCTTAATTAATGTTTTATCCCAAGGTTGAATCAAAATCATCCTTGCTTCTGGTACAGAAACATTAGCCACTTGCTGTAAAGGCGTAGGTGTATCATAATAGTCCACTTGCAGCTTATCTAACAAATGAGGATTAGCCCTGCCTGCGCGAATAGTCAAGTATTCATTTTTTAAACTTTCGCAAGCTTTTTTCATTTTTTCTTCTATGGTTTTCATCTCGTCCATATCCATTACCTCAAAGTCAGGGATTAACTACCGTACCCGTAACTTTCCCTTTCATTGCATTCAGAATTGCATTTGGTTCTTGCAAGGCAAAAACCCATATCGGTATTTTATTTTCCATGCACATGATTGACGCTGTTAAGTCCATCACGCCTAATTGACGGTCAATAATTTCTTGAATTGAAATTTCCTCATATTTTTTTGCTTTTGGATTTTGTTTTGGATCACTATCATATACGCCATCAATGGATTTCGCCAAAAGAATACTATCTGCACTCATCTGTGCGGCTCTTAACGTGACGGCCGTATCTGTAGAAAACAAAGAATGTCCTGTTCCTCCCGCAAAAAAAGCCACTTTCCCACTTGCTAAAGTTTTTTCTACTTCATCAAAGGAAAACAGCTTTGTCATACCGCCACAAGAAAAAGGCGTAAAAATTTCGGTATCTACTCCCATGCTACGTAAAATTTCTGAAACATAAAGACTGTTCATCACAGTTGCCAGCATTCCAATTTGATCTGACTGATTTCTTCCAATTTCTGAACCAGTTCTTCCTCTCCAGAAATTTCCTCCTCCGATAACTACGCCCAACTCAACATTCTCTGCCAAACCTTCTTGAATCTGTCTAGCTACTTCTTTGACTGTTTCTTCATGGAAACCCGTTTTTTCTGAACCTGCCAAAGCTTCTCCGCTTAGTTTCAAAAATACACGCTGCCTGCTTTTCATGGACATCCTCATTCATTCTTTGTTCTATCTAACTTTAACGCTTGCGCTTTGCGCATATTTTCCTTGACAAATCTTGCTTTCTTATCATGATGTGGCTACATCATGCCTGCGCTGATTTGCTTGCGCTCTGCGCATATTTTCCTTGACAAATCATGCTTTCTTATCATGATGTGGCTACATCATGCCTGCGCTGATTTGCTTGCGCTCTGCGCATATTTTCCTTGACAAATCATGCGCATATTATAACACAATCAATCTAGGTTAATCAACTTGCACTAAGTATTTCTTAGCTTCTTTTGAATAAAAAATTTGCTCATCTTGCGTAATAAAAATCGCTTCTACACCTTCCAAGGAATTAATCCAATCTAATCCTTTCTCTAAGCCCATTAAAAAACCGATCGTGCTCATTGCATCCGCATCCGCAGATTGGTCAGTAATAATAGTCACAGAAGTCAAAGCATTATCCACAGGATATCCTGTGTCCGGATCTAAAATATGGTGGTAGTACACGCCATCAAATGTCTCTCCTCGTTCATAAGGTCCTGAAGAAACTACCGTTTTATCGTCAATTTCCAAATTTGATACCACTTCATAACGTTCAGAAAAAGGCTTTTGCACACCGATCAGAAAACCTTTGTTTGTACTTTTCCTTCCTATACAAAGCACATTTCCACCTAAATTAATAATTGCTCTTTTTATCCCTTGAGAAAGCAAAAATTCTTTTAATTTATCGGCAATATAGCCTTTTGCAATACCACCCAAATTTAACTTCGTATAATCTGATAAAAAAATAAGTTGGTGATTCTCAATTTTAATTTGCTGATAATCCACAGCAGATATAGCTTCTTGTAACTCTACCTGATCCGGAAGCACAAACACATCTTCACCAAAAATCCAAAGACTACTTAAAGGTTCTATTGTCGGATCAAATTTTCCATCAGATAAACTAGCATAGGTCAAAGCCTTTTCTAATAACTCTTCTACTTCCACATCTAAAGCAAAACGATCTTCTCCTAGCTCACGATGATTCATTTGATAAATTGGGCTTTCCTCTAAAGTATGGCTAAATTTTTTTTCGTACACTTTGCATAAATCCAAAGTTTTTTGCATTAAATCAGCATCTTCCAAACCATAAAAACTAATCTGTACAAGAGTATCCAGTAAAAAGGCAGAATCGCTAAAGATAATTTCCTCTTTTTTACAAGAACTGCATAGCATAGCAACCAACAAAAAGATAAAAATACTGGAAAAACGCTTGCTTTTCAAACCTATCTGCTTTATGATGAACAATAAAGTGATCACATCCTATCTCGCCCTAATTCACCTTATCGGTGCTTACTCTTCTGCCATCCTAGCAAAAACTTTCAAAAAAGTCAATCAAGCCAAAATGGAGTAAATAAAACTTACCCCTTTCTGATTTCAATCTAAGTTCATACTTAACTTGAGATCATATCAGTCTGCTTTGGATGAGCCGAAAAACGAATAACCTACACTCATCAAGTGAAAGTATTGGCTTTACGGGATGTCTTTTTGCACAACAAGAAAAATTTGTGCCACTTTATAACAGAAGGTAAAAAAGAAGCTTGTCACAATATTCTAAAAAAATAACCACAAAACGGTGTTGGAGCCTATGAATACTGATTCCCAATCAAGAGGAGTATTCAGTGTTCATCTTAGAGCCTGTAAAAAATCTCACTTATGATAGAAGAGATGATTTATTTCCCCTCCTACGTTGTTGAAAGTCCTTAAAATATTAAAGATAGATACTTGTGCTGGTATCGCCTCTACATGTTAACGTCTATTTTCAGTATCTCCGAACAAAAAGAATTTGACGTAATATTTGCTCCCGCACAAAGAAGTACCCTAGAATGCTGGATGTATTACAAGGAATTTAAACACCACAGAACAAAAGTAGACCATAAATTCTTTCCTAAGTGAGATATTAAACAGGTTGTAAGAAAGTCATACGCAATATTTTTTCATATAAGATACGAAACAAACTCTCGGTTTTTCTTAAATATACACGGTTGTCTGAAAAATTTTTCCTTTCAGCGCGAAAAGTCCATTCAAGATCTGGGTATTTTGAATCGTGTCATACACCCAAATGATAACCAATATACACGAAATTTTTCTTGTTCACAGATGTTTAACAGCCTGTCATCGCAGGTAAGAACATGGAGTTTTAATATTATGAAAATTATGGATAAAGTCTTGATTTTCGTCATTCTTTCTTGCTCTATTTTGCTAGGCTTTTCTTTTTGGCATATTCACACAAATATTGCACCCGAATATGTGCAAGTTTTTGTTCAAGGCAAATTAGTGCAACAGTTCTCCCTAGATCAAAATGGAGAATGGGACATTGAGACAGAATCAGCACAATACAATCATTTAATGATTATTCAAAAAAGTGCAAAAATTACGAAAGCTAATTGTAGCAATCAAAACTGTGTCCATCAAAAAGCTATCTATTATGTAGGAGAAACTTTAGTATGCTTACCCCATCAAATTCTCATCAAAATTACCGGATCAAAAAAAGCTTCCACACCAGACAGCATAAGCAATTAAATCCTACTCCACAAAAAATTGCCTTATGGAGTGTTTTCTTGGCTTTTGCCCTCCTTTGCAGCTATCTAGAATACTTAGTTCAATTTCCCTCCTTAATTCCCGGAGTCAAATTAGGCCTCTGCAATGCCCTTTTCATTATCTTTCTTTATTATGAAGACTTTTCATCAACTCTCCTCTTATCTTTAGCACGCATTCTTCTTAGCAGTTTCCTGTTTGGAAATTGGATTCTTTTGTTTTATAGCTTAGGTGGTTCTTTTTTTGGACTAACTGCAATGTATCTTAGCAAATCTTACAAAAAATTTAGCCACTATGGGGTAAGTATGATGGGTAGCGTATTTTTTCAAATTGGACAAATACTTGTTGCTATGCAATTACTTCACAACACTCACTTGATTTTTTATTTAACGTTTCTTTTACCCACTGGGATGTGTGCTGGTTTGTTAGTCGCTTACATTGTCCAGCCTTTATTAAAGAAAGAATTATTATTATGCCTATTTTCATCCGATCCAACATAAACAATAGACAGCGAAAACAAATTCAAGATCTGGTCAAGCAATGTCAAATGAAAGAAAATATTCGTTTACTGTTTCCTTTTTCTGTTCCCTCTTCACCTATCCCTCAACAAATTTTTTTCTATGTTAAAGATGATAAACTCGTCAGTATCCTTTCGCTCCATCAAGAACAACAGCAATGGAAAGCAATTGCTTTCACCCATCCCGACGAACGACACAAGGGATATTTCTCTGCCTTATTTCACGCAGCCATAAAACAAATAAAAAACTCAGACCATTATCCCTTACTGTTTTACCAAGACCACCAAAGTGTGGATACAGAAAAAACTTTGCTAGCTATTCCTTGTCAATATCTTTATAGTGAAATACTCATGCAAAAAGATGATTTGCATCCCCCTCTTTGTATCCCTTCTTCTCGTTTTAAGGAACAAGACCTTTCTTTACTTTTGATTTACGAAAATAAACAATTAGTTTACCAAGCCTATCTTCAAAACCACTTAGTTGCTTCTTGTCGCATTTATCTTTTTACGAAATCTTTTTATTTTTTCGACTTATATGTACAGCCTTTCTATAGGCAAAAAGGCTATGCACAGCATTTTTTATGTAAAATTTTCAAAGAGTTAGAGCAATATCATAAAAAACCTTTACGATTACAAGTTAATAGTAAAAATTTACATGCTCTTCATCTTTACAAAAAACTTAATTTTTATATTCAAGAAAAATTATCTTATTACATTTATAACTTATAAAGTCTAGAATAAAAATATTAACTTTTTATTAATAATCTTATTCTATTTCATAAATAATTAATATTTATTGATTATTCCTTTGAAATAATCAATATTTTTGTGTGTTAATTCACGAAAAATATATTTTATCAAAAATTTTTATTTAAAATTTATTCTTTTATCCTTTTACAAAAAAGAAAATATTACCAATATTTAAAGAAATAAATTTGACATCTATTTCATGCTATGGTATACTAAAGCAACTTTCTAAGAAAAGTTTAGAAAAACTTATTTATTTATTTTTATTTTCGGAGGTATCATAATGAACAAAGGTACAGTAAAATGGTTTAACAATCAAAAAGGTTACGGATTTATTTCGGATGAAACCGGTAACGATGTGTTTGTTCACTATTCAGGTTTGAATATGGATGGTTTTAAATCATTAGAAGAAGGCTGTAAAGTAGAATTTGAAGTGATTAATGGAACAAAAGGTCCTCAAGCTACAAATGTAACAAAATTATAGGTCATTAATTTTCTCAAGTATATTCAATCGTACCTTTTTCTATATTATAAATTGTAAGGAATTTTGTTTACTGATTCAGTAAGTCAATGGAGTCTACATTTTATGCAGATTTAGGAGTAGAGCTTAAACCTTCACTCTTAACTTGTTTGGAATCACTACGAAAATAGTGTGCAGTCTTTTACGAACCAAAGTCTTGCAAGTCCCTTGATAAAAATTTACCAGTTATATTTATATACAGCTAAAAAGCCACATTGAATTAATCCAAATCTAGTCAAGTTTTCTTTATCAATGAGAACTTGACTTTTTTTATTCGTAAAGAAATCGAAATTAAGCAAGACCCAAATCTTCTTTTGTGGTAATTTTGATATTACGATAATCTCCCATGATAATCTTAACATTTTGATCTGTCCACTGTTCAATTAACATCGCATCATCTGTGACTTGACTTTTCACTTCATCTTTTTCCTCTAAAAACTTCTGATAAGCAAAATAGAGCAAATCAAAATCAAAAACTTGAGGTGTTTGTACCTGCCAAAGAAATTTTCTTTCTAGGGTTTGAATTACTTCTTTATTTTCTTTGACTTGTTTTATCGTATCCTTGACTGGTACAGCTGTCGTAAAAGCTCTACACCATTCACTTTCTGCTTGACATCTTTTCAAAAGTTCTCTATCTAAAAATGGTCTAGCTGCATCATGTATCCATACGATGTCCGTAGCTTGAATATTTTGTAAAGCTTGATAAACAGACTCCCATCTCTCATTTCCTCCCTCTATTACCTGAGTAATTTTTTGAAAAGAAAATTGGTCAATGATATTTGTTTTACAAAAATCTATTTCACCTTTTCCAACCACAAGAATAACTTGGTCAATTCCTTCATAATCTTCAAAAATTTTCAAACTATAATACAAAAGAGGTTTACCCTCTAAAAGTAAATACTGCTTAGGAGTTGTTGTTCCCATACGCTTGCCTTTACCCGCTGCTAAAATAATAGCAGTATGTTTTTTTTTACCATTGTTCATATTTTCTCTCACCAATTTTTAAATTAGGAACTGCATTTAATGTATAATTGCTTCTATTTCCCTGGCGATACTCATCATAAGCTGCCGCTGCAATCATCGCTGCATTATCTGTACAGTACACTAAAGAAGGGGCGAAAAATTTTATTCGATGCTCCTCACACCACTTACGCAACTGAAAAACTAAACTTCTATTTGCTGCCACTCCACCTGCTAAAACTAAAGTAGAATAAGAATATTTTTCTATAACCAATGCTGTTTTTTCAATTAAAGCATCAATCACTGCTTGTTGAAAAGAGGCCGCTAAGTCTGATAAATTGACGTTTTCCCCCCTTTGCTTTGCTTTGTGCAAGTAATTTAATACAGCAGATTTTAAGCCACTAAAACTAAAATCATAAGGAGCATTTTCAACCTTGGCTTTCGGAAAGGGAATAGCATAAGGATTTCCTTTTTTTGCTTCATTTTCTATTTTAGGACCACCAGGATATCCAAAACCAATAGCCCTAGCAATCTTATCAAAAGCTTCTCCTGCTGCATCATCTCTAGTCTGCCCTAAAATCTCAAATTTTCCGTAATCTTTTACGGCTATCAAATGTGTATGTCCACCTGAAACCACCAAGCTTAAAAAAGGAGGACGCAGTTGCTTATGTTCCAAAAAATTTGCAGCGATATGCCCTTCAATATGATGAATAGGAATTAAGGGTTTGTCCAAAGCATAGGCAATCGCTTTTGCTTGTGAAACGCCCACAAGCAAAGCACCTACCAAACCCGGACCGTAAGTCACAGCGATTATATCAATCTCATGCAAAGAAACTTGTGCTTGTGCCAAAGCCTTCTCAATCACTTCATTAATTTTTTCAATATGTGAACGTGAGGCAATTTCCGGTACTACCCCACCATAAGTTTCATGTAAAGCAATTTGTGAATGGATGATATTGGACAATACGGTTCTTCCATTTTTCACAATTGCAGCAGACGTTTCATCACAAGAAGTCTCTATAGCTAAAATCAATAAACCCTCTTTTTCTGTCAAAGTACTCATTATATTCCCCTCCTTACTTTTGAACTCAAAACCTATTTAAACTTCTTCATCAATAAAATATAATTCTGTACTCATACCATCTTTTCCAGCTTTAGCGCGAGGAAATATTTTCCTTACTTCTTCCATATATTCCTCAGGATGTGTTAATGACGGACTAAAGTGCGTCAACCACAACTGCCTTACTTGCGCTTTTTTTGCTAAATAAGCAGCTTCCCCAAACGTCATATGTTTATATTCTTTTGCCTTTGCTTCTTTTTCTTTTTCTCCGTACATCCCTTCACAAATAAACAAATCGACATCTTTAGCATATTTTTCAATTGAATCTGTCGGTCTAGTATCTGTACAGTAGGCCACATGTATGCCTCGACGGGTTTTTCCCATAACCATTTCTGGTGTGTAACGCTGCTCCCCATCCACGATAGTCTCACCTTTTTGTAACCTGTTCCAATATTTTTTTGGAATCTTTAATTGTTCTGCTTGTTCCAATTGAAATTTCCCTGCACGCAAAATCGAAACTTTATACCCATAACACAGTATATTGTGGTTTACACGGTAAGCATAAATCACATAAGTACCTATCCTCAGTTCTTCTTCTGCTTCTTTTATTTCGTGATATTGTATCTCAAAAGGCAATTCCGGTGCAATCGTCCTTAAAGCTCCTACTACTCTTTCTAAACCTTTTGGTCCGATAAGTAAAAGCGGCTCTTTGCGTTCCGCATTACCCATCGTTAAAAGCAAACCAGGTAGACCACTGATATGATCTGCATGATAATGAGTAAAACAAATAACATCTATAGGCTTGGCACTCCATCCTTTTTCTTTCAAAGCAATTTGTGTTCCTTCTCCGCAGTCAATTAATAAACTGCTTCCTTGACTGCGAAGCATTAATGCCGTAAGCCAACGATAAGGCAAAGGCATCATGCCCCCTGTACCTAATAAACAAACATCTAACATTTATTCTACTCCTTCTTGGATCAGTATAGCATAGTTAGGAAGAATATTCTATAAACGTATAATGACCTCCCCATTTTTGGGGAGGTCATTATCATGAAAAGTAAAGTCAAAACTCCCTCCGTAAAGAAAGAATGTTTTGCCTTCACTTTTTAAATATATAAGGATCCTTCTTCTACCTCAACAGGAATAACAAATTGTGAAATAATACGGTCGTAACACTCTTCGCATAAGGTAAAGTGATGTCTTTCTCCGTCTTTTTCAGAAAAATAGTCCCAAACGCATGAAATTGAGATTGTCCCTTCTTTTGCCACACCTTGCTCTACAACAATTTTCTTCCCGCAAGAATTGCAGTATAAGCAATCTGGTTCAATCCGGTCTTTCCCCGTATATTTTCCCATCCTTATTCCTCCTCATCTTTGACCTATCCAACGATATATTCCATGAAATTTTATCATTCTAGGCAAAGATACCTCACTATTTCTCAAATTATAAAGGATAAATGATTCATTTTATACTGGTAATTTATTACACTTTTTGCTGATCTGGTATCCCATCAAAAGTGCAGATTCTATAGGTTTTCGATAATAATCCTTCCGCAATCCCTGCTGAACAAAACCAAAATGCTGATAAAGTTGAATCGCCGAAAGATTGCTTTGCCTTACTTCCAAAAAAATATCTTGGATGTCTTTATTGTGGAGGTATTGGATTATTCGTTCCAATAATAAAGATGCTATACCTTGTCTACGGTACTGCTCAAGTACCGCTAAACTTTGAATCTCTGCTTCTGAAGTGATTAAAACACAGATCAAACAAGCAACTAATTTTTGCTCTATACAAGCAACCAAATTAAAGTAGATTGGATTTTGTAATGCTTCCTGGCATACTGTTTCAGACCACGGTTCTTTAAAACACTTCCGCTGTAAATCAAGAATTTGTTCTTGATCCCCAATTTCAGCCCTCCGAATGTTTACTGTCATCTCCTCACTCCTTTAAACGTTCTGCAGAAGAAGCGCGGAAATACTCAGGAATATAATCTTTTGCGGATAACAATTTTTTTTCTTTATAATAAAGCAAAGACAAGGAAGCAAGTACAGCAGCTCTTTGTCTGTTCGCATAAACAGGAGCTAAAGTATAAGGAACTGTCAATTCTTTTTGTAAAAGTCCCAAAGAAACATCCGTACCATCTCCTAAAAAAATAACCTCTCTATTCTTTGCATTGATATGGGAAATCACTTCTGTCAATGCCATAGCCGCCCCCGATTCCACTACTTTAAATTCAGGCGAAAATTCATACAAACCAGTATAAACTTGCTGCCTTTTAGCATCCATCAAAGGGCAAATCAAGGACTTTACTTGATACAAACCATAAGCCATAGCTTCCAAAGTAGGCACAGGAATCAGCGGTTTATTTAAAGCCATACCCAAACCCTTCGCAGTAGCAGAACCAATACGCAAGCCAGTAAAAGAACCCGGACCTGAAGATACAGCAATTGCATCTATGTCTTGTATCGTTATACCCATGCGAAAAAATATTTCTTGAATCATGGGTAACAAAATCTGTGAATGTGTTTGTTGAAAATTAATCGTGTACTCGGCAATCACCTTTTCTTCATCGACCAAAGCGATAGATGCTACTAACGAAGAACTTTCAATGCCTAAAATTTTCATTCTTCTCCTTTGCGCTGATTGCGTTTTTCGCTGTGCGTTTCTATAGTTATTTTTCGATAAAAATCGCCTTTTGATTCTTCTTTATTTATGGAAATCCATACACAAGAATCCGGAAGAACATCAAAAATCTGTTCTGCCCACTCAATTAAACAGATTCCTTCACCAAAAAAATACTCTTCATAACCTAAATCAAACATTTCTTCATCTGAATGTATACGATAAACATCAAAATGAAAAACAGGAAATTTTTTCCCTTGATAAACTTGTACAATCGTAAAGGTGGGACTATTTACAATTTCTTCCACACCTAAACCTTGAATGAAACCTTGACAAAACAAAGTCTTTCCTACTCCCAAATCACCTGTTAAACAGTAAATTTCTCCTTGTTTTGCTTTTTCTCCAAATTCTTTTGCCCAAAGCAATGTTTCTTGCGAAGAATAACTTTCCTTAACCATGTTTACCTTTTCATACTTAACTGAATTCTTTTTTTTGGAATGTCCACACTCAAAACTGTTACTTCTACCACATCCCCTACACTAACCACTTCTAAAGGATGCTTAATATACTTTTGTGTCATTTCAGAAATATGAACTAGTCCATCCTGATGGACTCCAATATCCACAAAAGCTCCAAAATCAATCACATTGCGCACAGTGCCTTTTAGTATTAATCCAGGACTCAAATCTTTAATTTCTAAAATATCTTCTCGCAAAATTGGCTTTGGCATTTCTTCCCTAGGATCTCTTCCCGGTTTTTCTAACTCTTTCACAATATCTCTTAATGTAATTTCACCTAATGCTAACTCCTTCGCCATAGTTTCATAGTCCGTAATTTTAGCTGATAACCCTTTTAAACCACCCTGTGAAATTTCCTCTACAGAATAAGATAAACGCTCCAAAAGCTTTTCTACCGAAGAATAACTCTCCGGATGTACCGCAGTAGCATCCAAAGGTTTCTTACCCGAACGAATACGTAAAAATCCGGCACATTGTTCAAAAGATTTAGGCCCTAATTTCGCCACTTTGAGTAATTGCTTCCGCTCTTGAAATGCTCCGTTTTCCTCTCGGTAATTCACAATATTTTTTGCTATCGTTTTTGTAATACCTGCTGCATAAGATAATAAAGCAACAGAGGCTGTGTTTACATCTACGCCTACTTTATTTACGCACTCTTCCACAATTTGATCTAAAGCTTCTCCTAATTTTTTTTGATTCATATCATGTTGATATTGCCCCACTCCAATCGATTTTGAATCAATTTTCACTAATTCTGCCAAAGGATCTTGTAATCGTCTGGCAATTGATATAGCACTCCTTTGTCCTACATCAAAATTGGGAAACTCTTCTGTTGCTAAAGCACTAGCAGAATATACAGAAGCTCCCGCTTCATTTACCACTACATACTGCACAGTTTTCGGAATATCTTTTAAGCATTCTACAATAATCTGTTCAGATTCCCTGCTCGCTGTGCCATTACCCAAAGCAATTAAACTCACTTGATGCTTTTGAATCAAATCCAAAAGTATTTTTTTAGATTCCTTTACCTTGTTCTGCGGAGCAGTAGGATAAATCACTACAGTATCTAAAACTTTTCCAATTTCATCTACCACAGCCAACTTACAACCTGTACGGAATGCAGGATCCCAACCTAATACAACATTTCCCGTAATCGGCGGCTGCATCAGTAATTGCATAAGATTTTTTCCAAAGACTCCAATGGCTCCGTTTTCTGCCTGTTCTGTCAAAGTGTTACGGATTTCTCTTTCAATAGATGGGGCAATCAGTCTCCGGTAACTATCAATTAAAGCTTCTTCTAGGATATTCTTTAACTCGTTATTTTTTTTCAACGTTTCTTTTTTGATGATTCTTTGCAATAAATAAGTAATAATTCCTTCTTCTTCTAATTCTAAGTATACAGTTAAAAATTTTTCTTTCTCTCCCCGATTCAATGCCAATATACGATGTGAAGGTATTTTTTTTAGCAACTCTTGATAAGCATAATACATCTCATACACCGACTCTTTGTCTGGATCTTTTGCTTTAGCACAAAGCAAAGCTTGTTCATAAGTATATTTACGGATGTATTCCCTGTACTCTGCTTCATCAGAAATTTTCTCTGCCAAAATATCCTTTGCTCCTTGCAGTACATCCTGCACAGTATTCAATTCCTGATCTATAGATAAATATGCACTTGCCAATTTCTCTATATCTTGCAAAGACATATCTTCCTGCTGCCAAAGTATTTCCGCTAAAGGCTCCAATCCTTTTTCTTTTGCAATCGTCGCTCTTGTCCGTTTTTTCGGACGGAAAGGACGATATAAATCTTCTACCTGAACTAAACTGACTGCCTTCCAAATTGCCTGCTCCAATTCTATTGTCAATTTCCCTTGCTCTTTAATCATATGCAGTACTTGGGTTTTTTTTTCTTCTAAGTTACGTAAATAACGTAAGCGTTCATCAAACTTTCTTAATAGTTCATCATCCAACGAACCAGTGGCCTCTTTCCGATAACGAGCAATAAAGGGAATGGTATTTCCTTCATCAATTAAGGCGATAGTTGCTTTTACTTGTTTTTCAGAAATTTCTAATTCATTCGCCAGTACCTGCGCAATCTCCATCAATGCTACTCTCCCTTAACCATTACTTAAAACTTACTCAAATTCGTCATCTTTAAACAAATCTGATGTTTAATTCCTGCTTCATTGAGTGACCAACGCAAGAACTCTCGAACTTTCTATAGACTGACTACCGTATAACTCACGGCGTAGTATATCATTTATATACTTACTACCAAGTAGTTTTTTAATGAATACCTTCACTTTAATAATCGAAAAAGCAATTTATCTCCAATTGCTTCAATCGACAAGTAGTCGTTTCAAATTACCTGCTGATATCCTTTCAGTTTGTTCTAACAGCAACTTACTAGAACCTCCACACCACCCGAAATACCCAGATTTTGAATAGATTTTCCACCGCACAAGACAAATTTTGCAAACATACAGTGCGTATTTCAAGAAAATAAAGAGTTTGTTCAGTATTTTTCGAACAAAAAAATGTTGTGTATCGTTTTTCTTTTTCTCCTGCACGAAGAGAAAGACAGAACTACTAGTAGGGGCGGGCATTCTGTCGCCCTTCAAATCATCGGAAAAGAGATCAATATTCTCCTGCAAGCGAGTACTGAACAAGCTCTAAAACACAGACCAGTACAAAATCCACCAAGAGATAGACGCCTCACAGTAGTGTAAATACGTCCTAAAAAGTCATCCATCTTTTTATTTAATTTAATTTAAATTCTTGCAGATTAACATGCGTTGGCATTCTTTTCTTAAGAGGCGGCAAACAGTGATAATCCCCATAAACATTCTTTAGTATGTGTTGATACCCTTGAAAAACCAGAAAATTTTCTGATTCAAATTTTTTTTCTATTATATGAGAACACCATGATTCTGCCAAGTATACGGGTAGATAATCTGGTTGATAATTACTGTAATACAACCTATTGTTTGCTTGATGAGCGTCTTTTTTCGATAAGACATCCCATACTGCATAGATTTTTTTCATCGAAATTTTTTTCCCTATATTAGATAAAATCCAAACGCCTATCTTTATTATTGATGGATATTTATTCCATTCCATTTGATAACGATGCCCCATCGCCAGAGCATAAACGATTTTTAACTGTATAATCCTCATCCAACGAAGAAACGGTTTGTCTGAAATTCTATCTAACACAAAAAGATCTACCCATAAATGATTCATTTTTCCGCCGTAATATTGCATTTCCTCATTGTTTGCTTGTATTTTACTTTCTTTATTTAAAATTCTTGGTGTGAAATCATAAAAGACTTCTCCTTCTTGTAAATCTTTAGGTAAAAGCAATTCAAACTTTCCCGAAAGCTCTTTTTTTGCCACACTCAAAAAGCGTTCATAATCCTTGCGTAAAAAAACCACATCCGCATCATCATCCCATGGAATAAAACCCTGATGACGAATAGCCCCTAATAAAGTGCCTGAATCTAAACTATAAGAGATTTTATACTTTTGACAGATACGGTGAATTTCTTTTAAAATACATAAGTTGGCTTGATGAATTTGTTCTAACTTTTTTTCCATATCTATTAGTTTACAAAAAAAATCAGTACTTGTATAGTAAAAATTTCAATAAGGAGCTTAAAATTTCCTAGTTTAAGTTTGTATTTTCTTTTTTAGGAGATGCACACTCCGTAGTCATACTCCCTAAAACGGTATGAAGAGAAATATGATGTTCACGCAAATTTTCCTTCGCTATATCTGAAATATCCTCATCTGTAAAGACTTTTCGAATACATTCAAAACGAGCTTGAAGCACTACACCTCTCTTTTCAAATTTGCTAGAATCTGTTATGATAATAGACTGTTTTGCCGATTCCGCCATTTGTTTCATCGTTTCTGCCCTGATCATATCTTGGCAAGTAAATCCAATTTCAGGCATGAGCCCATCTGTTCCCATGAAAAATTTATCTACATAAAATTCCCTTGCACATTTGCGTACTAAAGGCCCAACCATAACCTGTGATTCTTTTTGATATTCCCCTCCTAATAAGATCACTTTACCCATCATATTTTCTCGAATATGTGAAACAATAAATACCGAATTTGTGATAATCGTTACATCTTTTTTATATAAAGCCAATTGTTCTGCCAATAATGCGCAAGTAGAACCAGACTCCATCATAATTACTTCACCATTGTCAATCATATCACTAGCTAACTTGGCAATCCCTAATTTTTTACGGTAATGCAATGCCAAACGATTCCCCAAGTCATCTCTTTCCTTTAAAACGGCATAACCATGTTCACGCGCAAGCAATCCTTTTTCTTCTAAAATATCTAAATCTTTACGTATAGTTACTTGAGAAACTTCTAACATTTCAGACAATAAAGTAACCTCTATTTTTTTCTGCTCCTGCACCACCTGTAAAATTTGTGTTTGTCTCTTTGTCACAATGTCCCCTCCCAAAACTGCGAAATGGTATGATCCGTTAAAACCATTAACCTTTAGTTTCTCCCAGAAGACTAAAAATATCAATCTAAGGTGCAGAGTTCTTTGGTTCGCCCGGTGTGAAATTATTTCCGGCAGAAGTGTTAAAACGAATTGTTTTTCCATTGGAGAATGCTACAATTGTACCTTGTTCATCTGTTCGGTACAGCTGTATTTTTGCCCCTCTTAATGTATTCAATGTTTTTGCGTGAGGATGACCATAAGGATTGTCTTTCGCACAGCTAATCACAACATAGGTAGGATTAATAGCAGAAAAAAACTTTTTAGAAGTAGAAGTTTTACTGCCGTGATGCCCTGCTTTATATACATCTGCTTTTAAAGAAAGCCCACTATTTAACATATCAGCTTCAGCTTCAAATTCAGCATCTCCAGAAAATAAAAAGCGATTTTCCCCATATTCCAACAAAATAGAAAGCGAATTATTATTAGATGCTTCATACTCTTTTCCTGGATGAATCACGGTAAATATAGCAGAACCTAAAGAATACTGAGAACCCACCTTAGGTAAGGTGCTCGTATATTTTTTCTTCTTCATTGCAGTCAGTACATCTTGATAAGTTTTTGTTTTTCTGTTTTCGTGTGGCATGAAAATATTTTCTACAGTAAAATTTTTAATTACTGCATCTAAACCACCGACATGATCAGCATCTGGATGTGTTCCAATGATATATGTTAAATTGCGAATTTTTAAATAATTTAAATACGAAACCACATTTTCTTCTTGATCGTTATTTCCTGCATCAATTATCATCGCTTGATCTTGAAAACGAATAATTGTGCAATCTCCTTGTCCCACATCCAAATAGTATACCTCAAGTTCATCTGAATAAGAGTTTCCCCATAAATTCCCTAAATCCAAACCAGCTGGCAGTGGGATTTCTTGCCCTGTGAAAGCTCTCCATACAATTACGAAAACTAATAGAGCAATTAAGACAAGAGGATTTTTTTTCTTATTCTGTTTTTCTTTTTCCATTATTTCACCTGTATACTTAAAAGCATATTTGCCGTCAATACCATCAATTACATTTTAGATGAACAGGCTTAGTTTTGTCTTTAGTAAAAAACAACACTAAGCCTGTAAAGTCCACTGATCCAAATAGGACAGTTCACACTACTAGAGGACGTCTATCTTTTGGTAGATTTTATTCTGGTAAAACTTGTTTAGTATCTCACAATCTACTCAAAATCTAGGCAGTGCAGGTAATATGAACACACCCTAGATCAAATATAGTTTTTCTTCTGCAAAATTTGATAAATTCGTTCAATGTGCTGTTCACAAATTTCTTCTGTGGAAGCTTCCACCATAATGCGAATGAGAGGCTCTGTTCCGCTGGATCTTAAGAGAATTCTTCCTTCTTTACCTAATTCTTCTTCTATTTGTACTACTGCCTGCTTTACCTCTTGATCTTTTTCAACAAGATACTTATCTTTTACTTTCACATTCTTTAACCTTTGCGGATAAATCTTCAACGGCTTTGTCAACTCGGATAAAGTCATCTTTTTCTCTAAGATCACCTCCATGATTTTTAAAGATGTCAAAATACCATCTCCTGTAGTAGCATGTTTAGAAAAAATAACATGTCCTGATTGCTCTCCACCCAAGCTGTACCTTGATTTTGACATCGCCTCATAAACATACTTATCACCGACATTTGTTTTTTCGTAACGTATGCCCAATTGATCAAAAGCATGATATAAACCTAAATTAGACATGATAGTCGTAACTACCGTACTATCCCAAAGCATATTTTGTTCTTGAAAATAGCAAGCACACACATACAAAATTTGATCTCCATCTACAACATTTCCGTATTCATCCACAGCAATGCATCGATCAGCATCTCCGTCATAGGCAAAACCTACATCTGCCCCAATTTCTTTTACATATTGCTGTAATTTTTCAATATAGGTTGAACCACAATTCAAATTAATATTGAGTCCATTTGGTTCACAGCAAATTGCATGAGTTGTCGCTCCTAGCGCATCAAACACATTTTTAGCGATGGCAAAAGCACTTCCATTGGCACAATCCAAAGCAACTATTTTCCCTTTAAAGGAACGTGTCGCTAAAGAAATTAAATACCCAATATAACGGTTTCGACCCGCAGAAAAATCTACAGTTCTTCCTATCTTTTCTCCTTGTGCCAAAGGAATGTCCTGTCCTTTTCCCTCTAAATATTCTTCTATTTTTAAAATAATTTCTTCTTCTAGTTTTTCTCCCTTGCCATTAATGATTTTAATTCCATTATCTTCATAAGAGTTATGACTCGCAGAAATCATAATACCAAAATCATATTCTTCTGTTCGTACTATGTAAGACACACTTGGTGTAGTTGTCACATGTAATAAATAAACATCAGCTGCTGAAGCCGTAAGTCCTGCTGCCAAAGCATATTCAAACATATAACTGCTTCGGCGTGTATCTTTTCCAATCACTGCACGAACCACTTCTTTTTCCTTACGATAATACCAACCCAAAAAGCGACCGATTAAAAAAGCATGGTCAACTGTCAAATCTACATTTGCTTGTCCTCTAAAGCCGTCTGTACCAAAATATTTCCCCATTTTATTCCTTTCTACGTCATTTTCTTTCTATCCCTATTCGTAAAAAGCAAAGCAAATACCACACTTAGGAAATCATGCAAGTAGTCTATCGTTACTTAAAATTTACTCAAATCTGATGTTCAATTCCTACTTCATTAAGTAATCAACGCAAGAACCCTCCATAGGCTAATCCATGAACTCACAGTATTACAGTCGTTTATGCGTTTGCTACTGCATAATTTTTCAAATTGTTAGCCACCATTTACCTCTTTTATTATACCATGATTATGAAGTAGATCATGGTCGCACCAATTTGAATGTGCTTGGCACATCATCTTCCTAATCAAATTGTGTGCATAAACGGTATAATAAGTTTTTTATGCTTATTATACCATGACGGCGAAGTCAGTCATGGTAGCGCCGATTGCAGCGAACATATGTGAGCAAATTCTTTACGCAATCGTGTGCATAAACGGTATAATAAACGTTTTTTATTTATTATACCATGACGGCGAAGTCAGTCATGGTAGCGCCGATTGCAGCGAACATATGTGAGCAAATTCTTTACGCAATCGTGTGCATAAACGGTATAATAAACGTTTTTTATTTATTATGCTATAAATCGTAAGGCACACAAGTCCATTTTCTCACGTTTAACAGAATTTTATCTTCTTTTGCACTTTAATACATATTCGTTTAATCAGATAAACATTCATCTAAATACCTTTTTAAAGCATCTTTCCAATCTGGCAACCGCTTAAAGCCTTGCTTATCTAACTTCACTTTTGACATACGGCTATTGTGCGGTCTCTTTGCTTTTGTTGGAAACTGACTGCTATCTATCGGTATCACTTCTACTTCTTGCTTTGCCTGTCGAAAAATTTCTACGGCAAATTCATACCAACTGCAAATCCCCTCATTCGTCACATGATAATGACCATAATGCTCACTTTGAATCATTTCCAACAGTAAAACTGACAAATCTACCGTGTAAGTAGGTGAACCGATCTGATCCGAAACTACACTGATACTATCTTTTGTTTTCGCTAAATTTAGCATAGTTTTTACAAAGTTTGTTCCATTTTTTCCAAAAACCCAAGCAATCCTTACGATAAAATATTGATTTAAATATTTTTCTACCGCTAATTCTCCCTCACATTTTGCTTTACCATATGTATTAATCGGATCTCGCAAGTCATCTTCTTGCCAAGGATCACTACCTTCGCCATTAAATACATAATCTGTACTGATATACAACAGCTTGATATTCAATTCTTTACAAATACGTGCAATATTCTTTGTACCTTCACTATTGATTTGATAACAAAGCTCTGCATTGTCCTCCGCCGCATCTACAGCAGTATAAGCGGCACAATGAATCACTGCCTGAGCATTTGAAGATTTTAAAACTTTTTGCACCTGCTTATCATCTCGAATATCCATATCTTCTATATCTACTCCAATAATATCTAAGCCTTGTTTTTTTCCCTGTACGACTACATCATGCCCTAGTTGCCCGTTTGCTCCAGTGACTAAAATTCTCATTTTATTTTCAACTCCCTCCAAAACTATTTAAACTCGTTGAATAAAAAATTTGTATATATTTTTATAAGATAGGACGATGCGATACAAAATACTAAAAATATTTCAAAAAGTATCCACAAACTATAGATCAAATATCTTCCCTGTGTGAATAACTAGACCTATTCTACTACACAGTATAAGTTTCTTTGATATATTCTCGGTATTCACCCGTTAAAATATTACCCCACCAATCTTTGTTTGATAAATACCATGCAACTGTTTGCTGTAAGCCTGTGTCAAAATTATATCTTGGCTTCCAGCCCAACTCTTGTTCAATTTTTGTCGGGTCAATCGCATAACGCCGATCGTGACCTAAACGGTCGGTAACAAAAGAAATTAAAGATTCAGGTCGATCTAAAGTCTTTAAAATAGCTTTCACCACTTGTAAGTTTGTCCGTTCATTGTGCCCACCTATATTATAGACTTCCCCTTCTTTTCCTTCCTTCAAGATTTTTTCAATTGCCCGGCAGTGGTCTTCTACATGTAACCAATCTCGAACGTTGTCTCCCTTTCCGTATATTGGTAGTTTTTCATGGTTTAAAGCCCTAATGATCATTAAAGGAATTAATTTTTCCGGAAAATGATAAGGTCCGTAATTATTAGAGCAACGAGAAATCGTCACAGGCAATCCATAAGTCCTATGGTATGCCTGCACAAGTAAATCCGCACTTGCTTTACTTGCAGAATATGGACTGGAAGTGTGCAAAGGTGTTTGCTCAGTAAAAAACAGATCTTTTCTTTCTAGAGGTAAATCTCCGTAAACTTCATCCGTTGAAATTTGGTGATAGCGTTTCACCGGATAAGCTTTTGAAGCTTCCAATAAAACCATTGTACCTAAGACATTCGTTCGCAAAAAACTTTCTGGGTCTTTAATAGAACGATCTACATGACTTTCCGCAGCAAAATTGACTACAACATCCGGTTTTTCCCGTTCAAAAAGGGTAAATACCGTGTCCCTATCTGCAATATCTCCTTGAACAAATTGATAATTAGGTAAGGTCTCTATTGTTTTTAACGTCTCTAAATTTCCAGCGTAAGTCAATAAATCTAAATTAATTAATTGATCTTCTGGATGATTCTGCAACCAATAATGTACGAAATTCCCTCCAATAAAACCTGCTCCACCCGTAACTAATATCTTCATCCTTTTCTCCCAAATATAAGATTAATCACCACACTAGGCGAAATCAAGTTACATATCTACATATTTTCCATCTAAAATTTTCTTTAAGTATTCTCCATATTCGTTCTTTTTCAATACTTCATAGGCTACTTTCAGTTCATTTTGACTAATCCAGCCTTTCGTATAGGAAATTTCCTCTAAACAGGCAATTTTACGGTTTTGATATTTTTCCATCATGGCTACAAAATTTGTAGCATCTAGTAAAGCTTGATGAGTACCTGTATCTAACCAAGTAAAACCTTGACCTAATATAGTTACCTCTAATTTTTGTTTTTCTAAATAAATACGATTTAAATCTGTGATTTCTAACTCATTTCGTGCAGATGGCTTTAAAGATTTTGCATATTCCACAACACGATTATCATAAAAATACAAACCTGTCACGCAATAATTTGATTTTGGATTTTGTGGCTTTTCTTCTAATGAAATGACCTTTTTATCTTGGTCAAATTCCACGATACCAAAACGCTCTGGATCATGAACGTAAAAACCGAAAATTGTAGATATTCCCTCTTTGATTCGTTTTGCCGCATCTGCCAAATGCTTCTCTAAGCCATGACCATGGAAAATATTATCCCCTAAAATCATTGCTACAGAATCATTTCCAATAAATTCTTCTCCTAAAATAAACGCTTGCGCCAAACCATCCGGACTCGGCTGTACTTGATAGGACAAACGCAAACCAAATTGTTTTCCATCTCCGAATAAAGATTGAAACCTTGGGGTATCCTCTGGGGTAGAAATAATTAAAATATCTTGAATACCCGCATTCATCAATACAGAAAGAGGATAGTAAATCATTGGCTTGTCATAGATGGGTAACAATTGTTTTGAAGTCACCTTCGTCAGCGGATACAATCTAGTTCCGCTTCCTCCCGCCAGGATAATTCCTTTCATATTTTCTCCTTTAATGCATTTTCGTTTAATCGCCTATCACTGATCTCATACACTGATCAAGCGTCAGAGTGCCTACTTACTTAATTGCTGATTTTAATTCATTTTACATGACTATATCATAGCAAAGAATTTTTGACAATCTTACTTTACATTTTCTTCTCTTATTGTTATGATTATCCCATCTGCTTATGATTACCTCATTTGCAATCTAAAACTTGTTTAATATCGCAGAATAAGAAGAATTTTATGTGTATTATTTCTCCTAATACGAAGAAATTCCTTCAAATACTGGAGATAGTTCGAGGAATCTCTCCAGATAAGAGAAAAAACGATCGTATTATTTTATCCATCGTGGAAGATCTCACAGGTTCTTAACACGTTAAGACACTCGATTTAAGTTTCTGTTCATATTTCTATATTTTTTCTATATTTGAGGACAAATTCATGAAAAAAACGCAGATTAAAAAAGCAGTTATTCCTGCTGCCGGTCTAGGTACCCGTTTTTTACCTGCTACTAAAGCATTGCCTAAAGAGATGCTTCCTATTGTGGATATTCCCACTATTCAATATATCGTTGAAGAGGCTAGTGAAAGTGGGATAGAAGAAATTTTGATTATTACCAATGCCAATAAACACTGCATGGAAAACCATTTTGATAAAAATTATGAGCTAGAAGCCAGACTTTATGAATCTAACAAACTCGCTGAAGCAGAAATGATTGACGCTATTGCCCACATGGCAAACATTTACTATGTACGCCAAAAAGAACCAAAAGGACTTGGACATGCTATACTTTGTGCCAAATCTTTCATCGGCAATGAGCCGTTTGCTGTTTTGCTTGGCGATGATGTAGTCATTAACAAAAAGGGGAAGCCCGCACTAAAACAACTGATGAATGCTTATGAAGAAGTAGCATCTTCCATTGTCGGCGTACAAGAAATTGATCTTAGCCAAGTGCATAAATACGGCATAGTCGCTCCCTCTAAGGACTACCCTAGTGAGGGAAAATTAACTAAATTATTTGATATGATAGAAAAACCAGATCAACATCATGCTCCAAGCAATTTAGCTGTTTTAGGTCGCTATATTTTAGATCCAGAGATTTTTTCTTTTTTAGAAGATCAAGAAGCAGGCGCAGGAGGAGAAATTCAGCTCACTGATGCTATTCGTCGACTCATGATTAAACATTCTGTTTACTCTTACCATTTTGATGGCATCCGTTATGATGTTGGGGATAAATTCGGCTTTATTAAAGCTACCATAGATTTTGCCTTAGACCGAAAAGACTTACATGACAAAGTAACCACCTATTTGAAAGAATTAGCTCAAAGTATGAGTTAAAAATAAATGCAAACTCTCTTGAGCATAAGAAAGGTAAAGAAAAAATGAATGAGCAAGTTTTAGCACAAAAACAACAACTTTTATCCCAATTTGAAAAAGGAACGAACATCGTACTTTCCACTTCTTTAGACGACTACGTAACTTCTCGAACCGTTACCGTGATCTCCTTCCAGGATAATTTATACTTTGCTTCCGTAAAACGTCCTACAGCACTTAAATTTATACAAATTGAAAAAAATCCCAATATTGCACTTTGCACCGGTTCAATGAAAATTACTGGTCTTGCCCATATCATCGGAGCAGTATCCGCCCAAGAAAATACAGAATTGGCTGCCTTATATAAAGAAAAATTACCTGAAGCTTATGCAAAATATGCCCTTCCATCCGACTCTGTTTTTATTCAAATTAAGCTGACCACATCAAAAACTTCGAAAATGGAAAATGGAAAACTAGAGCTTACTTCCACCGATTATGTCCAAGGAAGCATAGAAATACATTCTATATAAACCATGATTAACTTCGTAATCATGGTTGCGCCAATTTGAGTGTGCTTCGCCACATCATCTTCCTAATCAAATTGTGTGCATCAACGGTATAATAAACGTTTTTTGTTTATTATACCGTTGATTACGAAGTAAATCATAGTTGCGCCGATTACGGCGAACGTATGTGAGCAAATTCTTTACGTAACCGTGTGCATCAACTGAAGCTTAATCAGCAGGAGTTTTTCTCTACTGCTGATTAAGCTGAAGCGATCAGGTACCAAGTCGCTCTTGAACTTATGGTGATTAGAGCGACTTGGTAACGTGGTAAACTTCCATGGTATAATCAATTTGAATGTGCTTCGCACATCATCTTTCTAATCAAATTGTGTGTATAAATGGTATAATAAACGTTTTTGCTTATTATACCATGATGACAAAGTCAATCATGGCCGCACCAATTTGAATGTGCTTCGCACATCATCTTCCTAATCAAATTGTGTGCATAAACGGTATAATAAACGTTTTGCTTATATACCATGATGACAAAGTCAATCATGGCCGCACCAATTTGAATGTGCTTCGCACATCATCTTCCTAATCAAATTGTGTGCATCAACGGTATGATAAGTGTTTTGTACTGATTATACCTTAACTTGCTTATGTAATAAAATGAGAGCAATTAAGTTTGGAATCGCCATCAATCCATTAAAAATATCTGCAAGCTTCCATACCAAGTCTAATTCCATTACACTGCCTAGCACAATAAAAAATAAGAACAAAAGATGATAAGGCAACAGTCCTTTTTCTCCAAAAAGATATTCTACACTTTTCCCACCCATATATGCCCATCCAATCAAAGTGGCAAAAGCAAAAATAAACATTGAACACAGTAAAAGCACCGTTCCCACGGAATGAAAAGTTCCTTGAAAAGCCTGTAAAACCAAAGAAGCACCATTGAACTGACTATTCCCATAAACTCCTGAGCATAGCAATACCAAAGCAGTAATCGTACACATCACAATTGTATCCAACCATAACTCTAATATTCCCCACATTCCTTGTATTTTCGGTGTGGTATCCGTTGCCCCAATATGAATCATGACTGAACTGCCAAGCCCCGCCTCATTGGAAAACACTCCTCGCGAAACTCCGTATTGAATGGCCTGAAGCACACTATACCCAACTACTCCTCCTGTTACTGCCCGAAAAGAAAACGCTTCCACTAAAATCCATTTCAAACTGGGTAGTATAGCAGAAGCATGAAAAAACAATACCAATAAAGAAAACCCTACATAAACAATTGAACTAAGCGGAATAATTTGTTCTGAAACTTTAGCAATGCGTTTTGCGCCCCCTAAAATGACAAGAGCCACCAGCACACATAATACAATCCCACTAATCCAAGGAGAACATCTTTGTATATCTTTTAATGCCATACTAATCGAATTCGCTTGTGCCATATTTCCCATACCAAAAGAAACCAAGATACAAAAAAAAGCAAATAAAGAGGCGGTTTTTTTCCATCCTAAACCTCTCTCCATATAAGTCATTGCTCCTCCGCTCCATTCTCCTTTCTGATTACGGAAACGGTATAAAATTCCTAAGTAATTTTCTGCATAAATGGTCATCATTCCTAAAGTGGCAGAAACCCACATCCAAAAGATTGCACCAGGTCCTCCTGCCGCTAAAGCTGTTGCCACTCCGGAAATATTTCCTGTTCCTAAAGTAGCTGCCAAAGAGGTACAAAGAGATTGAAATTTCGAAATTCCTTTTTCTTCACTTTCCTTGCTTGCAGGCGAACGATTTTTTTTAGATAACTTGAAATCAAATAAACTGCCTATTGTCGCTTTTATCCAAACTGGAAAATGGAGAATCTGAAAAAAATGTAAACGAATGCTATAAAAAAGTCCTACACCAATAAAAAGCAGTAAACTCCAAGGTCCCCAAACGATCCTATGGATAGAATCTATCCATGAAAGAAAAAAAGACATACGAAATTTCCCAAACTTATTTTTTATATATTTATCAGAAAAAAAGAAAATCTAGAACATAAAATCCAACGTTTCTAGTCTTTTCTAACAAGTATGTATAGTAAAATTAAAAATAAATAGATTGAATGTCTGCTTAAGTCGTGAAAGTATACTAACTTAAACAAAACCTATTTTACCATTATCGTAGATTGCGAATCTCCTTAAGCTATGTTAAAATAAGACTAATAGTAAAAATTTGGATTCTAAGAGGGGTAATTATGGAGAAATCTTGCTTTGATGGAACTGTTGCACAAATCATGTTTATTCACTTGCTATGCGCTCTCATTACGATTCCTACTTTAGGACTAGCATTTCCATGGGCATTTTGCTTATTACAAAAATGGAAACTTAGGCACACTATCATTAATGGACATCGTCTGAAATTTGTTGGAAAACCTGTAAACTTAACCCGTACTTGGCTAAGATGGTACTTATTATCTATTATTACTTTTGGGATGTATATTTTTTGGGTAGGAATAGGCTTAGAAAAATGGAAAACACAGTATATTGTGTTAGAAAAACCACAATAAATTTTTCATCCTTACATAACAGCGCAATCTCTCAATCGTATGTAAATCCATTGAATACGCTACAGATCCTATAATTTGCAGCCTTATACTTTGTACAACATCTCTTTTGAAAACTGAACCTGATCAATACAAAGCATATGACGTATATTCTATGGGGATAAACCTAGCTCTTCTGTCCTTCAAGAGTTCAAAAGAGCTGGGTTCTTTCCTATTCAGCGTTTTTTTAACTTACTCAAACCTGCTTAGCAGTACCTAAATATATCTCAGTAGAGTTAAAAATATTAAATTCCTACTTCATTGAGCTTATACCCCAAAGAAAACTCTCCACAAGCTAACACCGTAGAACTCACGACGTTATTCAGTTAATCGGAGGCATACACGCTCATTTTCTATAGGACACTCTAACGTCCACTGACGAACTCTTAAGCTATTTCAATTTGTAACCATAACTTTCAATATTGGATATGAAATAAAAAAGTTAATGGTAGGAATGGTAGGCTTTACTTCCCTCCACCCATCAACGAATAGATGAAGGTCAGATTTTGACTTGACAAAATCTATCTAATCGTCTACACTATTACAGTTAATATAAACAAGTTTTTATCAAATGAATGAAGTCTTCTAGATGAATTGGCATAAAATTGTAAGTTGCACGGAGATAGCTCATTGATACTAGCGGCGCTAGTCGTCTTGAGCAAAAGACCTTCACATTTTAACGTCAATATAAATGATGAGGACTATATCACCATATTAATTATTGAATCTTGCTTCCATGGCTCAGCTGGTAGAGCGACGCATTCGTAATGCGTAGGTCAGGGGTTCAAATCCCCTTGGGAGCTGTAAAAAGACTCAATAAATTGAATCAGCAGAACTGTCCTTTCGGTTTTTTCAGGCAATTTCTTTCGTTGAACTGCTGATTCTTTTTTATAGCCAGATGATTATTTATGTTTTTGAGTCGTCAATGCTTATAACTGCATCTTATCCCAAAGTTTTTGAACATAGTGTATGTACTGTGCTTTCGCTATACTTTCCGCTGTTAAGATATCTACACTTCCTATTTCTTTTCCCCCTAAAGTATAAACCAAGCTACCTGCTTTTTTCCCTTCTTCTATTGGAGCTTCCAATTTTTCAGAATAAATCCATTGTTTTTCTATCTGAGAAAAATCTTCATTTCCCACACTGACATACGAAAAAGGCTTAGCATAACGCAATTTAACTTGATCTTTTGCGCCATTAACAATCTGCTGCACCTCTAAATCACCTGGATTCTCATCAAGGTAAATCCGGCAATTCGCATATCCATAGTCTAAAAGTTGAGCTGCTTCCTTAAAACGTACTTTATAATCTGGAGCTGCCATAATTACAGCAATCATCTCTAAATCATCTTTTTTTGCTGTAGCAGATAAACAATACTTAGCTATACTGGTTGAACCAGTTTTTAATCCTGTTATTCCTTGGTACTGTTTCAGCAATTTATTCGTATTAGATAAAACAAAATCTTTATTTCCCTGATTTGTACGATGCGTAATCGTTTCCATCCATATCGTTGAGTATTTTGTAATTTCCGGATATTTTGTGATCAATTCTCTCGACATCAGCGCAATATCTCTTGCTGATGTATAATGATCTGGTGAATCTGTTAATCCACAGCAATCTACAAAATGCGTATGTTGCATTCCTAAACTTGCAGCTCGTTCATTCATTTGTCGCACAAATTCTGTTTCACTTCCACCAATAAACTCCGCCATAGCGACTGAAGCATCATTTCCAGAAGCAATGACAATACACTTAATTAAAGTTTCTACGGTCTGAATTTCTCCTGTTTCTAAAAAAACCTGCGAGCCTCCCATAGATTTTGCATATTCACTAGTTGCTACTTCATCAGTTAATTGTATACTACCTCTAGCCAAAGCATCAAAAATTAACAATAGAGTCATTACTTTTGTCACACTAGCAGGATTTAATTCTAAATCTGCATCTTGTTCATAAATCGTTGTACCAGTACTCGCTTCCATAAGAATTGCAGATCTAGACAGCAATCCCAAATCTGCTACTTGCCCTTGCTGTTGTACATCTGCTTCCACTGTAAGGGCATCTTGTTCCTCTTCCCAATCGGTTGAGGTAGACGTTTCACCGATTATATCTTCAGGTGCAGCAAAACTAAGTATACCATTACACCATACACTCATACAAAGGATGAAAACCAAAAGTCTTTTATGGAATAATTCTTTCATTATGTTTAGAACGTTTTTCCGTTTTTTTTGCATATACTCCCTCATTATCCATTCTTCGTTTATCAAAATTGAAGCTAACCCCCCCACTTCAAAACACAACATGATTGATCAATAACGTATTCATACAATCCAATTTTACCCCTATATTTCCATTAGTCAACAAAATATAACATACTATACTAAGAGGTATAGCTATCTTATCACCTCTACCTCTTAAAATCTGCTCAGCATCCTCAAACAGGAATAATTTTATGTATAGTGTTTCTCCTATACAAAGAGATGACGCAGAAACATTGTACGTATTTTAAGGGATTGAGGCACCCTAGAAGAAAAAAAGACCGAACATTCTACCGCAAGTAAAATACTGAAATAGGTTCTTACTTACAACACAATTTAAAAGGGGGATTAGTCGCTTTTTCACTCTAGAAGTAGAATGAGAGCGCGCTACGTGATAAACGTTTTTTATATCTATATAAGCGGACTAGACTGAATATGTTTATTTACCTACTAATTTTACTTGTTTTTCTACTTTCTCTGCTTTATCCTCAAGTAATAAATGTAGTATATCCGTAATTTCTCAACTGCTTTTCCATCTCTACAGCTGTTTTCAACTGCTCAAAAGAACCCACTTGTAAGGTATAAAATCCCTTTTCTAAAAAATAGTAAGCTGGGAAGCCTCGCCTGTGTAATTCTTCAGATTTTTCTAAAACTCTATCCCGACTATAGTATGAACCAACTTGTATGCGATATAGATGCTTCATTATTTCATTTTTTTGCTCCTCCCAATAAGAACAAATCGCATGAAATAATTCTTGCACAATTTGATCAAAAAACTGATCAAATAAAAAATAATCCTTTTCACTGTTTAAATATCCAAGTTCTAGTACAACCCTAGGAATTTTGTTACGTTTCAACTCATCATTATATTTATCTTCAAAAATGCCTAAAATAAAAAAACCTATTTTTTTCATTCCTTCTAATAACTTTTTTGCCAAAAATAAACTCAATCCTTCTTTATTCCAAACAATCGCCCTAGCTCCTTCAGCCGTATCAGAAAGCAAGGCACAATTTTGATGAAAAGCAATTACACAATCTACTCTTTCATCAAGCATTTTTTCATGTTTACTTTGTTCATGAATAAAAGAATCATCTACACGGCTACAAATCACTTCAAAACCTTCTTCAGTTAAAAGAGTAGCTAGAGCCAAAACGATTTTTAACACATTATCCTTTTCCCTTCTCTCATGGTAAACCAAACCAGTATCCGTGCCACCATGCCCGGCATCTAAGAAAATTTTTCCTTTCATGCTAAACTACTCCTTGTAGCTTCTCTTTATTATCCATATGAAAGAAAAAAAAAAAAGTGAGAGGTGTGTACGGATAAACCTTTAAGTTTACCACGTATCACATCTCTCACTTATTCACGTTTTAGTTGGATCAAGCCATTTTTCACAATTGTTTTTTCCAAAAATAATAAAAGCATATAGCATAACCCTACTTTAATCGGATATTGAATCAGATTCAACGCCAAACGTCCCGAAAAATAGACGATCCATGCTTTTCCATATAAAATAGAAAGCCAAAGAGGGCTCAACAACATCTCAATAAAGATTAAATTAAGCAATTTGCTTCCTAAAAGAAGAAGTAAAGTTTTCCTTGGATGAAATTTGGTTTGATATAAAAACAAGCCATAAATCATACCCGATAAGAATCCATTTAAGGTAAATCCAAAAAAATACGGACCCGTACTTCCTCCCTTAAGATAAAAACTAATTAAATCCGCCAAAATTCCTAAAATTCCTGTAGGTATAGGCCCATACCACATAGCACAAACAGCAAATGCCAAAACAGAAAAAGTAAAACGATTCATTACCGTCCACTGTACAGAAAAAAAACTCAAACTCACAGCCATAGCAATCAAAAGGGAAATTGCTGTCAAACTATATGTATTTTTTAATTCTTCTGCAGATTGTCGAATTTTTTTTATGAAAGTGTACACTGCTATTCACCTGATTTCTTTACGATTTATGCTGTAGCGTTAATTCTTGGAAAGGGGTACCTTTTTCTATGGTCTGATTAACAAACCACTTGCTAGAATCTTTTTCATCAGTTGTAGAAGACACTCCAATTTTCACTGTATAGGTTTCATAAATTCCACCATAGTAATTTTCAGAACTTCTAGAAATTTCATTATTTTGTACCCAAGCAAACTCATTGACTTGACGTACGATCGTATTGGCATAACCTAGAGCATCTTCTGGTGAAGTATCATCAGCTACCAAGGCAAATAACTCTAAAACTTTCGTTTTCTCATTTGCTTTCAAGCGGAAACCTCTAGCATAAGGATAAAACTCTTTATCTTCTAGCACTTCTGCCTCATCTTGCACTTCATTCCATAAAATTTCACTCTCTACACTATCCTCGTCGTCGGTATCCTGTTCAGAGGCTTGTTTTGTTTTTGTATCATCTGCTCCACTATCCTCTATTTCTTTTGTTTTTGTTGTTTGTCCAGCAGATTCTTTTTGCGTAGTCTGTACATTTTCTGTATTTGTTGTTTTTGCACACGCTGTCACAGATAAGATACTTAATACAGCAACTCCTAGAATAATATTTTTCTTCATTATACATCACCTCAAAAATAACTCGTCAAAAGTTTTTCGTTTTATTATAACGGATCTTCATTAGCTAGTAAAGCAAATCTTCATGAAAGCAAAAGGAAGAATAAAGATGAAAACCATACCTACACTACTAAAAGACCATCTACTAGATCTAGTTTTTCCGAGAACTTGTCCTATTTGTGGAAAAATAGTCCTATATTTATCTTCTCTCGCCTGTCCCACTTGTTACCATAAAGTCCAATTTGTACAAAAGCCTACTTGTGTACAGTGTGGAAAAGCAATCGCCTTTGAAAGACAAGCTCTTTGCTTTTCTTGTCAAAAACAACAGCATTACTATGAAAAAGGAATTTCTTTATTGATTTATACCGAAATGATGAAAAATTCAATTGCCCGTTTCAAATATCAAGGGAAACAAGAATACGCTCGTTGGTATGCCGAAGAATGGATTAAACACTATTTTCATCTTCTACTGCAATATGGCATACAAGCTTTTCTACCTGTACCCTTACATCCTCATAAATATAAAATCCGGGGATTTAATCAATCTGAGTCCATATCCCACGAGTTAAGTATGCTGAGCAAAATACCCACTTACTCACAATTTTTGTTCCGTAAACAAAATACCACACCACAAAAAAATTTAAACCCTTCGCAACGCAAGGAAAACCTTGCAGAAGCTTTTTCTGTAGCAAAACTTCCTTCATCTCTTCATACCATAGCCTTAGTAGATGATATTTATACCACGGGTAGTACAGTAAATGCCTGTAGTCTAGTATTAAAAAAAGCGGGTATACAAAATATTTACGTTATTTCCATTTGCATCGGACAAGACTATTAAAATTCACTTCTTCATTGAATCAAAAAAGGCTGCATAATCTCTTTACACAACCTTTTTTATAACTTTCTCTCTATGTTCACTTTTAACCTTTTCTATCAATTTATTCTTAAGTTCAATGCATTTTTCTTGCCAGAAAGCAAAACACAAACTTATCCTTTGATAAAAAGGGAAAAGAATAAATTATTCATTTTATTTTACCAAAAGCTGCTCCCCTGCTAAGGGAGGCGGCACTTGCCACCATGCCCTAAGTACAGGGTTTTAAGCAAGATGGTTAGCGGATTTTATCCACCCATCTTAATTTGTGTTTGGTTTTACCCAACAGCAAATTTGCCTTTGACCTGATGTTTTTTGAAGATTTTACCTTGATCTTTTCTTTCGTTTATTTACTTTCTCTCTTGTGTTTTTTGTAAATTTCATTGCTACCTTACGATTATTTTCATTGTCTCTTTCATTTTTTTGAATATCCAGTAAACTCCATTGACCAAATCCACAGCCAGACTTTTGCTCCAAGCAAAATATCTATTAGAGAAGTGTACCGGACTCTAAGTAAGCAACAAAATATTGTAGATGTCTTTCGTTTTTTTCTGAATTTTCTTTAGTTTTTTCTGAATTTTCTTTGGTTTTTTTCAATCAAAAAGCTTGTACAGCCCATCGACTTTCTTTCGTATATTATAGATAAGTAATGTATCTTTTTTCTTCCGTAGCTTAATTTTTTTCTTTTGGTGTATTGTCATTTTTTCTTTTGTATCTTAATTTCTCTCGTTTGTTTTGTTTGGTTAAAATCTTCATGTTTATTCTACCTAAATTAAACGAAGATTTCAAATGAATTGTTTCCAAATTTCTTTAAAAAACTATAAATATTCGATATTTCTTTCAAAAGTCCCCTAAAAATTCAATTTTAAATGGATCTAAAATCTGTTTTTTCTTTTGTTTTCTTTATTTTTTCTTTATGCAAATCATTTTTATCATCATTTAAACTTTCTTTTTATCTTATTTTGTCTCTTCTTTTTCTAATTTAAACAAAGATAGTCTGTATCTTGAAAGAAACAGGAAAAAAAATCCGATTACTATCTGCACAATGATACTGATCACCGTCCAAGAAGAATACTCTTTAAAATCATATATTTCCGTATTAAAATAACGGAATAAAGAGAGTAAAGAATTTTCTCCTTTTACTTTTCTAAGTAAAAATTGATAAAAGAAAAAAAGTGGGTTAAACAACAACAAATACAAGCTTTTCCCTGCAAAATGCACAACTTCCACATCATCATATCGATAACGAAGCTCTTGGCTATAAACTAATAGCCAATTCACCAAATACGTACCTATTGTAGACAAAAATAAAAAGAAATAGGAAAAAAATAAAGCCAAATTCATTTTTCTCCACACAATCGTACAATATAAAGTCATACTTCCCACAAAAAAACCAGACACCATCAACAAAATAAATTGACTCAATACATCCGATAGTCGAATTCCCCCATAAATAAAAACCATAAATAGGATAGGAGAAGCCGAAATAAAACACAATCCCATCACATACAATAAAAGATAGATTTTACTCCAAAGTACTTTCCAAAGGGAAAGAGGCATCCATAACCAGTAATCCCCTGTTCTTCCTTCCCATTCTCTATTCATATTCCGTATTAATAAAAAAGGGACAGCATAAATTAATAAAGCAAATTCAATAAGAGAAGTTCTGTAGTATAAATCCAAAAAAGAAGAATATAGCAAAATTTCTCTTTTAAAATAAATTTGTTCATTAATTTGATACAAATAAAATAGGCTAAACATAGCCAAGGTTAAATTCAAGACAAGGATGATTAAGAAAATCAAATTACTTTGCTTTAATTGATTACGTATACCAAAAATCGGATTATTAATCATCGCCAATCACCGCTGTCCCTCCTAATTTTAAAAATTCCCTTTTTTCTTTACTTCGTACTTCTTCATAGCGTAAAATAGGAACTCCTGATTCTAATAACTTTTGCAGCAACTCAAATTGATCTTTAGCAGTTCCCGAAAAATTTAAATAAAATTTTTTCCCTTTCCATGAAAAATGATTAACTTTTAATTCTGTATTTAATAAGGTTTTTGTTTTTTCCACTTCGCTTAATACTTCAATTTCCAATAAACGAACTTGATAAAGATCATCTAAAATATCGTCTAAAATCCCTTCTTTGAGTATTTTCCCTTCCTTTAAAATTGCAATATGATAACAAAAAGGACTCAAACAAGAGAGATTAGCAGAAGAAATAATAACAATTTTTTCTCTATTTTGTATACATTCTAAATAATCTTCCATTTCTTTATAGTCTTCTTCTTGAAGATCTTCAATAAAATGATCTAATAACAAAATAGATGGATCTGCCAATAAACGTACAGCAAGATAGAGCTTTTTTTGTTGTACATAAGAAAGTTGGTGTAAAAAATAATTTTCTTTATCTTTCCAGTTTAAATATGCCCATTCCTCATCTACCCGATAAGCCCTTTTTTTACGTGGAATACCTAACACTTGAACAAAAGCCTCCAAATATTCTTTCACCTTGATATCCGGATAAAAGCTTAACTTGGGAGGAATATAACTAATTTTACTTTTTCGCTCTTTTATACTGCTTTCTTGAGCGTCCAAAAAAATTTTTCCCTTATCTGGACGAGTATATCCGGATAAAATATAAAAAAGTTCTCGTTTACCAGAACTTTCATCTCCCAACAGTCCATAAACGCCTTTTTGACTACATTTCCATTCTAAATCATCTAATAGAATTTTCTGAGCAGAAGTTTTTGTTATTTCATGTATTTGTAAGTGCATAACCTTCTCCCCTACTCTATCTGTGTCAGTACTGAAAATATAGGCAAAAACATATCCCTTTCTATACCTAATTCTCCTATACTTGACTGATATTGGATTTTTATTTCACGGTTTTCATTTAAAAATGATTCTAATGCCTCACCAGATAAAAAAATATCATTCCCTGTCTGATAATCCAAATTTTCATACTCCTTGGTATGGACATTCCAAATCAATATTTTACCTTGGAAGATATTAACTTGACTGATTATTGCCCCACTATCTTCATCTTGTACTTTTTTAGAAATCAACAAAGCTAATTTCTGTATTTGCTCTTCAGGCAAAGAATAGGACAAAGTCAATGTGCTGCCCGCTTGCATATGGTTTCCTTCTTCATTGTATATCAGTGCTAGATTTTCCTTGGACCATTCATCTTGATCCTCATATTCCACCCGTGGATTTTCTTTCAAGGTAGAATAATAGACTCGTTCCTGTTCTTGCTCGTTTACTTCACAGGCAACAGACAACAGCTTTACCCCATCCATCTTAGATTTTTCTGTATACAATATGTATTTGTTTTCTTCTAAAGGAGAAAATGCCAATAATGTAGCTTGGTTTTGATAAATTTCTGGATGATTAGATAAGTACTGATATAAAAACCTCAATTTAACCGGATTCTCTCCACTGATTTTTTCTGCTAATTCATAGGAAAGATTCACCGTAGAATAGGCTATTTCGATATTTTCTGGATCAATTTCCAGTTTTGAATTCGCTTTTAACAACTCAATAAAAAAGACCCGATGGTGAAAAATTAAAACGACTTGGTTTAAATCATAGGACAAATGATTTTCTACTGTGCCCTGTAGCTTTTCTTCAAAAAAGGAAAGGTTAGCAGAAAGCGGCGCTTCTGTTTTAGCATAGGATATCGTTTTTAATTGCAATAACTGTTCCACAAAAGGGATATGAGAAAGAACTGAAAAATTTGTAGAATCTATATTTTCCTGTAAAATATTTTCACCTGATCTTACTTTCGTTTGCACTACTTCAAAATCTTGAGATTTGGATAACGGAATCACTTGATAAGCTGGATTTAAAGAAAATTTATACTGGAGATTTGCTGCATTGATATTAAGTAAAACCGTTTCTTTTTTTTGCTGTCTATTGTTCCACTCTTCTGTAGAAACATACTGAAAAAAAGGTTCTGTCACTCGTATATGACTACAAAGTACATAAATCCCAATTATACTCAACAAAGCAGTAGAGAAAACGATTCGAGGATATAAATCTAAACGAGCTTTACTTTGCAATACAAAAAAGAGGATTGGTCCAATAAAAAAGACATAGATAAATAATAAAATTAAACACAATGTGATATTCACTGCCTGTAAAAAATTAAAATGGTAGAGAATAGAATGTGCATTTTGATAAGCATCATTTACCCCTTGTACTAAACTGCGATTCAAGACCTTTTTGCCTAATATATTTTGAATCAAATTACGAACAAAACCTTTATTGCTTGCCTCATATCCTGTTTTATGTAAATCAGCAAAACTAAGGCCTATAGATGCTACTAAGCCTTTTCCCAATGCACGTACTTGAGCAATTTTTTGCTCTTGCTCCTTAACTACTCGATTATATCCTTTTTGCCTAGGTTCAAGATAAAACAAATTTTTATTGCCAAGCTGAAAATCATCTTCTTTTTCCCCAAATCCAAGAAAAGGAAATACTTCCGTTAATTTTTCTAATTTTCCCTTACTTTGTCCGCTGGCACAAATGAGTAAAACTCCACCACTTTCAACCCAGTCAGCTAATCCTTGTAATTGGTCTTGACTCAATTGATCTGCCGAATATTCTTCCCAAATAATTGTATCTAACATATCCCATTCCAGAGCATTCCCTGAAAAATGGGCTAATTCTTCGGCTAAAGAAACGATATAATTTTCTTCCTGTATGCCATATAAGGAGTATTCTTTCATCCAAGACAAATCTTTTTCATAGTCTGGTTCAGAAAGTATGCCAGTAAAAATACCCTGATTCTTTCGAAGAAAATTAACAGTTGTTGTTTCACCTATAGCATTTTGACTCGCTTTATCGTATAAAGTAAGACTAAGACTTTTCACCATGCTCGGAATAAATAAAGTCATCGTTTCTTTTATGGATTGTTCTTCATCACTGAGCTGAAACTCTCTTTGATAAAAAAGATTACTCTCTTCTCCCGCTATATTAAATTTACATTCAATATAGCCTATAAAATTTTCATGGGCAGGATTTTGAATCGTAAAAAGAAAAGGAACATATCTACCTGTTTTCATTCTTTCATCTGCAAATCCATACTCCATTTCAAAAAAAACAGAAGACGATTGAGCACTTACCGAGAAATTTGGTAATACTAAACAAACCAAAAAACAAGCTAAAATCAATTTTTGTATTTTCATTTTTTCCTCATCTTAGAGCCTGTTTTAAATATCTCACTTACAGGAAAAGTTGTGATTTACTTTGACTTTTCCTCCTACGATCTCTGAATTCCTTGAAATACGTCCAGTATTCTTTCGTCAGCTCTTCGTCTAGAAAAATTTATACGCAAAATTCTTTTCGTTTTGAGATACTTAAAACAGGCTCTTACCAAAACACAGAGATGACTAATCCGTCACAAGGGAAATTTTTGTATTGAATCTTACGCAAAATACAGTCCCTTCTAAATAGTTGCTTTTCACTTCTATTTTTCCTCCATGCATATCCACAATATTTTTTACAATGGCCAAGCCTAAACCTGTACCAGAAACAGAGGAGTTTCTAGATTCTTCTAAACGGTAAAATTTTTCAAAAATACGTCCCAACTTATCTTCAGGAATAATATCCCCAAAATTAATCACAGATACTTTAACAAAATCTTCCTGTCCTTCTATATGTAAAATTAATTTTTTTCCTTCCTTCCCGTATTTAATTGCATTATTGAGTAAATTAGAAAATAAACGGGAAAGTAAATGCCCGTCTGCTTCAATGATTTTTGATTCTATATTGCTTTCTATCTCATAACTCAAATGATTTTCTTCTAAATTAGGGATAAACTCAGATAAAATTTGCTCCATTAATTCTACAATATCAATTTGCCCTAAAGTAAGGTTTACCTGTCCATTTTCCGTTTTCGTAAACCCAAATAAATCTTCAATTAATTGCTCTAAATATTTAGACTTTTCATAAACAATCTGTAAATATCTCTGCTTGTCTTCCTCAGAAGCTATGGATTTATGAATCAAGACATCCACATAACCAATAATAGAAGTCAATGGTGTTTTTAAATCATGAGCTACGTTGGTGATTAGATCATCCTTTGTTTTTTTGATTTCCCTTTCTTGATTAATCAAAAGGGAAATTTTTTCTGCCATACGGTTCAAATTTTTTGCCATTAAAGAGAATTCATTATCTTCATCATTTTCTACTCTAGCGTCTAGTTGACCATCAGATATTTTTTGTACAACTTCTGACATTTTTTCTATGGACAGTAAAGTATTCCGTTGCAAAAAGAAAAAAATTAGAGAAAAAATCAAAATTGCAGTTACGTCATAAATAATCATCCAAAAGATCGATGGATTACCCTTATCATTAAATAAGATTTTTTTATATTCTGAAGTAGCCAAAATATTTAAGTTGATATTTAAGAAAATATTAACTACTAGGGCAATCGTTGCACTATAAATAATATTTTTTAAAACATGAGTAGAAAATTGCCTTTCTTTTTCATGCTTCAATTTTGTAGCCTACCCCCCAGACAGTAGTAATGATTTTATTTTTTCTGGTATCTTCTTTCATCTTTCCCCTTAAACGCCGAATATGTACCATAACTGTGTTATTTGCTTCATATACTTTCGTATTCCATACTTGGGCAAAAATTTCATCCGTACTAAATACTTTGCCCGGATGAGAAGCCAATAAATATAAGATATCAAATTCTATCGGTGTCAAGTGAACTTGCTCCCCATATACAATAACTTGATGATTTTCCCGATTAATCTCTAAACCTTTCAAACTAATATCACTTTTTTCAGAAATTACCGTTTCTTTTTTTGGATTTAAATCTTGATAACGCCGGATTTGAGATTTTACTCTAGCTGTTAGCTCCAACGGATTAAATGGTTTGGTGACGTAATCATCCGCTCCGCTGGTTAAACCCACAATTTTATCTAAATCTGTAGACTTTGCACTTAACATAATAACCGGAACGTTATTGTATTCACGAATTTTTCGACATAACTCCAGACCATTCATTCCTGGCATCATAATATCTAAAAGAACTAATTGAATTTCTTCACGGTTTAAAATATCTATGCCCTCTTGCGCTTGGGCAGCTTTAAACACTTTATATCCATCACTGGCAAGATGGATTTCAATCAAATCCGCTATTTCCTTTTCGTCATCTACTACTAAAATTCCATTACCTTGCATACTGCTCCTCTCTATCTTGGTTTAACGGAGTCTGCATTATTTAATCCATAAATGTAGACTTAGAAGATGGGATAGTAACCCACCCCCTCGTTGATATACTCTGCTAGCACTTTCCACCGCTTCAAGCAATAATTGTAAAAGCGGGCTTTCTCTAAAGGCGGATGCGTCAATCCATTTGATGAAGTAAATGGGTAATATACTGTACAGCAACTCTACCTGATAATTGCTCATGCTCTAATTCCCACCGTTTTGCCAAAACTAAAATTTCTTCTTCAGATAAATTTAAATCAGCACGTTTTGCTAATTCCAAAAGCATAGTTTCAAATTCTTGAGGTGTAGGAGACGGAAAATAAATACATTCTCCAAATAGGTTATGCTGCTGGCTGGAAGTAGCATAAATCAAAACTTGATCTGCTTTTTTTTCCAAACTATGGTCAATAACATCTTTCAAATAAGACAAAGATGTATCCACATGTTCAAAAGATAAATCATCTATATAAAGAATAAATTTATAGTTTCTGTTCCGAATTTGTTTTAATAATTTAGGCAAATCATCTAACTGATGCTGACGCACTTCAATCATTCGTAAACCTTTCTCGTAGTATAGCCCCAATAGAGCCTTAATACAAGAACTTTTTCCCGTTCCACTATCTCCAAACAGTAAAACATGATTAGCAGGTTTTCCCTGTACAAAAGCTTCTGTATTTCTCAATAAACAATCCCTTTGCTTCTCATATCCGATAATATCTTGCAAAGAACCTCCATCCATATGGGCAATTGGGTCTAATACTACTTCTCCATCGTCTATTTTTAAAGAAAAAGCCGGATTTAAGCCCAAGCTTCCAATTCCATATTTTTGATAAAAGCTTTTGGTTAAGGCTAAAATTTCTTTTCCATCTTTGGCTTTCCCTAGGTTTACACTAAATTCCTCTAATTCTTTCATCATAATAAAAGAAAATTTTGTAGAGCGCACATTTTCTCTAGGACATGAACATAAATATTCCATAGTACCCGAAGGAATACTTAATTTCATCTGTGAAAAATCATAATTTTTCCAGTGCCAAATGGTTTCAAAATCTCGTAATGCCACAGCATCCCAAGGCGAACTTTCCATATCTTGATTCAATTCCCAGGCGTAACTAAAAGGATTTTCAGTGCTGACTAAAAAAATAGACAAAAACCCATGCCATACATTTCCAGATAATCCATAAAGATGTGCAAAATGAAAAAATTTATTAAGCATATAAGCGGAAGTTGCTTCTCTTTGATGCCATAATTCTGTATTGGGCATAATCGTTTTTTTGCCCTCCTCCATGAACGCCAAAAAATCATTTAAATCTTTATCTAATACCGTATTTCGATATAAAATCAACATATTATTTTCCACTGTTGTACCTCAATAATTTCCTAAGATTTTTAATTTGAATGTTTCCGCTTTTATACCTTGCAAAAGATGTTGTACAGAACTTTCTTTTAAATTTCCGATGAAGTCAATAAAAAAACGATATTCCCATTTTTTTCTTAATATTGGTCTAGATTCAATTTTACTCATATTAATTTGATAATGAAAAAAATGTGAAAGTACGGAATATAAAGACCCACTTTCATGGGGAATTTCAAAATAAATGCTTACTTTATTCGCTGACGATAGAAAAAATTTTCTTTTCGATATCACAATAAAACGAGTTTCATTATTTTTTTCAAAATTAATTTCTTCTTTTAATCTATTTAAATGATACAAATCTGCAGCAGTTTCACTGGCAATCGCCGCTTGTGTTTGATCATTGTCTAAAGCAATCTTCTTTGCCGCTGCCGCTGTGTTTTCCATACTTTGTATAGACCACTGCGGATATTGCTTCAAAAATTCAGCCGATTGTGCCAAAGCTTGGGGATGGGAATATACAATCCGAATAGACTCAAGCGTTGTACCAGGTACAGCTAATAAGGCATGTTTGATAGGAAAACCAATCTCCCCTACAATAGCATGATCGTACAAAGCTAGTAAATCATAGACATCAAAAATAATACCTACAGTAGAGTTTTCAATGGGTAAAACTGCATAATCCGCCTCCCCTGTTTCTACCGCTTTCATCACATCCATAAATTCTTTTTTTGCTTTCGGCAATATATCCGAACTCTGTCCAAAATATTTTTGCAAAGCCAAATGTGAATATGCCCCTTCCACTCCTTGAAAAGCTACAGTAATATTCTTTTTTTGGAGACTTTCTTTTTCCTCAAACGCAAAAAGAAAGTCTTCGCCCAACAGTTCATATTGCTTTTTTCTTCCAATAGACATCAGATTGAAAAATAATTCTCTCGCACCTTTTTGATAAGGAATAGCAGTTTGCTTGTTAATTTCTAATAATTTTTCTTTCTCCCTCTGCGTATCTAAAACAGGTTTTCCATTTTTTTTCTTAAACTGCACTACTTTTTCACAAAGTTGCATTCTTCGCTGAAACAATGCTAAAATTTCTTGATCAAGTTTATCTAATTCCCACCTTAAATTTTTCAAATGATTCGTTTCTAAATTTTCCATGGATACGCCTTTGTTTGCTATCCGTAAAACCCCTACGGATGATTTTTGCTTTCTATTATATAATAGAAAACAACGCTTTGTAAAATAAATCTTTTCATTTGTATATCAACTCCTTTAACTTGCCTTTCTTTTAGGCTTATTTTATAATAGGCTGAAACTTAATCCACAGGAAGTTTTTCTCCTGTGGATTCTAGCTGAAGCAATCAGGTGCTTAGTCGCGCTTTCGCCCTTTAGGCGCACTAGATCTTCTTACTTTTTTAGGAAGAAAAACTATATGCACAATTCTCCTCGTTTAAAAATACTAAACAGGTTCTTGCCGCTTGCTCAAGCGGGGAAAGGATATTCGTTCATTTATGTTACTCTTTATTGTTGTTTATCTTTATCTTGCTTTCTTTTTTATTTCTTTAATTCCCAAAAAGCGTCGTGAATATAAAATTATAGATAATGAAAGCGAAGAAAAATACTCTCGCATGAAGCGATGTATGGAAACTATCCAAAAAGGATTCAGACGTGTATTAAAATTATGTCGAATTAAACTTACCGTGCTCCATCCTGAACAGTTGGATCTAGGCGAACCTATACTTTATGTAGCCAACCATAGAGGATTTTTAGATATTATCAGCGTTTTTAGCCTTCTCATTCACCCCACAGGATTTCTTAGTAAAAAAGAGCTAAAAAAGATTCCTCTATTACGTGATTGGATGGATTTAAGCGGTTCTGTTTTTGTCAATCGTGAAGAACCAAAATATGCTTTAGAAGCAGTCCATGCAGCAAGTCAACATATGAAAGATGGCCTGTCCATATGGGTTTTTCCTGAAGGAACCAGAAGTACGGATCCAGATGAATTACATTTAGCTGAATTTAAGGCCGGCAGTTTAAAAATTGCTTTCAAAAACTCTTGCCCGATTGTTCCAGTCGCCATCTCCCACTCAGACAGAGTCTGGGAAAGGCAATTTCCTCGTCTGATCTCCAAACAACATCTGATCATCAAGTTTGGTGAACCTATCCAAACCAAAACGATGACTCCGCAAGAACGCAAAGAGCTACCTGCCTTATTACAAAATGAAGTGAAAAATCTATTAATGGATATTCAGCAAATCCGCCGAGATTTACAGGAAGAAATTTAAAAAATGATCCGAATACAACAAATTAAACTACCCCTATCCCACAAGGCAAAAGACCTTGACAAAAAAGTATTAAACATCCTTTCTATTCCTAAAGAAGATCTACGATCTTTAATGATTTACCGCCAATCTATAGATGCTCGAAAAGCCAATCAAGTCTTTTATCATTATATTGTAGATGTAGAAATCAAAAATGAAAAAAAAGTGCTAGAAAAAGTTTTAAGCAATCCCAAGTATAAAACACATATTCAACAACACGAATCCGGAAGCTATCGCTTCCCCTCAAGGAAAGAAAATTCTATATCTTCCTACCTGCGCCCTATTATCATTGGCGCAGGTCCTGCAGGCTTGTTTTGTGCTTTGATGTTAGCCGAACATGGTTTTTCACCTCTTGTATTAGAAAGAGGTGACGGCGCAGAGCTCCGAAAACAAAAAGTGGAAGACTTTTGGAAAAGTGGACTTTTGGACCCCGAATCCAACGTACAATTCGGCGAAGGTGGGGCTGGAGCCTTTTCTGACGGAAAACTCACGACTTCGATTAAAGATACTTCTTTTCGGAGTAGAAAAGTATTAGAGATTTTTACAGAGTGTGGTGCAGACCCTAAAATTTTGACTTGGTATAAGCCGCATATTGGTACAGACGTTTTACAAAAAGTAATTCTAGAACTACGCCGACGTATTCTACGAGCAGGAGGAGAAATCCGCTTTCGTCACCAACTAAGTGATATTTTTATTGAAAATGGAAAAATACAATCCATTGAAATAAATTCTGAGAAAATTCTACCCGTTCACTCTTTAGTTCTGGCTATTGGACACAGTGCTAGAGATACTTTCCGTATGCTAAGCCAAAAAGGGCTGCTCTGTAAAGCAAAGTCCTTTTCTGTAGGTTTTCGTGTACAACACCCACAAGAAATGATCTCCTCCCGCCAATACGGAAATCTTGCCCATCTTTGCCCACCAGCGGAATATAAGTTAAGTACGAAAACCAGCTCAGGTCGCTCTGTATATTCTTTTTGCATGTGTCCCGGTGGCTATGTGGTGAATGCCTCTTCCCAAGCTCATCATCTAGCAGTAAACGGAATGAGTTATTCTGGAAGAAATGGAGTAAATGCTAATAGCGCAATTGTCGTTTCCGTTAATCCTGATGATTTTCCTCAAGTAGAAAATCCACTGAGCGGGCTTGACTTTCAAGAACAATTGGAAAGGCGTGCTTTTTCTTTAGAACAAGGAAAAATCCCTATCCAGCTTTATGGAGATTTCCAAAAAGATCAAAGCAGTACAAAAGCAGATCTGATTCAACCACAAATTAAAGGGGCTTATGCTTATTCTAATCTAACTTCTATTCTTCCTGGCACGCTGAACCAAGATTTTATTGAAGCAATGGATTTATTTGGTCAAAAGATCCCTGACTTTAACCGCCAAGACTGTATTTTATCCGCAGTCGAAAGCCGAACTTCCTCCCCCTTACGCATAGAACGAGATGAACATTTTGAAAGTAATATTTCAGGTATTTTTCCCTGTGCGGAGGGAGCAGGCTATGCAGGCGGAATTACCTCTGCCGCAATTGATGGAATCAAAATAGCCGAAGCTGTGGCGAAACAACTATGATAATTGATCATCAATACAAAACTAGGATAATTCAGCTTAAAAATTTTATGTTTTAGGATAAACCTAGGGCGTGTTCGCACTATTTAAAATCTTAGTATTCGAATAGTATGAACACGCCCTAGAGATATTTTAAGACATTCAGATACGATAAAAGGACAGATAGACTAACATTCTACCGCAAGCAAGATGCAAAAAAATGCTCTAAACGCACACCAGAGTAAAACAGATCAAAAATAGGCGCCTCGTGCTTGGCTAACACCCATAAGACGTTCACACTTGCAGGACGTCTATCTTTTTGTAGATTTTGTACTGGTCTGTGTTAATTTTTTTTGAAATACAAACTCTATGTCTAAAAAAAATTGCCTTGTAGAGCAGAGAAAATACACTTAAAATCTGAGCATTTCGGGTAGTGTAAACACGCCCCTGGGCTATCGCAATGGTTTCATCTGCACATTGAAAAACTTAAAGGTCATGGGTTTTTGTGTAAATAATTGTTTTCCCCTCATTTTGCAAAATTTTAATCAATCTCACATTCGATATTTTTTTATTTTGTTTAAATTTTCTTTACAGTTTTCTATTGATTATGTAAGAAAAAAAATGATGATTGTTAATATCAATTTGTATATTTTTGTATTATATTATCAATATAAGGTTTTTTT
>BNZI01000006.1 GCA_026000945.1 Clostridia bacterium | reverse complement strand
AATCATTTAGATTCTTTTACTTTCTCAAAGCATCTTTTTTATGCACTTGTTCCTACGCAGTTTATACAAAGCCATCCTTATCTGCTTTCTTTACCTTTTTTAGATTGCCAAATTGCATTTTTCTTTCAAGATTTTCTTCAAAATCCGAATGAACTGTTATGGTTAAAACAAACGGATTTGGATAATTGGAATATGACCTTATCCGAAATTTTTTCTTTCGCTTCTGTTAATACACAAAAAACTTGCCCTCATTTTCTATCTAAATTACAAGATTTTCTTCACCCTTTTGTAGACAAGGCCACAAACTGTATACAAGAACATAGCTATTTACTGAGTAATTACCGCTATTACTATGGAGCCACTTCTCTACTCTATCCTAATGTCTTGCTTTCTCTACAAAAAATTTATCAAAGTGTTCTGTGGATTATTCCCAGCAGTGTACATGAAGTACTCATTATGCCTGAAAGTGATCATCAAACCTTTCTTTTTTATCAAGACTTACTCCGACAAATGAACCAAAAAACCCTTCTATCTAATGAAAGACTTTCTTACTCTCTATTTCAGTATGATTTCAATCATTTTAGTGTAATGACTTAGACGTATTGACCACTCAAAATGCTCAAATTTTGAATAGATTTTTTACTACACAAAAAAATTGCAAACCAAAAGTTGCTTAGCGCGGAGGTATACTTGAAAAATTCTAATAAAAATAGGCGACATACGTCGCCTGCCTATTCGTTAAAATTATTTTCCAGAAATTTGTCTTTTCACTTCTTCAGCAAAATCCTCTGTTTTTTTCTCCAGACCTTCTCCTGTTTCAAAACGTACAAACCGCACAAGTTCTAAAGAACTATTAGCTGACTTAGCTACTTGTGCTAAATAAGCAGCAACAGTAAGATCTCCATCTTTTACATAATCCTGATCTAACAAGCAAATTTCTTTTAGCTGCTTTTTCAATCGACCACTAATCATTGCCTGAATTACTTTATCTGGCTTATCTGGACTTTCATTTTTTGCCTGAGCAGTCAAAATTTCAGTTTCAGAATCTAAATAAGTTTGTGATACTTCATCTCTTTTTAAATACTGAGGGGACAATGCGGCAATTTGCATAGCAATATTTCTCAATGCTTCTTTTATCTCATCATTGACAGTACTTGCTTTTGCTTCAACCAATACACCGATTCTTCCACCTCCATGTAAATAATCAACAATGATTCCATCGCTTTCTAATCGTTCAAAACGACGAATCGTCAATTTTTCTCCAATAACTGAAATTTTTGTAGATAGCTCTTCTTCTACTGTTTTAGAAGTATCCAAAGCCCACTTTTCTTTCAAAAATTCTTCAGCATTGCTTACCTGACTATTTAAAAGCTGTTTCGCCACTTGAGAAACATATTCTTTAAATATCTCATTCCTTGCTACAAAATCTGTTTCGCTATTAATCTCCACAATTACTGCTTTTTTATCATTTTGTACAAGCGTTGCCACTACGCCTTCTGCAGCGATGCGATCTGCTTTTTTTCCTGCTGCTGCCAAACCTTTTTCACGCAGATATTCAACAGCTTTATCCATGTCTCCATCGCTTGCTGCCAAAGCTTTTTTGCAATCCATCATACCGGCGCCGCTCGTTTCCCTCAATGACTTAACCATTGCTGCTGTAACTTCTGCCATAACCTCTTTACCTCTTTTCTATTTATCCTATCATCTTAAGAAGCCAATCATACTATTTCTGCTTCTGATTCTGTTTCTAAAGCTTCTGTAAAGGACTCATCCGAAAATTGCTCGCCTTGTCTTGCCTCAATAACAGCATCTGCCATTTTGGCAACAATTAGTTTTACCGCACGAATTGCATCATCATTTCCCGGAATGACAAAATCTAATTCTTCTGGATCACAATTTGTATCCGCAATACCAATCAAAGTAATGCCTAAGGTATGCGCTTCTTGAACACAAATTCTTTCTTTCTTTGGATCTACGATAAAAATTGCATCTGGAATGCGCTTCATATCTTTGATACCACCTAGATTTTTTTCCAATTTTGTTAACTCTTTATTTAAAGCCAAAACTTCTTTTTTGGGCAATAATTCAAATGTACCGTCGTCCCTCATTTTCTCAATTTCTCTCAAACGCGCAATTCTAGATTGGATTGTTTTAAAATTGGTCAAAGTACCCCCAAGCCATCTTTGATTTACGTAATACATCTCACAGCGTTCTGACTCACTTTGTATAGCATCTTGTGCTTGTTTTTTTGTACCTACAAATAAAATAGTACCACCTGAAGCGGCAATATCTGATACAGCTTGATAAGCTTCATCCACTTTACCTACAGATTTTTGTAGATCAATAATATAAATTCCATTTCTTTCTGTGTAGATATAAGGAGCCATTTTCGGATTCCATCTTTTCGTTTGATGTCCAAAATGCACACCAGCTTCTAGCAATTGTTTCATTGAAATAACACTCATTTAAATTCCTCCATTTGGTTATTCTTCTGTATGTTTTGGCTTAGATAAAAACTAACTAAATTAGCACCCTTTACCTAATACACATACATGTTTTTTCGCTCTAGTATAACATAAGGTCTCTTCACTGTAAAGTTTGGTAAAATAAGTTTTTGTTTAGAGTCTGTAGAGTATCTCCGAACGAGTGGTTTTTTATGTCTAATCTTTCTCACGCATAAAGCGATGACACAAGAATACTAGAAGTACTTCTAAAGACTTGATAAAAGAAAAAATAGACCAAATATTCTTCCGTAAGTGAGACACAAAAACAGTCTCTAAACGTGTAGAAACAGACAATCTATAAAAATAGATCTTTAACGATCTTAGTTCAACTTCCTTTAAACTTAAACGTCATTTGTCGGATATTTTTGAAACAAAAATCCCTGCCAACTATTTTTTTCTATAATATTTTTCACTTTTTCCGAAACATAAATTCTCATTTTATCTTGTTTGCACCGAAATATATCAAAAGATTCACAAACTTTTTGATCCAACACAATATCTTCCGGTAAAAAGCTATAAAATTGATATTTATCAATATACATATACTTACTTTTAGACATATCATATGCTTCAATAAAATTTAAAATATTAAGCAATGCATAATTTTCATTAACCAGCTGACTGTCTTGATCTATAAGAGAAAGTGACAAAGCTTCTATCCCCTGTATCCCCTCTTGCTTTAATACATCTATGACTTTCTTGTGGACAATGGGACAGCGATAAGAATTAATTAAATACTCTTCATTCAGCTTTGTTCGTCGTGAATGATAATAAAATTTAACATTCTCCCAATTTTCAATTTTTCCAGTTCCCATCACAGAACGAAACCATTCCGGATAATCTAACTCCTTTAAATGTGCTGCATCCGGATCTTCAATGTGCGTAATTTCATCTGCAGAGATATCTTCATGATTACGGGAAAATAAAACTTGATAAAACATACCCTCTCCTTCTCATTGATAAGCTTCCTTATCATATTCTATGATTACCATAATAAAATTTAAGTGATAAAAAATAGTATAAGCAAAAAAGGAAATACAATCAAGCCTTCCAAAAATAATTCTACTCACAGAATAGGCTTATTAACTCATTTTACACTCGTAAAGTTCATCAAACAAACTTTCCCCTTGATTAAAGGGATAGGAATATAAAAAAGAAGCAAAATTCCTTGATTACACAAAGAATTTTCACTTCCTTCCCAATACCATAGAGAACTGTAAAATATCTGTATTTTTACTAACTATATTTCCACACTCCAACCTGCCGGTCCTACAATTTGTCCCGTTTGAATACCAATTAATGTATCGTATAAACTGCTTGTTAAATCTCCAATTTCTCCCTGATTAATCAGTAAACTTTCATCATCCAAACGCAATTCCCCTACCGGTGAAATCACCGCTGCCGTCCCTGTGCCAAAGCATTCTTCCAAAATACCTTGATCATATGCTGCTTTAATTTCTTCTATAGAAATCTGCCTTTCTTCTACCGCAACATTCCTTTGTTTGCATAAAGTGATTACACTATCTCGAGTCACACCATTTAATATACTTCCGTTTAATATCGGCGTAATCAGTTTTCCTTGAATTTTAAAAAAGATATTCATCGAGCCAACTTCTTCAATGTATTTTTTTTCTATTCCATCCAGCCAAAGTACCTGCGCATAGCCTATCTTTTGTGCTTCTGACTGACTTTTTAAACTGGCCGCGTAATTTCCTGCCACCTTCACATTGCCTATTCCGCCCTTCACCGTCCGCGCATAATTTTTTTCAACCCAAATTTTAATTGGTTCTAAACCTTCCTGATAGTATGTACCTACCGGAGATAAAATCATCATAAATTGATAGGTTTTAGACGGTCTAACGCCCAAATGCGGTTCTGTTGCAATCATAAAAGGACGAATATACAAGGCTGTACCCTCACTTTTTGGTAGCCAATCTTTATCTAAATCTACCAAGGTTTTCATCCCATCAAAAAATAAAGTAGCTGGAATTTGAGGCATACACAAGCGTTCACAGCTTAAATTAATTCGTTCAATATTTTTATTTGGCCTAAATAATAAGACCTTTCCACTATGTGTACGATAAGCCTTTAATCCTTCAAAAACCGCTTGCCCATAATGAAAAACCATAGCGGCAGGAGATATCGATATATCTTGATACGGTACAATCCGAGGATTGTGCCATCCTAAATTTTCTTCGTAGTCTACGATAAACATATGGTCTGTAAAAATACTCCCAAAAGGTAAATTCTGCTCATCTTCCGGTCTCATTCGCCTAATTTCTACCTGCGTAATTTGAATATCAAACATAGAAAATAACCCCCCTCTTTTTCCCACGTAATTTTCCGATTCTGTAACCCATTATATAACAAAGCACTAGCGGATGTAAAATTTTTTCTTTATCTTTTTTCTATTTTCGTCTATACTATGTGTATAATTCCATCCAAAACAAAATCGTGACTTTCATGATAAAGAAAGTACTTTTTAACGTTGATTGAACTAAGAAGGCATTAGGCGGGTGGGATGAATGACAATGAACCGTAAGACATACGGGAATAGCTCGTTGATACTGGTTGTTTTAGCAATCTTGAGCGAGAAACCCTCACTTCAAATGACGCATAAGCGATATTCGTAGTGGGAGTATGTCATAGATAGAATACTATGATAGCAAAGTCAATCATAGTTGCGCCGATTGTGGCGAATATATGTGAGTAAATTTTTTACGCAATCGTGTGCATAAACGGTATAATAAACGTTTTATGTTTGTTATACCATGATGGCAAAGTGAATCATGGTTGCGCCGATTTGAATGTGCTTTGCACATCATCTAGTTGCCAAAACAACCAATCAACAGAAGTTAAAGCCTCTGATGAAAAAAGAAAGGAATTTTTTATGACAAAACCGTGTTTGAATGACGAAAAGACCCGAATGATTTCGCCTATTTTTATTTTTATTTCTTTGCTACTTTTATTTAAACTTATTCGCAAACACAAAAAAAGAAAGAAAGCTTTAACCTTATATCACACCTCTTTTCAACATCCCCATAGATTTCATAAGGTGAAAGGGATGCTCCCTCCTCCTCGTTTTGCCTTGTTATCTCCTTATGTTTCTGTCTATACCCATACTGAAGTGGCTCCAAAAGCAAAGCATCATCAACACGGATCATGTCAAGGACACAGACAACACGACCCTGAACAATTCATAACTCACCCAAAACAAAAACATTGCCAAGGGAAACTACATCAATCAAAGTTTCAATGATAAAAAAACCCCGCTTTTTAAGCGGGGTATCTAGTCAGAAAGGAGCTTTTACTCCATGTATTCCACACAAATTAATCAAATTAAAACCTTTACTAAAGACTTGTTTTTACAAGAAAATTTTGACTTTTTCTTACTCTGTGAAGCAAAAATCCATACTTATTTTTCCTGCTTTTTAGATGGACATATCTTAAAAGAATATTACACCGAAGAAGAATACATAAACCTTGGACAACCAAAACTTTGTACTTGGAAAAAACTGCGACCTTTTTGTTTTTCTTTAATTAAAGGAAAAAAATTACCACAAAAATTTCAGATTGTGCTACAATTTCCTCCTCAGTTTTGGGGAAAACTATTTGCTGAATCTACAAATACACAAAATTTATCTGGTTTATATTTGACAATCCGTTATGAACAAGAACAACTGTACTGCCAAAGCGGTATTTCCTTACTCTCTTTTTCTTTAGATCGAGATTTAGAAAATACCTGGGATAATTATATCCAAAAATTTTTAAACCAATGGATGGAATAAAACATGGTCACACCAATTTGAATGTGATATATTTATGCTTATTTTACTACAGCCCCTTTTCGCTTTCCCACTGAGCAATCTGTTCTTTTTCCTTTTCACTAAGATCCGCTTGGTCCAATAGCCTTTTTCTTCTTTCAAAAGTACGCAAAACAGACTGTTCTCTCCTCCAGTTCTCAATTTTTTCATGATGTCCAGACAATAAAACATCAGGTACAGTTTTTCCTTGGAAAGATTGTGGTCTTGTATAGTGCGGATATTCTAGTAAAGATCCTTGAAAAGATTCTTGATTAGCAGAATCTTGATTGTGTAACACGCCAGGTATCAAACGAGCAATACTGTCGATCATCACTAAAGCTGGCAATTCTCCCCCAGTTAATACATAATCTCCAATCGACACCCAATCCATCTCGATCATTTCTAAAACTCTCTCATCAATTCCTTCGTAATGTCCACACAAAAAAATCAATTCTTCTTCTTTGGAATATTTCTCCGCCATTTTTTGGTCAAAAGGATCACCTTGCGGAGTACAATAGATCATTTTTACTTTGCTTTTCGTCGATTGAATTTTGTCCATCAAAGTTTGGTAAGCACGATAAATGGGCGCTGCCTGCATCACCATGCCAGCCCCACCCCCATAAGGATAGTCATCAACCCTTTTATGTTTATCGTAGGAGAAATCCCTGATATTGATCGCCGAAACTGTCAACAATTCATTTTGAATGGCTCTTCCCACCACACTGATATTTACTCCTTGCAAGATCCATTCAGGAAAAAGTGTCAAGACAGAAATATTCATTCGCCTAATCCCTCTAAAATATGCACCAAAATACACTCTTCATCCCACAAAATATCTAGAATACATTCGGGAATAGACGGTAAAAGCAGTTCTTTATCTCCCGTATCCACTACATACACATCATTTGCTCCTGTTTTTAGCACATCCTTTAAATATCCCAAATCTTCTCCTATGTCGCTTTTTATACGAAAGCCTAGAATATCTGCAATATATACTTCATTCTCCGCTAAAGGCAAAGCTTGGCTGCGTTCAATCCATAAATCCTGCTTTCGATATCTTTCCACATCTTCCCGCTTGTCCCAACCTTGTACTTTTAAAATGACCATTTGATTCATGTAGCGAACTTTTTCAATTTGTAATTTCTTTTTTTCCTGATCAATGTCTAAATAAACCTCATGCAATGCCGAAAAACGATCAAGTTCATCTGTTGTTGGAAAAACTTTCACTTCTCCTTGCAATCCATGAGGCGAGGTAATCACTCCCACACGTAGCCATTTCACCATAAGTAAGCCCCTATAAACTAAAAATTTAATCAGCAGTCAAATAATGACTGCTGATTCTAGTATCTCAATGAAAACTTTATTGAATTTCAATAATTACCTTTTTATCTTCTTTTCCTAAAGAAGCTTTCACTAAGGTCTTAATTGCTTTGGCTGTTCGTCCCTGTTTACCAATTACTTTTCCCATATCTGTTCCTGCCACATGTAATTGCACTAAAGTATAGTCCTCTTCTTCCTTTGATTCTACTGCCACTTCATCTGGAAAATCTACTAAAGCCTTTGCAATCACTTCTACTAATGCTTTCATTGTTTTCACCTGATTTATTTTATGCCTGATATTTTCAATAATTTATTTACAGTTTCTGTAGGTTGCGCACCATTTTCCAACCATTTTTTTGCCGATTCAGCATCAATTTTAATAATCGAAGGTTCCGCCGTCGGATCATAGTAACCGATTTCTTCTATAAATTTTCCATCTCTTGGAGAACGTGCATCTGCTATCACCACACGATAAAACGGACTTTTCTTTCTTCCCATACGTTTTAATCTGATTTTCACCATAATAATATACCTCTTTTATTTTTTATTATTTTTTCTGGAACAATTAAAAAGAAAATGGAAATTTAAACTTAGATTTTTTTCCTTGCATCATACCGGACATCTGTTTCATCATTTTCTTTGATTGTTCAAATTGTTTCACCATACGATTTACTTCTGACATGGCTACTCCTGATCCTTTAGCAATACGTTGCTTTCTAGATAAATTAAGTAAATCCGGATTTTCTCTTTCTCCTTTGGTCATTGAATAGATCATAGATTCTACTTGTCGTATCGGAGTTTCGTCATCTAAATTTGCAGTAGATTTTACTTTATCCATACCTGGCATTAAATCCAAAATTTTTGCTATACCGCCCATATTTTTAATCTGCTTTAGCTGGAGTAAAAAATCATTGTAATTAAATTCTGCTTTCCGTATTTTTTGCTCCAAAACTTTTGCTTGTTCTTCATCTACTTCGGATTGTACTTTGTTAATCAGAGTGAGAATATCTCCCATACCTAAAATACGAGAAGCCATACGGTCAGGATGGAATTCTTCCAACTCTGAAAGTTTTTCTCCCATACCCACATAAAATATGGGCTTCCCAGTCACAAAACGTAAAGAAAGTGCTACACCGCCCCGGGTATCGCCATCTAACTTGGTTAATACTACACCATCTAGGCCAACTTGCTCTTCAAAAGTACTTGCTACATTGATTGCATCCTGTCCTGTCATAGAATCCACAACTAGAATCGTTTGGTGTATGGGAATGTTTTTTTTGATTTCCTGCAATTCTGCCATCATCATCTCATCCACATGCAAACGTCCCGCTGTATCTAACAAAATTACATGACAATCATTTTTTTTTGCAAAACTAAGAGATGCCTTAGCAATATCTACCGGTGAATGCTGATCCCCCATCGTGAACACAGGAACCCCTTGTTTTTCTCCATTGACCTGCAACTGTTTAATTGCTGCCGGACGATAAATATCACAAGCGACCAACAAAGGCTTTTTTCCCATATTTTTAAATTTTCCCGCCATTTTAGCAATCGTTGTGGTTTTTCCTGCACCTTGCAAACCAACTACCAAAAAAACAGTAAGTTCATCAGATGGTTTGAAATCGGGCTGCACACTTTCCCCCATCAGGTGAATCATCTCTTCATTAACAATTTTTACTACCGTTTGTCCTGGTGAAAGACTATTAAAAACTTCCTGCCCTATAGCCCTTTCAGAGACAGAAGCAATAAACTGCTTGACTACCTTAAAACTGACATCAGCTTCCAGTAAAGCCATTTTCACTTCTTTTAAAGCAATTTTTACATCGCTTTCTGAAAGTCTGCCCTTCCCTCGCAGATTTTTAAAGACTTTTTGTAATTTTTCAGCTAAACTTTCAAAAGCCATAATCTTCCCTTTCATTCCAAAGCTTGTATTAAAACTTGCACCATTTCCTGTATTTGCTCTAACCTTTTTGTACTTGGTTCAAATAGATACTGCTGCAGTTGTTGTTGGAGATTTTGTGCTAATTGTTTGGTACAACGAAATTTTTCGATCAAACCCAATTTCAATTCATATTGTTTTAATTTTTCCAAACTTCGTTTGACTAAATCATAAATCCCCTGCTTACTCATGGCATATTGCTCCGCAGCCTCTTGATAGGAAAGGTCTGAAAAAACTACTGCTTCATAAACTTCTTTTTGATGTTCACTTAGCAATTCTCCATAAAAATCATATAAGAGAGTAAGCTCTACTATTTTTTCCATAACTTATCTCCACACTAGGATATATCATAAAGTAAAGAAATTTAATTGTCAAGTATTTCTCTTGACACTCTTATTTTCTCCAATAGAAGAAGAACCTACTCCATCACTAACTGAGAAAAACTCTACTTTGATTAGTTTATCTATCATAGACAAACTATCCCACAAACTCTAAACTGAAAAAAGCACCTGTCAAGATGCTTTTTTCGATCATGATTTAGAAACTAGGTCAAGAATAAATATTACTTTTCTAGACTTTACCATACTTCGTCTCAACTATATGGAAACAATATCTTGCATAGTCAACAAACCTTGGTAGAGAGACTCTCCTACAATTGTTCCATAAACCCCTAAATTTTTAATATCTTCTAAATCCTCTTTTGAGCGCACTCCTCCGGAAGCAATAATCTTTAGAGAAGGGACAGCACTAACTAAACGTTCTAAATGCTCTAAATTTGGACCATGCAAAGTTCCATCTCTGGAAATATCCGTATAAATAATTGTAGGCAATCCAATATCTTCTATTTCTTTAGCAAAATCTAAATAATTCCACTCAGAAATATTTTTCCATCCCCTAGTTGCCACCATATCATCTTTTGCATCAATAGATACTGCTAAAAGATTCCCATAAATAGAATATGCCTTACGTAAAAAATAACGATCTTCTACCGCTTTAGAGCCTAGAATAACTCGATCAATACCTATTTCTTTATATCGATTAATTTGCGCCAAACTACGTACTCCGCCGCCCACTTGAATGGGAACATGAATATTATTTCGAATGTCTTGAATGGCAAAAAAATTTCTGACATTTCCTGATAAAGCTCCGTCCAAATCTACGATATGCAACGCCTGTGCACCAATCTGAATAAAAGTTTTTGCCTGATCTAGAGGCTTATCATTCATGATTGTTTTTTTGTTGAAATCACCTTGGTACAAACGAACACATTGACCATGGGACAAATCAATTGCCGGAAAAATAATCATTTTTCTACCACCTTCTCATTTTGTATTCTTAAAAGGAACCAAAATCACCACTTTTCATCTAGTTTAGGTCTATTGATTTCAAATTTTTGTAAAGTTCGTAATTGATTCCAAATTTGCTGTATCAATTCTTCTTGTGAAAAATCCGACAAAATCATATCCATAGATAATGCGATATTTTCTAAGTCTTTTTTAGTCATTTTATCCGATTCTTTTTGAAATATAACTTGTTTTTCTTGGTAAGACTCAGCTTCTAAAAATTGTAAAACAAATGGGTTGACCTCTGGGTTCTCTTTCAACTCTTTCTCCTGTTCTATCCTACTCATCAAAAAGCTTCACACCTCACTTTGAATTTGCCTTCTGCCTATTCATTCAAAGACAAGTTTAGTATATCATTCACGTTTAGTCAACGTTTAACAATTGTTTTCCTTTATACTCTTCTACTAAAGGATCTTTCATTTGATAAACTCGAACATGTTCGTTATTTTCGCTATCTTTTCTTGTTGGTGATTGATTTTTCTGTAAAAACTTCATTAACTGATAACAACTGATCCATATTTCATTATTGCCTTCTTTTTGGGATTCGTCAAAAATAATTTGCAAACCAAAATGTAAATGTGATGTTTCAATATTATTTTGGTTTTCTTTTAAGCTATATCCTGTTCTGCCCATATATCCGATCACATCTCCAGCAGTAACTACACTACCCTCCTGCAGATTTTTAGAAAAAGGTACGTCTTTACGCAAATGTGCGTAATAATAGTACCTTTTTTTATCAAAACTGCGGATACCTAAACGCCATCCACCATACTGATTCCATCCTATCGCCTCCACATATCCAGATTCCACTGCAATAATAGGTGTGCCTACCTGTCCCATCATATCATGTCCTAGATGTTTACGTTTGTAACCATAACTACGAGAAACACCAAAATCATCATATTCTGTAAAAGGATAGCCTTTTGCGATAGGTAGAAATCCCTTTAAACCATAAGCAAACTTCAACGTTTTTTCCTTCGTTTGCGGATCTTCCCGTTCCACTTCATATTCCCCAACAAGACCACCTAAAACGCCCTGATAAGCTTCATAGTAATAACCATAGGATTTTGGTTGAGTTAACTCGTTCTCATCCATTTCCCCATCAAGAATTTGCTGAACGGCATTATCCATGATTTTATTTTGATATCGAGAAAAATCTCCGCCAGTCTTTGCCGCTGCATACGCCAACAAAGCAATCCAATCCAAATGAATTTCTTCTTCATAAGTTTGCACATCATACTGATAAGCTTGATCTAATACCTTAGCAGGTACAGTAAAATCTACCCAACGAAGAAATTTTTTTTCTGTCGCAAAACTAATCTGTGCAGCGCCTACGGTACTGACCCAAGACTGAAAAGTCGGATTATCTACGGTGTTTTTACAAACAAAATACGAAAAACATAACAATACAACAAAAAGTTCACTAATCATTACTTTAGTAAAGAATTCTACATACTTTTTCAAAAGAAACCCCTAGTGATTTATCCTTGTTAAACTTTATGGTAAAATGCCAAAAATATAACTGAAAAGTAAAAGGCAAGTCTGCCTTTTGTCCTGCTGAACAAATAGCTAGCTTACCTTTTACTCACTAGAGCATATTAACATTATCTGTAATATCCAGATTTTTATTGGATATTACAGTTCTGTAAGGAAAATTTTTGTAGATATGTGCTCATATTTCAAGAAAATGTAACACACATCAGATGAAAATCTACCAAGAAACGGGTATTAAGCGCTTGGATCAATACCCCCTAAGCTTCCTTCCTGCATCTTTCTTATGAAATCCAAGCTCCATTTGCACCTAAAGTATAGTCTATTCCCTTGTCATTAATTGTTGTATTCTCAGCCATCTTTCCATCAGGATATAAATAATACCATTTTTCTTGATCCCAAACCCATCCTGTCAACATTTTTCCATTTGCCGCAAAATAATACCAATTTCCCCTAATTAACTGCCAGTCAACCGTCATTGCACCTGTAGAAGTCATATAATAAACTATTGAACCTTGAGTAGGTTCGGTAACACTTTGGGTGACCTGATTAGGAAACTCTTGTACAAAATTACTAACAAGCATTTTTCCGTCTTGATCTAAGAAATACCATTTACCTTGATCCAAAACCCAACCGCTGTAACGATGACCCTGTTCAGTGAAATAATACCACGTACTGTTAATCAGTAACCAGCCTTTAGCAGCTGCGCCCGAATTTCTTAAATAGTATACTTGATTGTTTTCGTTATGCCATCCGGTTTTCATTGTACCGTCTGTATTCAAATAATAAGAGGAGCCATCTTCTATCCAACCGGTAGTCTTTTCTCCACTTTTTTGCATATAGTACCATTTTCCACTGATGAAATTCCACCCGGTTACTGCTTCCCCGTTTCCGCCTGGTCTAAAGTAATAGTCTTTCCCATTTTCTTCGTACCAGCCTTCTAACATAATACCGTCTTGATCCACGCGATATTTTTGACCAGCATACTCAATCCATTGGTTACGTAATAAATATCCATCTGCTGTAAAATAACGCCACTGATTATCGATTTTACGCCATCCAACAGCCGCAGCTCCACCGCTGGTTAAATAATAGGTTTGTCCATTATCATCCATCCAGCCTGTTTTCATGATTCCGTTCGCATCCAAATAATATTTTGTATTCCCTAATTTAATCCATCCAAACTGTTGGCGATAATTAACATAATAATACCAATTTCCATTAATCAAACGCCAGCCATCTTGAGCAATTAATGAAGAATAGTCTTTAAATAGAAAATTAATATCTACGGTATTTTCCGTCACTCCATCCATCTGATAAGTACTAGTTGCCTGCCACATCGCTGGTTTATCCCAAGAAGTCGCATGACTATAACGAGCAACCCAAATATCCCAAGGAATACGAGTAAAATCCATTTTGTTGTAGAGTACGCTTTCATTTGCGTATACCATTGGATGGTAACCTGCAGATTGGATGATATTACAAAAAGTAACTATGATATCCGTGACTGTTTCCTTTGGTAAGTTTCCTGTCCCTGCCTCAATATCATAGGCCACAGGAAAAGAAATAGGATAATCTTTAATTTGATCTAAAACATAATAGGCCTCTGCTGCTGCATCCTGCACATTGTTAGCAATAGAAAAAAGATAAGCTCCGATTTTTAAATTATGCCGCATTGCTCCTTGAATATTGGTTGCAAATCTAGGATCAGGTGTGTGTACACGTCCTAAGCCAAACATGACAAAGTTGACATCAGATGCAGCAATTTTTGACCAGTCCACCGATCCTTGCCACTGTGAGATATCAATCCCTCTTGATACTACCCCTGAAATAGGCTCTCCCAAAGTATTGCGATACGTACCGTCTATTCTCTTCCATGCGTTGAGATTTCCCGCAATCCCATCTGCTAACGCAAAAATTTTAGGGTGAACAGCAACTAGGCAAAGTAAAACCAGGGTAAATACATACCTTTTGATTTTGTGTTTCATTTTGTTCCATCCTCCTGCAAAACTAAATCTTAAAACCCATCCATATCATATCTTTTTACCAGAAGAATTTTTGGCTTATTTTTTGATCAGACATAAAGATGCAATACAAAATACGAGCTATATTGATTGTAAGAAATCTCTACTATCATATAAACAAAATAAGTCATCCATCCTAGCGTAAGTGATAGATTAAACAGTTGAACAAAAGTACAAACCTAACAATATGAAGAATCAAAAGCTTGTAATTCTTTCAAACTCTCAAATTCATAGACTTGATTATCTGCCTGTATATTCGCATAAACCATAAGCTTGTCCGTATTTTCCAGTAAAATATGCTCCCAATAATAGTTATCTGTATCGCTGCGCCGATAGTATTCTTCTAATAGGGAAATAAACTGCTGACTAAATGGTCTGGTAAAAAATGCAGGACCATACATCACCGGTAAGTCCTTTCCCTCAATTTGCACAGAAATAATCCGTTTTTTTTCATCTAAATGCAGACACCATTCCGAAGTATGACCAGAAGCAAAAACACTAGAATACCATGAGCACCTTTCTTCGGAATGAAACATATTGTATCTTAACCAATTGTCTGAAACAAGGATATACGTATTTTGCAATAAATGTCTGGCATGGTAAAGCGTAGCTAAAGTATTTTTATGTGCATATTCTGGATTATATAATAACTTTACTCCATATTGCTCAACTAAATAAGCAAATTTTTCTTTTAAGTAACCTACTAAAATCGTAATATCAAAAATACCGGATTCTTGAAGCTGACGTACCTGCCGCTCAACCATAGGCTCACCCAAAACAGAAATCAGTCCCTTGGGTGTAGAAGCTGTTAGGGGAAGCAAACGAGAACCCAGTCCTGCAGCCAAAATAATCGCATTATCTACCTTAAATTTATCCATATCGACAAAAATAATCCTCTCTTGTGTCTATAATCATGTACAATGTGTAATTCATTATAACGGAAACGAGGAAAAATGCAATAAAAACTCCCGACTCTATAAAATCTTCACTTCATCTTTAACTCATTAAGATAAAAAATTAAAAAAAAATTAATAATGTAAGGAAAATGTATTAAGATAAGTCTGGAAAATTTTTTGATTTAGCATTATAATAAAAGCATACTTATTCAAATTCCAATTGAGACAAGCAAAGTTTTGCTTTACATTGGGTTTATCAAAATCAAAAATAGATAAATTATTGTTCATTCTTGATTTTCACCCATAGGTAATGGATCAATTTGATCACCTGATACTGACGTACACTTTAGGTTCACAAATCAATGGAGTCTGTATCTCAAAAATAAAATGCAGACTTAGAAGGTGAGAGGTCCACACCTCACCTCTAGCTTGCAGCCTGCTATATTTAGAAAAAACGCTGCAAATAGTCTTTTCTAAACAATAGGGCTGCAAGCCCTTTTGATACAAGATAAAAGGAGAAAAAATGAAAAAACAAATTAAATGGGCAGTAGGCGTTGTTGCTTCGCTTGCCTTAACTGCAACCTTAGGAGTGACCATTTTTGCTGCTAATGGTTGGACATTGAATGGAAAAAATTGGTTTTATTTTGAAGATAATGAAGCTGTACGAGGAGAATGGAAGCTAGCAGCTGATGGAAGATACTACTATTTAGGCGATGACGGAGTTATGCTGACTAACACAGTTGTTGATGATCTTTATTATGTGGACAGTCATGGTATGCGTGTCACAAATCAATGGCGTCTTTTACCCTCTGTCAGTATAGATGGTGAAAAAAGTTGGTATTACTTTGGACAAGATGGAAAAGTAACTCTCAACTCAACAAAAACGATTAACGGAAAAACTTATTCTTTTAGTGCCGAAGGAGAAATGATATGGGGTTGGGTTCACAATAATGGAAAATTTTATTTTCATGGCGGACCTAATGATGGTGCACGTGTATATAATACATGGATCAATACCTATTCAGAAGTTGGGGATGAAGATAACAAATATTGGTATTTCCTCAGCACCAGCGGCACTCGTATAAATAGTAAAATGCAAAAAATCAACAACAAAAATTATTATTTTGATGAGAATGGAAGAATGCTTTGCGGTTGGCTAGATGTATCTGGTTCGACAGCAACTCCTTACTGGGGCGCTATCTCTGCTAAGCCGCAAGATGTTATTTACTGCGGACAACTTAATCAAGGTAATGTACAAACAGGTTGGGTAAAAGTTACTCCACCAGATAACCCAGATGGCGAAGCAGCTTGGTTTTATTTCCAATCCAATGGTCGCCCTCATGTTTGGAATGGTGATTTAGCTAATTTAACAAAAAAAATCGGCACAAAAACTTATGCTTTCGATCGTGAAGGTCAAATGCTTAGTGGAGTAAAAACTTTTGTTACGCAAAGTGGTCAAGTACACCGCTATTATTTCGGTAAAATAAATGATGGTGAACTCAAGACAGGAAAGCAAACAATTGAAGATGATAATGGTGAAACTTTCAACGCTTACTTTTATCTAAGCACTGCTGGTGAGTATGGCAAAGGTGCAGGAGTAACTGGAGCAGCCAGCGGTTCTCTTTATCATGCTGGTCTGCGCTTAGATGCACCTAGTGGTTCGATCTATGCGATCACATCTGCTGGAGGATCTGTTTATTTAGTCAGCGAAAGCGGTAAACTTCAAATTGGAAAAACCAGTGGTGTAAAAGATGGAAATGACATTAGACTTTACACCAATGCTTCCGGAAAAGTAATCAAGGCAGTAGCTGGTACAACTACAGTAGAGGAATTTATAGACGCTGGAGGCGAAGGAAAAGCCAAAGTAAACGGAGTTGTCAGTACAAACAATTTTTATACTTATTTAAAAACAGTTTTACGTGTGGAAGCAATCGAAAGTGTACACTTTGCGTTTGAACCGATCACCGCTACAAATTCTTTAACACAATCAAGTGTTCCAGCAGCAACACAGTCCGGAGAACTTTTTGCTGCTCCCTTCTCTCTTGAAGAAGAACTTGAGGCAGAACTAGATTCAACAACACAAGAACAAGAACTAGATTCCACAGAGGCAATGGCAATAGAAAAACTGGATTCTCTTTCTGTGACAGAAGAAGAGTTACCAGATACCACAGAAATTTCTGAAGTATCTGCCTTTGATGGAGAAAATAATACGAATATTGAAACATGATTACAAAGTCAATCATGGTCGCGCCGATTTGAGTGTGCTTTGCACATCATTTTCCTAAACAAATTGTGTGCATCAACTTAAGCTTAATCAGCAGGAGTTTTTCTCCACTGCTGATTGTAGCTTAAGTTCAACAAGTATTAAGCACTGACTTGCTAATCACTTCATTCAACAATTTTTACTTAATCAGTTTCAGTGTATCCTAGAGGTTAGAAAATTATTTTTCTAACCTCTATTTACTTCTATAGCAAAAACAGATACAATATCTAAAACTCTCGAAAGGAACAAGAGCGTATGGAAACTGTATTAAAAAATGTAAAGATCTTAACCATGGACGCAGAAAAAAAATGTTACAACAATGCTTATCTCAAATGGAAAAACAACAAAATCACTGCTATTGGTCCAATGGAAGAATACTTATCTACTAATCAACAAGCAGATATTGAAATTGATGGAGAAGATGGAATTGTGATGCCAGGATGCATCAATGGACATACTCATCTGTCCATGATTCCTTTTAGAGGATTAGGTGATGATAGCCCTGACCGATTACGAAAAATTTTACTTCCTTTAGAGCAAGCTTGTCTAAGTAAAGAATTGATTTACCATGCTGCACGATATGGCATTGCAGAATCTTTATTATGTGGCGTAACTACTGTAGTTGACATGTACTATCAAGAAGAAGAAGTCGCAAAAGCAGCAGATGAATTAGGCATCCGAGGCCTGTTTACTGAAACTTTAATTGAAAAAGATTTAACTTCACAGGGAAATGCCTATGGTTTGTCTGCTAGTTTAGAAGAAATTCATGCATTTTTAAAAAACTGGAAAAATCATCCTCGTATCACTTCATCCATTTCTCTACATAGTACTTATAGCTGTACAGAAGCTTTCCTTCAATTGGGAAATCAACTTTCTTCTGACTACGGAGTACCTTTTACCATGCATTTAGCAGAAATGGCATATGAAACAGAGTATTTTGCTAAACAAGGTCTTAGTCCTGTTTCCTATCTCAAAAAAATAGGAATTTTAAGTGAACGCCTACTGGCTGCACATTGCATTCAAGTAGATGAACAAGATTTAGAGGACTTTCAAAAATATGGCGTATCCGTAGCACATTGTATAGGCGCAAATACCAAAGGTGCCAAAGGCATAGCTCCTTTAAAACAAATGTTAAATTTAAATATTCCAGTTGCTTTAGGCACAGATGGACCATCGAGCGGAAACACCATAGATATGTTCACTCAAATGAAACTTTGTGCAAATTTTCATCGTAATCATGTCAAAGAACGGGGTGCATTCACAGCAGATAAAATTGTATCCTTAACGACTGACCAAGCAGCCAAAGCCATTAAACAAGATAAAGAGATCGGTTCTTTAGAAATAGGTAAACAAGCGGATTTATTGCTTATTTCCTGTGAAAAAGCGAATATGTTCCCCATATATGACTTACCTTCTACTATTGTCTACAATACTATGACACAAAATGTAGACTCCGTCTTCGTAGCTGGAGAATGTGTAGTAAAAAAAGGAGAACTTGTACATGCCAAACTAAAAGATTTACGGGAAAACTTAAAAATGGCAATGGAAAAACAAAGATTTTATGAAGAAGCAGGAAAACTCGTAAATATCACAAGATAATCCACATAAGACTTGATTAAAATCCAATATAAAAGGAGTCTGCTTTCTCAAAAGAGAAAACAGACTCCTTTTATATTTATGATTATGCTTTTCCTATAGAATCAAATAATTGCATTTTTTCTTTTACTGTTTCTTGAATTGCTTTTGTCCCTGGAGCCAAAAGCTTTCTTGGATCAAAACCTTTACCTTCCTGATCTTTTCCCGCTTCAATATATTTACGAGTAGCTGCTGCAAAAGAAAGTTGACATTCGGTATTCACATTGACCTTTGCCACGCCAAGATCAATCGCCTTTTTCACCATCTCTTCTGGTATTCCTGTTCCTCCATGTAATACTAAAGGCATTTCTCCTACTTTTTCTCTTATTGCTTGCAAAGTATCAAAACTCAATCCTGCCCAGTTTTTCGGATATTGACCGTGAATGTTACCTATACCTGCTGCCAACATATCTACACCTAATTCCGCAATCATTTTACATTCATTCGGATCGGCACATTCTCCTGCTCCTACTACACCATCCTCCTCTCCACCGATAGAACCTACTTCAGCTTCTAAAGAAATTCCTTTTTCTGCACAAATTTTTACTAACTTTTTTGTTTTCTCTACATTTTCCTCAATAGGATAATGAGAACCATCAAACATAACTGAAGAAAAACCAGCTTCAATACAAGCCAAACTTCCCTCATAACTACCATGATCTAAATGCAGGGCTACAGGTACAGTAATTTTTAATTCCTTTAGCATACCCTCTACCATACCAACGATAGTAGTATAACCTCCCATATATTTCCCTGCTCCCTCGGATACACCTAAAATAACTGGTGATTGATTTTCTTGAGCCGTAAGCAAAACTGCTTTTGTCCATTCTAAATTATTGATATTAAATTGACCCACTGCATAATGATTTTGTCTTGCTTTAGTCAACATTTCTTTTGCTGATACCAACATAATTTTAATCCTCTTTCTTCTTTAAAATATTTTTTATTTCTTGTTGCATTTGTGCTGCTTCACAAGAACGATGATGAAGTACCGGTGCATATCGTAATTTTTCTACGCCCCATGGCAGGGATGAAGCACTAATTTTTTGTAACTGTTCAATAAATGCAAAATCTTTTTCTGTACCTGTTTGACTTTTTGTCAAATCATCTTGCCTATCAGGTTTCAAAGCCTTTATTACCGTTTCACTGAATTTGTAAGGGCTAGCAGTAGATACAATCAGTGCTTTTGATAAATCTGTATAACGCTTTTGATATTGCTCATAGGCACAAGAAGCTATACTGGTATGCGGATCTAAAATGTAATGATGACGATCATAAATTTTTTTCATATGCATAAAATTGTCTGATTCTTTCGTATAAAAACCAAAAAAATCTTTTAATTTTTCATAAGCTTCTGCCGAAACCTGATACCTTCCAAAATTATTTAAACTGTCCATTAATCTTTTCGTTTCTTTAGGATCTTCATCTACTATCTCATAAAGCAAACGTTCTAAATTGCTAGAAACTAAAATGTCCATAGATGGAGATGTTGTACAAAGAAATTTTCTATTTTTATCATATACACCGCTTTGGAAAAAATCATATAACACATGATTCTCATTAGAAGCACAAATTAAATATTTAATTGGTAAACCTATTTTTTTAGCGTAATAAGCCGCTAAAATATTTCCAAAATTTCCGGTAGGTACTACCAAATTGACTTGTTCTTCTTCATTTAAATTTGTTTTCGTAATCATTCTACTAAGAGCGTACACATAATAGATAATTTGAGGAAATAATCTGCCAATATTCATTGAATTTGCCGAAGTGAGCAAATAACCTTGCTCTTTTAGTTCTTCCGCAAACTGAAGGTCATTAAAAATCTTTTTTACTCCTGTCTGCAAATCATCAAAATTCCCTTTGACACTAACTGCATGATTATTAACACCATCTTGTGTAATCATTTGATGTTCTTGAAAAGGACTAACTCCATTTTGAGGATAAAATACAATTACTTGTATATTTTCTAAATTACAAAACCCTTCCATAGCTGCTTTACCTGTATCACCCGATGTAGCAGTAAGGATAAGCATATCTTTTTTAACTTTTTGTTTTTTCCTTGCTACTTGCATAAGATAGGGAAGAATGGATAAAGCCATGTCTTTAAATGCCAAACTTGGACCATGAAACAATTCTAAATAATAAGTATGTTCAATTTGTTTTAATCCTACAATACTCTCCAAGGAAAATTTTTGACTATATGCTTTTTGTATACAACTTTTCAATTCTTTTTCACTATAATCCGTAAAAAATAGTTTTAATACCTCATAAGCAATCTTTTGATAAGACATATTAGAAAACTCTTTCAACGAATGATTTAGGCTAGGAAACACTTCTGGTACAAATAATCCCCCATCCGATGCTAAGCCTTGTAAAACTGCTTGAGCACTGGACAAACCGGCCTGCCCTCCCCTAGTACTTTTGTACTTAATGTCCATAAATTATCCTCCTAAATATATGTACCGTCTTATTTTGTTTATCATAGCATAAAAAAGGAAAAATAACAATTAGAACCACCAGCAATGCTGGTGGTTCTAATTGTTTTCTATTTAGTACATTTATTACAAAATAAAGATAAATATTACCATATTATTTTAAGAACGTTGCCGCTTTACAAGGTGTACGATAATACATATTACTAATAATAATACCTGTCCTTGAATTGCTAGCATGAATTACCTTTAAATCACCGATATACATTGCTACGTGATTGATCGTACCTTTTCCGTTATCATAGAAAATTAAATCCCCTGGTCTAACTTCTGTAATCGAAATTTTCTTTCCTTTTGCTGCCTGGTCTCTAGATGTTCTCCCTGTACTAATACCAAATTCACGGTAAATACTCATCGTAAAACCTGAACAATCCGCTCCTTTCGTCAAGCTTGTGCCACCCCAAACGTAAGGATTTCCCAAAAATTGCTTTGCATAGGCAATAATTGCATTTCTAGTCGTTGTTTCATCTGCAGAATCTGGAACATATTCCGCATTTGGCTCTTGTATGTTCTTCTTCGCTAATGCTCTTTCTGCCTCTTTTCTAATGTCCTCTTCTCTTTTTGCTGCCTCTGCTTCTTTTCTAACTCTTTCTTGCTCTTCTTTTTGTGCCTGCTCTTCTTCAATAGAAATCGCTTGCTTAAACTCAATACGAATATCTACATAGTCTATCGGTACATAACCAATTAAGTCTGCATCTACCTGCAATTTAACAAACTCATCTGTTTCTTCTAATACTATGTATTCTGAATCCTCAGATAATAAAGATAACGTATCGGAATCCATATCTGCTTCTACTCTCAAACGAACTGTTGAAGCATTGATAATTCTGGCAAGCACAGTCCCTACTTTTTTTGCCACTGCTGCGGCTTCATCACCAGTTAAAAAGTATTCTGCTTTGATATATCCATTCACTGTGCCTGACTGGACTTGATACCATTGTCCATCTTCACCTTCTACTGTTTCTATAATCGTCCCTACAGACTCATTGTAAATCTTTCCCACTACTTCTCCGCTCGTAGCAGGAACTGTACGAATATTTACATAATGACTTACGTTCGTAATTGCTACATTATCATAACGGGAAGCTTTCACCAAGGGGATCTCCAATCCATCTTCACCGCTATTATAATAATGACTCAACGCCATAGCAGCGCCTGCAAGGGGAGATTCAACATCAGATAAAGCGAAAGTTTTTGTTGCAATAAAAAGCACAGGTATGCCTAAACAAGCAATTGCTAATCTTCTCAGAATTATCTTTCCATTTTTCATCAAAATCCTCCATCCTCTAAACCTAGGTTTTTTTCTCTTTTCGCTTCATGAATTCTGCTTTAAACAAAGAAAAAAAGACTGTAAGTAGCCTTTTTTAAAAGCAAAAGTATTCTATCGACCAAAATATACAAAGTAAAATGTTACGTTTGTATTAAAATCATGGTTTAAGTATAACAAATGCAGTTTTTATTGTCAATTAAATCTTAACTATTTCAAAAAGATTATTTCTTTTTTTTATTTTGTTCATTTTTAATAAAATTTTAATAAATATAAATCTAAAAACTTGTTCAGCTTTCCATGTCCCCATTCACTCTAATTTACCCATAAATTCAAAGAGCTTAGGCTCCTAATTACCTAAGCTAAAGTCATCTAGATGCGTGTTTAATTTACCTAAAATGCCCAAATTTTAAGTAAATGTTCTGCCTACAAGGCAAATTTTTTGTCCGACATACAGTACTTATTTCAAAAAATAAAGAGCTTGTTCAGTATTCCCGAACGTGGAGAATGTTATGGATAGTTTTTCAAGTGACACAGGAACACTGGAGGTATTTCAAGGAATTCGAGAACCATATGAGAAAAAATAGATCAATTTTATCCAGTCAGTGAGATACAGAAAATAAGCTCTAAATGCAGTCCATATAAAATCTACCAAAAGATAGACGCTCCACGATAGTGTGAACACGTCCTGAAACTGAGATGCCAAGCTTATCTTGAAATTTTTAATACCTCTCTTTTTTCGATTGCTTCTTGTAATAAACTTTCTATTTTTTCTTGTAACTTTTGTTCGGAATATTCAATAGCAACAAGTTTTGGTTTTGTTACTGGATGTTTTGCCACAAAAATTGTACAACAATCTTCATAAGGCAAAATCGAAGTATCATATGTTCCAATTTTTAATGCCAAATCAATAATTTCTTGCTTGTCCATACCAATCAAAGGGCGGTAGACGGGCAAAGTGCAAACAGCATTCGTAGCAATTAAGCTTTGCATAGTTTGTGAGGCCACCTGACCTATACTTTCTCCCGTAATTAACCCAAAAGCTTGAGATTCTTCCGCCAACTCCTGCGCAATACGCATCATATAACGCCTCATCAAAATCGTCAATTCATCATGAGGGCATTGTTCATAAATATATAATTGAATATCTGTAAAAGGAATAACATGTAAAAGAACTTCTCCAGCATATTGACTGAGAATTTTTGCCAAGTCTATTACCTTTTGTTTAGCTCTCTCACTGGTATATGGGGGAGAATGAAAATATACCGCCTCCAAAACAACTCCTCTTTTTGCGATGCGATAACCGGCAACTGGACTATCTATTCCCCCAGATAACAAAAGCATGGCCTTTCCACTACTTCCAACAGGCATTCCGCCAGGTCCAGCTATTTCTTTAGAAAAAATGTTAATTTTTTTACGAATTTCTATTGTCAAAGAAATTTCCGGTTTGTGTACATCTACTTTCCATTGAGGAAACCGTTTCAAAATTGCTTCACCTAGATCTGCACTGATTTGCATAGAGGTTTTAGGATAACTTTTATCCGCTCTTTTTGTAAAAACTTTAAAGGTATGTTCTATATTAGAATATCTATTTTCTAAATAAGAGAAGATACTCTCTTTTAGTTGTTCTTCTCCTTGATTTTCTATTTGCAGCATCGGACAGATTCCAGAAATACCAAAAACCTTTTGTAAAGCTAAGATAAGTTCATCAATAATAAACTCTCCTAAGGCTCTTACATAAATTCTTCCTGATTCTTTTTCTACGGTAAATTTTCCAATCGGTCGGACTGCTTTTTTTATTTGAGCAACTAAAGCATTTTCAAAAAGATAACGATTTTTTCCTTTTAACCCTATTTCTGAATATTTAATCAAAAAAGCTTGTTCATCCATATCTGATATCTACTCCTTTAGAACCTGTTACTCCACAAGTTCTTACTGAAATCGCCTTAATTTTAATAATATTGCCTTGCACTGTTGAGTAAAATAATCTACTTCTTCCTTGGTATTTCCTATAGAAAAACTTAAACGAATTGCTGAATCAATTTCTTTTTGGGGTAATTTTATATTTTGTAAAACTGTATTACCTTTTTTTCCATGTGAAGAGCAGGCTGAAGCAGCAGATACATATATACCCTTTTCCGCTAAGGCATGAAGTAAAACTTCACTGCGCACACCTATGCAAGAAATATTCAATACGTACGGACTGTAATCTTTCAAATCACTATGAATCACTACTTTTTCTATTTCTTTCAAGCACTCCATAGCATATTGCTTTAAATCCAATACTTTTTTATATCTACCATCAAAATCTGAAAAAACTTCTTCCACAGCTCCCCATAGCCCAGCAATACCTGGAACATTTTCTGTCCCCGAACGCAAACCTTGCTCATGCCCTCCTCCATAAATTAACGGAACAAGACGAACTCCCTCTCGAATAAATATGACTCCTACCCCTTTAGGTGCTCCTAATTTATGACCGCTTAAGGAGAGTATATCAATCCCCCAAAGTTTAGGAAAAATCTCTATTTTACCAAAACTTTGCACAGCATCTGTATGAAAAACGATTTGGGAATGAAATGTTTTTACACAAGCACACAATTTTTTTATATTTTGTATACTTCCCAATTCATTATTGACGTGCATAATCGAAACTAAAATTGTGTCCTTGGTCAAAGCTGCTTGTAATGTATCAATTTCTACCATACCTTTAGAACTAACTGGCAAATAACTTACGTTAAAACCCTCGTTTTCTAAATATTTAGCTGCTTGGATAACGGAAGCATGTTCAATAGAAGAAACCACAATATGCTTCCCTTGTCTTTTTTTTGCCCTTGCCAAACCGATTAAGGATAAATTATTAGATTCTGTTCCCCCCGAAGTAAAATAAACCTCTTGAGGCAAAACTTTTAAAGCTTTTGCTATGCTTTCTCTTGATTTTTTCAAATAAGCTTCTGCTTCCAAACCTTTTTGATGTAAAGAAGAAGGATTACCGTAATCCTTCTCCATTACTTCCCATACCCTCTTTACTGCTTGTTCAGATACAACCGTAGTCGCTGCGTGATCAAAATATATTTCCATAAAATCTCCCACTAAACAAACGGAATTACCATCTTCACCTTCTATAATCAAAAACAATCTCAAGCTTTGCAATAAGAACTTACAAGCACCATCTCTTTCAACTTATCCAGCAAACAACTTCAAACGATCTTTTTCTATAAATAGCAGATAGAATAACCCTTTGTTAAAAAAGTAGGCGCTTTGCCTACTCAAAATAAGCAAAACGCCTACTAATAACGATTAACTGTCCCCGGCGAGATTCGAACTCACGGCCTTCCGCTTAGGAGGCGGACGCTCTATCCTACTGAGCTACGAAGACTAAATACTTATTTGAAAAATTTTGAATACAGGCTCTACTAATTGTTAAAGTCAAGAGCTTTTTTATTTTAAGTGAAAATGCATGTTTAGTCAAGAAAAAAAGGTTATTCTTCCCCTTACCATTTAGCAAAATTAGGTCAGAGAAATCTGTATATCAACTGTATTTCCATTCAAAAATTACGTACAAACTCTTTTACATTAAGCTAAAGCTACGTCAATCTTAATCCACCCGTTCTTTTAAACTTACTCAAACCTGCTTGGTAATACCTAAATCTTTAATATCAGCTATAAATAGCTGATATTAAATTTCTACTTCATTGAACTTGTACCCAAAGAACTCTACACAATCTGACACCACGGAACTTACAACGTTATGCATCAAGTTGATCTCAGCATAAATATCAAGCTCATACTCTGTAAACACCTGGACACCAAACCAATGAATAACACTTAACTCAAGTTGTTAAGCTTATAACTACAATGAGAACACCTACGATCACAATAATTGAATAGGAAAAATCTGATTAGCTATTGTGTTCCTTAAAGCCTGTTTAATACCTCTAAGTAAAAAGAATTTTGTTTAGATTCTATCTCCTACACGAAGAAGTGACGCAGGAATACTAGGACATGTTCACAATACCGCAGGGCGTCTATCTTACAGCAAATTTTATACTGGTCTATGTTTAGAGCTTACTTTTCGTATCTCACCAACTTCCTAATCAAATTGTGTACATCAACGGTATGATAAGCGCTCTGTGCCTATTATACCGTAAGTAAGATACAAACAGAGGTCCTTAATCCTATTTACCACTCAACTACATCTGCTTGCATTCCCGAAGCAAAACTATACCGACGGGCTTGCACCCCAGTTAAAGCAAAAACAGCGAAAATTCCATCATCTTCTTTATACATCTCTTTCAACATCGGATTTTCTGATAACATTGCTTGTTTAGCTTCTAAACGGTCATCTAGATGAGCTTTTGCACAAAGACGCAACCACTGTCCATCTTCTGTAGCACCCGTTGTTAATTCAATATTGGGATTCGCTTGAATTTGTTTAGCTACATCTTTTTTGTTATTTGAAGGGATATATAATTTTCCCTCAAATTCACACACTGCACCAAAAGGACGTACTCTTGGCTGATCCCCGTCCACAGTTGCTACATAGAAAATCTTATTCTTTCTTAAAAAATCAATCACTTCTTGTTTTGTCATTCTTTCTCAAAGGCACACTTGCCTTCTACACCCCCTCTATTCTATTTTTCTGTAATTACCCTATCTATACGCTTGTCCCAAACATCAGTAGGAATATTTTTACTGATTAACTCATCATAGCACAAAACTACAGAAGGGAATACTGTTTTTTGCAAATAACGATCGTAATATCCTCCTCCATATCCCAAACGTTCTCCTCTTAGCGTACAGCTTACACAAGGAATAACAGCAAAATCAATTTCCACTGCTTGCACTTTCTTACAATATGCTTTTGGTTCATCTATCCCATAAGCCCCTTTTTCCAAGTCGCTAAAGTCTTGTATTTCGTAAGCTTCCATTAGCCCTTTTGTGATACATTTTGGAACAACTACCCTTTTTTGACCCAAAGTATACTGCAACAAAGTCCATGTATCTACTTCTCCTAAAAAAGATAAGTATAAAAAACAAGTTTTTGCCTGTTGATACGCCGATAATGCAAGCACTCGCTGAACTATATTACGATCTGCATTTTGCCGGTAATCCGCAGACAACCTTTTTCTTTTCTTAAGAATTTCTTGTCGAAGCTCATGTTTTGTTTGTATAAAAACATCCCCTTTTCCTTCTTTAAATTAAATCGCAAATTTTCTGAATTGTTTCTATATCATACTGATATTTTTGATTACAAAAATCACAACCAACCTCTACCATTTCTCCTTCATCAATCATCTCTTGCAAAGTTCTCTTTCCTAATTGTCTCAATACCTTTTCTATTTTTTCTCTACTGCATTCACATTTAAATTGTAAGTTTTGTTTTTCTAATATTTCTAAGTGGAGTTTTCCTAATAAACTTTCCAAAATTTGTTCAGGCGTCATTCCCTCTTTCAATAATTGTGTAATAGAATGTACTTTTGCTACTTCTGACTCCACATAAGCAATTTCTTCTTCTAAGGCCCCTGGCATAACTTGAACAATAAATCCTCCTGCTACGTCTACCATTTGGTTTTCCTGAACTCTGACTCCTAAACCCACCGCAGAGGGAATCTGTTCGGAATGAGCAAAATAATATGCCACATCTTCCGCAATTTCACTACTAATTAAGATTGTACTACCAGAATAAGGTTCTTTTAAACCCATATCTTTTATCACTGTCAAAACACCAATCCCCACAGCACTTGCCACATCTGGCTTTCCTTTCGTCTGGACCGTCAAATCTGGCTGAGGATTTAAGGCATAACCTTTAATTTCTCCCTTTGCATTTGCCGTCACCGTCAAACCACCAATCGGTCCATCTCCACGAATTTTGATCGTTAATATAGAGTTTTCTTCTTTTAACATAGCGCCCATCATAACTCCTGCTGTCAATAAGCGTCCCAAGGCATCTGTCACAATAGGACTATTTTTTTGTCTAACCCTAATTTCCTCAATTAGTTGTTTTGTACTGGCAGCAAAAGCCCGGATTCTTCCTTCTGCCGCTACACCTCTAACTAAATAATCGTTCGTTTCCACTACTTTTTTCTCCTTATTCTTCATTCTTCTTTTTTACAAATCACGAGAATTCTTTCTTCTTTCCCTTGTGCCTTTTTTTCTTCAAAACCAGAATAGGCTTCCAGAAAAATCAACCCTGCTTTAACGAGAATCTCTTGTACTTCTTCTAAATACATCGCTCTTTGCGAGTGTATTTCTGTTGTCTTTTGATACAAATTCTGTTCTTTTTTAATAGGCAAAAAAAACGTCAATTCCGCTTGGTGTAGTTTACTTTCCTTTTCATAAATATTTTCCCAAATAAAACTTCCCTCTTCCCGTTGTTCCGCCAAAACTTCTCCAGACAAAGCTTCATAATAGTCTGGTGTATGAAAATCAAAAATCCATACTCCCCCCGGATCTAAATAAAGCTTTACTAATTTTGCAACAGCTTCCCATTCTTCTTTTTTTAATAAATAATTCAAAGAATCACAAATCGTTAAAACTGCTCTCACCGTTCCATATAATTCAAAACTCCTCATATCTTGTAATAAATACAAGATAGATGAGTCTTTTTCTTTTTCCTGTGCTATCCTTAACATATCCTCTGACTGATCTATGCCGATCATGTCATATCCTGCTTTGGCTAATTCTCTTGTAATCTTACCTGTTCCGCAAGCTAAATCTACTACTATTCCCTCTTGAACGCCTTGCTCATCTAGCAATTTTAACAAATATTCACTCCATTTTAAGTAGGGAACATTATCCATAAACAAATCATAAACTTGAGCAAAACTAACATAACTTTCCATTTTGAAACTTCTCCACAATTTATTTTTACTTTTACATTATTTATATATTTTTTATATTTGTTGTTTTTTATTAAGTATTATGTTATACTTACATCAATTTATCAAAGAAAAATTTGTCTTTGATAAACTTTATCACTTTACCAAAGAGCGTAAAAAGTAAAGGAGTCTTTATCATGAAAAAATCAATTTACATTTTTGCCGCAATAAGTCTTTCTTCCCTAGTTTTATCTGCTTGCGGTAGTAAAAACGATGGTACTTCTACTTCTAAACAAACCACCCAAGTTGAAAATTCTTCACCTACAATTCTTGAGGATGAATCTAATGCTCCCTCGATGGCAGAGAGTGTAGATTTTACAGTAGAAACCACGGATCCTGAAAATGTCCCTTCTACCCCTCATGGCGAAGAGCCACCTTTTCCACCTGAAAATACAGAAGATGGACCTCCAGTACCTAAGCCTTAATTTACTTTTTGCGAATAAAAGCGAGTTTAGCCATTTTAAATAAAAATTGCGTGCAGTATATTTTCAAACGATGTGATTTGAAATTCTCACTTGATCTTACACTGAAAAACACTTAAAGTCAAAAATGCCTAAAACTCTGATTTAGAAATTTTTTATTTTCAATTTTGCCAATCTAAAATGGTGATTCGTGTAGGAATATCAGTGCTATGGAAAAAAGGGTAAGCACTTCCTACATTAAGAAGTGCTTACCCTTTTTTAGTTGAGGGAGATTTCTCCTAAAATGATTTTTATTTAGAGGGTGGAAGTTCCATCCCCTAGGTCTGCCTCTTATTTTTTATGCAGACTCTGTTTTTTAAAATGAAGGAGGTCATAAAATGCAAAAAATGAGTCTAATTTTGGTGTTAGCTGCAGCAATTGCCGTAGCTACTAGTGGTTGTTTACACATACATTTACCAGGTTCAGGCAATACAACCCTTACACCTAGTGTTACACTACCTAGCGTTACACCTAGTAACTAGCCAAAATACTAAAGAATTCATCAAAGGAGAAATGAATCAATGATCAAAAGACTGATACGTCCTATTTTACTATGTGTTATCCCTACAACTGTACTGTTACCTGCTTGTATGCTAAATTTTGGAAGTAATAAGCAACCTAAAGCTAATAAAGCTATTGCTCAAGTATCTGAAGCACCTTTAGATATTGCAGCACGATTAAACTGACCAAAAGTCTGAAACACCCCTGGAGGTTATAGAAATTATCATGAAAAAATTAAAAAGAATACTCGTTCCTATTGCTGTATGTATGCTGCCTGCGATTTTTGTATTACCAGGCTGTTTAATGGTAAATGTAAAGTCACCCAGTACTGGAGGTCTTACAAATCCTACTTATAGTATGCCTAATACAACTAGTCCTCTACCGACTACTCCTACTACTAGTACGTTACCATCTTCGACTTTACCGGAAACACGTCCTACTTCAGCTATTCCAACCACAGCAGCGCCCATCATACCGTAAACTTAAACTAAGAACCTACTAATGTTGAGTTTATCAAACAAGCCGTAAAGCCTTAGCTATAGGGGTATAAGGTTTCCTTGTTTTTTGATGGTGGGATCGGGAGCGAGTTACGTCCGAACTTAGACGCCCATCTAAGATGATTGTTTGATTGCAACGGACGACACCCCTACTTTAAACGTGGGGAGTATTCATCATACTATAGGCGAAAACCAAATACAGCTTAACAAGCAAATATAAGCAATCACCATCTTTATTCAACATTTACTAAAAATGAAAAATGAGGAGATTAAAATGAAAAAATTAGGATTAAGTGTATTCCTATTAACTCTGAACACATTCTATTTATGCGGTTGTGCACTCATCAATGCAAGCTTATGATCATTAGTTAATCACAACTAATTTCATCTCTCAATGATACAAACTAAAAGGAAGGGTTAATACAAGATGAAAAATAAGAAAAAATTAATGTTAATGTTATCTTTATTCATGTTCAACAGTCTATCAATGTATGGTTGTGTACTTGCAAACCTCAACTACTAGTGTATGACATATCTGTATGATAGACCCTTACTTACCACTATAGAAAAGTGAACATTTTATCTTTTCTGAATACCAGATATATAACAGCTCATCAAAAAAAGAAAAGGAATGTAATCAATATGAAAAAGTATAAAAAGTTTATCATCGCTTTATCTATATTTAGTTTTAATATCTTAATGATGAACGCTTGTACACTAGATGCATCGATAAATGCATCTATACCGAGCTTACCATTTTAATCTATCACAAAAGGATATTTTGTCTTTTCTGAATACCAGATATATAACAACTCATCATAAAAAGAAAAGGAATGTGATCAATATGAAAAAGTATAAAAAGTTTATCATTGTGTTATCTATATTTAGTTTTAATATCTTAATAATGAACGCTTGTACGCTAAACGGATCGATAAATGCATCTGTACCGAGCTTACCATTTTAATCTATCACAAAAGGATATTTTGTCTTTTCTGAATACCAGATATATAACAACTCATTATAAAAAGAAAAGGAATGTGATCAATATGAAAAAGTACAAAAAGTTTATCATCGTTTTATCTATATTTAGTTTTAATATCTTAATAATGAACGCTTGTACGCTAAATGGATCGATAAATGCATCTGTACCGAGCTTACCATTTTAATCTATCACAAAAGGATATTTTGTCTTTTCTGAATACCAGATATATAACAACTCATCATAAAAAGAAAAGGAATGTGATCAATATGAAAAAGTACAAAAAGTTTATCATCGTTTTATCTATATTTAGTTTTAATATCCTAATAATGAACGCTTGTACGTTCAATGGATCGCTAAATGCATCTGTACCGAGCTTACCATTTTAATCTACCACAAAAGAATAAAAAGAAAGGGTTAACATAAAAAGAAATTAATGTTAATCGCATCTTTATTTGTATTCAATAGTCTATCGATGATGTACGGTTGTATACTTGAAACCTTAACTACTAGTACAATAACATATCTAAGCGATAGACTCCCTTACTTACCACGATAAAGGCGGACTTTCTGTCCTTTCTGAACACCAAATATAAATAGCTTCATTATAAAAAGCAAAGGAAATCTAATCAATATGAAAAAGTATATCATAGCTTTATTTATACTCGGTTTTAATCTGTTATCCATGAACGCTTGTATGATCAATGCAAAAATGTCAAGTCTTCCTCGTTTGCCATTTTAATACACGCTATAGAAAAGCAGTCCTGCTGTCTTTTCTGAATACTAGCTATAAAACTCTTCAACATAAAAAGAGAGTGAAGAAGAAAGATTGGTAAGGAATGACGTGAATATGAAAAAGTATAAAAAATTTATTATTGGTTTATCTATATTGAGTTTTAATATTCTAGCAATGCACGCTTGTCTGATCAATACAAATGGCGAGTCTACTTCAGTTAAAATCGTAGTGCCCAGTCTACCATTTTAACATTTTCAGGCAAACAAAAGTCGCTCATCCCTGTAGGTGGGAGATGAATGCCTTTGATATTAGATCTTCTTTATTTGGATACACATTATATTCGAGAATCAACGCTAGGATAATATCTAGAGAAAGCCAAGAAAACGATTCACTTAGAATCAATAAGAGGAAACTGTAGAAATTGCGAGGATCAATCGGTAAATAAGAGAAACCGCTATGAGTAAAGAAACTAAAACTTACCCGTATGCTCTGTGCCTAAGAATTTCTCACTTAAAGCGTTAAGAACCGTTAGGTTTTACTTAAGTATAAGTAATTCACTATATGCAACTTGTATGCTAAATGATAGAAAAACAGTTCTTCTGTCTTTTCTGCATATAGCTATAAAACACTTTATTAGAAGAAAAGGAATGTAATCAATATGAAAAAGTATAAAAAAATTATCATCGGTTTGTCTATATTCAGTTTTAATATTCTATCCATGCACGCTTGTATGTTAAATGCAAGTATGCCAAGTCTACCGTTTTAATATACTATGAAAGAGGATAAGATGATGTTCAAAAAATATAAAAAATTAATTTTAGCACTTTCTGTAATGGGTTTTAATAGTATTTGTATGTATGCTTGCATGTGGAATATTGGCTAAATATATCCCCGCCTTTGATGGGCGGGTTTTTTATACCACTTTTACTTCTGCACTGTTTTAAAACCAAGACTTAAAGTAAATAAGGCGTTACTTGATAAACATAGAAATTTAACCAATTACTATAAAATAAATTTGCGTGACTGCGCCAAGTCAATTCTGGTTTTAATTCTTGATTTTCGCCCGGATAATAGTTTTTTGGCTTTTCGATGTCCAACCCTTTCATTTGATCCCGCTTATATTCTATATCTAAAGTCATGCGGTCATATTCTGGATGACCTTGAATGAAAATTTTACTTCCTCCTTTATCCATCCACAAATAAGCTCCTGCTTCTTTTGAATCTGCCAGCATAATAAGATCTTCTTCGTTTAAAAGCTGTTCTTTTTGGATTCCCGTATGACGAGAATGAGGAGCAAAAAATAAATCATCAAAACTGCGCACTAAGGGTATTTTCCTATTCCATACTTTGTGCTGGTAAATTCCAAATACTTTTTTTTCTAATTTTTCCTTATTAATTCCATAAAAATAATAAGAGGCTGCTTGAGCTGCCCAACAAACAAAAATTGTAGAAGTAACATGGCTTGTCGTCCATTCCATAATTTTTTTCAGCTCATCCCAATAAGTTACTTCTTCAAAAGATAAGTATTCTAAAGGTGCACCGGTGATGATCATTCCATCAAAATTTTTTTTAGCAATGTCTGAAAAATGTACATAAAACTGATTTAGATGGTACTGGGAAGTATTTTTACTTACATGATTTTTCATACACATAAAATTACAATTTACCTGCAACGGTGTATTGGACAAAGCACGTAAAAGTTGAGTTTCTGTATCTTCTTTAATTGGCATTAAATTTAAAATCAAAATGGATAAAGGGCGAATATCTTGACTAAATGCTCTCCTCTCTTCCATCACAAAAATGTTTTCAGCTTCTAAAATTGCTTTAGCCGGTAAATTGGCTGGTATATTAATTGGCATAGTTCCCCTTTCTTTTGCCCATACTAAACCTTTCTTCTGCTATTACAAGATGATATTCAACTTCTAAAACTGCTTTAGCTGATCATTGGCTAATCTATGAATGAGAATAGTTCCCCTTTCTTTTGCCCATACTAAACCTCTCTTCTGCCATCGCAAGATATTGATATTCAACTTCTAAAAACTGCTTTAGCTGATCATTGACTAATCTATGAGTGAAAATAGTTCCCATTTTTTTGCCTATACTACACCTCTCTTTCTAATTTAGATTCTGACATTTACTTCCGTAAACGACGAGATTCCAGCATTTCTCTAAGTATAAAAAAGATAGAAGCTAAACTACAAAAAATACCGGCTGTCAAACCAGGTGTTTTATATTGTAATTCAATAAAATATTTCCCTGCTGGTAATTTTAAAGACATAAAAGCGGTATTGCTTTGCAAAAGCTTCGCTGACATACCATTGACTTTTGCTGTCCATCCTTTAGAATACGGTATAGAAAAAAATAAATATTCTTCTTTCAACAACTCTATCTGTCCTGTAATGATATTATTTCCAATAAATAAATTTTTTAAAGTATTTTCTTGTAAATCTTTAATTTTTGTTTCGTAATTTTCCATTGGTAAATCAAACAAACGGATATTTTGTAAAGAGTACATACCCTCCTGAAAGTATATTTTTATTTGCCCTGCCTTTTCTTTTTGGTATTGTAAATTCACTAAATAATCTTTTCTATCCCAATACCAATTTCCGTTTTCTGAAAGTACCTGGCTAGATTTTTCCAGAGTACCTTTTTTGTACTTGACATAAGTATAAGGCTCTTTTTGATTGTGATAAATCAAACCTTCTAACTGCAAATATAATTCACTTCCTATTTTTCCTTCAAAATCCAAGCTCATGCTACCACCATTTTCTGTGACAATCAATTGTTGCTTTTCTTTATCCCAAACTAAACCTTGATAAGATAGAGTATAAGCTAACTCTCCCTGAGAAAATTTTAAATTTTCTGAAGAAATATTTTCCTGTCCATCAGAAACGGCAAGTGCTTCCAGCAACATTTCTTGCTTTTGCAAAGCAGATAAACCTTGATAATCCGAAAAGGAAATTGCTTTTTCATAAGTAAATCCCAAAGGCAAGGCATATGGATTTTCATACCAATAACCTTTTTTAATCATTTCTTGTCCATCATTTTTTCGATAAGCAAACGGTAAATATTCTTCCGCCGTATCTTCCCATATAATCATTGCTTTTACCGAAGTAATCGCATTTAAAATTGTACTATGGTCCAAATTCATATATCGATTATTCGTTGTAATATCATTATTGTTTAGCTCTTTCAACCAATTGGTGATATTTCCATTAATCATACTCCAATATTCACCTAAACCATAATAACTTTTTTCTATTATAGCATAGTTTTCCCATTGTTTTTCTCTACGAAAATCTACACGAAAAAAATCAGAATCCGAAACTGTGTCTTGATAAAATAAAGCTTGTGTTTCTAGTTTTGTTTCTCTTGTATCAGCTTCCTGCATTTCTTGATCAAAATGTAATACAACATTTCCGATAAGATTAAGTAATAAACAAATAAAACATAGAAACTGCCTTAATGGTATATTTTTAAAAAATTTTAAGGAATATTTTACATTTACTTTTGATACAAAACTAATTTTGTTTTGTGTCAGACAAAGAACAAAATAACTCAACAGTAACATCAAAGCATCAAAAAACAAAAATGTTCGATCGATTTTTAAATCATTTTCAGCAAAAAGAAAGCCCACGCAAAAAAAGAATAGAATCAAGCCCAATACACCATAAGGACCATCTTCTTGTTCTAGTAAATCTGGTAGGGTGTGAACAAAAATTAGATTAAAGACAAAAATTAAAATGAAACTCCAACGATGAGAAGCATAAGAAAATCCATTAAAGATAAAACCTCCTATAGGGAGTACAAACAAAACAATCAGGCCAACAAAGAGATTTTTTAAAAATATTCCTTCCGGATCTTTCTTCTTACTTCTCCGAATCAAAAAATATACCACAGATAGTACTGAAAAACCAGATAGCATCAACATATTCCAGTCAGTAACTACGCCACTGACTAAACCAATAAACATTTTCACATACTCATCTAAAGAATAAACTAAAGATAAACTTTGATGTGTAGATGAACGGGAGCTATCTAAATATCCTAGAATAATCGGAATTAAATAAACGCCTGCCAAACTAAGCCCTAAAACAACAAAACGGCAAAAACGAAAAAATTCAGAAAATGAAAATCTCACACGAAGCAAAAAATAAAATCCTAAAAATAATAATTCCATATAAAGAAAATAAAACCCAGTCATAGCAGATAGAGCTAAGAAAAAAATAAAGGGATAAGGAGAATTTTTATTCAGAATTTTTTCTAAACTTTCCGTTAATAAGGGCAAATAAAACAATCCAATCAGAAAAAAAGGATGCTTTACACAAGTATAAATCACCCATCCACTAAACACATAATTTAAAGCCCCAAATAAAGCATAACTTTCTTTTATTCCTTTAAAGTGAGAAAAATGTAAAAAAGCAATACCAGCTAAAAACATACGTAACACAATAATTCCATCATAAAAATAAATCATATATTCAGATGGGACAAAAACTGCACATATACTTACTAAATCCAAAGGAGCAGAATGAGAAGAAAAACGTAAAATATCTTCTCCCAAACCGATATGAAAATCAAAAAGAGGAAGATTAAAATCTCCTGAACTAATTTTTTGAATAATATTTTTTAAATAATCCCTAAAATAAAGCAAAATGGGATAATGTTGAGCCACCCCATCCCCATTATACAACAGTCTAGTATTTTGCAAACGAAAAACAAAATAGACTATACTCCACAGCATCACAAAGAAAATACTATAAAGAAAATAAGAAAAATACGTTTTTCGATGTTTACCAGATTCGACAGCTACTGTCTTTTCCATATACTGAACAATTTTCCTTTTTTCTTTAGAGCTTTTCCTTATCTTACTTTTTTATTCCAACTCTTCTTTCTTTTTTCTTTTGAGAAAGAAAAAATGAACAATAAATACTCCCATCCCTAAGCTACTAACAACAATTCCTAAAATCAAACCAGGTGTACGATAATTCAATTCAATATGATACTGCCCTGCTGGTAACTTCAATGACATAAATGCTGTGTTCGTTTGTAAAATTTTTGCTGATTCTCCATTCACTTTTGCAGTCCAACCTTTAGAATATGGTATAGAAAAAAATACATATTTTTCTTTAGATAATGTAATATCTCCTGTGACTTGATTTGTACCCAGTTTTGTATTTTCTAAAATTTCTTCCTTTAACCGATTGATTTGCTCTGGATATCGATCCATAGGTAAAGCATAGAAACAAATCTCTTCTAAATCGTATTCCCCTGCCTCAAAAATCAAAGTCACTTGTTTTTGCGCTTCTTTAGCATAGGATAAATTGACTAAATAATCTTTTCTTCCCCAGTACCAAGGCGATGCAGGAAAATGAGCCTCGCTTTCTTTTTTCGTTTGTTGACCTTGATAAAAAATAGAAACAACTTCTGTTTCCTCATTTTGATGAAAGCCGACTAATTCGATATAAGTTTCACTATTGTCTCTACCTACAAAATCAATGATTAAGCTCCCTCCTTGTTCTTGTACAATTAATTTTTTCTTTTCTCTATCCCATCTTAATCCCTTTTCTTGTGCAATTTCAAAAGGCAGAAGAGTCTCTTCCCATTGGAAACTCTCTAAAACATTATTTTCTTCCCCATCTTCCACAGTAAGTGCTTCCATCAACATGGTTTGCTTTTGTAAAGGAGAAAGTTTTTGATATTCGGTATAAGAAATCGCAGATTCATAACTAAAACCTAAAGGTAAAGCATAAAGATTGTCAAACCATTCTCTCTCATTAGATTCGGTTTCTTGTGAAATTTTTTCATAGCCGAAAGGAATTGCTGTGCCTTCTGCCTCCTTAGATACAATCAAAGTTTTTACCGAAGTAATCGCATTTAATATTGTACTCTGGTCTAAATGGAAAATTTGATTATTGGTTGTTAAACCATTGCTTTTCAATTCTTGCAACCACTTCGACACATTACCATTGATCATGCTCCAATATTCGCTTAGACCAAAATAATTTTGATGGACTAATCCATAATTTATCCAATCTTTATCTCTCACGACATCCACACGAAAAAAATCTTCTTCTTTATCCTGATCTACAGAAAATAAATTTTTTGTATAACCCTCATTTATTTCTTGTCTTTGATAAAATAATGCGTGATCATTTCCCTCTTCACTTAAATGATATAAAAAGAAATGTCCAAATACATTACTAAACATACAAAGAAAAGCGACCAGCAAGGGCAAAGAAACTCGTATCGGATAAGCTGAATGAAAACTTTTGAAAAGAAAAACTGTTTTGGGCAAAAAACGAAGTACAAGCCATGATAGAGACAAAAAAATAGCATCAAAGAAAGCAAAGACCCAATTAATCTGCTTTTGCCACACGCATCCTCCTAAAACAACAAGCAAGAAAAGCACAACTCCTCCTAAATAATTTAAATCTTTTCCTCTTCGTTCTAAAATATCCGGTAAAGTATAGACAAAACAATAATTCAATACAAAAAGCATGGTGAACGTCCAACGGTGCGACACATAGGCAAAACCATTAAATAATAAACTACCAAAAGGTACAACAAATAAAACAACCAAAATCAATGAAAGTACTTTTAAGTAAGAATCTTCAGCATATTTATCTTTCTTTCTTTTTCGAGAAAAAAAGAAGTAAAGAAAAGTCAAAAAAGATAAAGAACTTACCAATACAATATTCCAACTTGTGGCTTTACCAGCAATGAAACCAATGAAAGTAACAAAATATTCCCATATTGTATAAGGTTTTGTTGCCACTTTAACCGCTTTTGGACGAGAACTATCTAAAAATCCTAAAATAATCGGTATCAGATACACACTAGCCAAACTAAGACCCAGTAAAACATTTTTTAATAAAAGCCATATCCATAAAGAAAATTGCTTCACGTAATATTTAAATGATAAATTCTCCTTTTTAATCAGATCATGAATGCGTACCAAAGAATAAATTCCCATAAACATTAATTCCATATACAAAAAATAAAATCCTGTCAAACCTGATAAAAAAATCATGCTAATCAAATAAAAGGGTGTTCCACCTTGAAACACTTTTTCCAAGCCTTTCATTAATAAAGGCAAATAAAAAAGAGCAATCATAAAAAAGGGATGTCTAGTAGAAGTAAAGATTACCCATCCACTAAAAACATAGTTGATTGCCCCAAATAAAGCATAGCGATTTGCAATTTTCTTAAATCGACAAAAATGAAGAAAAGCAATCCCAGCTGCATACATACGCAAAATAACTAAAAAATAATAAAAATATATGATATAAGCTTGAGGCACTACCACACCCCAAATACTAAAAATATCTAAAGGAGATGAATGAGCGGAAAACCGCAAAACATCTTCCCCTAAACCTACATGAAAATCAAATAAAGGAAATTGAAAATTTCCGGAAACGATTTCCTTGATTACATTTTGTAAATACTGACTAAAATAACTCAGCATCGGAAGATGCTGCCTGATTGCATCATCTTTTTCAATCAAGCCATATCCGTTTTTCCATAACTCTCCCCAAACAATGAACAATGCTCCTGCAAAAATAAAACTATACAAACCATAAATAAAAAAAGTATCTTTTGAAACTCTTTTTTGTCTTTTTATATTTTTTATTTTCATCTGTTCTCTTTTCTTTTTCATTAATTTTCTTCTTCTTTATTTTTTCTCTTTTTATTCACTTTGATCTTTATCTTTACTGTGATTTTTTCCTTGATTTTTTGTTGATTCTTTTCTTTTTCTGAGCATAGGTAAAATCACTCGCAAACCCAGCATTCCTACACTGCCTGCGCTAAGCAAAAATCCTAGCTTTAAACCTGGTGTAAAATAAAACAATTCAATGTGATGCCCTCCCGCTGGTAATTTTAGAGACATAAATGCCGTATTTGTCTGCAAAATCTCTTCTGTTTTTCCATTCACTTTCGCTATCCATCCTTTAGAATAAGGAATAGAAAGAAACACATACTTTTCTTTTGATAAAAAAATGTCCCCAGAAACTTTATTGCTAGTCTGCTGAAAGTTAATGATGCTTTCTTCTTTTAATTGTTGTATTTTTTCTGGATATTGATCCATCGGCAAACAAAATACTTTAATATCTGCTAAACCATATTCAAATTCCTTGGCACGACTTCCGCTAAATTCAATTTGTATTTGTGTTTTTTCTTCCTGTGAATAACCCATATTGACTAAAAAATCTTTTCTGTCCCAATACCAGTCGCTTTGAATAGGTAGCACTTGACTGCCTTTTAATACCCCTTTGGAAAAGTACTTTACCAATCTTTCTTCTTCACTATCCAAAGATAACATTTGTACATAGGTTTCACTATTTTTTCTACCCTCAAAAGTCAAGGTCATGATTCCTTTTTCCTGATGAAGCACAAGTTTTTTCTTTTGTTTATCCCAAGTCATCCCCTCCATTTTTATTTCTACATCCATCTGTGTCTCATTAAAGTTAAGGTCTTTTAATTGACTGTTCTCCTGTCCATCTCTGACCGCTACCGTATCGAGTAACATTTCTTGTTTTTCCAATGCGGAAAGCTTTTCATATTCAGATAGGGAAATTGCTTTTTCATAACTAAAACCCATAGGCAAAAAATAAGGATTCTCATACCAAGAAGGCCCCTGTAATTCAGGTTTGTCCTGTTTTTGGTATGCAAAAGGTAAATAAACTTCTTGTTCTTTATTCCATATCAACATGGCTTTTACAGAAGTAATGGCATTAAAAATTGTACTCTGGTCCAGATTCATATAGCGATTGTCAGTAGTGATATCATTATTTTGAGTTTCTTTCATCCATTTTGTAATATTTCCATTGATGATACTCCAATATTCCCCTAAACCATAATATCCTGGATCCATTATTGAAAAATTTTCTAAATGTTCCTCTCGATAAAAATCTAAGCGATAAAAATCATAGTCAGAAATTTGAGGAGAAGAAAATAAAGGTTTTTGAAATTTTGCTTTTGCTTCTTCCCAAGAGTAAAACGTCACCGTATCATTTTCCTTATAAGTAAAGATCATATTACCCGCCGCATTCAATATGATACAACATAAACACAGAATCCAAGGCAAGATATCTATCTTTGATGTATTGGTTTTGTTAGAAGATTTCCTTTTTCTCTGAATCCTCGGGATGATTGCCAGACAGCTATAACTCATCCACAAAATCACTGCACCAAATAATAAAAAGGGTTGAGGCAGAAATTTTTTATCCACCAAAACAAAAGCGAGATAAAAAAGAATAAGAATTTCAAATAATAAATATCTTTCCGTTTTCTTATGATGGATAATATGAGGTAAATGATAGACAAATACTACATTAATCACAAAAACAAAGAGGAAAATCCAACGATAAGAGACATAAGCAAAACCATTAAAGATGTAACTCATAACTGGAAAGATAAAACAAAATAAACAAAATAAAGTCAAGCTTTTTAAAAAACGAGCTTCTCTATCTGGATTTTTTTTTGAGGTAAATAAAAAATGAAAAAGCGTTAAAATAGATAAAGCTGACATGAGTAAGATATTCCAATCTACTAGTTTTCCGCTAAGCATTCCAACAAACATTTTTAAGTAAGTAGGTAAAGAATATAGCCATTGTATTGGCTTATGAATATCTGATCGGTCACTATCAAGAAATCCTAAAATAACTGGTACCAAATAAAAACCTGCCAAAGCTAAACCAAGACAAACCCATCTAAATAAAGACAAAACTTTATCCAAAAATAAAGACCAACTCCATTTGCTGCCCTTAAACGAATAAATAATACGAATAAAAGCATACACAGCTAAAAAGAGCAATTCCATATATAAAAAATAAAATCCAGTTAATGCGGATAAAGCTAAACTAAAAATAAAAAAATTAGGTTTCTGTTTTTGAAAAATTCTTTCTATTCCTTCAATTAATAAAGGTAAATAAAAAAAAGTGATCATAAAAAAAGGATGACGTATTAATACATAAAAAATCCATCCACAAAACACATAATTTAAACTACCTAAAAGGATATAACGATTTTGAAATTGTTTAAATTGGCAAAAATGAATAAAGGATACTCCAGATAAATACATACGAACAAAAGGTAAAATAATAAAAAAATAAAACATATGCTTTTGGGGAACGACTATTCCAATTAAATGAAGAATATCTAGTGGTGCAGAATGTGCAGAAAAACGAAAAATATCTTCTCCTAAACCTACTTGAAAACTAAACATTGTTTGAGCAAATTTTCCTGAAAATAAATTTTGAATGATACCTTTTAAATATTTAGTAAAATACATCAATATTGGATAATGTTGAGCAACTTCATCTCCCACAGTAAGAATACCGATCTGAGAAAAGAAAAAAATCCAACTAATTCCAATTAGAAAAAGAAAAATGATTGTATAGAGTATATAAATATTACCCGAATTTCTTTTGTTTTTCGTTTGCACGAATGTACTTTTGTTCATAAAATTTTACCCTTTACTTCTCCCTCTATGATCACCTTTTCCAATAATTTCAGTCGTCTTTTTAGCTCTTGATTTTCTTCTTTCAAAAGAAGTAAATCTCTGCGGACTGGATCTGGCAAAGAACCATGCGCCAAATCCATATCCTGTTCTTTTTTTTGTTTGACAATACGCCCCGGCACACCAACGACAGTAGAATAAGGAGGTACTGCTTTTAATACTACCGAACCTGCTCCTATTTTACTATGACTACCTACAGTAAAAGAGCCTAAGATTTTTGCTCCTGCACTAATCATGACATGGTCTTCAATTGTAGGATGCCGCTTACCTATTTCTTTACCTGTCCCTCCTAAGGTTACCCCTTGATATAAAGTGACATAATTATGAATTTTTGCAGTTTCTCCTATTACTACTCCACTACCATGGTCAATAAATAAACCTTTTCCAATTTCTGCACCTGGATGAATTTCTATTCCTGTTTTACGAACTGCCCGCTGAGAAATGCATCTAGCCCAAAAATACCTTTTATGTACATATAACCAATGTGCGACTCTATAATGTAAAATTGCTTTAAAACTTGGGTATAGCAATACTTCTAAAGGAGTTTTAATTGCCGGATCTCTTTCTTTAATGATCTGAAACTCCTCTTGAATGTAACGAATCCATCCCATATTTCCTCCATGCATTTACTCTGCTTAGCACTGCACAAGAAATCCCGATTTTTATTAAATCTCCGGGTAAAAATGGCAGAACTACCGTAGTCAAACCAAGCAACCAATCATGTGTATAAGAAAAAACATACCAGCACAAGCCGCATAAATAAGTGACCATCATCCCAAAAATCATAGCACAAACTGTTTTAAACGAAGTCCAAGCCAACTGATCTTTTCCTGTTTTCACTTTTTGTACTTTCTTCTTTTCTAAATCTATCAAATAACCCGATACAAGTGCACAAAAAACATAGCCAAACAAAAATCCGCCACTAGGTCCTACAAAACGTAGAATTCCTCCCTGAAAATTTGAAAAAACAGGAAAATTTAAGGCCCCTAATAGTAAATAAATCATTTGCACTATGCCTGCATGCTTAGCTCCCAAAATACCAGCAGCTAAAAAAATAGAGATGTGAGTTAAATTAATAGGAACAAGACCAATATTGATTGTTATTTGAGATAAAATAATATTTAAAGCGATAAAGAAAGAGATAAGAACTAAAGTTTGCGTTTTATTTTCTTTCTGCATAAAGTATTCCTTTTACATTTTTAGATTTACTGTGTTTTTCAGTATAGAAAAATATTGTTCTTTTGTCAATCCTACTTTATAATGTAACAAAATAGGTAATACATCAATGTGCATTTCGCCTTGCCTTTGATATACTGTAGAAAAGAGGAAAATACGATGTCCTTATACCCTTATCGTTCAGTTGAAAAAAAATGGAAAATATATTGGGAAAAACATCCCTTCAATTTAGAAAGTCCACACAAACCAAAATATTATTGTTTGGATATGTTCCCTTATCCTTCTGCTTCTGGTCTGCACGTAGGACACTGGCGTGGCTATGTTTTATCCGATGTCTGGAGTAGATATCAAATACTCAAAGGACATTATGTACTCCATCCGATGGGTTGGGATGCTTTTGGTTTGCCCGCAGAAAATTATGCGATAAAAATGGGTACACATCCAAGTACTACAACAAAAGAAAACATTAAGCAAATAAAAAAACAATTGCAAGAAATTACAGCAGTCTATGACTGGGAAAAAGAAATTAATACTACAGATCCCGAATATTATCATTGGACACAATGGATTTTTGTGCAAATGTTCAAACAAGGACTAGCTTATGAAAAAGAATTTCCTATTAACTGGTGTCCTTCTTGTAAAACAGGACTTGCCAATGAAGAAGTAATTGGTGGAGAATGCGAACGCTGCCACACTCCAGTTAGCAAAAAAAATCTACGCCAATGGATGCTCAAGATTACTGCTTATGCAGAACGTCTACTCAACGACTTAGAAAATTTGGACTGGCCTGAAAAAGTAAAAAAAATGCAAGCAGATTGGATAGGCAAAAGCTATGGAGCGGAAGTTTATTTCCCAATAAAAAATTTGGATAAAAAAATCACCGTTTATACCACCAGACCTGATACACTACATGGATCGACTTTTTTGGTTTTAGCTCCCGAACATCCCTTGGTTTCTGAGATTACAGCTCCAACACAAAAACATTTAGTAGAACAATATCAACAAGAAGCTGCTTCCAAATCTTCTGTAGACCGTATGCAGGACAAAGAAAAAACAGGAGTATTTACCGGCACGTATGCCATCAATCCCATTAATCAAAAAGAAATACCCATTTGGATTTCTGACTACGTTCTTGCAGATTATGGTACAGGAGCGATTATGTGTGTTCCCGCTCATGATGAACGAGATTTTGATTTTGCTAAAAAATTCGCTTTACCTATTGTACAAGTGATTTCTCCTGATGGAAAAGAACAAAAACTAGAAAAAGCTTATACAGACACTGGAATATTATTAAATTCTTCTGATTGGAATGGACAATCCTCTGACTTACTCAAAAAAGAAGCACCCAAACTCATCGAACAAGCCAGCTTAGGTCAAGCAAAAGTACAATATAAGTTAAGGGATTGGGTATTTTCCCGTCAAAGATATTGGGGAGAACCTATTCCCATCATCCACTGCCCAGACTGCGGAGCTGTCCCCGTTCCCGAAGAAGAGTTACCTCTACTTTTGCCTGATGTGAAAAGCTATCAGCCTAGCGGTACTGGTGAATCTCCTTTGGCAAATATTGAAGAATGGGTCAACACAACTTGTCCAAAGTGTAAAAAAGCTGCCAAAAGAGAAACCAATACTATGCCACAATGGGCAGGTTCTTCTTGGTATTTCTTGCGTTATGCAGATGTACACAATACAAAAGAACTTATTTCTAAAGAAAAATCGGAGCAATATTTACCTGTAGATATGTATGTTGGCGGAATCGAACACGCTGTATTACATTTACTTTATTCCCGTTTTTATACAAAATTTTTACAAGATATTGGCGTAATATCTTTTTCAGAACCTTTTAAACAATTATTCAATCAAGGAATGATTTTAAAAGATGGAGCGAAAATGAGTAAATCCGCCGGAAATGTTATTTCTCCAAATGATTTGACCGAAAACTATGGATGTGATGCCCTCAGAATATATGAATTGTTTACTGGCCCTCCTGAGTTAGATGCCGAATGGGATGATAGAGGAATAGACGGCGTAAGCCGTTTCCTGAACAAACTTTGGACCTTGGTGCAAAATACAAAAAATACAGAAATCGCCCCTAGTAAAAATATGCTAAAGTTAAGAAATCAAATGATTTTTGAAATTGACAATCGACTAAATTCGCTTAGTCTAAATACTGTCATCTCCGGTTTTATGGAATTTAATAACAGATTGATTGAATTAGCCAAAAAAGAGAATGGCATAGACCGTGAAACATTGAAAATATTCGCTATTTTACTTTCTCCCTTTGCACCACATTTTGCGGAAGAAGTTTGGGAACAACTAGGCGGAACAGCTTCTATCTTTTTAGAAAAATGGCCCGCTTATGATGCCGATGCTATGCGAGAAGACGAAATAGACATCCCCGTACAAATTAATGGAAAAACCAAATGTGTCTTGACTATCCCTATTGGTATTTCTAAAGCAGAAGCCTTACAAAAAGGTAAAGAGGCTTTGGGAGATAAACTAGAGGGCAATATGGTCAAAGAAATTTATGTACCGGATAAAATTTTAAATTTTGTGGTAAAATAAGTATAGAACGCTTATTTTACAAACGATACACACAATTTGATTAGGAAGATAATGTGCGAAGCACATTCAAATTGGTACGACCATGATTTACTTCGTAATCATGGTAAACTCCGCCATTGAATCACCGTTTTCCTACAAGAGAACAGAAAAATAAGAAGAACGCAAGAAATTTATCCCTCTTGTGTTCTTCTTTGAAAACATGATGATGCAAACTACAAAGCTCTATCACAGGTTTTCAGGAATTCCTAACCAATAAGTTTTGGTTTAGAAAATTTTACTTGTATTATCGCAAGATTCATGATACATTATACAAATTAAAAAATATGTGAAAGGGGCGAAAGAATGATTCATCGATAATCTTATTTAGACAAACAAATTTTTGAGCGCATACCTGCGTTCACTTTTGTCGTCTGAATTGGTTATCAATATCATTCTGCTCGTAAAAGGGCGTACCCTTTTGCATTAGAGATATTGTGTCCTTTTTCGACGGCGGAAAGGGGCTTTTTTATGTCATTAATTAACGTGTCACATCTTTCTTTTGGATATGATGACAGTAGTGAAGATATTTTTTCAAACGTATCTTTTCAGATTGACACATCGTGGAGGCTTGGCTTTTGTGGACGCAACGGCAGAGGCAAAACAACATTTCTCAAGTTGCTAATGGGAGAATATGAGTACTCTGGCAGTATTTCATCAAATGTACGATTAGACTACTTTCCTTATCCTGTTAACGACAAAACGAACACGACAATAGATGTTTTGGAAACAATTGCTCCTGAAGCACAACTTTGGAGTATACAAAAAGAACTGTCAAAATTGACAGTTTACGAAGATATTTTGTACCGCCCATTTGAAACACTTTCCAATGGTGAACAAACAAAAACATTGCTTGCAGCATTGTTTTTACGAGGACACAACTTTCTCCTAATTGATGAACCAACAAATCATCTTGACATTCAGTCACGGGAAATCGTTGCAAAGTATTTAAATGGAAAGTCTGGTTTTATCCTTGTTTCACACGATCATACTTTTTTAGATACTTGTGTTGATCACATTTTATCCATTAATAAAGCCAACATACAAGTAACACAAGGCAACTTTTCCACTTGGTGGGAACAAAAAAAGCGTCAAGATTCTTTTGAGTTAGCACAAAATGAACGGCTTTCTAGTGAAGTTGACCGTCTAAAAACCATAGTGGCAAGAACCGCTAGTTGGTCAGATAAAATAGAAGCAAGCAAGATTGGCAATGGACCCGTTGATCGAGGCTATATCGGGCATAAAGCTGCAAAAATGATGAAACGCTCCAAAGCTACAGAACAAAAGCGACAAGCAGCACTTGAAGAAAAATCAAGTCTGCTAAAAAACATTGAAACAACAGAAATACTCCAATTATTACCACTGGAATATCATTCGCACAAGATCCTTACCTTTAATCAAGTTTCACTTTTGTATGGAGATAGAACAGTATGCAAAGATGTCAGTTTTACTTTGAATCACGGCGATAGAATAGTACTAATTGGAGGAAACGGATCAGGAAAAAGCAGTATTTTGAAACTGATCACCGGAGAAAACATTACAGCTACAGGTAATTTTGATCTAGGAAGTAGCTTAAAAATCTCCTACGTTCCACAAGATGCTTCCTTTCTAAGCGGCAGTTTACATGCTTATGCCGAACAGCTATCCATTGATATTACACTGTTTTTTACCGTTTTGCGCAAGCTAGGTTTTTTGCGAGAAGAACTAGAAAAAAATATGGCTAATTTTAGTGCAGGACAAAAAAAGAAAGTTCTGCTTGCTGGCAGTTTTTGCGAACAGGCACATTTATATATTTGGGATGAACCGCTAAACTATATTGACCTGTACTCAAGAATGCAAATTGAAGATCTCATACTAGAACACCGCCCTACTCTCCTCTTTGTTGAACATGACAGAGCTTTTTGCGACAAAATAGCGACTGAATGCATAAAGCTATGATCATCATCAAACGCTATTCTACCGTTCATTACGTCTCAACTCGCTTTTTACACCCTATAAGGTTAAAGATAGACTAAAGAACCCGATCGCTGCAACCTATGCACATGATTTAGCAAATCATAAGCAAAAAGTCCTACGGCAGTTATTGCTGCCGTAGAACTCAAATTCAGTTCTTTTCTATTAAATCTTCAGCCATATTGACCGGAAAAGGGCGTTCTTCTTGATGCTGCAAACTAACTAATAAAGCATTAGCGGTATCTAAAGAAGTAAAGACGGGAATGCCTGCCTCTACTGCATTTCTGCGAATTAAAAAAGCATCTTTATTTTTCATTTTCCCCTGTGCAGGGGTATCCACAATAAAATCTATCTCCTGTTGCAAAATCAAATCCATCAGTGTCGGACTAGCCTCTTTTAATTTATTAATTTTGCTTACCGTAAGTTGATGTTCAGTAAAAACTTTCGCTGTACCTGGCGTAGCATAAATTTGATAACCTAAATCTTGTAAACTCTTTGTCAATTCGATAGCATCTTCTTTATCACGATCATTTAAAGTCATCACCATTTTTTTTGTCTTAATCGGATTAATGCCTGCCCCCAAAAAAGCTTTATATAAAGCTTCTGAAAATGTTTTTGCGATACCCAAAGCTTCTCCTGTAGACTTCATTTCTGGTCCTAAGCTAATTTCAGCCCCACGAATTTTTTCAAACGAAAATACTGGCATTTTCACTGCTAAATGAGAAGCCTTTTTTTGTAAACCTACGGGATAGCCTAAATCAGAAATTTTTCTCCCCAAAATAACTTGTGTAGCTAATTTAATAAGGGGTATATTCGTTACTTTACTAATATAAGGCACTGTCCTACTTGAACGAGGATTCACTTCAATGACATACACCTCATCATTTTGATCTACAATAAATTGAATGTTAAGCAATCCTTTTACTTTTAATGCCAAAGCTAATTTTTTTGTATAAGAAATAAGACAGTCAATGACTTTTTCATTTAAACTTTGTGCTGGATAAACTGAAATACTATCTCCTGAATGGATGCCTGCACGCTCCACATGTTCCATAATTCCAGGTATCAGGACATTTTCTCCATCAGAAACAGCATCCACTTCAATTTCCTTACCCATTAAGTACTTATCCACTAAAATGGGATAACCTGAATCATAACGCTTAATCACAGACATAAATTCTACAATATCTTGCTCAAATAAAGCAATTTGCATACCTTGACCGCCCAAAACATAGGATGGACGGACTAAGACAGGATAACCTAGGCGTTTCGCCGCCGCAACGGCTTCTTCCGTTGTATACACCGTTTCCCCTTTTGGTCTGGGAATTTGGCAATTCTCCAAAATTTGATCAAAACGTTCTCTATCTTCTGCGGCATCTACATCTTCGCCTTGCGTACCCCAAATTTCCACACCCATTTCCGTTAAATCTTTTGTCAACTTAATAGCTGTCTGTCCTCCGAACTGTACAACTGCCCCATCAGGTTTTTCTATACGTACAATATTTGCAATATCTTCTTTAGTTAGAGGTTCAAAATACAACTTATCTGCTATGTCAAAATCTGTACTGACCGTTTCCGGATTGCTGTTGACCATAATCGTTTCATACCCTGCCTCTTTCAATGCCCAAGCACTATGAACACAACAATAGTCAAATTCTATCCCTTGTCCTATACGAATAGGACCAGAACCAATAATGAGTACTTTCTTTTTTGTTGTTTCTGTTTTTACTTCATTTGTTCCATCAAAACAAGAATAATAATATGGGGTTTCTGCATCAAATTCCGCTGCACAAGTATCTACCATGTTAAAATTCGCAAAAATATCATATTGTTTACGTAAAGCCAAAATTTCATCTTCTGTTTTTTTGCTCAGTCTTGCCAAAACTGTATCTGGAAATTCTGCCTTTTTTGCTTTATACAAGAGTTCTTTCGTTAAAGGAAAGTTCCTGCATTCTTCTTCAATCTCTGTTAAATACAAAACACGATCCAAGAACCATAAGTCAATTTGGGTAATTTCTTGAATTTTTTCCAAAGGAATTTTTTTACGGCAAGCTTGCGCAATGCGAAACAAACGTAAATCATCTGTGATTTCTAAATCCTTTTCTAATTCTGCCAAAGATAATCCTGAAAAATCATAAGACAACAAACTATCCACATTTTGTTCCAAAGAACGCAACGCTTTCATCAAAGCCCCTTCAAAATTCGTGCAAAGACTCATGACTTCACCTGTGGCTTTCATTTGTGTGCCTAAAGTGCGTTGCGCATAAGTAAATTTATCAAAAGGAAAGCGTGGTATTTTCACTACACAATAATCTAGTACTGGTTCAAAACTAGCAAACGTCTTTTTCGTAATCGCATTTGGTATTTCATCTAAATGATAGCCTAAGGCGATTTTGGCAGCTACTTTGGCAATCGGATAACCTGTTGCTTTAGAAGCTAATGCAGATGAGCGGCTCACTCGGGGATTTACCTCAATTACGCAGTATTCAAAACTATGTGGGTTCAAAGCAAACTGAACATTACATGCACCTTGAATATCCAATTCCGTGATAATATTTAAAGCAGCACTGCGTAGCATTTGATATTCCCTATCTCCTAATGTTTGGGAAGGAGCTACAACAATACTATCTCCAGTATGTATACCTACTGGATCAATATTTTCCATATTACAAACAGTAATACAATTGCCTTTTCCATCACGTATAACTTCATATTCAATTTCTTTCCAACCAGTAATCGAACGCTCCACCAAAACCTGACCCACACGACTTAAACGCAAACCATTAGAAAGAATTTCTTTTAGTGCTTCTTCCTCAAGAGCAATTCCGCCACCACTTCCTCCCATTGTATAAGCCGGACGCAAAATCAAAGGATAACCAATTTCTTTTGCAAATTGCAAACCTTCATCCACTGTTTGCGCAATGAGGGAAGCCGCACAAGGTTCGTGGATTTTTTCCATCGTTTCTTTAAAAAGCAAACGATCTTCCGCCCTTTTGATCGTTTGTGCACTTGTCCCAATTAAATTTACACCTTGCTCTTGTAAAAAACCGCACTCGTCCAATTCTATTGCTAAATTCAATGCCGCTTGACCGCCTAATGTCGCCAATAAGCTATCCGGTTTTTCTCTTTTGATAATTTCTTTTAAAGAATCTACCGTTAAAGGCTCAATATAAACTTGATCAGCAATGTCCGTATCCGTCATAATCGTAGCGGGATTTGAATTCACCAATACTACTTCCAAGCCCTCTTCTTTCAAAGCTCGACACGCTTGCGTACCTGCATAATCAAATTCCGCCGCCTGACCGATTACAATAGGGCCTGAACCAATCATCATGACTTTTTTAATCTCTTTTCTTTTCGGCATGATACACCTCCATTTGATGCATGAATCGCTCAAATAAATAAGCTAAGTCCCTAGGCCCCGGATTTGCTTCCGGATGAAACTGTACACTAAATATTGGTCGTTTTTGATACAATAAACCCTCATTTGTCCGGTCGTTTACGTGTTCAAAAGCTGGTAAAGCAATTTCTTTGGCTAATTTGTCCGCATTAACCACATAACCATGATTTTGAGACGACATGGTTATCTTGTTGGTTTGCAAGTCTTTAACGGGATGATTACCTCCCCGATGACCATACTTTAATTTATACGTATCCGCTCCCATTGCTAAAGCCATAAGCTGATGGCCTAGACAAATGGCAAAAACAGGGATTCCACTATCATATATACTTTTTAATTCTTTAATAATAGAAATACATTCTTTTGGATCTCCCGGACCATTTGAAAGCATCATTCCGTCTGGCTTATCCGCCAAAATTTCTGCTGCTGTCGTAAACGCAGGATAGGTCCATACTTCACAACCCAAATTTTGCAAAGAAGCGGCGATATTTTGTTTCGCCCCTAAATCCAATAAAGCTACTCGGAAACCTTGTCCTTTTTGCACTGTTTTTTGTTTTACTGTTGTTTTTTCTACAACATCTTGAATTTGATTTTGTTGAATTTTAGATAGAATAGGAGAAAGATTTGAATAGGAAGTTCTGGTAATCATTCCATTCATCGTGCCTTTTCGGCGCAAATGTTTGGTTAAGGCTCGAGTATCCACATGCACTATACCCGGAATATGATTTTCCTCTAAGAAATGCTCAAGAGTATCTTCACTGCGAAAATTACTAGAAATACGAGAAATTTCTCTGACAATCAAGGCGTCTGCCCATATCTTCTCAGACTCTTTATCTTGATGATTAATCCCATAATTTCCGATCAAAGGATAGGTCATCACAATAGACTGCCCCGCATATGAGGGATCGGTCAAAATTTCAACATATCCTGTCATAGAAGTATTGAAAGTAATCTCACTAATGACCTCATGTGAAGCGCCTATTCCCCTACCCCGAAAAACTGTACCATCTTCCAAAATAAGAAATGCTTCCATAATCTTATCCCTCCTCAAATCAAACAACCACAGAACTCAATCCCTTATTCAACAAAGTCTGTATCCAAGTCTTTTGTTAAACAAATTGAAAGAAGTCTATCATACTTACAAGCATTTTGCAAGCCTAAATCCCTAAGCCAAAGCATACTGTAATATGGATAAAAAAAACATACTTGCTGTTTCTGTCCGCAAAATACACTCTCCTAAACTAATACAAATCACACCTTCTTTTTTTGCGTCTTCTACTTCCTTTGGAGTAAAACCACCTTCTGGACCTATCCAAATGGCTATAGTGATTTTGGAGTCTGTTTTCATTTCATTTAAGTACTTTTTGGTTTGAGAAAAATTCTCTTCTTCTTCATAAGCCAAAAAAGCATGTTCTATTTTCTTTCCATATTGCAATGCTTCTACATAAGATAAAATTGAATGTACTTTTGGTAAATAACTACGTTTAGATTGTTTTGCTGCACTCTGTGCAATCATATTCCATCTATCATTCTTTTTTTGAGATTTTTTTTCTACATATTGAGCTATACTCCGTTCCATGCAAACAGGAATAATTTCTTTTACTCCTAATTCTACAGCTTTTTGGATAATCCATTCCATTTTATCTTTCTTTGGTATACCCTGAAATAAATACACATCATAAGAAAGCTCCTTAGATTGTATATCCTTTAATAAGATTAATCTTAACT
>BNZI01000005.1 GCA_026000945.1 Clostridia bacterium | reverse complement strand
TTCTATCCCTTTTTCCAACAACTCTCCCAAATAGCGATAATAACGGGGTAAACGGCTAATTACTGTTTTGGGTATTTTCTTATCTTCCATTTTTTCTTTACATCCTTTGAATCCGTGCTATTGCTTCTTTTGTATCTTCCAAACTACCAAAGGCAGTTAAACGGAAATATCCTTCTCCACTTGGTCCAAAACCTGAACCCGGTGTTCCTACTACATTAGCTTTCTCCAATAAATAATCAAAAAATTCCCAAGAAGTCATTTGATCAGGTGTTTTCATCCAAATATACGGTGCATCTACTCCACCAAAAATTTGATAACCTGCTTTTGTCAGTCCTTCTGTGATCAAGCTTGCATTATGTTGATAGTAAGCTAATTGTTCTTTCAGCTGTTCTTGTCCTTTTCGCGAATATACTGCTTCTCCTGCTTTTTGTACAATATAAGCCGTCCCATTAAATTTCGTACCCTGTCTTCTTCCCCATAAGGCATTTAACTCCACACCCTCTACTTTTAACTCTTTTGGTACCACACTAAAACCTAAACGGACTCCAGTAAAACCTGCATTTTTTGAAAAGGAACAAAGCTCAATTGCACAAGTCTTTGCCCCTTCACATTCATAAATACTATGTGGAACATTTTCTCTTGTGATATAAGCTTCGTATGCCGCATCATAAATAATCACCGCTGAATTTTTGTTGGCATAATCTACCCAAGCTTGCAACTGTTCTTTATTCAATGTTGTTCCTGTAGGATTATTTGGTAAACAGAGATAAATCAAATCCGGCTTTTTTCTAGGAAATTCTGGAATAAATTGATTTTCTGCGGTGCATGGCATATAAATAACTTCTGTCCATTTTTCTAAATCACTTTGATAGTTTCCTGTTCTCCCCGCCATAACATTGGAATCTAGATAAACAGGATAAACAGGATCACAAAGTGCGATGCGGTTATTACTGCTAAAAATTTCTTGAATATTAGCAGAATCTGATTTTGCCCCATCAGAAACAAAAATTTCATTTAAATCTATATCCACCAAACGCTTTTGATAATGATTCTGGATTGCTTTACGCAAAAATTCATATCCACCCTCCGGTGCATATCCATGAAATGTTTCAGCTTTTCCCATTTCGTCTACTGCCTTATGTAAAGTATCTACAATCGCAGGTACCAATGGTTGAGTCACATCTCCAATGCCTAAACGAATAATTTTTTTTTCTAAATTTTCTTCTGAAAAAACTTGTACTTTTTTTGCTATGGTAGAAAATAAATAATTTCCCGGTAATTTTAAATAATTTTGATTAATTTGTGCCATTTTTTTCTCCTATTTTTTTCTCTCATTTTTTACTTTCATGCTTTCATGGGCAATTAAGCCATTCTATTCATTGATAAGTTCTTTGAATTCTCCTGAAAAAACCTCTACTGCCGGACCTTTCATTTTCATATGCCTATCTATTGGATCTCGACTGATTTCTAATTTTCCTCCTAAAAGTTCAACTTCTACTTTGGTATCACTCAAACCCGCTAAAATACAAGCAAAAACAGCGGCACAAGCACCTGTCCCGCAGGCCAAAGTTTCTCCGCTTCCTCTTTCCCATACTCTGATCTTTATTTTCTTTCGATTAATGATTTGTACAAATTCAGTATTGACTCGATCAGGAAAACGTTCATGAAATTCAAACTTTGGTCCAATAGAAGTCAATTTTAAATGCGCAACTTCTTTTACAAAAACTACTGCATGAGGATTTCCTACTGATACCGGTATTATTTTATGGTATGTGCCATCTTTCAATACAATTTTTTCCCAAGGCTTTACTCCTTGACTCATTAACTCTGGTATACCCATATCAACGATCACTTGCGTAGTTCCTGTTTCATCCACTTCTAGAAATAACTCTTTAACTCCAGAATCTGTTTCTACTAAAATATTTTTATGATTTACCAATCCGTGGTCATAAACATATTTTCCCACACAACGAATTCCATTACCGCACATCAAAGCTCTCGAACCATCCGCGTTATACATTTCCATTCGACAATCTGCTTGCTCCGAGCTATAGATTAAAATCAAACCATCCGAACCCACTCCAAAATTACGATTACTCACTTGTTTTGCTAATTCAGAAGGGTTTTTTACCGTTTCTTCAAAACAATTAATATAAACATAATCATTTCCTATGCCGTGCATTTTACTAAACTTCACAACATTCCTCCCTCAATCATTCAAGCTTTTTTCGCTGCTTTTTTTCTTTTTTCTTTGGCAGCCTTAAGATGTTCCACTGCCGGATTTACTTTTTTCCTAAAACGATTGATTTCCCGTATCAGCAACGAAAAATTATCTAATAAGGAGTTAAACATCCCCACACGATAGCATTCCAGAATAATCAAACCAACAGGCACGGCAATAATCATTCCAGAAACCCCTGAATATCGATACCCCAAAAATAATAATAACAAGGTCAACATAGGGTCTATACCCATTGTGTCTCCCACAATTTTTGCTTGAACCAATTGTCTTACTAATAGAGTAATCAAGTAAGTGATCACTAAGCCCACCGCTGTAGAATAAGAATGATTAATAGCTTCAATCACCGCCCAAGGAAGCAAAATTGTTCCTGTTCCAAATATAGGGAGAAAATCCAAAAAAGCAATTAAAAAAGAAAATAAAAAAGCATATTTTACATGTAAAATCCAAAAACCCACCAGCAAAATCATGGCAATAATTAACATGATTTTTAATTGGGCAATAAAATATCCACCGGTCGCTTGATATAAATGTTTAGAAAATTCTCTGACTTTAGCTAAAGTTTTTGACGATACTGTTTCTTCTAAAAATCTAATCATCATCTCTCTTTTTGCAATAAAAAAATAAGAAGATAAAGTAATAAACAAAACATTAATAAAAAAATTCGGTATTTTTGCTGCAATATTTACTGTAGGTTCTCCCAATGTTTTCATTATTGTTCCCACAAATTTTGAAAAATTATCGGAAATATAATTAAAAACTGTATTTAATTCTATACTAGGAATATTTTTTATATAAGGTGAAAGTCCATCCAATAATTCTTCCAGATTACGAGAAACTGTTTCATATAAAACGGGAAAATCTTGTGCAAATTTTATACATTCCACCACAATAAAACTAACACTAATATAAATAGCAAAAAGAATCACTGCCAACACGGATACCACGATAAAAACTGAACTGTGTCTACGCACAATATGCAAATATTTTTCTAGTGTACGAACGAGAGGATTGGCAATAACAGACAACAAAAACCCAATGATAAAAGGCATAAAAAAAGCAAGTAGTTTTGGTGCAAAAAATATCACACAAATTACACACGCCAAGGGAATGAGAATATTTAACAAAATACGAACATAATACAGTACTCTAGATAACATAAATTCTCCTTTACCTCAAGACTTTGTAATAACTTGTCCTGCCCTCTTTATCCAAAAAGTTTTCTAAAATCGTATTTCCCACACAAGCAAAACTTTTTTCTCTCATCAATTCTCCTTGACCGATTAAAGCAGGAGAAAAAAGCAACAACGGCACATATTCCCTTGTATGGTCTGTGCCCTTATAAGTTGGATCATTGCCGTGATCAGCAGTAATCATCAGTAGATCATTCTCTCCAATTTGTGGTAATAATTTACCCAAATCTAAATCAAATTCTTCTAAACATTTTCCATAACCTTTGGGATCTCTCCGGTGTCCATACAAAGAATCAAAATCAACTAAATTTGCAAATAAAAGCCCTTGAAAATCTCTTTGACTTAACTCTAGTACTTTCTGCATAGCATCTGCATTACTTTTGCTTGGATGTGATTCAGAAAGTCCCGCTCCGGCAAAAATATCAAATATTTTTCCTACACTGATTGTCTCCCAATTTTCTTTTTGCAAAATGGTCAAAGCTGTTTCTCCTGGAGGCTCTACTGCATAGTCATGTCGATTAGGCGTACGGACAAACTCACCCTTTTTTTTGCCTAAATAAGGTCTAGCAATAATTCTCCCTACTTTCCATTCTGGCTTTAGAGTAATTTCCCTTACCTTTTTACAAATGGAATACAACTCTTCTAAAGGAATCACTTCTTCATGAGCCGCAATTTGCAATACCGAATCTGCAGATGTATAAACAATTAAATCACCTGTCTTCAATTGCTCTTCTCCTAATTCATCTAGTATTTCTGTACCAGAAGCATTTTTATTACCTAAAATACCTCTTTTACTGATTTCACGAATTTTTTCTAATAATTCTTCTGGAAAACCTGTATCCGTAAATGTAATAAAAGGTTCTGTGGTATGAATGCCCATCATTTCCCAATGTCCTGTCATGGTATCTTTTCCTACAGAAGCCTCTTCCAAACAAGTAAAATAAGCCCCTTTATGCAAGAAAGTATTTGGCTTAGGAGAAATAAAATTGGACATTCCTAGAGAAAATAAGTTTGGCAAATTTAAACCTGAACATTTCTCCCAAATATGCTGTAAAGTATTACTTCCGACATCACCATAATTTTTTGCATCTGGCATTTCACCTATACCTAAAGAATCCAGTACAATCAAAAATATTCTTTTAAATTTCATTTTCTCCCTTTCTTTCTTTGTTTTTTATCCAAAGAGCTTTAAATTTATCCTACTATACTCAGTATCGCTTCTAGGGTGTATTGCCCCCTCATCTTTTGGCGACTTGTTCCTAATCTGTATTTAGATCCTGTTTAAACATCTCACTTATGGGAGAATGTTCAAGTCTACTTTTCTCCTATGGCGCTTAGATTCCTTGAAATTCCTTGAAATTCCTTGAAATTCCTCCATTACTCCTGCATTCATTTCTTCGTATACGATACCTGTTTCTATATCTCACTTACGGGAGAATATCTCATCTAGTTGTTCTCTCATGACACCAAAATTCCTTCAGTATTCTTATCTCACCTCTTCGTGTCAGACAAAAACAATGCACAACATTTTCCTTATTCAAAAACATTGAACAAATTCTTAAATTTTTTTTGATATACTCGCATATATCTTCCTATAATTTTCCTTTTAGGCGAAAAATCCACTCAAAATATAGGCATTGTATTCGTTCAACACGCTTTTAGAAAGAGCTGATTATCGTTATTTTTTAGGCGATGACTGATTAATAAAAGAAGGTAAACTCTGAAGCTCCATCTTTATAGTCTCATTCACTTTTTCGATGCAACTTCTGTTGACTTTTTCTGCTATCATAACGGAAATATGCCATTTATGCAAGTCTTCATGCACGGTCAAAAAATTTCCTTAAATTGATCATCCACCACATAAAAAATATTGATCAGACTTTATGCGCATCATTTGGTGAAGAAACTTTATCTTATTACTTATCCAAATCAACTCACGCTGATTGCTTTGCAATCATAGTATATCCTATTTTATTTTTTCACAAGCATGAATAAACGCTTGAAATAACAGCAAAGAATTTTTATCTTTTTTATACATTCTTTCTGGATGCCATTGTACACCAAGAATAAAATTTTTTTCTTTTGCTTCTATTGCTTCACATAATCCATCAAGGGCATAAGCTGTACCGTAAAATGCATCCGCCAAAGCTTTTATTCCTTGATGATGCACACTATTAACCCGTATCCTATTTTGTCCCAACAAAGTAGCGAGTTGAGAATCTTTTTGCAAATTTACACTATGTACAGCTAAAGAAAAATCAAAAGGCTGCTGATGAGCAATTTGAATTTTTCTAGAATATTCTGAGGAAATATCTTGATAAATACTTCCCCCCATAGCAACATTCATCATTTGTAACCCTCTGCAAATCCCTAATACAGCTTTATTCAAATCAAAACACTGCTGAAACAGCCAAATTTCTAATTCATCCCGGTAAAAATTCACATTTCCGCAACCTTTTAAGCCCTCTTCACCAAATAGAAAGGGGTAAATATCTCCTCCTCCTGTAAATAACACACCATCTACAAGAGACAATAAAGATAAATAGTCTTCTTTTTCTGCTTCTAATGGCAAAATAAAAGGAATCCCTCCCGCCTCTTTGATTACCCTTTCATAATATATACGCAAATAAATTTGTTTTTCTTCCTCTGAATAAGACGTCGTTAAAGCAATCAATGGTTTTTGTCGTTTCACCTTTTACCTCATCTTTCTTTATTAAAGCATGTTCACACTAGCGCTAAACCCTATTCTTTCGTAGGTTTTATGCTGATCTACGTTGGATTTTCTTAAAATACACATGGTTGTCTACAAAATTTACCTAACCCAACAAAAACTTATCCAAAATTCGGACATTTTAGATCGCATGAACACGCCCTAAAAAATGTTTATGATTGCTACCGTCCAATATTCCATACAAAAAGCGATTAACTTAAATTAGTTAATCGCTTTTTGTGTGGAATATAACTTTTTAGTTTCCTGGTGAAATTGCTTCTACCGGGCAAATTGCTGCACATGTACCACAATCAATACAAATGTTTGGATCAATATTATATTGAGTATCTCCCTGAGAAATCGCCTCTACCGGACATTCCGGTGCACAACTACCACAAGATACACAAGCGTCTGAAATTACATAAGCCATAAAAAATTCCTCCTTATCACTATTCGTTGATTGTTTCCAATTTGACAACTCCCCACATCTAAAGCGAGGGATTCTTGGTTCAGCGTCCATTGAGATAAAAAAACAATCATCTTATCCAGAACTCCCCAAGCGTAACTTCCCGTCTGTCTTGCGGTAGATAAATATTATACATCGCTTCGCTTGATCAGGAAAGAGGTGTTTTGAATTTTTCTTCATCTTCTTCCCTTGCTTGATATTTTCCAAGAGCTTTACGGTGTACTTAGTAAAGACTGAGCTTTTCGTCCATCTTTTATTCCTTGTAAAATAATTTTTTTTGCTTCTATTGCCTCTTCTATACTCACATCTGATGTATTTTCCAAAGGATAAACTAAACCCATCTGTTGATATTTTATTTTCCCCATACTATGATAAGGTAAAATATCTAATGCCTTTATACAATCAAATGGAGCAAGAAAAAGCCCCATTTGATATAAAGCTTGCTCATCTTGTGTCAAGTCAGGGACTACCACATGACGTATCCATACCAACTTTTCTTTTTGATTCAGATAATTCAAAAATTTCAAAATTTGTTGATTACCTTGACCTGTAATCACTTTATGCTGTGCATCATCAACATGCTTAATATCTAACAAAATCAAATCTGTTTCCGATAATAGTAAATCTAATTTTTGGCAATATACAGTATCTTCATCTCGATAAGTAATCCCTGAGGTATCAATGCACGTATGAATATTTTTCTTTTTTGCTTTCTGGAATAACTCAAGCAAAAAATCTATTTGTAATAACGGTTCCCCACCAGTAACCGTAATACCCCCATTACGATAATACATTTTCTGTTTTTCATATTGATCTAAAATTTCTTGTGCAGAAACTCTTTTACCCGTTTCTATTTTCCAAGTATCTGGATTATGACAATATTGACAACGTAAAGGACAGCCTTGCAAAAAAACGACAAACCGGACACCTGGACCATCGACTGTCCCAAAACTTTCTATAGAGTGCAGATAAGCATCCACTAGCATTTTCTCCCGTTATCTCAAACCTACTCATATCTACACATATCTACACACAAATATTTAAATCTGTGCAGCAGTGATGACTAAGTTCCTGCTTCATCGAGGTGATAGGATCCACTACATCATGTAGCTCACGACGTAATTTCTCAAATTTGTTGCACATCTCTGTCGTAGGTTGCTCCGCAATCGTTACAGGTCCACTCACGTACCAATAAAATCAACTCATTGTTTTGTAGCCGCAATAAGAGCAAGTTTTGCTGGATGGGTAATACCTATCCGCAAGGATAACAAGTTTTATTCTTTACATTTTTTGATGAAATGTACGGGAAATCACTTCATCTTGTTGTTCTTTTGTTAATTTAATAAAGTTTACTGCATAACCGGATACTCTAACCGTTAGTTGTGGATATTGCTCCGGATGTGCCTGTGCATCCAATAAAGTATCCCGATTAAATACGTTGACATTTAAATGATGGCCACCTTGTTCTACATAACCATCAAGCATATCTACCAAACTATCCACTTGTTTATTTGTATTCATATCCATTCCTTTCTTCATCTTCACTTCTTACTTAAGATCTATCACTTCAAAAATTGACAATAAGTAGCTTTTTTTCTAAAAGTCTGTTCAACACCTCCTCATTCAGAGATATTGAGCAAGTTCTAATACGATGGATTTTAAGTCCTTTACATGATGTACTCCTTTGCGTCTATAAAGACGCAGGGATAGGTAAGACAAGCAATGCAGTATCAAGGAGTTAAAACCCCGTGTGCCCCACGATTTCACGCCCATTCATCCCGACATCTTAGATCTCCGGTGACTTCTTTGCAACTTAGGTTAAGTTAGGAATTTTACATGCTAAATTTCCTTTTGCACAATCCAAACTTCCCATAGTCTGTACTTGTTTTTCCAGAGAATTACCTTCTTCTGTTTCGACGCTAACATGCCCGACACCTTTTTGAACTGATTCATCCAACCATTGGACCAAATCATCTACTTGTTTTTGATTATCCATCATTCATCCTTTCCAAATTAGAGGGAAAGATCAACTTCTAAATCACCCACAAACACTTGATCATCTTTACCCAATGCTCCTGGAATAATAGAAAAAGTATTAGAAATTCCATCCTGTGCATCTTTGAAAGGTAATTTTGCCACTGAACCCAAACTAGAAATCGCTCCCTTTTTATCCCTCCCATGCATAGGGTTTGCCCCTGGCGCAAAGGCTTCTCCGGCTTTTCTACCATCTGGTGTGGATCCTGTGGCTTTACCATAAACCACATTGGAAGTAATAGTCAAAATCGAAGTAGTCGGAACTCCTTTACGGTAAGTTGGATTACTTTTTACATACTGCATAAATTTGCTTACTAGATCTGAAGCTAATTGATCCACACGATCATCATTATTTCCATATGTGGGGAATTCTCCCTCTGTTTCATAATCTATAACTAGACCATTTTCATCTCTAATTGTCTTAACTTTAGCATATTTAATCGCTGATAATGAATCCGCTACCACAGATAAACCTGCTATTCCAGTTGCAAACCAGCGTGTAACTTCTTTGTCATGCAAAGCCATTTGTAAACGCTCATAACTATATTTATCATGCATATAATGGATAATATTTAAGGTATTGACATAAACTTTTGCTAACCACTGCATCATATCTTCATAACGTTGTATAACTTCGTCATAATCTAAATACTCTGTAGTAATTGGGCGATACCTAGGACCAATTTGCTTTTTACTAATTTCATCCACACCGCCGTTAATTGCGTAAAGAAGACATTTTGCTAAGTTTGCTCTGGCTCCAAAAAATTGCATTTCTTTACCTAATCTCATAGAAGACACACAGCAAGCAATAGCATAATCATCTCCATGTGTTACTCTCATCAAATCATCATTTTCGTACTGAACAGATGAAGTATCAATAGAAGTTTTTGCACAAAATCGTTTGAAATCCATCGGCAAACGCGTAGACCACAAAATCGTTAAATTTGGTTCAGGAGATGTACCTAAATTATACAATGTATGTAAATAACGAAAAGACATTTTTGTAACCAAATGACGACCGTCAATACCGACACCGCCTATAGATTCAGTTACCCAAGTGGGATCTCCAGAAAATAAAGAGTTATATTCAGGAGTACGGGCAAATTTAATCAATCGCAATTTCATAATAAAGTGGTCAACAAACTCTTGGATTTGTTCCTCTGTATAAGTACCGTTTTTTAAATCTCTTTCAGAATAAATATCCAAAAATGTGGATGTACGACCTAAAGACATCGCAGCTCCATTTTGCTCTTTTACAGCCGCCAAATAAGCAAAATATAACCACTGAATAGCTTCTTTTACATCTTTAGCTGGCACAGACAAGTCATAGCCATATATTTTACCTAAAACCTTTAAATCTTGTAATGCACGAATCTGTTCAGATAATTCTTCTCTTTCACGAATCGTTTCTTCACTCATTACTTCAGAGGTAGAATTTTTTTGTTGTTTTTTATCTTCAATCAAATAATCCACACCATAGAGTGCCACACGTCGATAATCTCCAATAATTCGTCCTCTACCATAAGCATCAGGCAAACCTGTAATAATATGACTAGAACGGCAAGCTCTCATTTCTTCATTATAGGCATCAAACACACCTGCATTATGTGTTTTTCTGTGTTTTTCAAAAAAATCTACAACTTCATCATCCACTTGATAACCATTATCTTGACAAGCTTTCATTGCCATACGAATACCGCCGTATGGCTGTAAAGAACGTTTAAATGGCTTATCTGTCTGAAAACCGACTATCGTTTCTTTTTCTTTATCTAAATAAGCAGCTTCATGAGATACAATCGTAGAAATTACTTTTGTATCCATATCCAAAACTCCACCAGCTTCTCTTTCTTCTTTGTTCAATTGCGAAACTTGTTCCCAAAGTTCTTTTGTGTTTTTTGTGGATTCAGCTAAAAAAGATGCATTTCCATCATAAGGTTGATAATTTTTTTGGATAAATTCACGAACATTTACTTCTTTTTCCCAATGTCCACTCAGGAATTCAGCCCATTCTTGTCTCATATATCCTCCTTTACCACCTGCCAATCACTCTTATCTACTTATATCGTGACTAAGGCATACTTCCCCCACTTCATATCGCTTATTTATCATTTGAAAGTGATGGCGACTTCTCCCTTAAGATCATAAAAGCAGCCAGTGTGTCAATAAGCCACTTCATATGCTTTTTTACATTATTCAGTAGTCTTGCCTAAACTTCTGCATAGCTAAAGCAAGAGCTCTTACAGCTTGTTTGATAAATTATCCATTCTTAAAATTTAGTATATCAGTATACTGTATACAAGTCAAGTTCGTTCTCAAAAATTATTGTTAATGAAAAATTTTTTCATTATTATTTATAAATTTGCTAATATTTGTAATGCTGATTCTCTTATTAAAATAATATAATGTTCTTCAAAATAAGCTAAATGTGCCAAAGAACTTTTTAATTTTTGACCGTATTCGGACACAATATTGCATACACGATTAAATTCAATCGAAGTGTGAAACGATTTATTTAGCAACAAATAATATCCTGTTTCGCCATCACTTTTATATAACGTGTTTTCGCCCTGATACACATCTTTTACTGCTTCCGCAACTTTACTCACCGTATCCAAATTAGGAAAAAGGAATACGCAGGATAAATTTGTATTCATATCTAAATGTTCCGTATTATTTGTACTGGTTGTACTTTGTTTATTATACACTGGCCAATAGTCCTCTTCTGAAACCTCAGACTCTCTTTTTATTTCTTTTGTGAAACTGACATAATCATTTCCCTCTATATGGTTTTCCTCTTGTGTAGGAGTGAATTTCGAAAAGCGTGTGTCTAATTCCTCTGGATCTTCTATTTTAGTAATCAATAAAATTACTCCTTCATTACTGATCGGAATAGCTTCTACCATCAAAGGAATATCTTCCACATGAAAATCCAATTCTATTGAAGCCTGCTGTATCATTTCGCAAAATAAATTACGCGCATTTTCACTTCCATAGGTCAGCTCATGCAGATCCATTTTTCTGGAATGTAAATCAATTTTCGATAAGGTACAACGGATTTGACTTTCGCTTAACCGCTCTAATCTCATTTAGGATCACTTCCTATTCTTCAAAACTTTTATCAAAGGCAAAGCTAAAACCTCCGCTTTACTTTTCAAGAAACAACAATCTGTATTTGTTTTCTAAAACAGCAAATCACAAAAAAGATGTTCAGCAATTTTCTATCATTCATTTTTAGCTTACGTTTGATTTTATTCAAAAATAAATTTTCTTTTAGTCAAAATCTTAATTTTTCCTTTTAAATTAGAATAAAATGCTCACTATCTGTCAACTCAGCAACAAGTTTACCTCCATGCAAACTCAATTGATCAAAAAACTACATCCATTTTAGAATCTACCTTGAATCAGTCAAATAACAGACTTGCCTCTAATTTCAGAAATTTTTCGCTTAAATTACAGCTTAACCGGAAATATTCTGTATGTATCCTTTAAAATACCTTATTTTTCTCGGATTTCCGTCATTTCAGCATTATTGCAATTAAACAATGTTTGTATTCATTACAGGCGGTAAGCTTGCCTTTTATTATCGCTAAACACTATCATTTTTAACACGTCACAAGAGATTAGTCAATTTAGGGTTCAAAATGTTACTTTTTTTCTCTTGAATATTTTGTTTGCCTGACTTAAAATAACAAATTAGAGAATAGAATTTTGATTGGAGGTGACTCGCTAGGTCAGCATTATAACATGTAAAAAGATTCTTGTATATTTCCCATCATTATTCCCTTATTTTTCATTTATATTTTTCTTTATCTTTTCAGGACTGATTAGATATCATTTCAATCTATCTTCCTTTGTATTATATTTTACCTTTATTTGATGTTTTCTCTTTATTTATTTCATCCATTTTTCCCCTTTCTTCTTTTCTTATATATCTTTTAGCGTATCCAAAACAGCCCAAAGAAATACTTGAAAAGCTGACCAATTCTATTCTCTGATTTTTCAGAAAATATCACTACTTACAAATATATCAAAGGATAAGCTTTTATGTACTTTGTATGTCAAGGAGGTTTTGCATGAATAAAAAACAATCCGATGAAATGGAGAAATTTATACGTAATTTCAAATCCTATAAAAAACATGGAGTAAAATTTAAAATTAATGGAGAAGAAATCCATTTGAAAAAAATCGCCAAAATCTGCACCTTAAAAGAAGATGGTGAATATATGAGTGACTTTATTGGAGATGATTCTGGTAAAGTGATCGAAATTCATTTTCATCAGGTGAAATCAAGATATGCACAAGAAATGTAGTAAAAAATCAATACGACCATGATTGCATAGCAATCATGATATGATCTTCAAAGCATTGATCATATCATTGATTTACATGATTTGATTTAGAAACTTATGCGCTTTGCGCATTCAAATCAGCATAACCATGATTGCATAGCAATCATGGTTATCAATAGTAACTTTTACCCAAATAAATAGTATTTCATCAAGTTTTATCAATGGATATAAAATCTTTACTAATGGACATAAAATTTTTAGAAAAAAAGATCCTACCCCTAGAAAAAAAAGTCATCCTTTGTTATAATGCAGTTGCAACCATTTAACTTTGAAGATAAAAGCCTTTGCTTTACTACTCAAAACCATAATTAGGACAAATTTTAGAAATATAAGGATGATGGATGAAAACAATAAATAAAAAACAAAACATTTTTAAAAAACTTACACCAAAAACTGTCTTAGTTATCGCTATGCTACTGGTTTGTATAGGCATCATTTTTTATTTCAGCATACAGCGTTTCATGCCCAGCCGAGTGATGACAGACAAATCTACATTATTTCAATTAAAGGAAAATCAAATTCCCTTAATCTATCAATTTGAACAAAGCTCAGACTTTGCTGTACAAAATAAAAATGAATACTATTTCCCGATTTCTTTTATTAATCACTATATTGACTCACGATTTTTTTTAGATGAAATTGAACAAAAACTACTTTACGCTTTGCCTGATCAACTTCTTGAATTTTCTATTACAGAAGAAACACAAACCGGGCAACCCAAATTTTTGACTTTCCAAGAAAACTTATACCTTTCTTCCATATTCATACAAGAATATACAGATTTTTTTTATCAGGTTTATGAAGATAAGCCCGCCCGCATTGTTGTTTATCCTAAAGACATTCCCTTAGCACAAGCCACTGTCAAAAAAAAGACAGCACTACGTGTTAAAGAAGGGATTAAAAGTGCTACTATAGAAAAAATCAACAAAAACCAATCTGTATATATTATTGATTCTTCACAGACTTGGTCTTTAATTCAAACTGAAACTGGTTTTATCGGCTATATCCCTAACCAAAATTTCACAAAAAAAGAAGACAAAATTTTTTCTTCTAGCAAAATAGTAGATTATAAAAATATCCAAAAACCTTATCCGATTAAATTGGGATGGCATCAGGTAACCACGAAAAAAGCCAATGACAATCTAGAAAATATTCTCAAGCAAACCAAAGGACTGAATACGATTTCTCCCACTTGGTTTTTTCTTTCCGATGAAAAAGGGAATATAGAGTCTTTAGCTACACCGGAATATGTACAAAAAGCCCATTCATTAAATTTAGAAGTGTGGGGGCTAATCGAAAATATCAAATATCAAATTGATGAGTGGAATTTATTTACTTCTACAGCCAATCGGAAACGTTTAGTGAATACTTTAATTCAAGAAGCCCTCCGATGTGATTTAGATGGCTTAAATGTAGATATTGAAGCTTTAAATGAACGTGCTGCACCAGCTTACTTACAATTTTTACGAGAATTATCTATTGCTTGCCGTCAACACAGTCTCGTTCTTTCCATTGACAATTACGTTCCCAGTCCCTCCAGTGCATTTTATAATCGTAAAGAACAAGGAATTATTGCTGACTACATCATGATTATGGCTTATGACGAACATTATGCCTCTTCTCCTACTCCAGGTTCTGTTGCATCCTTACCTTTTGTATCCGATGGCATTGTAGATACCTTAAAAGAAGTTCCAAAAGAAAAAGTGATTACTGCTATTCCTTTCTATGCTAGAATATGGAAAGAAGAAAATGGAAAACTTTCTTCAGAAAGCCTTTCTTTACAGCGAATTCAACAACTTATACAAGAAAAGAACCTTTCTTTGAATTGGTTAGATAATATCGGACAGTATTATACAGAATATATGGAAGGTAATTCTAATCGCAAAATTTGGATTGAAGACGGTACATCCTTAGATTTAAAAATGAAACTAATCCAAGAGCATCAATTAGCAGGAGTTGCTTGCTGGAAATTAGGATTAGAAACTCCTGATGTATGGAATATCATTGACAACTATCTTCACTAAGGCTTGTACCACTCATTAAAAAAGTTTATTTCCAGAACGTCCAAAACGTTTTTTTTTCTTTACTTTTGTATTAGGGAAAAAGGTAATAGCAGCTTCTGCTTTACCTTTGTACCCTTTTTGGCAAAAGCGTAAAGTCTCATCTAACTTTCTGTAACGTTCCTCTTCTTTTTCTTCTCTTTCTTTCATATAATATTCTAAGTCTTTTTTGACTCTCTCACTAACTAACGTACTAATGTTTTCGCTGATTTTTTCCGTTTGTTTTTCTAGAGATTGACTGATTAACTCTGCCATAATTTCTTGGAAACGATGCATTTTATCTTCATTAGCCATTTCTTGCATAGGCTGTTCAACTAATTGAATAGGTTGTTCAACTACTTTCACCGACTGCTCTTGGACTGCTTGTAAAACTTGATTTTGATTCATATGTTGACTAACTACGGTTTGGGTAACCAAATTCCCCATAGAATAGGCTCCCTCTCCCGAAATAGATTCTAAAATATTCTCCATATGATCAAACTCCTCCTCCTGCCTTAACTTACACAAATGAGATTTAATTACCTTAAGCTGATAGCCCTTTTCTTTTAACAATTTAATTTTACAAAACAAATTAACAATTTCATCTGTATAATAACGATGTCCTAGTTCATTACGAGGAATTTCTATTTCAAGTTCTTCTTCCCAATATCTTAACACATGGGCTTCTACATCTACTTTTTTTGAAGCATCTGAAATCAAATAATGTATTTCTCCCATAAGTAAACTCCTCTCTTAATTATTTTTTGGAAATTAATTCCATTGAGATTTATTATAACACTTATGAGAAAAATTGCAAGACAGCTATTTCAAATTATGTATTTTTTTTTACGAATTATACTCAAGACTTGCAAATTTTGTATAATTTGGCATCCATAACAATTCTACTGTGCCAATTGGACCATTTCTTTGTTTTGCAATAATTACCTCAGCAATATTTTTTTGTTCAGAATCTTTATTATAATAATCATCCCGATACAGAAACATTACTACATCTGCATCTTGTTCAATTGCTCCTGATTCCCTCAAATCAGAAAGCATGGGTCTGTGATCTTGTCTGGTTTCCGGTGCGCGACTAAGTTGAGATAAAGCAATCACTGGTACGTTTAATTCTCTTGCTAATCCCTTCAATGATCTTGAAATATCCGAAATTTCTTGCTGACGATTTTCTTTACCAGAATTACGTCCACTCATTAATTGTAAGTAATCAATAATGACCAAAGCTAAATCTTGCTCAATCTTTAATTTTCTACACTTTGAACGCAGTTCCATAATAGAAATTCCCGGAGTATCGTCAATAATTAATTGAGATTCTCCAATATCTCCCGCACTATCAATCAACTTATCCCAATCTTGTTCAGTTAATTTTCCATTGCGCAAAGATTGAGCATCTACTCTTGCTTCCATAGCAAAAAGACGATTGACAAGCTGTTCTTTCGACATTTCCAAACTAAAAATCACAACTGGTCGTTTTTGCTTTAATGCCACATGTTGTACTAAATTTAAAACAAATGCTGTTTTTCCCATAGAGGGTCTGGCAGCAATTAAAATTAAATCAGATGGCTGTAAACCAGATGTTCGATAATCTAAATCCGTAAATCCAGTTCCTAATCCTGTTAAATGATTTTTTGTTTTTGCCGCTAACTCAATACGCTCAATAACATCTAAAGCAATCTCTCTAATCGGAACATAACTTGTGCTATTTTGTTTTTGAATCAGCTGAAAAATCCCTTTCTCTGTTTCTTCAAAAACTTGTTCTAAAGTTCCTTTTCCCAAATAACACTTATTACTAATCTCTTCACTAAAATGAATTAACTTTCTAAGCATAGATTTTTCATAAACAATCGTTGCATAATGTTTGATATTAGCAGAAGTAGGTACAAAAAGGACAAGCTCTCGAATAAATTCTAAACTACTCAATTCTGCAGGCAAATCCTTTTCTTTCATCCGATCCTGTAAAGTGACTAAATCTACAGCTCTGCCCTCCCGATATAACTGAATGGCCGCTGAAAATAACATGCCATATTGTTTTTGGTAAAAATCTTCTTCCATCAACATTTCAGCGGCTACACTAAGCGCCTCCTGATCCAAGAGCATAGAACCAAGAACTGAACGTTCTGCCTCTTCGCTATGGGGCAATATCCGCTTAATCAAAAATTCTTCACTCATTGATTGTTATCCTCTACTCTTCATTTAATTTAAGCACACTCATAAATGCTTCTTGAGGAATTTTTACATTACCAACCTCTCTCATCCTTTTCTTCCCTTCTTTTTGTTTTTCCAAAAGCTTTCTTTTTCTGGAGATATCTCCACCATAACATTTTGCCAAAACGTCTTTTCTCATTGCTTTTACTGTTTCTCTCGCAACAACCTTAGAACCAATAGCCGCTTGAATAGGTACTTCAAACAAATGTCTTGGAATTTCAGATTTTAACTTTTCGCACATTTTTCTTCCCCGTTCCGCTGCTGTTCCTCTAAACACAATAAAAGATAAAGCATCTACCACTTCTTTATTAATCAAAATATCTAACTTGACTAAGTCTGAACGTACATACTCTTTCATCTCATAATCAAAAGAAGCATAACCTCTAGAACGTGATTTTAATAAGTCAAAGAAATCATAAATAATCTCATTTAATGGCAAATCATAGCGAATAGACACTCTACTTTCCTCAATATAACGCATGTCCAAATAAATTCCTCTGCGTTCTTGACATAGTTCCATAATCGCCCCAATATAATCCGATCTCACCATAATCTCTGCACTTACCATAGGTTCTTCCATATACTCAATTTCAGACGGAGAAGGCAAACCTGAAGGATTAGTTAATTCCAGAATTTCTCCATTCGTTTGATGCACATGATAAACCACACTAGGAGCTGTCGTCACTAAATCTAAATGATACTCTCTCTCCAAACGTTCTTGAATAATTTCTAAATGTAATAAACCTAAAAAACCACAACGAAATCCAAAACCCAATGCTACTGAAGTTTCTGGTTCAAATTGCAAGGCAGCATCATTTAACTGCAAACGCTCCAAAGCTTCCCTTAAATCTGAATATTTTGCTCCATCTGCTGGATACAAACCGCAGTATACCATGGGTGTAATTTTTTTATATCCCGGTAGAGCATATTCACAAGGATTATTCGCATCCGTAATCGTATCACCCACCATAGTATCCCGGACATTTTTAATTCCCGCCACAATATATCCTACCATGCCCGCACTCAATTCATCACAAGGAATAAAACGCCCCGCTCCAAAATATCCTACTTCTGCAACTTCTGCTTTTGCATTTGTAGCTTTCATTAAAATTTGTGTACCTTTTTTTACTACTCCCTCTTTAATTCGACAAAAAATAATTACTCCTTTATAAATATCATATAAAGAATCAAAAATTAAAGCTTGCAAAGAATTTTTTCTATTTCCTATAGGAGCAGGTATTCTTTTAATAATTTCTTCCAAAACATTTTCAACATGTAAGCCTGTTTTTGCAGAAATCAAAGGTGCATCTTGTGCTTCTATACCAATAATATCCTCTATTTCTTGAATCACTCTCTCAGGATCTGCACTGGGTAAATCAATTTTATTAATTACCGGTAAAATCTCTAAATTATGTTCTAAAGCTAAATAGACATTAGCCAATGTTTGTGCCTCCACACCTTGAGAAGCATCTACAACCAAAATAGCACCGTCACAAGCTGCCAAACTCCGTGAAACTTCATAATTAAAATCAACATGACCAGGCGTATCAATCAAATTGAAAATATACTCTGTACCATCCTTGGCTTGGTAAATCACACGCACTGCCTGTGCTTTGATGGTAATTCCTCTTTCACGTTCTAAATCCATATTATCTAAAATTTGATCCTGCATTTCCCGGCTAGTCAGTAAACCTGTCTTTTCTATAATTCTATCTGCCAATGTAGACTTTCCATGATCAATATGGGCAATAATACAGAAATTTCTAATCTTATCTTGTGACATCGGCGCCTCCTTAGGCAAAATACTTTTTTAGCCTACGCATGAACTATGACAAACTGAATTTTATTATACCGTAGGACAACTTATCCATCAATCCCTTGACAGAAAAAAGGAATGGATCTTTTTTTCCATTCCTTTTTTCTATCAATCTTTAGTATGATACATATTTCATGAATTATTTTTTTCTTTTCGTCTCTTTCTAAAATCAACGATTAAAAATACTACAACGATTACCGAAATACTAGCTAAAAGCATCCAAATTGTTCCTTTTGTATCTCCTGTTTTTGGTAAGGTAGGGACAACAGGCAAGTATGGTGTGTACTCCCACGTTCCGTCTGGACGTTTGTTATATTCTCCGATTGGCTTACCATTATCATCTACTAAAATATAACCGCCGTCGTCTTTCGGAATTAAGTGGTTCGGATTATCTGGAATATTGGTATTGCCGCCGCTTCCGCCAGTACCACCGCTTCCGCCAGTACCACCGCTTCCGCCAGTACCACCGCTTCCGCCAGTGCCGCCGCTTCCGCCAGTGCCGCCGTTTCCGCCAGTACCACCGTCGCCGCCATTATTTCCGCCACCGCCAGTATTACCGTCGCCGCCGTTTCCGCCGCCACCAGTGTTGCCTTCATTACCACCGCCACCGGTGTTACCTCCACCTCCAGGATTTGGATTACCTCCGCCATCAGGAGGATTTGTACCACTGCCCGGTGTTACCCAAATAGCATACAAAATGGTATCTTTTTTTATTTGGAAACCGTCTGTTTTATTTTTTCCATCAGGTGTCAAAGAGCAGCCATCAAATACATATCCATCTTTTACTAAGCCTTTGTCATTTCCATGAATTGGAACAATGTCTCCATATGCATATGCTGTCGGATCAATCGGTACATCTCCACCCGTATGACCATTTCCGTCATATGTTACCTTTAATCCTATGTGATCCCATACAGCATATAAGATAGCATTTGAAGTGATAATATATTTATCTGAACTTAAAGGCATACCATCAGGAGTAATAGACCAACCAATAAATGTATATCCATCTCTTACTAAATTTCCTGGATTTGCTTGAATGGTTGCTGTATCTCCATATAAATAAAGATTTAAATCAATGGGAACGAATCCACCAGTATGTCCGTTACCATCATAAATCAAACGGTAACCTAGACTCCAAATTGCATATACTGTTTTATCAGAATCCATTAACACTGTATCAATTTTAGGACCATTTTTCGTTAAAGACCAACCAGCAAATACATAACCTGTTTTACTAAGGTTATTAATATTACCTACTAAAACAGCAGTTGTTCCTTCAACATGTTTAGAAGATGGCGGTGCACTTCCACCAGTATGTCCATTTCCCTCATAAGTTAAAGTATAAGGCTCTTTAACATCCCAAATTGCATAATAAGTTTGATCTTGTGTCACTGGTAAAACAGTTCCTGGAGGATAAATTGTACCACCAGATGCCTGTGTAGACCAACCTTTGAAAGTATATCCTGTTTTTTCTAAGTCATTTTTATCTGCTAAAGTCACCTTATCATTATAACGATAGTCTTTAGAATCTACAGGTGCTGTTCCTCCTGTATGACCATTACCATCATAGGTAATATGATAAATCTTTGCTTCCCATACTGCATAAAAAATATGGTTTCCTGTTACCGTAAAGTTGTTAGTAGGCCAAACTGTTCCATTGGGCTGTGCAGACCAACCTTTAAATTCATAACCAGCTCTGACCATATCACCTTGAGGTTTCAAATAACCTGTTTCACCCGCAACATATAGGTGATTATCTACAGGAACTGTCCCTCCTGTATGTCCATTTCCATCATATTTTACTGTATATTTGCTTTGCTCCCAAATCGCGTATACCGTAATATCTGAATTACTGAACGTAACACTAGTAATCGGAGTTGTTCCGTTAGGTGTACTAGACCATCCTTTAAAGGTATATCCATCTTTTTTAATGGTTGTACTTGTTTGTAAAGTCGCTGTGATTCCTTTTTTATAAGCAGAATTATCTACAGGAACTGAACCACTAGTATGTCCGTTACCATCATAAATAAGCTTATAGAATGCTTCTTCCCAAACTGCGTAGAAAGTATGATTTCCTTTTACTACACAAGAGTCGTAAGCCCATACCACACCATTCTTAGCATTTTCAGGTGAAGTAGCCCAGCCTTTAAATACATATCCATCTTTAACCATATTCCCTTGTGGTTTCAAGGTAGCCGTATCATTCAGCTTGTATCCTTGACTGTCTACCGGAACTGAACCTCCAGTATGTCCGTTGCCATCATAGGTAACATAATAAACATCTGCTTCCCAGATTGCATATAAGATGGTATTTTGTGTAATATTAAATTCTGTAATTGGTGTAGTACCCGTAGGCGTTGTAGACCAACCTTTAAAACCATAACCTGGTCTACTTAAATTACCTGGATTTGCTTTTACAATTACTTTTTCATTTTTTAAATATAATTTACTATCTACAGGAACTGAACCTGAAGTCATATCCGTTGTGTTTTTATCATAAGTTACAGCTAAAGATCCTTTTTCCCGAACTGCATAATAAGTTTCATCGCCACCTACTGTTCCATTTGGCGATAAAGTACTACCTGAACCATCCGGTTTATTATTCCACTCTTGAAATTCTGAATCCGGTTGTTGTGAAGCTGTTGGAGGCGTAGGACCTTTATCCGGCACTTCGTGAGGACCGCTAATTGTTTCATCTGGATAACGATAGATCGGTTCAAAAGTAGATGGATTATTTGTAGTATTATCATCAAATTGAATCTTGTAAGGTTCAATTAATCCAATTTCTACTTGAATATCCGCATTGTTTTTTCCTTGTCCTGTTACTGTCTTGGAAGGATTAACTTTGCTATCTCCATAAAAACGTAGCATTTTACTAGCATATTCTGGATTGGCAGTAACAATGCTAACATTATCTCCCTCTGATACTAGGAACTGAAAGAGACCTTCCGCATTTGTTTTAATACTTTGTGAAGTACCTGCATTCACGCCACTTGCTATACTACCATCTACCGTATGATTAGCAACCGGAACATCTCCTGCATCGTACTTACCATTACGGTTTTTATCAATATACACACGTCCCACAATCAAACCGCCAGCTAATTTAACAGCAATTGGTTCAGTAGGCATATTTAATAACTGAATATTTGTTAATGTTGGTGTTACTACTGAACTATAATAGTTTGTAGCTCCTGCTGTCAACCAAGCATCTTTTTGAGCTTGCGTTCCACCTACTTTTAAATCAAACTGATATTCATGTATTTCTTTGTCAGCCATAGGTGTCGTATACTCAATACGAATGGTACGAATACTTGCTTTATTAGAAATAGAACTCCAGCTTCCAAAGCTAGATGTATTCGTTGTATCTGGCACATATTGTGTAGAGTAAGAAACAGTCATGGAAGTACCAACCGTTTGCCGTACTTCACTGATTAGCTCTGCTGTCCATTCAAACTCTGCGGGTGACTTATCCGGCATTGTAAATCCGCTACTTGCTCCTTTTCCTACTTCAGGAATTGGAATATGCACAACATACTTACCTGCTACCTGACCACTTAAATTTTGTGCTGTATATCGGTAAGTAAATGTTCCTAATGGAGATAATTCAATCGCGTCTTGTTTACTGTTAGATGTTTTCCAATCAGAACTTGATCCATTGACAATCAATTTTGCATCTGTTTTTACGACAAATTCCAAGTTCGGTTCTAAATAAAATTTATCTTCTGACCTGAGTGTACCATAGCGTAAATCTGTTTTTCCATCACCTGCAACATCATATCTATTTAACTGATTCCAATATGCTATATCTGTACTATTTGTCCAATCTGCATTTGTGTTTGTTGCAGTTCCAAAACCTACAAAAGGTTTGTGAGCTTTATCTATAGGCTGTACCCAGATCAATTCACTTAAATCATGCTCTTCTCTTGGTACATCGTCATTTACTTTAAAACCATATCTTACTTGTAAAGCTGTAGTATTTCCGTCTTTACTTCCGTAAGAGTTTAGATATGCCTGCGGTAAACGCAAACGGTATACCTTTGTTCCTTGATTATCCGTCATAGGAGTAATTTGTGCCTGTGGCACATTCACATAAGTACCTTGATTTAAAATAGCGGAATCAGCACTTTGTCTATCTTTCATCAAAACTTGACGTATTTGTATTGTACTGGTATCAATATCAATTTTACCCATAGTACGCAAATATACATCTACACCTTCTACGTAAGTTACATAGGAACTCACGTAGCGTTGATCTGTTGAAATAGCTGGATAAACACGGATACGTGGTTCTAAATAATACAAATTTTCTTTTTTATTTTGGAAAGTTTGTCCTACAGGTCCTTTGTCCATTTCAAACTGAACATGTGGAGCTCTAATCATAGAGTAGCATTGATTAGCAGTTACACCATCCCATTGTCCATTATTACTTGCTATACTCCCTGCAGCTACTTTTACATCAAATTCAAATTTTACTCCCGGTCCTTGTGCTGTAAAACTACCTAAAATTAATGTAGGTGTAATATCTACACGACGGTATGCACTAGTATAGTTACCGTAGTTTGGTAACAATTGATCGATTTCATATTCTGCTGATACAATATAATCTGTAGGTGAACCAGAAGGATGTTGTGTACTTAAATCAAAAACCACATAATCAATAATTCCTGTATTACCGGTATTGTCACCTCGACGATAGCTTGTGTTAAAATTAGCAACTTCGACTACTGCTCCTGTATTTAAAGTTACACGTACATGAGGAGCTGTTTTACTTGCCCCTACAGGAATAAAAAACATACGTACTTTTCCTACAGCAAGTCCTTTTGTAAAATCCATTTTTACTGTCTGTAAAGCAGATGGAGTCGTTAGCTTATTCCATAAGGTATAAGAACCTAGAGGTGTGTTTTCATGATTGATAATTGAAGGTACATATCCAAAACCAATCAAAGGATACATCGCACTTTTATGACCGCTGTCATTGATTTGCACTAACTCTGGTAAAGTGTCTGTAATTTCAATTCTATGATCATAGGGATAAGCTTTTCCAGCATCTTCTTCTGGATGTGTAGTGTAACCCTGAGATGATCCGTAACCTTGAGCATAAAATTTACTAAACTGCATGTTATACTTACCATCAGCCGTATAACCATTGGTTAAGGGAGCATCTGAATCTACAGAATATTTCAATATAATATTTCTTAATGCACTATTATCTTTGCCTACCATGATTTTTTCCAGATCAACATGAATTTTCATTCCCTGTTTACTGGATCCAGTAATCGTAGCCGTCCGACCTGCTGTTCCGCCACCTAGTTCAAACTCTACTGCACTGACATTGATTCCTGGAGGTAATTGAATATCAAATCCTGCTTTTTCTATATAAAAAATATCATAGGTAGGTATCTGGTTATTTTCTTTTATATCTTTTTGAAAGAGAAGTATAGGTAATTTTAAACTTTGTCCAGTCATTCCCGGTTTATGGATAATGTGTAATGCATTTTCCCTAAAGGTCATGATACCAGCAATACCTTTTACTAATAAGTTTTCTAAAGTTTGTGTATCAACTACAGAACTTGCCGCCCCATTTTTTTTCGCATTTGTAGTAACTACAACGGCATTTGGAATATTTTTTCCATTCGGGTCACCATTTAGAACAAGTTGTGTACTATATTTGATTACAGGAATCAATTCTACCAAACCAACGTTTTCACCAATCTGATAAGTAACCGTACCACTTGTCAGTTTATGATTCCCTGTATTGTTTACTGGAATAGTATCTGCTACGAAACTACCTCCAATAACATGATCTTTTTGTTGAACTGGCAAATTATTTTTATTAAAAACCCAAGTTTTCTGTGTTCCGTCCCAAGAAAAACCTGGGAGAACATCAAATTCTAAACCAGGGGCAATTTTTATGGTCAATGTTCGGTCAGCATAAGTAACTCCTGTTGCATTAAATGATGCCTTCACAGACAAAGTCATCATTTTTTCTATCAACATTTTGTAACTTGTTGTCAGATTGTTATTACCTTCTAAAGCTATGCTTTGGCTTTTTTCACTATTGTCAAAATAAGTTAATTCTGCTAAAGAAACCCCTTGTGTAGATGCAAAAGTGTTGATCAAACGTTCTCTGACTGTTGGATTCGCCTCAGCTTGAGCAATCGCTACACGGCAAGGAGCCCCAACGATACAATCTTTGTGTTCACAAACCAATTCTTGGTGGTTGCATTTCCATGAAATCGGTTCGGCATCTGTATCTGGAACTTCTTGATATTTCTCCTCTATTTCCGGATGTCCTTCAATAAGTCCTTTTTCTACATCCCCGTCAATATACCAATCTTCAAGATTCGTATTCCCTTCTTGTACAAGTTCTAATCTCGTCGGATAAACAGGCACACACCCATCTTCAATTGAGTGAACATGATCCTCCGGAATACGATAACATGCCTCAGTATGCACGTGTTCACAATTTGGGATTTCTGTCCCTTCTGCAAAAACTAAAACAGTGCTAAAAACAACTAAGAGCAATGCTAATAACACAGCTCCCAGCACTATTTTCTTTTCTTGCTTTTTTTGTTCTTTCGGCAGTCTCATTCTTTATCCTCCTGTTATAACCTTAGGCTACAAAACCTAGTATCTTATTGTATAATTTCACCACTTAGTTACCCGTCACAGAACTTGGTCATGATGGAAAACCAAGGCCTCCTGTAATTTAAGTTAGAACACTAAGAGCAAAACGTAGAGAAAGTATTGACTCATCACATCATTCATGTGTATCACCGCTATCAATTTAAGTTTCTCTACCTGTAACTAACAAGTAGACACTATGTCTGCTCCTAACCGTTTAAAAATTGACGAACACAGATTTAAATTTATGTAACTGTGTTCAAAATTCTAAAATTTTTCCAATCAAAGACAATCTTACTCTTTAGACAAAACTAAACGCAAACCATTACTTTCTGGAATAGGGGGCAATTCCCCCTTCAAGGTGATTTCGCTTTGCCTTTGCTCAGCGAAGTCTACATTTCAACAATAAAATGCAAACTAAATTAAAAATTTTATTTATGTGTAAAGTGAACAGGCTTGTTTCTGTGGATATCAATATCATACTCTTTTTCAAGTTTTTATGCAAGAGATTTTGTCTGGCTAAATCAGACAAATATAAATAATGTAAATATTTTTAAATTAATCTTACATAAATAGAACATAAAAAATTAATTTTCAGATCATTCTCAATGAAAATTTGGTAGATTTTAATTAGTGTACAAAATTTGGGATAATAAATTTGCAAAAGGAACCATAGCATTCCTTGCTTCTTCATAGCTATTGGTTTGTGCACCTACTTCTACTAAAAGTGATCTTGCCCTTACATGCTGATTATAACGCAGACTTTTTAAATAAATTTTTCTCATTAAACCCGGATAATTCTTTTCTGCTTGCAACTGCAATTGAAGACTAAAGGACAAATTGTCTTCTCGATAAGGATTCTCCAAATTGGAAATCGGAGCGGAAACCCCTTGACTCAATCCGTTAAATAACATAATTTTTGCTGTTTGCTTTCCTTCTATTTCTTGTACTAAATGCAAATCAGGTCTTACGCCATCTCTATGTAAATCAATCACTACTTCTATTGACGGATGTTCTTTTAAAATCTTACTAATTCCAGTTAAAGCATAGCTATAAGCTTTATTTCGATCTAAATTTCCATTAACATAATCATACACTGTTGTATCATGAATTACAGAATAACCTTTTTCCTCAAGTAATTCCGTTAAATAACTTCCTATACCTACTACTGTTGCTCCTTGATTCCCCTGTTCATAGTCTGAATATTCTTCTTGGGCATGTGTATGATAAATTAAAATTTGAGGTGCATTAGCATTACCTGTTAATTTTAAATCTTTCGACAATAATTTATCTATATTTAAAAGATTTCCATCTACTGTTGTAGATGCATGAACAGTATAAAAATGGCTTAATAAAAAGTCAAAATCCTGTAATTTAGCTAAAGAATAAGTAATCGGCGCTAAAGCTAAATCGTCTGTATTGACAGAATCCATTTCTTCTCCCGGATTCATTAATTCATGCTCTGCTACTTTATTATTGACTTGTTTGTTGAAAAGATACGCATAAGCTGATTTTACTTGTTTTTCTGTCAAATAACGTTCATAAGAAGGATCTTCAAATTGTTCCTTACTATGAAAGATATTTTCCTGTAAAAAAGAAAATACCGGATAAGAAAACAATGTCTGCATCATAATTTTCTGATTCATTTTACTTTTTTCTGTTTGATGAATTGTCTTTTTGTAATTTAAAATCAAAATTTCCTCTTTTAATTTTTCTTCTATTTGATTTTGCACGAAATACGAACTCTTCTGAAAAAATTCGCTAATTTTTTGTTTGGAAAAAAAAGATATACTCTTACTTAAAATCCAACTGCCTAGGATCACTACAATAATCCAGCTCATAAAATAAAGTAAATAAGATATACCAGTCTTCCATTTCTGTTCCATAAAATAGCACAACCCCTTGTCCAGATTCTTTATCACAAGCAAAATACCCTACAGATACTTATCTCCTGCTTACTAACTCTTATCTTTTTTTGGTTCTTTTATTTATATAAGTTTACTGAGCAATTTATACCGTTGATCTATCACTGAATAAAGGTTTTGAGTGCAACTTTTATTCCATTCGTTTTTAATTCTATTGCTCCTGATACTGGAGTTTGTTTTACTATGCACGGATATTGTGTTAAGCGTTCTAGAATGATTGGGTTAGGATGTCCATAAGGATTATTTCTTCCAGCAGAAATAATAGCTATTTTAGGTTGTAAAGTTTCCAGCCACTCTTGCGTAGTCGAGCTTTTTGAACCATGATGTCCTATCTTTAACAACATGCAAGAAAAGATACCTTGCTGAATTAATTCTTTTTCTCCTTCCTCTTCCAAATCACCGGTAAAAATTGCTGAAAACTTTTTATACTCCACTCTAAATACCAAAGAAAAATAATTGTTATCTTTCGACAGTTCACTTTTTTCTTTTATTCGTGGCCACAAACAAGAAAATTTTACTTCTTCATCCTCCAAAACATCTCCTTGACTCATCAATATAATCGGAATATTTCTTTTTTTTATCCAATAAACTAACTCTTCTCCTTCCTTATCCGTTATAAATTGTTTAGATAATATAAAGTGAGAAATCTCTATTCTAGATTCTGGCATATCTAATAAATCTTTTACTCCATTTATGTGATCTGAATCAGGATGAGTTAAAATAACATAATCTAAACGAAATATTCCTTTAGATTCTAAAAACGGAAGAAAAATAAATTTTCCAACACTTTTTTTATTGCTTGAACCAAGATCAATTAAATATTTTTTTCCTGTTGGAGTTTGAATTAATGAGCAATCCCCCTGTCCTACATCTAAAAAATAAATACTTAAAGTATGGGAAGATAATTTTGAAAATAGTATAATAAAGGCAAACGGAAGAAAAAAGAAAACGTAATGTTTTAGTAAACTTTTATTTCTTTTTTTGTTTGTTGTTAATATATTTTTTATGAAAATTAAGAATATTTGATAAAATCTTAAAAGCCTATAATTTATTTTTCTAAAATTAGAATAAATATTTTTTAATATAAAATAAAATAATTGAAAAAAGTTAGGAACTAAATATAAATAAAATAATAATAAATAATATAAAATGAGATAAAAATTGCTTTCTTCTGTACGATAAACAAAAAGTTCTTTATATTGTATCACAAAATATATACAAGAACGACAAAATAAAAAGAAGTATGATAAAGAATGAGCGAAAACACTTCCTATCATTAGAGAAAAATAAGAAATAAAAATTGCTAGAAATCCAAAAACAAATATAAAGGGGAAAAAGGGCAGAATACAAAAATTAAATAGAAATGAAACAAGAAGAAAACGTCCTTGATCAGATAACACCAAAGGATACGTTACATATTGCACAACTAAGATAGAAAAAAAGTTCAAAGGAATTGACAGTTTTTCTCTACTGAAATACTCTTTCCATGAAGGAAGTACAGCATATATAGCAATCAATGCAGCAACTGTATAATGCAAACCAGAATTCCCAATGAAAAATGGATTCCATAATAAAAAAAGAGCTACTGTAATACTCAAAGCAGTAATCGGATCATAACTACGATGTAAATATTTTGCACATATCCTAATTGCTGTCATGATCAAAGCGCGACGAATAGAAAAACCCATACCAATCATTAAACCATAATGAAAAATAAGCAAAAAAGAAAAAAGAGTGTTTTGTTTGGCAGATAAGCCAAGTTTTTTAAACAAAGCTGAAAAAGCTGAAGATAATAGAGAAATGTGCTGCCCACTGACTACTAACAAATGAAAAAGACCTGCACTTTGATATAACCAAGTGTCCTCTTTGATTTCTTGATTATCGGCAAATAGTACTGCTTTATACCATGCTAAAGTTTCACCACTGAGCATTTTTTCGAGTTGCCTTACTAAAGACTTTTTTATCTGGCTTAATTTTTCCCAGTACAGGAAAGTAGATTTGTTTACTAATTCGATTTGTTCTACTTCACAAGCATAAGGGATACGTTGCGTTTGATAATATTTCTTTATGTCAAATTCACCCGGATTAGTTGCAGAAGGAAAATGTTTTATTTTTCCAATAATTTTCACTTTTGTACCTAAAGGAACAGAAAACGTTTCTCTGTGCAACTTCTCTAATATTTCTTTATCTAGATAGGCGAGCAAATTTAAAGAAAATGGTTTATGATGATCCATAAAAGAAACTCGATGTAAAGACCAAGTCTGTCTCGTGTCTTGCTCCTCTATTTTTTCTATATGAGCAGTAAACATGATTCTTTCTTTTTCTTTTGGTAATAATAGGTATTTTTGTTTTTCACTTTCTGCACGAAAAAAACCAATAAAAAGCAAAACAGCGATTACCAAACCCATTCTAAATCGAAAAAACTTTAATGATATAGCAATCATCAAACATAAAAGTATTACCACAATAAAATAAAGAGCTGTCCAATTTTTATAAATGCTAATGGCTTCTCCAATAATGAATAAAAAAATGATAAAAGATAAAGGGCGTTTCAATGTTTAGTCCTTTCTATCATACAAAAGATATATAATACTTTTTTATTCCATTTCATCTATATTTCTTTCAAAAATATCTTTTAAAGAAATTTGATTATAAAAATATCTATTTTGTTCCCCTTCAACAGAAATACTTACTTTTGTGATGTTAGAGATTTCTGTCAAAGAATTCACCAGTGAATAAATCGCAACTTCAGGTTTTACTTTTTGCATCGGTGTTAAAAAATTTGAATCCAAATCAATATAGCAAATTTCATCATTAACAGAAAAATTGAGAATTTTTGTATGATTGGATATCGTCGGGTATAGATTTTCCTCCGTAGGCCCTTGAATCAATTGCTCTACAACTAGCCTTTCCAAAGGCAAAGCTTTTGGATTTTCTACTTCTTGTATTTTCTCTACTAATTTATTGCCTTCTGCATTTGCAAAATATAAAATCAAACTAACTGTTGATGACTTTTTTGAAGAATCTGGTTGATTATGCGCATCTACATAATAATTTAAAAAAGTAGATGAGGACATTAAGCCAACTGGATTATTATCTGTATCCAACAAAATCTGATCTTCTATCCAAAATTCTAGCTTTTCTACTTCTTCACTAATGCAGGACAAAGTCTTTACTACCGCTGCACGAAATAAAATTTCTTCTATTGTCCCCACTTTAGGATAATTTTGATTAAAATGTATACTTAAATAACCTTGCTTCAACTGATGAAATTGTTTTCTAACTCCTTTAGGTACAACAGAGTGCACTTTTAATTCGGCAGGAACTTCTTCTAAACATTGATATAATTCATTGATCAAGTCTAAGACAGCCGTTGTATCTGTATAATAAGTATAAGGCACTAAAGTAGGAGAGGTTAAATCTTGATAATAGATCGTATAAGCCTTTTTCTCTACCTCTTTCTTTGTACAAGAAAGCGTAAACACCATACAAAGCAAACAAATTGCATAAACCGTTTTTTTCATCGATCGCTCTAAACCTTCTTTAATTTTGATGGTTGACATAAGTTAAGGGAATACGAAGTGTGAAAGTTGTACCTTCGTTTTCTTTACTTGTCACTTTAATTATCCCATTATGCAATAAAATTACTTGTTTGGTAATTGCTAAACCCAAACCTGTCCCTCCTTTTTCTCTTGAACGCGCTTTATCTACGCGATAAAAACGCTCAAAAACTTGAGCTTGGCACTCTTCAGGTATCCCTATCCCTGAATCAATAATTTTAATAAAACAAAATTGATGATCCGCATCTAAAGTCACGCGAACCCACCCATTTTCCTCATTGTATTTAATTGCATTATCGATCAGATTAGAAATAGCAGAAGTAATTTTCACTTCATCTATTTCTGCAGTAACTGGGCGTATTGTTTCTAATTCCAACTCAATATGTTTTTTTATCGCTAGTGGTCTCAACCGTTTTAAAATTAATTTTAATAGATCATTCATCGCTATAGGTGAAATAGTCAATTCGGCATCCACTCTATCCATTTTTACTAACGAAAGTAAGTCATCAATAATTCTGCTCTCCCGTTCAATTTCTTCTGAAATATCCATCATAAAATCTTTGTACATTTCCAAAGGTGCATCTTCTTGTTCCCTAAGTGAATCTGCCAAAACTCGGATAGAAGCTATGGGGGTCTTTAATTCATGAGAAACATTAGAAACAAATTCTCTCCTAGATTCATCTAAAACTCTTAAACGGGAAACAGTAGTTGCCACAGCATTCGTGATCTCCCTTGTTTCACTAAACGTATTAACAGCAATGTCTATATCCGATTTATCCTGTGCCACTTGATTTAAAGTAAAAATCAATTTTTTAATTGGTTTTATTAACCATTCACCCGTAGAAACAGCCAAAAAAAACAATAACAATACAATTAGCCATTCCATTAAAATAATTTTTGCTAATAGCGTATCAGCTGTAATCTTCCATTCTTCATCCGGAATGATGATGACTAACATACCTAGAATTTTCTTTTCGTGTTGTGTATCTGGCATACTTTCTGCTGCACTCTCCACCAATGGAAATACACATTCCACGTAATTGTCATCAACATAATAGTGGTCTGCTGCATTCTCTTGAAACGCCAGCAAAACATTTTTTCCTAAAATAATTTTTCCTTCGTCTAAGACATATGTATCTTTAATAATATAAAAATTTGGATTAATTAATAAAATACGACTATTAAACAAATTGGACAATGAAGATAAAGCAAAATTAACATTTTCTTGATTTTGATCACGAAAATACTCTTGATTTGCCAAAATTCGATTACCTAAAGCCCTTCCTTGTTTCATAATCTTATCTATACGGATTTGCCTTTGTATACTAAGCAGCTGATAATGAAGAATCGAACGGTAAAATAAAAAAGGGAGAATACCAAATAAGAAAAACAAAATAGTCAACCAGAATTTAAAACTTTTCCCTATCCTTTTGAGTATATTAAGACTGGAAATAATAACCTACCCCCCATTTTGTTTTTACATAATTAGGATCACTGGGATTAGGCTCAATTTTTTCTCTTAATCTCCGAATATGCACGTCAATCGTTCTCACATCTCCAGATTCAATTTTATTGCTCCAAACTAAACTTAATAAATCCTCTCTGCTGTAAACTTTACCAGGATGCAGAGCCATTAATTCCAGTAAAGCAAATTCCCTTAAACTCAAATTAATTTCTTTTCCATCTAAAATCACTCTTTTACTCTCTCTATTTAATGTCAATTTTCCTACAGAAATTACTGTTTTCTCTTCTTCTAGATCTCTTTTTTGGTTTTTTGAGTTTCGCCTGATAATTGCCTTAATTCTAGCTTTAACCTCTAAAATATTAAACGGCTTCGTGATATAATCATCCGCCCCATATTCCAAACCTAGAATTTTATCCATATCATCCCCTTTTGCAGTAAGCATGATAATAGGAACTTCTGAAAATTCCCTTATTCGTTGACAAACTTCAAAGCCATCAAATTTCGGCAACATGATATCCAGTAGAACAATATCGTATTCCTTTTTTTCTGCCAATTGAATAGCTTCTTCTCCATCATAAGCATAGTCTACGCTCATCCCGTCACGCTCTAAACTCGTTTTAATTCCCTTAACAATCAATTTTTCATCATCCACTACCAAGACCCTATTTGCCATGTCCCCCCCTTTTCTTCTCATTCGAAAAAAATATTTGTTTATCCCAAAGGCAAATCTGCTCCTTTACGAAAAGAAAAATCACCCTTTTCTGAGAAAAAAATTACTTACAGTCTTTCCAACAAGCCAAGTAACATACTCTCGCCGCCTATAGAGACGGAGACCGCAACTGAAGCAGTATTCACAGGGTAAACCCGTGCGTTCCATAGTTTTATGCCAGTTAAATCTATTTTCACTTCGTAATCCTAGTACACCCCTCGTTGAATGCACTTTGCTAATCCGCTTCTTTATCTAGTCGTGTGCATAATAATATGATCAGTATTTTACTGATCATACGCTAATATAATCTTTTATTTTCGCAAAAGCCGCTTCTTTAATTCCAGATACCTTCATAATATCTTCTATCTTAGTAAACTTACCTACCTTTTCCCGATAAGTAATAATTGCTGTTGCTCTACTCTCTCCAATTCCTGGCAAAGTCATCAACATATCTTTTGTCGCTAAATTTAAATTCATTTTCTCACTTTGAGAATGACCGAATAAATTTGTCATTTGACTTTCTTGAGAAAATAAATCTTGTTCTTGAGGAGTTGGCACTTTTAGTTGCATTCCATCTTGCAGCACCTGAGCTAAATTCAAAAGGGAAACTTCAGCGTTTTGTGTGAAACCTCCAGCCTTTTCAATCGCCTCGTAAGCACGTGCACCTAAATCCAATTCATATACCCCTGGATTATTCACCTCTCCACATACATGAACATAAATTTTTAAAAAAGTCGGTTCTGTTGAAGAAACTTCATCTTCTTTGCTTTGATTCATAGATGAAAAACCTTCTAAAACTTCTTCCCCAGTGTTGTAGCTATCTATCCATTCCCATGTTTGATCGCTTGAACGATGAAAAAATAGATAACAAAATCCGCTACCTAATAAAAATAAACAGAAAATAATTTGTAAGCTTTTTTGTTTCACTGCTATATTCTCCTTAACAAAAGATATAGCAACTCTTACCCATCTAATATATTACCTAAGTTTAATTTGAATATCAAGTCCTTTCCTTCTCTTTTTATCTTGAATCAAACGATAAACTAATGAAAAATCGCAATTCCTACAATAGCAAGCACCATACCAATTAATTTCTTTAACTCAAAATCTACCTTTTCTACTCCAAAAAGTCCTAATAATTCGATAACATATGCCACAAGCAATTGAGAAACTACAATCAATAAAATGGCTTTTGCAGGTCCTAATCCCTGTACACTTTGGATTACCGTATACGTAATTAACGCACCAATAACTCCCCCTAGCAGTACATATTTACGCTCTACTGCAAATAAAGCTGACATATCTTGTTTCCCTGTACATAACCAAAAACACAAACAAGTAATCAAAGCAGTCAACTGTACCCATGAGGCAGCTACCCAAATACTCGTTTTCTCTGTAACTGCTGTATTGAATACTCCTTGTATACTCATTAAAGCTCCCGAAAATAAGGCAATAAAAAAAGCAAGCATAAACTTCACTCCCTAAAAGATAACAATTTCTTGTTAGTTTAGCCACTTTTTCTCTTTATTACTCTTGTTTTTCTTCTTTTGGAATAGCTTCTCGATACCCGCAGCTTTGATCTGAACAAACATACTGATTTCCTTTTTCCGTCATGTATTTTCCACATTGCGGACAAGAATCTTTTGCCGGTTTTTGCCATGACATAAATTCACATTCAGGATTTTTTTCGCAACCAAAGTATTTTCTTCCCTTTTTTGTCTTTTTTAAAACTATTTCCTCTCCACAAAGAGGACAAGGTATTCCTATTTTTTCAAAATAAGGTTTTGTATTTTTGCACTCTGGAAAACCTGGGCAAGCTAAAAATTTTCCATGAGGTCCATATTTAATCACCATATTTTTTCCGCAAAACTCACAAATTTCTTCCGAAACTTCATCTTCAATTTTAACTGTCTCTAGTTCTTCTTCCGCTTTTTTTACTGCTTCATTTAAATCTGGATAAAAATTACTAATAATTGTTTTCCAATGAATTTTCCCCTCGCCTACTTGATCCAATAAAGTTTCCAAATTTGCCGTAAACGTTACATCTACAATCGTTGGAAATGCCTGTGTCATAATGTGATTCACCACTTCGCCCAATTCGGTAACATATAAATTTTTATTCTCTTTCGTAATGTAGCGTCGTGCCAAAATTGTTGTAATCGTCGGAGCATAGGTACTAGGTCTGCCTATCCCCTCTTCTTCTAACGCTTTCACTAAAGAAGCCTCTGTATAATGTGGAGGGGCTTGTGTAAAATGTTGTGCAAAGTCCAATGATAATGCGTTTAATTCCATCCCCTTTTGCAAATAACTTAAGATCTGCGTACTTTCCTTTTTTTGCTCACCTTCCTGATACACTGATAAAAATCCATCAAAACGCACTTGAGAAGCCGATGCACTAAAAAAATGTTTATCCACTTTCAACTTTGTTCCAATTGTGTCATAAATAGCAGGTTTCATTTGGCTAGCAACAAATCGCCTCCAAATCAGTTGATACAAACGAAATAAATCCCTAGACAACGACTCTTTAATCAACGTAGGGGTCAAGGTGATGTTACTTGGACGTATTGCCTCATGAGCATCTTGAATTTTCCCATTACTTTTTTGTTCATTTTTTTTTGTAGTAACATATTGTTCACCATATTCACTAGAAATAAATTCATTTGCTGCTTTTACTGCTTCATCAGAAATTCTAGTTGAATCTGTTCTAATGTAAGTAATTAAACCAATTATTCCGTTTCCTTCTATTTCGATTCCTTCATAAAGTTGTTGAGCTATTCTCATTGTTTTTTGAGTAGAAAAGTTCAACACTTTAGAAGCTTCCTGTTGCAAAGTACTTGTAATAAACGGAATAGGTGCTTTTTTTGTTCTTTCCCCTATTTTTAAATCTTCCACAAAAAAAGTTTTCTTTTCAATATCTTTTAAAATAACTTTAAGTGCTTCTTCATTGGGAATGTCTCCCGTATATTTTGTTAAAAGAGGTTTCTTCGTTCCTCTTACTTCTAAATTTGCCTCTAAAGTCCAATATTCTTCTGGAATAAATGCATTTATTTCTTCTTCACGATCACAAATTAAACGCAAAGCTACCGACTGTACCCTGCCAGCACTTAGACCCCGTTTTACTTTTGCCCACAGCAACGGACTAATGCTATAGCCTACCATACGATCCATAATCCGCCTAGCTTGCTGCGCATCCACTAAATCCATATCAATATTACGTGCTTCTTTCAATGAAGCTTTTACTGCATTTTGAGTAATTTCATTAAAACTAATCCGACTAACCTTCTTATCCTCATATTCATCCAATTTTAGTGCTTTAGATAAATGCCAAGAAATTGCCTCGCCTTCTCGATCAGGGTCAGTTGCCAAATATACTTTTTCTGCTTTTTTTACTTCTTTACGTAAATTAGCTAAAATTTCTCCCTTTCCTCTGATGGTAATATATTTAGGTTCATATTCGTGTTCTATATCTATACCTAATCGACTTTTTGGTAAATCCCTAACATGACCATTGGATGCCATTACTTGATAATTATTTCCTAAAAACTTTTTAATGGTTTTTACCTTTGCCGGTGATTCTACAATGACTAAGTTTTTTGCCATATATTATCCTTCCTTACTTCACTACGAATATTCCTAACTAATGGAGTTCTAACACTCAACATGTTTTCGGCAATAATAACTACAAGATACTTGCTTTACTAAATTTTTTTGCTCTAAACCCATTAATATTACCATCAATTCTGATAAGTGTATACCCGTTTCTTGTGCAAGTATATCTAAATGTTTAGGTTCAAGATTCAAGTTACTATACAATACTTTTTCTTGCTCTTCAAGCTCCATACATGTTTTTTCCAATTTTTTCTTTTGAATATTCTGTGTCAAATGAAAATAATCTAAAATATCCTGTACACAAAGCGCTACTCCCGCTCCCATATGTAACAATTGATTACTTCCTTTATTTTGCCGTTTTGTAACATTGCCCGGGATAACAAACACTTCTTTTCCTTGTTCTAAAGCAAAATCCACTGTAATTAACGAACCGCTTTTTTCTCCAGCTTCCACAACTAAAATACAATCAGAAAAACCACTAATCAAACGGTTTCTTACTGGAAAATGCCAAGAAAGAGGTTTAGAATCAGGTAAAAATTCAGATACTAACCCACCCTGTTTTTTTAATTGATGATATAACGAAATTTCCTCTTTGGGATAACACACATCCACACCACAACCTAAAACAGCTAAACTATATCCTTGACGATTTAAGGCTCCCTTCTGACCCGCCGCATCAATCCCACAAGCCATCCCGCTAATAATTTGTATACCTCTTTGCGCTAATTCTTCACCAAAATATTTAGACAACTCTATCCCTGTATAGCTACAATGGCGAGAACCAATGATACCCACGGAAGGAATATCTTCTTTCGGCAAATTTCCGTAATAAAATAAAGTCAAAGGAGGCTGCGTCAAATTTTTTAACCGTTTTGGATAATCTTTATGTTCAAAAACAATAACCTTGATTCCTCGCTCTAAGATTTGTTGATATTCTTCTACTGTACTAGTCCATTGTTTCTTTTTTTCAAAAAAATTTTGTATCTTCTTTTCTTTCCATCCCATATATTCTGCTAAAAATAGTTGAGAAGCAGAAAAAAATTCTTCCGCAGATACCCCTAAGCTCATATATTTTAGAATATCTTGATAAGAAAGTACTCTTTTTGTATGTAACCAATATTGATATTTTTCCTCTTTCATAAAATTTCTCCATAATCTTGTTCTAACTTCCGATAACAAATTGCTTCTCTTAAATGTAAAATCGTAATTTCTTCACTTTTTTCCATATCTGCTATTGTACGAGCTACTTTGAGTATTTTATGATAACCTCTTATACTCCAATTTCTCTCTCTAAACATTTTTTTCAAAAAATTTCTTTCTGATTGACCTATTTTACAATATCGTTCTACTTTTGCTGCAGAAAGTTGAGAATTAAATTCTATATTTTCTTGTTGATATCGAATTTTTTGCTGCATTCTAGCACAATTTACTTGTTCCCTGAAATATTCTGTTGTATATTGTTTGTCTATTTTATATAAATCATCATAGGAAATTCTGCTCATTTCCACACATAAATCAAAACGATCTAAAAGAGGACCGCTTAATTTACGAAAATATTGTTTAATGGAAGATATACTGCAACTGCATCTGTTTCTATCTGGATAATATCCACAACGACAAGGATTCATTGCCGCCGCTAGTAAAAAATCTGCCGGAAATTCATAACGACCATACAAACGGGAGACCCACAAACTTTTTTCTTCTAGAGGTTGTCGCAAAGATTCCAAAACTTCACTTTTAAATTCTGGCAATTCATCTAAAAATAAGATCCCCTTATTCGCTAAAGTAATTTCTCCCGGCAAAGGATTTCTGCCTCCACCTGTAAAAGAAATCAAAGAAATTGTATGATGAGGTACCCGAAATGGCCTTCGTGTTAAAAATGGCTTTTCTTTACTTAACAGACCACAAATACTATACATTTTGGAAACTTCTATACAATCTTCTTTCTCTAAGGGAGGTAACAAATGAATAAGTCGCTTCGCAAGCATAGTTTTTCCTATACCTTTTTCCCCAATATATAAAATATGATGAAAACCTGCTGCTGCAATCGCAGATGCTCTTTTGGCCAATAATTGCCCTCGTATGTCTGCAAAATCTCCCTCATCATCGCATTCATGATGCTGTTGTATGAAATAAATCTCCTCATTTCTTTTTTTCTCACATTGCTCCACTGCTTGGTTCATATCTGATCTTTTATTTTGCAAATATTCTATTACTTCTTCCAACGAACTTAAAGCAATCACTTGAATACCCTGAATAAAGCTCCCTTCTTTTTCATTTTCCTTTGGCAAAATGCATTGCGTAAACCCTTTTTTTTGTGCCAATTCTACCAATGCCAACGCTCCTCTGACCTTACATAATTGCCCATTTAATCCCAGTTCTCCAATAAAAAATAATTGTTCAATTTGCTTTTCGTCTATAAAACCAAAAGAAATAAGCAAAGAAATAGCAATTGGCAGATCAAAATGACTGCCTTCCTTCTTCATCTCTGACGGTGACAAACTAACCATAATACGTTTAATTGGAAAAGAAACTAAAGAATTTTTTAATGCTACTTTTACCCTATCTTTTGCTTCTTTTACTTGCGCCGATAAATTTCCTACCATCTCAAAACAAGGCATGCCTGAACTAACATCAGCTTCCACACAGACTAAAAAAGTTTGTACACCTAAAACTGTACCCGTATAAACTTTACTAAACATAAAGCTCCTTTCTTTTATCCCATCATTCAAGATCAATCCTACTTATATTTAGAAATTTAGATCAGCAAGAGGTTTTATTTCAACTGTTAATTTCCTCTCCCTCATCATCAATGCATAATCATTTGCTTAGCTCCTGTGAGTAAATTAGGATGTAATCATTTCTTGACTAAATGGTTTACATAAACAATAAATCAATATTCTTTATTTATCCTATTTGATTTTTTTGATATTTTCATTTATATTAGATATGTTTAAGGTAAAAGGGGGAAAAGATAAATGATTCCAAAATTAATCCAAAAAATTCAAAAAACACAAGCACCTATTTGTGTCGGTTTAGACCCTATGCTTGAATTTATCCCACAATATTTATTAGAAGAAGAAAAAAAAAATCATGGGGCAACTCTACAGGCAATTTGTCAGGCAGTATGGAGATTTAATCAAGAAATTATTGATAATGTTTTCGACCTAATACCTGCAGTAAAATTGCAAATCGCCATGTATGAACAGTGGGGTGCAGAAGGTGTATGCCTTTTTCAGAAAACAATCTTATATGCTAAAGAAAAAGGATTAATTGTAATTGGAGATGTCAAAAGAGGGGATATTCATTCCACTGCTCATGCTTATGCTCTTGCCCATTTAGGCAAAACTGAAGCTTTCGGAAAAAAATTTACTGGATTTAATGAAGATTTCATCACAGTAAACCCCTATCTTGGCAGTGATGGCATAATGCCTTTTATTCAGATTTGTCAAGAAGAGAACAAAGGAATCTTTGTTTTAGTGAAAACCTCTAATCCTTCTAGCGGAGAATTTCAAAATCAAAAAATACAAGAAAAATTTCTTTATGAAATGGTTGCTGAAAAAGTACATGAATGGGGTAAAACTTGTCCATCTGGAGATTATAGCCTCGTCGGAGCTGTAGTAGGGGCTACTTATCCACAAGAAGCAAAACTAATCCGCAAATTACTTCCCCATAGTTACTTTCTTGTTCCTGGATATGGTGCACAGGGTGGAAAAGCAAAAGATTTAAAAGCATTTTTTCATACCAATGGTTTGGGAGCTATTGTCAATTCTTCTAGAGGAATTATCGCTGCTTACCAACAAGAAAATTATAAACAATTTCCCGAACAGGAATTTGCTTCTGTTGCTAGACTAGCTGTCATAGAAATGATTCAAGATCTTCGTCATGAAATCTTGAACTAATCGATAAGAAACTAATGTAATTTTTGATCCCAAATTGACTACATGTTTCTATTTTGGGTGATACTGTGAGCAAAGGACTTCTTTACCTTTGTTTATATGAAAAATTTTGGAGGAATAAAGAAATGAAAAAACTAATTGCCGAACTTATCGGAACTTTTATTTTAGTATTTATCTCAACCGGAACGGCTGTTTTTGGAAATGGCATGACAGGGGTAGGTATTGCAGGGATAGCTTTAGCTTTCGGTTGTAGTATTGTTGCTGTAGCCTATAGTATAGGTACAATTTCCGGAGCGCATGTCAATCCTGCCGTATCTTTAGCAATGTTCATCAATAAAAGAATTTCCGTCTATGAATTAATTTATTATATTATCGGACAAATTATCGGAGCTATTTTAGGAAGCGCAGCAGTACATTTTATCCTACGTGCCAGTAGCATGACCACAGAAAACATGGGACAAAATTTAACAAATAGCTTATCTATTCCTGGAGCATTCGTCGTAGAGATTCTTTTGACCTTTATCTTTGTTTTAGTTATTTTAGCGGTAACCAGTCATAAAAGAGGAAACCCTCCTTTAGCCGGTATAGTTATTGGTTTAACATTAACTTTAGTACATTTAATTGGAATTCCTTTAACAGGAACTTCTGTTAATCCTGCCCGAAGCATAGGACCTGCTCTTTTTGCAGGTGGCACTGCCCTTTCCGAACTCTGGATTTTTATCCTCGCACCACTAATCGGAGGAATCATTGCCGCTTTCGTTTCCCAATATTTGTTTGAAACCGAAGACGTTTGATCATGAACACAAACAAGCGTTAGGTAGTTCGCCTGCTCCAGCAGGCGAACTCAAAGCTTTGACTTTAAATAACCTGCTTGGAACTTCTAAATGAAAAGAATTTTATGAGAAACAAAATACCATTTCAAAAAGTACATATTGATTCAACTCAATTCTATAGCAAGCTTCCTGAGACGAAGGATCTATTTTGACAACTTCCTAGGGCGTGTTCACACTACCAAAGATTCTATTATAGATCAGATATTAAACAGACTTTAGGCACTTTTTGAATATAATTTTGACGAAGAACTATTTTCTTGAATTCCCTCATAAAATAAAGAAACTCTTTCCTTTTTATCTAAGTATTGATAAGACTTTAAATCATAAATGTATTTGACATTCTCCCGCAGAAACTGTCCCACAATGTAATGATATTTTGACTGATACTTCCTACTTAAACGTTCTAAAATAGACGGATGAATATTTTTGATTTCACTACTTATTTGTTGGTGAATATATTGCTTGTCTTCTTCGAAATAAGATAAAATTCCAGCTTCCCAATCTATACAATATTCTGCTTTTTCTGAAAAAGAATTTTGATCCAATATGTAAATCTTTAACCTTTTCTCTTTATTCTTTCCTAGACATCCAATAAAATATAAGGACTCTATCTCTTGTTTTTTTCCTTCATCTTGTAAAGAACGACATTGTTGAAAGAGCAAATCACAATAAGAAACTAACTTTTCTTTCTCCCCTTCTTTGTCCAATTTTATTTGTTTTTCTCTTTTTTGTATACATTGAGTAAATAACTCTTCTGCCAATTGATCTAAATCTCTTAATGTTTTCATTTTTCTTTCCTCATTTTTGTTTTTCTCATAATTTCTATATTTTCAACAATATTTTCTTTTTATTATACATTTTTCTGCTATTTTTGTTAAGAAACAAATGCTGAATTTTCCCTGAAGAATTTAGTCTAAATTTAAACAAAATCTAAATCAATCGACAATTTTTCTAAACAACATGAAAAACAGCTTGCTTGATTTACTTAGCTGGAAAACCTATTTTCTTTTCTACTTCTACTAAAGTTTTTTGTGCATGCTCATTTGCTTTTTGTGCATTTTTCCTAATCATTTGATCCAAATATTCCTTTTCTTTCAATAGACTTTGCTGACGTTTTTGTATAGGTTCCAAAACAGAAATAATTGCTTCTGCTACTGCCATTTTAAAATCCCCATAACCTTTATTTGCAAAAGTTTTCTCCGCTTGTTCTGGAAGAATGTCTGTTGCTGCACAATAAATATCAATTAAATTTTTAATCCCTGGTTGTTCTTTACGATAAGCAACTTTTCCCTCTAAATCCGTTACTGCCCTTTTTAATTTCCGTACAATAGTGTCTGAATCATCCGTTAATAAAATTGTAGCATTAGTTTGCGTATCTGATTTTGACATTTTTTTAGATGGTTCTTGTAAACTCATGATTTTTGTTCCTATTTTCCCTAAATAAGCCTCCGGAACAGTGAACGTATCTCCATAAATTCCATTAAAACGTATAGCAATATCCCTTGCTAATTCTAAATGCTGAGTTTGATCTAAACCAATAGGTACTACATCGCTTTGATACAATAAAATATCTGCTGCCATCAAAATCGGATAGGTAAACAAACCTGCATTAATATTCTCACTATTTTTTTTAGATTTATCCTTAAATTGTGTCATTCGGTTTAATTCACCCATATAAGTAAAACAATTCAGTATCCATGACAATTGGGCATGTCCACTAACATGAGACTGATAATAAATACAATTTTGCTCTGGGTTAAGTCCTGCCGCAACATACAAAGCAAATAAATTTCTAGCATTTTCACGTAAAGTTTCAGGATCTTGTCGAATCGTAATCGAATGCAAGTCTACTACACTAAAAAAACAAAAATATTGTTCATTCAACGAAACCCAATTTTTTAGTGCACCTAAATAATTGCCTAAAGTAAGTGTACCTGTAGCTTGCATTCCACTGAATAATACTTTTTTTCCCTCTAACATCGTTTGTACTCCTTTTTTTCTCCCCTTTCTTTCTTTTCTAGAAAGGAGAGTTTTTTTCTATTTTAATTGTTTTGTACCATTTGTGCAAACTTTGTATTAACTAGTGTTTCATAAGGAATTCTTTCTTCCAACACTTTCGCATCTTCCAAAATATTTTGCAGCAACAAAAAACTATCTTCTTCTAATATACAATTGTTTTTCCATGTATTTTGTAATTGATATCGATCTACAATTTGAGTCAAACTTTCCCTGCTTGTTTCTTCAAATTGACCCTGAATACATTCAGCAACTTCTTCTGCCGTATGTTCGTTAACATAATCTAAGCCTTTTTGTATCGCACGAGTGAATTTTTCTAATATCTCCTCATGATTTTCTAAATAACTCTTCCTTGCACTATAAGCCGTATAAGGAACATACCCCGAGTCCACGCCTAATGACGCTACTACATAACCCTTTCCACTACTTTCTAAACTACTTGCATAAGGTTCAAACTCTACCGTATAATCTCCCGTTCCACTTGCAAAGGCTTCTATCGTTAAGCCAAAATCAATATTTGTAATTAAATTGACTTCTTCTTGCGGATTATGAACACCTGTTTTTTTTAAGATATACTCCAAAATCATTTCAGGCATACCATTGGGCCTACCCCCTAGCACTGTTTTGCCCCGCAGACTACTCCATTTAAAATCATCCTCTTTACTTCTACCTACTAAAAAATTTCCTGCTCTATTGGTCAATTGTGCAAAATTGATCGCATAATCTGTAGCACCTTCTTGATAAGTATAAATCGTTGCTTCTGAACCCATAAGCCCAATATCTGCCTCACCAGTCAACAACGCTACCATCGCTTTATCTGCTCCTGCTCCCGTCTGCAATTTCAAATTTATTCCTTCTTCTTGAAAATATCCTTCTTCAATTGCCACATATTGAGGAGCATAAAAAACAGAATGAGCCACTTCAATCAACCTTACATCAGTTAATTGTACCTGACTCGCATTTTGCTTATGCATACAAGCAAAACAAAAAACGCTAACATAAATTACTATTACGATGCAAGTTAGTATACGTAAATTAACTTGTCTTTTTCTCTTCATCCCTTTCATTCTTCTCTTTCTTTCAGCCCTTTTAGCTTATATTATGGGCAGACAAGCAAAATAATTCCTTGACTAAGTTTTAGTTTATTCATAATTAGGTATTTCAAATTAATCTAAATAATGTTATAATAAACAAAAAACACTTATTATACCGTTATGCGTATGGCTTGATAGGGAAGTCATGCGCTTTGTGCGTTCCCTAAGAATCTGTTTAAAATCTCCTGACTCGAAATTTTTTGATGATATTTTTATCAAACACAAAAATTTAACTTAAAATACTCGTAATATCTCAAAACACATGACTAAAGTCTTACAAAAAATAAACAAAGAATTCTATCGTGAGTGAAATCTTACTACAGGATCGCAATAAAAACTAAACCTTTACCCGTAATCTATCTTATCATGGAGGTTTTTATGATTGCTCAAAGAATCGATATGTTACGTTCTTTAATGAAAGACCGTCATCTAGATGCCTATTTAATTCCCTCTTCCGACTATCATGCTTCCGAATATATTGGAGATTATTTTCAAACCCGCCGCTATATGAGCGGTTTTACCGGCTCTTATGGTACTCTAGTTGTTACATCTACAGAAGCCGGCCTTTGGACAGATGGCCGTTACTTTATCCAAGCAAAAAATGAATTAGCGCATACGCCTATCCGCCTTTTTCCGATAAATGAAGATGGAATTCCTACCATAGAAGAATATCTTTTAACCAAGCTCCCAGAAAACGGAGTCTTAGGTTTTGATGGAAAAGTGCTACAAACCTCTTTAGGTAAATCTCTCCGAATGGCCTTGAAAAATAAGAAAATTACCTTTGATGAAAAAGAAGATATTGTAGATCTATTTTGGGAAGATCGCCCCGCCCTCTCTTGCCAGCCAGCATTTGCTCTAGAAATCGCTTATAGCGGACAAACTCGCACTACTAAAATCCAAGAGCTGAGAAAACAATTGGATAAACAGCAAGCAGATGCTTTTTTATTGACAGATTTAGCAGAGATTAACTGGCTAATGAATTTACGCGGTGGGGATATTCCTTGTAATTTACTTGTCCTTTCTTTTGCTATAATCACAACAACAGAATGCCTTTTGTTTATACAACCAAAAGCTCTGCCTGAAAACTTAAAACAACAACTACAAAAGGATAACATTCAGTTACACCCTTATGAAGAAATTTATTCTTTTATCTCTAATTTAGATAAAAATTTACGTATTTGTTTCGACCCTGACAGCACAAATTACTTTATTTTTCAATTACTACAATCTCACCCCTATAGAGAAACTGTTTCCCCTATTCTTTTAGCTAAAGCCAAGAAAAATACCACAGAGCTGGACAATTTTCGCTTAGCTCATCAAAAAGATGCGATTGCCGTAACCAAATTTATGTATTGGTTGAAACAATCCATTGGAAAAATAGAATTAGACGAACTCTCCGCTGCCAAAAAAATAGAACAGTTTCGGCAAGAGCAAGCAGACTATCTCTCTCCTAGCTTTGAAACAATCTCTGCTTATGGAGAACATGGTGCAATATGCCACTACTCTGCTTCCGAACAAAGCAATATTCCTATTCAAAATCACGGTTTGTTTTTAGTGGATTCCGGTGGACATTACTTACAAGGCACAACAGATATTACTCGTACTTTTGTCTGCGGTAAGTTGACGGATGAACAAAAAAAACACTTTACCTTTGTTGTCAGTGCCATGCTACGCTTACTTTTTACACAATTTCTTTATGGCTGCAGTGGCATCAATCTAGATATCTTAGCCAGAGAAATTTTTTGGAAAAATAGTTTAAACTTTAACCATGGAACCGGTCATGGCGTGGGCTATTTACTTAATGTACATGAATCACCCAATTTTATTGGTATGCGTTCTAGAAAAGGAATAGATTGGATATGGGAAGAGGGGATGATTACTTCTAATGAACCTGGTCTATACTTTGAAGGAAAGTATGGCATACGCATTGAAAATTTAATGGTTTGCCGTAAAGCTGAAAAAAATGAATTTGGACAGTTTATGCGTTTTGAATGCCTTTGTTATGTCCCTATTGATCTAGACGGAATTGATGTTCAATACATGAATGCTGAAGACCGCGAAAGATTAAATTTTTATCACCAAGAAGTTTATAAAAGATTGTTACCTGACTTACCCAAAGAAATGCATGATTGGTTAAAATACTACACCAGAACAATATAATCTAGAAAGAAATAAAATGAAAACTCCACAAGCTACTTTAAGCAGTGAACAGGAACGTATTTTAGCTCTACAACCCGCTTTATTGACTTGGTATAGAGAAAATGCCCGTCCCTTGCCTTGGCGAAAAAATATTTCTCCTTATCGCACATGGATTTCAGAAATCATGTTGCAACAAACTCGTATTCAGGCAGCTATCGGTTATTTCCATCGTTTCACTGCTGAAATTCCTGATATTCATACTCTAGCAAACATATCAACTGAGCGCTTACTAAAATTATGGGAAGGTTTAGGTTACTATAACCGAGCTAAAAACTTGCAAGCAGCCGCTCAAATACTAGAAAAACACTATCAAGGAAATTTACCTGCTAATTACGAACAATTAAAACAACTGCCAGGAATTGGCCCTTATACTGCTGGAGCTATTGCTTCTATCGCTTTTGGCTTACCTACCGCAGCCGTAGATGGAAATGTATTAAGAGTTGTTTCGCGCTTACTTGCCAAACTTGAAGATATTAGCCTTGCAAAAGTCAAGAAAAAAATGGAAAACTTACTTTTCTCTGTCTTACCGGCAAATGAAGCAGGTGCTTTTAATCAAGCTTTAATGGAACTTGGAGAATTATATTGTCTTCCAAAAGGTAAAACTAAATGTTTAGAATGTCCCATTTCGTCTTTTTGCTTGGCAAAAGAACAACAACTCGTTGAACAAATCCCTTTTAAAACAGCCAAATCTGAACGAAAAAAAGAACAAAAAACCATTTTAATCTTTCATCATCAAGATACGATAGCTATTCAAAAGCGAGAACAAAACGGCGTATTAAAAGGCTTATATGAATTTCCTAATTTACCCGGACATTTAAACCAAAATGAATTAAAAGCTTTTCTACAAAACCAACAATTTAATTATAACAACATTCACTCCTTTTCTCCATCCAAACATATTTTCACACACATTGAATGGCACATGATTGCCTATCAAATAGATATGACACAAAAACCGGATACCAAATATATTTGGGCAAAACTTTCAGAGTTACAAGACAAATATCCTATTCCCACTGTATTTAAAAACTTTTTTGTAAGCAGGAGCGTAAAATGAATAAAAATCTATTGTTTGTTTTCAATCCCCATTCAGGAAAGTCCCAAATTAAAAATAAATTAATGGAAATTATTCAACTTTTTTCTAGGTCAGGCTATCAAATTGAAATTCATGCTACTGGACAAGCCAAAGAAGCGGAAAAGATAGTGCAGGAACGAGGAAAAGATAAGCAATTGATTGTTTGTGCTGGAGGTGATGGCACGCTCCACGAAACATTATGCGGAATTATGCAACTTGATACACGCCCTATTTTAGGATATATTCCTACAGGTACAACAAATGATTTTGCTTGCAGCTTAGGCTTATCAAAAAATTTAGTAACAGCTGCAAAAAATATTATTTTAGGAAAAACTGTCTCCTATGATATCGGACTTTTTGATCAATCTTATTTTGCCTATATCGCTGCTTTTGGATTATTTACTGATATTCCTTACTTAACACCACAGGAACTTAAGCGTATCTTAGGTTATCAGGCTTATTTAATTGAAGCAGTCAAACGACTTTCTAATATTCAACCTATTCATATCCTACTACGTTATGATAAAAAAGAAATAGAAGGAGATTTTATTTATGGTATGATTACCAACGCAACACAAATTGCAGGTATGAAAAATATTATGGGGAGAAATGTAAAAATGGATGATGGTATCTTTGAAGGATTATTATTACATATGCCCAATAATCCTTTAGAGTTAGGTGATATTTTAGCCGCCCTTTTTTCAACAGGGCATAAAGCGAGCAATCATATTCATAAATTTAGGTCTAAGAAAATAGAAGTTTTTTCCGATAGTCCTATACCTTGGGTTTTGGATGGTGAATTTGGAGGTAATAAGCAGAACGTACAAATTCAAAGTTTGCAACGTGCTATCCGCATACAATACTAATGATACGTTTTTAGAAAAGATAGGGAAAGGACAATCTTAATGGAAAACGAGACACTTTTAGAGGACTTAGAAAAATTAATTCAACAAGGAAAAAAGAAAAATTGTATACTGGATGATCAAGACATTCAAGCTTTTTTTTTGCGAAATAAATTAGAACCTGAACAAACCGAAACTGTATATCAATATCTAGAAAATCAAGGAATTGATGTTTTACAATTATTGGACTCTTCGTTGACTGATGAAGAAAACGAAGATTCATTAATTTTAGATGAGGAATCTACTTTTATGGAAGACAATCAAATTGATGTAGACAATATTGATTTATTGGAGGGCGTCAGTACAGAAGATCCTGTACGCATGTACCTCAAAGAAATCGGTACTGTACCTTTATTAACTCCCGAAGAAGAAATACAATTAGCTACAAAAAAAGCAGCTGGAGACGAAAGAGCAAAAGAACGCCTAATTGAAGCAAATTTGCGATTAGTTGTCAGTATTGCCAAACGCTACACTGGTCGCGGTATAAGTTTTTTAGACTTAGTGCAAGAAGGAAACTTAGGTTTAATTAAAGGTGTAGAAAAATTTGATTATACCAAAGGCTACAAATTAAGTACTTATGCTACTTGGTGGATACGCCAATCGGTAACCCGTGCTTTAGCAGATCAAGCAAGGACTATTCGTGTACCTGTACATATGGTAGAAACGATCAATAAGATGGCTAAAATGCAAAGAAAACTAACTTTAGAACTGGGATGTGAACCAAGTCTTGCCGAGCTTGCTCAAGCCTTAGAAATGTCCAAAGAAAAAGTAACAGAAATTTTGCAAATTGCACGTGAACCTGCTTCATTAGAAACTCCTATAGGAGAAGAAGATGATTCCAACTTAGGCGATTTTGTAGCAGATAGCAGTGCACTCACTCCGGAAACAAATGTGGAGTCCGTTATGCTAAAAGAACATATTTTATCTTTGCTCAAAGATTTAAAAGAAAGGGAACGCCAAGTGATCACTCTGCGTTTTGGTCTAGGAGATGGGCATCCTCGTACTTTGGAGGAGGTAGGCAAAAAATTTAATGTAACGAGGGAAAGAATCAGGCAAATTGAAGCAAAGGCACTGCGAAAATTAAGAAATCCAATTAGAAGCAAAAGAATACGGGATTTTTTATAAATGTGAAGGATAGCTCACCAACATTAAGGCTATCCTAAAGCTATCTCGAAAAGAACCAGCTATCACTTCCCGTTCACTATCGAATAAAAAACAACTAAGAAAACTTACAGCACTTCAGTTACAATCCGTATAACCATGATTGCGAAGTGAATCCTGGTCGCACCAATTTGAATGTGCTTTGCACATCATCTTCCTAATCAAATCATGCGCATCAACTGAAGCTTAATCAGCAGGAGTTTTTCTCCACTGCTGATTGTAGCTGAAGCGATCAAGTGCAAAGTCGCTCTTGAACCTATGGTGATTAGAGCGACTTGGGAACATGGTAAACTTCCATGGTATAATAAACGTTTTATGTTTATTTTAGCATGATTGACTTGATTCACGGTATTGGAGATAAAATGATAAAAAGAAATTTTCAACAAGAACTAAATGAACTTATAGCACAACTATCCCAAGAACAGCGAAAACCCAAGCTTTTACTACATAGTTGCTGCGCACCATGCAGTTCATACTGTATAGAATATTTAAGTCAATATTTTGAGCTGACTATTTTTTTCTATAATCCAAATATACATCCTAAAGCTGAATATGAAAAACGTTTATCCTGGCAAAACTATTTATTGGAAGAATTACCTGCCGCCAAAAATATTACATTGATCGCAGGGGAATATATACCTGAAACTTTTTTTACTAAAATAAAAGGATGGGAAACAGAAAAAGAGGGTGGAAAACGCTGTGAAGTGTGCTATAGTATGCGTTTGGAAGAAAGTGCTAAAACTGCTAAAGTAGGACTGTTTGATTATTTTAGCACAGTTCTGACCATTAGTCCACATAAAAATGCGCAAACAATTAATATTCTCGGAGAAGAAATTGGAAAAAAATATGGAATCAAATTTCTAACTGCTGATTTCAAAAAAAATAATGGATATTTGCAATCCTTAAACCTATGTAAAACATATAATCTTTATCGCCAAAACTATTGTGGCTGTACTTTTTCTCAAGTAGACTAAACATAAAACCAACAGAAGTCGCATCAACTGGATAATAAGCGTTCTATTGCTTATCATCCTATGATTTATGGAGGAAATCATAGTTAATTGAAACCCCAATAATCAACCATACCTTGACAGTTCCATTAATTTGTAATAGAATTTTTAGTATAGTTTCTAATAATATTTCATTATTATTTAAAAACAAATCAAAGGCAAGTTTTTTATGCAAGAAAACAAAATTCAAGTAATACAAAGATTCACTTTTTGATGTGAGATCTCTTAACTTTACCTTTGATCAATAAATAAAAATTAAGGAGAAAAAATGGTATCCAAAACTTTAACTGTAATCAACCCATCTGGTTTGCATTTAAGACCCGCAGGAGTACTCTCTCAAACTGCTATGAAATTCAAATGTGACGTTTTTATTCAAGCAGGAGAGAAAAAAGTTGTAGCAAAAAGTGTACTTAATGTTATGGCAGCAGGAATCAAATCCGGAACTGAAATTGAATTAATTTGTGATGGAGAAGATGAAAACGAAGCCTTAGAATCTGTATCTCAAGCTATTGAATCAGGTTTAGGGGAATAAACTTTAAATCAAGTACTTACTTAATCTCTCGTTTAATTCGCAAAGCAATGAAACAAGTGAACACATGATAAACAAACCCATAGCAGTATATAAATACCAGTCTATACTTGGATAATCTATTCCAATATATAGACTGGTATTGTTTTAATGCAATATTGCTTTTTTTGTGTCTTTATCGAACAAATGTATTTTTCCCATGTCCAAAGCCAATTGTATTGTATCTCCTGGTCTTACCGTCGTTCTAGGACTTACTCTAGCCGTGAAATTCGTTTGTGCCAAATCAAAATACAAATACACCTCTGCGCCTAACATTTCATAAACTTTAATTGTTGCCTCAATAATACTATGAGGGGAGCTAGCCAAAAAGGCTTCCTCATCGTGTAAATCTTCCGGCCGAATACCTAAAAGTACTTCTTTGCCTATGTACTCTTTTTCAATTTGCTTTGCTTTTCCCATTGGAATCTTTACTGTATTTGTTCCAAAAGCCAGCACATAATCTTCTTCCTGTTTGGTCAATTGTGCAGGAAAAATATTCATTTGCGGAGAACCAATAAAACTTGCCACAAATTGGTTAGCTGGTTTACTATACAGGTTTTGAGGAGTATCAATTTGCTGAACCAAACCATCTTTCATCACGACAATTCGAGTGCCTAAGGTCATCGCTTCTGTTTGATCATGCGTTACATAAATAATAGTAGAACCTAGACGCTGATGCAATTTAGAAATTTCAATACGCATCTGCACTCTTAGCTTTGCATCTAAATTAGAAAGTGGCTCATCCATTAAAAATACTTTTGGATTCCTCACAATAGCCCTACCCATTGCTACACGCTGTCTTTGACCACCCGAAAGAGCTTTTGGCTTTCTGTCTAACAGTTTTTCTAAATCTAATATTTTCGCTGCATCCCGTACTAATCGATCAATTTCTTCTTTGGGTGTTTTTCTTAATTTCAATCCAAATGCCATATTGTCATAGACTGTCATATGCGGATATAATGCATAATTCTGAAAAACCATCGCGATATCTCTGTCTTTTGGCTCTATATCATTCACCACGTTTCCATCAATACTTAATTCCCCACTGCTAATATCCTCTAGCCCTGCAATCATACGTAAAGTAGTGGATTTTCCACAACCAGATGGGCCTACAAAAATGACAAATTCCTTATCCTCAATTTCTAGATTAAAATCTTTCACCGCTACAAAACCATTTGGATATACCTTATTAATGTCCTTTAAAGACAAACTAGCCATATCATCCCTCCCAAAATTTACTTATTAACATAGCTCTGATTAACAACCTTCAAAACGTATTAAGAATAAAAAACCGCTACTGTAAAAAATCAACAAACGATATAGTAGACGTTTTTTCTATCATACACCATTTAATAAGAAACTTCCATTTACTAAATTACTAAAATGCAAAAAAAAACTTTGTAAGAATTGCACAAGAAAAAGAAAAATTCATTTTTTAAATACAAAATCGCTTTTATCTGGAAATTTTATATACAAATTAAACTTCATTATATACAAATCAAACTTCATTCGACAAGAGTTTTTCAATTAACAACTTAATCCTTAATAAATTTTTCTTGTATTTCTTGCTTTTTTTTAGTATATTATTTTAATAAGTATATCATCTCTGTCACTGCTTCGCTTTTTTATCAACAAAACATTTAATGTTAAATTAGCCTTCGTTAAACACCTACAACTCTTTCTTTATACACTCTCTATGGGTACTTCCTCCTCTTTTTTCTTTTTCTATAAAATATATAAAATGAAAAAAACAGATTAGCAAGAGTCGAAAATCTGCTAATTATTAGGGCTACTACTTAATACTGAAAATATCCTTGTTGATAAAAAAATTGAAAAATTCTACTTGTAAAAAATAATTACTGGTAGTCATCTTTTTCTAAGCAATGGAATGTTATCTTCTGCATTCCGTTTATTTGGGTACAGACTTGTATACTAATCTTTACATATTTTACTTAGTATACGATTGACAGAGATCTGTACTTTTTCCATAAAATTGGAATCAATTTTTTCTGGTTAAATTAAAATAATTTACCATACAGACAAAATATGAAAAAACAGAAAGGTTATAAAAGTATGAATCAAGATACGACACAAAAAGATGAAGCAGTAGGACGACGCATTCGTAATGAACGTAAACTATTCCACATGACACAGGAACAACTTAGTGTCGCTTTAGGAATCACACCAAACTATTTAGGTGAGATCGAAAGAGGCAAGAGAAGCCTGACTAGAAAAATAGCTGGTAAAATTTGTAAGTATTTTGGTTTGACCTTTGATTATATTTATAATGGAAAACGGGATATATCCATTACTTACAAAAATTTCGAGAATCCTCTCCCCCCGTTTAAATCAGAATTACTTCATTTTATTGAAACTTGTAATGAAAGTGAGTGCATTGCTTGCCTTTCTTTTGTAAAAAGTATGGTATTAGCTATACGCAGTCATAATATCAATAACCGCAAGCAGTAAAACTTATCTATTCATGATTACGAAGTAAATCATGATCGTACCAATTTGAGTGTGCTTTGCGCATAAACTAAAACTTAATCAGCAGGAGTTTTTCTCTACTGCTAATTGTAGCCCCGCAATCAGGTGCCTAGTCGCTCTTGAACCTATGGTGAATTAGAGCGACTAGGCACCTGGTGAACTTCCATGATATAATAAACGTTTTTTGTTTATTATATCATGATTGCAAAGCCAATCATGATCGCGCCAATTTGAATGTGCTTTGCACATTATCTTCCTAATCAAATTGTGTGCATCAACGATATAATAAACGTTTTTTGTTTATTATATCATGATTGCGAAGTCAATCATGATCGCGCCAATTTGAATGTGCTTTGCACATTATCTTCCTAATCAAATTGTGTGCATCAACGATATAATAAACGTTTTTTGTTTATTATATCATTAAAATGAACTTAGTCCCTGCTAGAAACTAAGTTCATTTTATTTTTTCTATTTTTTGATCAGTGATTTTAATCTTTTTTTCTTTTAATAGCTTCCCTACAGCTCTTTTAAAAGCATTTTTGCTCAATTGACATTCTTTCTTGATTACTTCCGGAGAAGTTTTATCTGTAAAAGGAAGAAAACCTCCATTTTGCTCAATTTTTTCCCATATTATTTGTGCATCTATATCCATCTGTAAAAAAGCTTTTTCTCTAGCACTTAAATCTAATTTTCCATCTTCTTTTACTTTCGTCACTCTAGCTTCTACGCTATCTCCCACTTCATAATATCCAAAATTTTCTTCTAAGGGAATTCTCCCGCAATATTGTGAATCTACTGCGATAAAAATACCCATTTCTGGTTTTATTTCATAAACGATCCCCATCACCCGATCATCTTTTTGATAAGGAGACGAAGTATTTAAATAAGGATAAAGTTTCATCGTTGCACATAAGCGCTCTGACTTGTCCACATATAAGGTAACCAAACAAAACTCTCCTTGTTTTACCCGCTTCGTTTGTTCTTTAAAAGGTAATAATAAATCTTTTTCCAATCCCCAATCTAAAAAAGCTCCAATTGCTGTTACTTCTATTACTTTCAGTAAAGCAAACTCTCCCAAATGTAACTTGGCCGGATTTACCGTAGCAATTATCCGATCACTTGAATCCTTATAAAGAAAAACTTCTAGTTCATCACCTACTTTTGCATGACTAGGAATCTGTTTTTTAGGTAATAAAACTACATCTTCTTCATTTTTTCCTAAAAAAGCTCCCACATCCTTTATTCTCATTATCGTTAAGAACTGTTTTTTTCCTAATTCCATTTTATTTTTCCTTTACTGGACATATTTACACTGACTGAAATGCCCCGACTTTGAGTGGATTTTTGTTAGAAAGGCAAATTTTTATAGACACAAACCTGTATTTCAAGAAAATTTAAACGCCTGTTTTAATATCTTGAGTAAATCCAAACGCAGAAAATTGGTATATCGTTTTTCTCAAAACCTACCAATTTTCTACCCTGATTACTTTACATAAGGACACTTACCAAATCCAAATCGCTTGCACCCCAACGCATCTTTGTCATAGATCCTAAAAATATTCTGAAAATCAACAGAGTCCCTATATGAAAAATCAAATAAAATTTAAAAACACAGAAAAAATCTACTAATTTCCGTCTTGATTAATCGGGGCGACAGGATTCGAACCTGCGACCTCTCGGTCCCTAACCGAACGCTCTACCAAGCTGAGCCACGCTCCGACAGAGGGGAATATCGCCAATTAGTCGAAAAACATTCTCCCTTTAAAGTGATATCTATTGATCACTTCATATCGCTTACACAACATTTAAAATGAGAACTCATCGTTCAAGATTGCTAAGGCAATCGTGCACTCGGACTATTTCTGTATGCCCTACGGTTCTATTTATCCCACCAGCTAGCAATGTATAGGCGTTTAAGGTGGGGATTATTTTGCTAAGCTCAAAATCTATTAAAATAGAAATACTATGCTGCTTGTAGTTGTTTTTTGGCTTCTTCTGCTAAAGTTTCAAATCCTTTTGCATCATTAACAGCCATGTCTGCCAAAATCTTTCTATTTAGTTCTATACCGGCTAATTTTAATCCGTGCATAAAACGGCTATAAGAAAGTCCATTCAAACGTGCTGCTGCATTAATACGAACAATCCATAGACGGCGAAACTCCCTTTTTCTTAACCTTCTACCCTGATAAGAACTTGCTAAAGCTCTCATCACCGATTGTTTTGCTACTCTGTATTGCTTGGATCTAGCTCCACGATAGCCTTTTGCCAATTTTAAAATACGGTTGTGTTTTTTTCTAGCATTTAATCCGCCTTTTACTCTTGCCACTTGATTTTCCTCCTAACTCTATTTTATAGATAAGGCAATATTTTCTTCATTACTTTTTCATTGCTTGCATCCGTCACAATATCCTTACGCAAATTTCTTTTTCTTTTTGTAGATTTCTTGGTCAGAATATGAGATTTATAAGCTTTCATACGTACTAATTTTCCTGTCGCTGTTTTTTTAAAGCGTTTTGCCGCTGCTTTTTTCGTCTTCAATTTTGGCATAGTACGATCCTCCTTTTCTACTGTTTCAACTTAACATCATTTATATCATTTTTTTGGTGTTAAAAACATAATCATTAAGCGGCTTTCTATTTTAGGCGGTTTATCAATGACTGCGATGTCAGACAAAGTTTGGGCAAAATCCTCCAATATATGTCTAGAACGATTCATATGGGCTAATTCTCTACCTCGAAAACGTAAAGTTACTTTTACTTTATCACCTTTTTCCAAAAATTTTCTAGCAATGTTGATTTTTGTATTCAAATCATTCGTATCAATGTTAGGAGAAAGTCTTACTTCCTTCACTTCTATGATTTTTTGCTTTTTTTTGGACTCTTTTTCTTTTCGAGCTAATTCATACTTATATTTTCCATAATCCACAATTTTACAAACAGGTGGCTTTGCCGTAGGTGCGATTTTGACTAAATCCAATCCTTCATCTCTTGCCTTTTGCAAGGCTTCCCGAGAGGGCATCATACCTAATTGTTCACCGTCTTGACCAATCAGACGCACCTCTTTGTCTCTAATCTGTTCGTTAATGATTAAATCGCTAATAACTTGCACCTCCATAATATTTCATCTTACTCGATTTAGCATTGATTTTGAATTACGATTCATAATCAGCCAAATCAAAAAAACGATTAAGCACACAAAAAAAGATCGATAGATAAACTACCCACCTAAGCAAATTTCCAGTATAACTATATCTAGACATAATTATACTAAACTAACTTTCATTAATCAATAAAACAAGGTAAATGGACTCAATTCCTAGCTCTAAGTCTGCATTTTACATGTATATTCTATTGATGGCAACCTTAGTCACAAATGCTATGCTAAGGTGAGAGCCTCTGCCCTGCTTAAATGGTATACAATAGCTTTAATCATATAAAATAAATTCTAAATTGTCAAGTCTTTTTTTATGAAAATTTGCTTGAATAATCTAAACATGATATAATAAGCAAAAGCGCTTATTATATCGTTGATGTACACCATTTGATTAGGAAATTCATACGCAAAGCGCATTCAAATTGGTACAATCATGATTTACTTTGTAATCATGATTGTACCAATTTGATGAGAAAGTTCACCACGTCCCTAGTCGCTCTAATTACCATAGGTTAATAGCGACTAGGCACCTGATTGCGAGGGCTACAATCAGCAGTAGAGAAAAACTCCTGCTGATTAAGTTTTAGTTTATGCGCAAAGCACACTCAAATTGGCGCAATCATGATATACTAAATACTGTTCAGATAGAAGACAATCTGTCTTTTATAAAAACAATGAAAGAATAGGAGAAAATATGGAAAATATCACTTTTCGGGGTACTCCCATTAAATTAAAGGGCAACTTCCCTAAAATAGGACAAACAATTCAAAACTTTACGCTAACAGGAACAGATTTAACAGATGTAGATTTAAACAGCTTCGGACAAAAACGCAAAGTACTGAATATTTTTCCTAGTATTGATACTGGTGTATGCGCAACTTCCGTACGTACATTCAATCAAAAGGCTTCTTCCTTAGACAACACAGTTGTTCTTTGCATCTCCGCGGATTTACCTTTTGCTTCTGGCCGTTTTTGTGCAGCAGAAGATATTAAAAATGTAACTACGCTTTCTACATTTCGCTATCCTGAATTTTTAACTGATGTTGGAGTACTTGTAGATACTCTTCCAATCAAAGGATTAGCTTGTCGTGCAGTAATCGTTTTAGATAGCAATAATCAAGTTTTATATGCAGAGCAAGTGGAAGAAATAGCAAATGAACCAAATTATGAAGCAGCACTATCTATTTTATCATGATTACAAAGTAAATCATGATCGTACCAATTTGAATGCGCTTTGCGCATGAACTTCCTCGTCAAATTGTGTACATCAACGATATAATAAGCGTTTTTGCTTATTATATCATGATTACAAAGTAAATCATGGTTGCGCCGATCTGCGGCGAACGTACGTGTGCAAATTCTTTACGCAATGGTGTGCATCAACTGAAGCTTAATCAGCAGGAGTTTTTCTCCATTGCTGATTGTAGCTGAAGCGATCAGGTGCCTAGTCGCTCTTGAACCTATGGTGATTAGAGCGACTTGGGAACGTGGTAAACTTCCATGATATAATAAACGTTTTTGCTTATTATATCATAGTTTTATCACATGAGAAAACTACAGCACTCAGCCTAAGGCGTATTCATATTACTGCAGTGTGCTATTGTGGGATAGCTTTTGTGCTAGTCTGTGTTTAGAGCCTGTTTCGTACCTCACTTATGGGAGAATATTGTTTTATTTTTCCTCCTATGGTCTTCCTTAGATTCCTTGAAATACTTCCCGTATTTCTATGTCACCCTTCGTAAGTGAGAGTCTATTTAAGTATCTCACTTACGATAGACTATTGATCTATATTCCCTCCTATGGTGCCTGAATTCCTTGAAATACGCACCATAGGAGGGAAATCTACTCAAAATCTGGAAACTAAGCAGTATTGCGAACACAGCCTAGAAAAAGACTCCTGTTATCAGGAGTCTTTTTTATATTGAATTCATTTCAGAACTTCATCAAACAATATTCCAACATGATTATTTTCACGCAAAAGTCAATAATAGTTCAAAAAAATAGTAAGCTAAAGAGAGAAAATAAAGATAAACTTCCCGCAGATGTAGACTTCACCTTATTGAATCAATCACATATCTAGTGTTTAAGGTACAGTTACACAAAACTTCATTTATTCTTCTTCTGACTCAAATTGCGAGTTATATAAAGTACTGTAAAATCCGCCTCTAGCTAACAATTCTTCATGGTGACCCTGTTCTACAATATCACCATTTTTTAAAACTAAAATCACATCCGCATCTCTAATTGTTGATAAACGATGAGCAATAACAAAACTCGTTCTGCCTTCCATAAGTTTTTCCATTGCTTTTTGGATCAAAATTTCAGTTCTAGTATCTACAGAACTTGTCGCTTCATCTAGAATTAAAATTTTTGGATCAGACAAAAAAGCTCTTGCAATAGTCATCAGCTGTTTTTGTCCTTGAGAAATATTATTTGCCTCTTCATTAATTTCCATTTCGTAACCATGAGGTAAAGTTTTTACAAAATGATGAACATGAGCAGCTTTTGCCGCTTCTAAAATCTTCTCTTTTGGCGCATCAAAGCTCCCATAGCGTATATTATCCCAAATTGTTCCGTGAAATAACCACGTATCTTGCATAACTGTAGCAAACAGCTTCCTCAAATCTCCTCTAGAAAACTCCAAAATATCATGACCATCAATCAAAATTTTACCTTGCTGTATGTCATAAAAACGCATTAATAATTTAATAATTGTAGTTTTTCCGGCTCCAGTAGGTCCAACAATTGCTACTTTTTGACCTT
>BNZI01000004.1 GCA_026000945.1 Clostridia bacterium | reverse complement strand
GGATTGAGGAGCAAAGGGAGCAGAAGTTTCCGATCTGTGGTTAATCATTGTTCGGTTTTTCTCTAAATTGGATGGTATAGAGGGTAGAGCTTGTGCATTAGAAGAAAAGATAACTTTTTCCACAACTGAATTAGCTGGAGGAGTAGCAGGTACAGGGTTTTCTAGCACAGTAGGAGTGGGAGGAATAATAGGTACAGGTTTTTCTATTGCAGTAGGAGCGGGAGGAATAACAGGTATAGGTTTTTTGATTGCAGTAGGAGCAGGAAATATAGGAGAAACAGGAGTTTCGGGAATGACATTAGTAGTTTGGGGAACTACAGGGGTAACGGGAGAAATAGAGATAGGTGCTTCTTTTGAAATCTTAACAACTGGTGGAATATAAGAAGGTTTGTTGCTTGCAGATTCAGGGGTCACAGGGTGAGGTTTTTGAACGGGTACATTTATCTGTGAAGTATAAGGGGCGGGAGAGGAACAATGACAGGTGCGATCATAGGAAGCTGTACAGCCACAGTTTTCCATAGATGCGGAAACATTATTTCTAGGTGATACGATATTTTCTTTATTGTTTTGAGTAGTGTATTCATTTATTGAATTCATGTTTGGTTTTGTAGGATAAGAAATATTGTTTGTGTAAGTAGAAGTAGTATTTCTAGGAAATACGATATTTTCTTTATTGTTTTGAGTAGTGTACTCATTCGTTGAATTCATGTCTGGTTTTGTAGGATAAGAAATATTGTTTGTGTAAGTAGAAGTAGTATTTCTAGGAAATACGATATTTTCTTTACTGTTTTGAGTAGTGTACTCATTCGTTGAATTCATGTCTGGTTTTGTAGGATAAGAAATACTGTTTGTGTAAGTAGAAGTAGTATTTCTAGGAAATACGATATTTTCTTTATTGTTTTGAGTAGTGTACTCATTCGTTGAATTCATGTTTGGTTTTGTAGGATAAGAAATATTGTTTGTGTAAGTAGAAGTAGTATTTCTAGGAAATACAATATTTTCTTTATTGTTTTGAGTAGTGTACTCATTCGTTGAATTCATGTCTGGTTTTGTAGGATAAGAAATATTGTTTGTGTAAGTAGAAGTAGTATTTCTAGGAAATACAATATTTTCTCCATTATTTTGAGTAGTGTATTCATTGGTTAAATTTATATCTGGTCTTGTAGGATAAGAAATTTTCTTTGTATAAGATGAATTCATCGTTGTATTTGACGTGCTAGGGTGTACATTGATTTGATCTATATCCGAATATTGTACATAATTTGGTGTTTGATTTATCGGGGGAATAGGAGGGGTAAGATTTACCTGAGATTCAGCTGTTGTACTAGAAAAAGATCTAGAACGAGTTTCTTCTAATGGATTAATGGGAGTAGATGGTGTTGTTTGTACATAACCCGGTCCAGGGCAAATGGTAATTTCTGTTCCAGGCCTCAGTTGTACTGGAACAATCCCTGGATTAAGGGAAAGAATCGCATGAACGCTAGTATGAAAAACCTTAGAAATTTGATAAAGATTGTCACCATTTTTAATCGTATACTTAACATAAGATTTACAATTTTCTAGATGGGGTATTGAACGTCTTTCCATATAAAAACTCCTATCTTGATTTTACTTTTATTGATATTCTATTTAGGGTATATTCAAGGTCAAGTTTAAGAGTGAGAGTCCAAACTCTCTAGTCTATATTGATATTTTTATGTAAAATTTTTTGATGAGAATAACCAAAAAATAGAAATTGGATAATATACAATAAAGAAGAATTGAGGGTGTGAATGGATTTTGGAGAAATCTTTATCTTTAGCGGAATTGACATTAGGAATCAATGCTTATATTACAGAAATTCAGCATTCAAAAGAAATGACACAACGTTTATTAGATTTGGGATTTACCAAAAATACACCAATTCGTGCTTTATTTCGCTCCTATTCAGGTGATCCTACCGCTTTTCTAATACGGAATACGGTAATCGCCCTAAGAAAGGAGGATTCTGTAAAAATAAAAATTAGTTTTTACAGAAAAAAATCATGAAAAAAGTTTTTAGAGTAGCATTAGCTGGAAATCCTAATGTAGGGAAAAGTACGGTTTTTAATGCTTTAACAGGAGGGAGGCAGCACACAGGCAACTGGGCAGGAAAAACAGTGGAATGTAGTGAAGGGCAATATATAGATCAAAAGCAAATCTATCAAGTGATTGATTTACCGGGAACATATTCTTTATTTACTCATTCGTTAGAAGAAAAAATAGCTAAAGATTTTTTATTAAAAGAACAAGTTGATGTGGTAGTATTAGTCTGTGATGCTGCTTCATTAGAAAGAAATTTAATTTTAGTTTTACAAATTAGAGATATTATTTCTTCTATTATTGTATGCGTGAATTTGTGTGATGAGGCGGAAAAAAGAAAAATTCATATTAATTTTCAATACTTATCAAACGCTTTAGACTTACCTATTGTTTCTATTTCTGCTGCAGAGAGAAAAGGATTAAAACAGTTAAAAAAAGAAATTTCTTATCTATGTCAAAAACAACAAATACAAAATTTAGATGGAGGAAAAAGTAAACTTTATGAACAAAAAAAGAAAACAGATGATGAAATTTTAGAAGAAGAAAATTTATCTGATTTATCAGAAAATTATATACAAGAAGCAGAAATTATTGCAAAAGAAGTGATGAAATTTTGCAATCCAGATTTTCGAAAAAAAGAAGAAAGATTAGACAGAATTTTTACTGGAAAAATTACAGGTATTTTATGTATGGTGATTTTGGTATCTCTTTTATTTTGGATTACTTTAGTCGGAGCAAATTATCCTTCGCAGTGGATAGCTGATTTTTTATTTTCTGCGGAGTCTTATCTATATAAGATTAGTCAATTTTTATCTATTCCTCCAGTTTTTGCGGACTTATGTATAGGCGGAATTTATCATATTATGGCATGGATTATTGCAGTGATGTTTCCTCCTATGGCAATTTTTTTTCCTTTATTTACTTTATTAGAAGATTATGGATATTTACCTCGCATTGCTTTTAATTTAGATAGTGCCTTTGCCCGTTGTCATGCTTGTGGGAAACAAGCTTTGACTATGTGTATGGGAATTGGATGCAATGCAGTAGGAGTTACTGGGTGTAGAATTATTGATTCACCAAGGGAAAGACTACTTGCGATTCTAACAAATAGTTTCGTACCTTGTAACGGGCGTTTTCCCATCTTGATTACGGTCATGTTAATCTTTTTTTTACCTTTTGGTTATGGAATTTGGGGAAATTTGTTACTGGCTTTTGGATTGACTTGTTGTTTAGTGTTTAGTGTAGTAGTAACCTTAAAAAGTTGCAAATGGATTTCTGAACATTTTTTACAAAAAGAATCTTCTTCTTTCGCTTTGGAATTACCCCCTTTTCGTAAACCTCGAGTTCGCAAAGTACTGATTCGTTCTTTTTGGGATAGAACCTTTTTGGTATTAGGGAGGGCAGTTAGTTCAGCTTTTATTGCCGGTATAGTGGTTTGGTTAATGGCAAATATTCAATTTAAAGGAATGAATTTATTATCCTATTGCACAAAATTTTTTGACCCTTTAGGCAAATTAATGGGTATGGATGGTGTTATTTTTTTCTCTTTTCTTTTGGGTTTTCCGGCTAATGAAATTGTTTTGCCTATTGCCTTTATGATTTATGAGAATGTGACACATCTAGTAAATATACAAAATTTAGAATCAATTAAGACTTTGCTGGTAACGCACGGATGGACAGTAAAGACAGCTCTTTCTTGCATAATATTTACTTTATTTCACTGGCCTTGTGCTACAACGTGTCTAAGTATACGAAAAGAAACGAAGAGTTGGAAAATTGTACTGTTTTCTATTTTAATTCCTGCTTTAATTGGAATAGTTTTATGTATTTTCGTGAATTTTTTTATGCAAGTTGCCGAAAATATTTTTTTTCTTGGATAAATACTTACGAAAAAGATTAAACTAAGGTATAATAAACAAAAAATGTTTAATCTGCCATGTATGTACAATACACAAAGGCTTGTCAGCGATCTGCTGATTGTGCAATGCAGATTTCATGAATATTTTGTTTTGAGAACCCCTTTCAATATTGAAAGGGGTCATTTTAAACCTAAAGGAGGCGTGAAATGGCATTAGAAGTGTTAAAGCAGATTCAGCAGGCAGAAGATGAGGCAAAAAAAAGAAAAGAAGCTTTGCAAGCAGAACTGATTCAATATAGGCAAAGTAAACAAAATGAATTAGAAGCATTTAAAGAGGCTTTGCAGCAGAAATTTATGCAGGACAGCAAGCAATGGAAAGAAGAAGCTCAGCAAAAAATAAATCTAGAAAAAAGGGAATGGGAGGTAGAAGAAAAAAACTTAAAAGAAACCTTTCAGCAGGAATATCAAGCTAAACAAAAAGAGGCGAAAAAATATGTGATCGAAAGGGTGAAAAGTTTATGGCAGTCAGCAGAATAGAAAAGTTGACTTTACTGGCTGATATACAATACAAATCTTCAATTTTGAAAAGTGTTCAAAGTATGCAAAGTGTAGAAATTATTGACTGGAAAGAAAAAGATGTTAATCAAGAAGTATTAACAAAATATTTTCACCAGCAAAATCATCAGGCAGATGAATTACTGATTAAAGAAATAGAACATGATGGAAAATGTGAAGAAAAATTAAAGAAAATTCAAGATGCTATTGCTTTTATTGAGCAAAATAGTTTGGCTTCAAAAAGTGGACATTTAGGTATGCCGCAAAGAAAAGATTATGATTTATTTGAACTTGAAGCTCAAGTCAAGGAGAAAGGTTTAGAAGAAAAGCTTGAGTATTTAAATCAACTCTCTTTAGAATTTGGACGAGTACAAAAACAAAAGAAAAATTTTCTTTCTATTGAAGAAGACTTAACGCATTGGAGAAAATTAGATATTAATCTTGGAGAAAGCGGAAATTTAAGCTACGTAAAAAATATAGCAGGTACAATTGATCTGGGTAATGTACAAAGTTTAGATGAACAACTAGCTGGATTGACCTTAATATATAGGGAAGAAATTTATCAAAGCCAAACACAGCGTTATGAATATTTTTTATGTTTGAAAGAAGATTTCCCCCACTTGAAATCAATTTTAGATCAAGCGGGTTTTACGGAATATCATCCACAATATAAATTATGCCCAAAAGAGGAGTATAGTAAGAGAGAAGAAAAACATAAAAATTTACAGGAAGAAGAAAAAAAGCTTCTCACACAAATTGCAAATGCAAGAGAGGACTTGACTTTTTTACGTCTAGCAGAAGAAGATTATTTGGCAGCATTCAACCGTCAAAAAATTGATCGTTTGATTTGCCATGTTAATCAATTTTTTTTATTGCAAGGTTGGGTAGTTGCAGAACATAAAGAAGAATTGTTGAATTATTTGGTACAAAAAGTTCCTAAAGAAGATATTTATTTGGAATGGGAAAAACCTATAGACAAAGAATATGCCAAAGTCCCTATACATTTAAAGAATTCTGGTTGGGTGAAGCCTTTTGAAATGTTAACAGAAATGTATAGTTTGCCTCGTTATGATGAAATTGACCCTACGCCGTGGATGACTCCATTTTATTTAGTATTTTTTGGAATGATGGTAGCAGATGTAGGTTATGGAATACTTCTACTTTTGGGCACTTTATTGGCACAAAAGTTTTTCTCTTTAAATCCGGGAGCAAAGCGTTTTGCTGACTTTTTTAGTTTGGTATCGATTCCTACAATAATTTGGGGATTGATTTACGGTTCTTTTTTTGGTGTTGAATTGCCCTTTAGACTGCTTTCGATGAGTGCAGATGTGAATCAAATCCTAATTTTATCGGTTTTATTTGGTTTGATTCAAATTTTAGTAGGTTTAGCAATTAATGCTATAGAGCAAATCAAGAAAAAACGATATTTAGAGAGTATTTCTCATGGGTTTGCTTGGCAGGGAATCTTGCTGGGCGCGGTGATCGCCATTTTAGCTAAAATTCTGTGGAAGAATGAAGTTGTGTTTCTGATTGCCGTGGCTGTGGCAATCATCAGTGCTATTTTAATTGTGATCATTCCAATGATACAGTCCAAATCTAAAATGAAAGGCTTAGCAAAAGGGATGTATCAATTATATGGAATCTCTAGTTATGTGGGAGATTTAGTGAGCTATACCCGTTTGATGGCATTGGGTATATCCGGTGGAAGTATTGCCTCCGCATTTAATTTATTAGTAGGTTTTATGCCGCCCGTTATTCGTTTTAGTTTAGGAATTTTGCTGATTATCGTGTTGCATGGAATCAATTTATTTTTATCTTTGCTTAGTGCATACGTACATGGTGCACGTTTGCAATACGTGGAATTTTTTGGAAAATTCTATCAAGGAGGAGGGAGGGCTTTTCGTCCTTTTAAAGCAGAAGAAAAATATGTAAATGTTAGAAAAATATAGTGAATTCAGGAGGAATTATGATGAATATAGAAATGACCAATTCAGGAATAAGTAATATACTTTTTGGACCGGGAAGTGGTCTGTTTTGGGCAGCAACAGCGATGGCAGTTGCTACAATTTTTTCAGGGATTGGTTCTGCAAAAGGAGTGGGCTTGACTGGTGAGGCAGCAGCAGCTTTAACAACGGAACAGCCTGAAAAGTTTGGTCAAGCCCTAATTTTAGAATTATTACCAGGTACTCAGGGTTTGTACGGCTTCGTTATTGCATTTTTAATTTTTACAAATATTTCTTCTGATTTGACAGCCATCAAAGGCTTAAGCTATCTGGCGGCGGCTTTACCTGTTGCGCTGAGCAGTTTGTTTTCTGGAGCCTATCAAGGTCGAGTAGCTGCGGCAGGTATACAGATTTTAGCGAAGAAACCTGAACATTCTACAAAAGGAATTATTTATGCTGCTATGGTAGAAACTTATGCTATATTAGGTTTTGTTATTTCATTTTTGTTAGTGCTAAATGTAGCATCTGCGTGAGGGTAAAAATGAGTGTAGAAATCATACAAAAAATGACCGAAAAAATTTTATCTGTTGCAGAAGTAGAAATAGAGAAAGAACGGCAAAGAGAAAAGAAAAAAATAGATGAGGAAATGGCAAGAGAAAGAGAGCAGTTTTCAAAGCAAGACCAAAATAGGAGAGAAAAAACAAAAAAGCAGATAGAACAAGAATATAAACAAAAAAGTGCTAAGAATCAAGTGGAACAACGACAGTTTTTACTTAAGGCAAAACAAAAGCATTTAGATTCCTTATTTCATGAAGTCGTTTTAGAAATGGAAAATTGGGGAAGTGAAGTTGTGGAACAGTTTGCCTTAGAAGCTTTGGTCGATTTAGAATTAGAAGAAGCAGTAGAAGCGGAGATTGTACCGGGAGAAAAATCTAAACATTTGCTTTCGCAAAAATGGCTGAATAGACTTAATCAGCAAAGTCAAAGAAAATATCTTTTGGCACAAGATTTTGTAGAAGGGAAAAGTGGTTTTTTGGTTCGTCAAGGTGGTATAGAATATAATTTTTTGTTTAGTGTTTTGGTCAAACAGATTCAGGAAATGCAAAGCCATGAGGTTATTCGAAAATTGTTTGGGGAGGGATGAAGTTGAAAGACATCGCCTATCACCAGCTTAATACCTTAGTTCGTGTAAAAGAAAATGAGTTGTTGTCTACAGAAAAAATGGAAAAGTTAATTTTGGCAAAAAATTTTGCAGAGATTAAACAAATTTTGCTTTCTACCGTTTATGCCCCTGCCGTAACACAAGATCATTTTGAAAAAAATTTTGAACAATATGATAAAGAAAATCAAGAGGAATTTTTCCGTTGGCTATATACCTATGCTCCGGAACCAGATTTGATTTCACTTTATACTTTAGAATACACTTTTCATAATTTAAAAATTTTAACTAAGGCAAAACAGACACAAAATGATTTTGATCATTTATTTCTGCCAGATGGAAAATATTCTTTGGATACGATTAAAAGTGCGGTTTATACAAAAAATTCATCTGTTTTAGAATCAGAGTTATTATCCGCTGTTATTGAAGTAGATGAATATTTACAGGAAAATAGACATTGGTTTGGTTTAGATTTTATTTATGATCGCTGTTTTTTACAAGAGCAAAGAAGACGTAGTAGGAAGTTAGATTATCCTGTTGTACAAACTATTTTTTCTTCTATGCAAGACTTATATAATTTATCTATGATGGCAAGAGGAATTGCACAAAAGAGAAGTAAACGTTTTATGAAAGCAGTGATTACTTCATTTGGTCAGATTTCCCAAGAAACGTTGTTTTCTTATGCAGATACTTCTTTAGAAGAATATAGTCAATACTTGTTGAAATGTCCTTATGGGCATGTATTAAAAGAGGCTATACGTGAGGGTTCCGTTTTGGATTTTGTTGTTTTTTCTCGTTTGCGGGATGACTATTTGACTGACTTGTATAAAATGGCAAAAACTATGCCTTTTGGGCCATTACCAGTAATGGCATTTATTCATGCAAAGACGATTGAACAAAAAAATCTACGCTTGTTATTTGTGGGTAAAAGACATAGATTTTCACAAGAACAAATTCGAGAAAGGATGAGAATTTGTTATGTCTAAAAAAATTGGTGTGATTGGAGAAAAAGATTCCGTTTTACCGTTTAAGTTATTTGGTTTTACCGTTTGTTTTGATTCGGAATCCTTAGCTGTTCAAGAAAAAATAGAGGAAATGGTTAAAGAAGATTATGGCGTGATTTTTATTACTGAAACAGTAGCAGAAAAAGTAAGAAAAACCATTCAAAAATATAAATCTAGGCTTACGCCGGCCATTATTTTATTTCCTGGACATTTGGGAAGCTTAGGTATAGGATTAGCGCAAATCCAGCAAGATGTGGAAAAAGCAGTAGGACAAAATATACTGACCGAAAGCAACTTAGAGAAATCGAGCGTCAGCGAAGATTGAACTTAGTGCGAGGTCGTTCTTGAACCTTAGCGAGTCTGGACGAGCTTAGTTGAAAGAACTTCTTTGTAAAAGCAACTTAGAGAAATCAAGCGCCAGCGAAGATTGAATTTTAGAGCCAGTTTCATCTCTCGCTTACGGAAGAATTTATGGTCTATTTTCCCTCCTACGGTGTCGAGATTCCTTGAAATACCTCCAGTATTCCTGCGTCACCTCTTCGTGTAGGAGAAAAAATATATACAAAATTCTTCTCGTTCGAAGAAATTAAACTGCCTCTTAGCGAGGTCTTGGTGAATTTAGTAGAAATTTTTATAAAAGCAATTTAGAGAAATTAAGTATTGGCAAAGATTAAACTCAGGAATTTAACGAGTTTAGTTGAAAGAAAAAATATGCACAAAATTCTTCTCGTTCGGAGAAATAAAATTGACTCTTAGCGAGATCTGGGCAAGTTTAGTAGAAATTTTTGAAAAAGAAATTCAGAGAAATTAAGGGTTAGCGAAGATTAAACTCAGGAATTTAACGAGTTTAGTTGAAAGAAAAAATATACACGAGTTTTTCGTTCGGAGAGGTTAAACTGACTCTTGGCGAGGTATTGGTGAGTTTAGTAGAAATTTTTTATAAAAGAAATTTAGAGAAATTAAGGGTTAGCGAAGATTAAAGTCGAGGATTTAATGAGATTGATGGAACGCAAAATATACACAAGTTTTTTCGTTCGGAGAGGTTAAATTGACTCTTGGCGAGGTTTTGGTGAATTTAGCAGAATTTTTTTGAAAAAGTAATTTAGAGAAAGCAAGCGTTAGTAAAGATTGAACTCGGGGATTTTACGAACCTAATTAGTGGAATTTCTTTGTAAAAGCAACTTAGAGAAATTCGAGCGTTCGGATAGATTAAACTGACTCTAGTCAAAGGAGGGGAAAGCTATTCATGGGAGAAGTAACCAAAGTATCCGGACCGTTGGTCATGGCAAAAGGGATGTCAGAATCCAGCATTCAGGATATTTGCTATGTAGGTGAATTGGGTGTTATCGGAGAAATTATAGAAATGCGGGGAGATGTTGCTTCTTTACAAGTGTATGAAGAAACTTCAGGTATCGGTCCCGGAGAAGAGGTAATCAGTACAGGTGAGCCGCTATCTGTAGAATTAGCTCCGGGAATTTTAAAACAAATGTTTGATGGTATACAAAGACCCTTAGATCGTTTTAGAGAGTTAACAAAGAATGATTTTTTGGCTCGTGGAGTACGTTTGTCTGCTTTAGATCATGAAAAAAAATGGTTTTTTACTCCTTTAGCTCAAGTTGGGGATGAAGTGGAAGCCGGGGATATTTTGGGTACTGTGCAAGAAACAAAAGTAATTGTGCATAAAATTCTCGTTCCCTACGGTATTTATGGAAAAATTACAAAAATTGCTTCAGGTGAATACACCATAGATGAAAAAATTGCTTTTGTGGACAGTACAAACGGTGAAATATCATTGACGATGTTGCAAAAATGGCCGGTTAGGCGTTTACGTCCCGTTTATCAAAAACTAAATCCAATAGAACCCTTAATCAGCGGACAAAGAGTGGTTGATACATTTTTTCCGGTAATGAAAGGTGGAGCTGCAGCTGTGCCTGGACCATTTGGAGCAGGAAAGACAGTAGTACAGCATCAAATAGCAAAGTGGGCGGATGTGGATATTGTAGTCTATGTAGGTTGCGGAGAGCGGGGGAATGAAATGACGGATGTATTGAATGAATTTCCGGAATTAATTGACCCAAATACCAAAGAATCTTTAATGGAGCGTACTGTACTCATTGCGAATACCTCAAATATGCCGGTAGCTGCTAGGGAAGCTTCTATTTATACTGGAATTACGATTGCTGAATATTTTCGAGACATGGGGTATTCTGTGGCCATTATGGCGGATTCTACTTCTCGTTGGGCGGAAGCTTTGCGGGAAATGAGCGGACGTTTGGAAGAAATGCCTGGCGATGAAGGCTATCCAGCTTATTTAGGCAGTCGTTTAGCAGAATACTATGAGCGTGCAGGAAATGCTATCGTATTGGGGAAAGAGAAAAGAGAAGGTAGTATTACCGCAATTAGCGCAGTGTCGCCGTCTGGAGGAGATATATCTGAACCAGTAACACAAAATACTTTGCGTGTGGTTAAGGTATTTTGGGGATTGGACGCCCTTTTAGCGCAAAAAAGACATTTTCCTTCAATCAATTGGTTACAAAGTTATTCTTTGTATCTAGCGGATGTAGGAAAAGTTTTGGATGAAAAATTGCAGATAAATTGGTCTGAAATGGTAATAGAAGCGATGAGTATTTTACAAGAAGAAGCTCAACTAGAAGAAATTGTACGATTAGTTGGTATAGATTCTTTATCGGATAAGGATAGATTAAGTTTGGAAGTAGCAAAATCTATTCGGGAAGACTACTTGCAACAGAATGCATTTGATGATGTAGATACCTTTACTTCTTTAAAAAAACAGGGCATCCTTTTGAATAATATTCTGACTTTTTTTCATGAGGGGGAAAGGGCATTACGTTTAGGCTCTTATTTTCATGAACTTTTAGAAGGAACAGTTGCATTAAGGGATAAAATTGCCCGTAGTAAATATGTTCCTGAAAATCAGTTGTCCAATTTGGAAGCTCTAGAAAAAGAAATTTGTGAAACACTTCAAAAGGTGATTGAAGAGGGAGGAATCAAAGGACATGATTAAAGAATATAGAACAATAAGTAAAGTAATCGGTCCTTTGATGGCAGTAGAAAAAGTTTCTGGCGTAAAGTATGAAGAATTAATAGAAGTACGTATGCAAAATGGAGAAATACGAAAAGGACAGGTTTTGGAAATAGATGGTGATCGGGCGATGGTGCAAATCTTTGAGGGTACGGGAGGAATCAATATCAAAGATTCTAAAGTACGTTTTCTTGGACATCCGTTAAAATTTGCCGTCTCAGAAGATATTGTGGGAAGGGTTTTTGATGGTTTAGGCAGAATAAGGGATAATGGAGCGGATATTATTCCAGAAAAAATGCTGGACATTAATGGACAGGTTATTAATCCCGTAGCTAGAGATTATCCCGATGAGTTTATTCAAACGGGTATTTCATCTATTGACCATTTAAATACTTTAGTGCGTGGACAAAAACTTCCGATATTTTCAGCTTCAGGTTTACCACATAAGGAATTAGCAGCACAAATTGCCAGACAGGCGACAGTTAGGGGTTCAGGAGAAGATTTTGCAGTAGTTTTTGCTGCTATTGGTATTACTTTTGAAGAGGCGGAGTTTTTCAGGGATAATTTTCGCCAAACAGGAGCTATAGACCGTTCAGTAATGTTTATGAACTTAGCAAATGATCCTGCAATTGAGCGTATTGCAACTCCAAAAGTAGCTTTAACTGCCGCTGAATATCTTGCTTATGAAAAAGATATGCATGTTCTAGTCATTTTAACTGATATGACAAATTACTGTGAAGCATTAAGGGAAATTTCAGCAGCTAGGCGAGAAGTACCAGGTAGGAGAGGCTATCCGGGGTATTTGTATACCAATTTGTCTACTCTATATGAACGTGCTGGTAGAATCAGAGGTTGTAAAGGTTCAGTAACCCAAATTCCCATTTTAACTATGCCGGAAGACGACAAAACCCATCCTATTCCAGATTTAACGGGATATATAACAGAGGGACAGATTATTTTATCTAGAGAACTTTATAAAAGTGGAATTCAGCCTCCTATTGATGTGTTACCGTCGTTATCTCGTTTGAAAGATAAGGGGACTGGAGAGGGAAAAACGAGGAAAGATCACGCTCCAACCATGAATCAGCTTTTTTCTGCTTATGCACAAGGTAAGCAGGCAAAAGAACTAGCAGTGGTTTTAGGGGAATCCGCTCTTTCAGATTTAGATAAAATTTATGCGGAATTCGCAAGAAGATTTGAAAAAGAATATGTTAATCAGGGATTTATGACTAATCGAAGTATAGAAGAAACATTGGATTTAGGATGGAAGCTCTTGGCTATGTTGCCGAAAACAGAGTTGAAAAGAATCAAAGATGAGCTGTTGGATGAGTATTTGCCATCTGTAAAAATTTAGTATTTATTATTAAAATTTTTCGCTTTAAGGCGGTGGGATGAATTGGTGTAAAATTGGATACATGGGGATAGATCGGTAATAACTCTCTAAGAAGAGTTCAAGTTTCAATAAATTTCCACTTCAGATACCGTCGGGCTTAAGCGGAGGAAGTACGTCACGTAAAAGAGAGAGTAGAATATGGCAAAACTGAATGTAAATCCAACAAGAATGGAACTAACTAGGTTAAAACGTCGCTTGTCTACAGCAAGCAAAGGGCATAAATTGATGAAAAATAAGCAAGATGAACTCATGCGTCAATTTATTACTCTAGTACAGAAAAATGATGTTTTACGCCGGCAAGTAGAGGCGGAAACAGTAGATGCTATGCTGGCTTTTGCCCTTGCCAGCGCTTCAGTCCCTGTGGAATATTTAGAGGAATTTATGATCTTGCCTTTTATGGAGTCTTCAGTGGATATCGTGGAAAAAAATATTATGAGTGTCATTGTCCCTCATATGAATTTTGACTATGATGCAAAAATGATTGCTGATACTTTAAGTTATGGTTTTTTATATTCTACGAGAGAGTTAGATGTGACGATTGAAAAATTTTCAAATTTGTTGGAAAAATTATTTTTGCTCGCGGAAATAGAAAAAACATCTAGTTTATTGGCTGCAGAAATAGAAAAAACCCGTAGAAGAGTAAATGCTTTGGAATATATGACGATTCCACAATTAAAAGAAACTATTCATTACATTAAAATGAAATTGGAAGAAAATGAAAGATCAGATTTAACCCGTTTAATTAAAGTGAAAACGATGGAACGAGTGTAACTGAAAACCTATATCGTCAGGAGTTTTTAATCTGCTGATTGGAAAGCCGTAATAGATGCTTGGTATTTCTTTTATTTAAGAGTGTATTAGAGTGCTTAGGATGTGGGAAACTAAGAACCTCTATTCGTTATTCATTGTGGATAATACCCGTAATTTTGGTGAATTTTTTTGCAAATTCAGGAGAAAGGGAGTTCAACTGATGTTATTTATTCTTTAGTCGACGTAATTCACGCTTGCGCAAAGTTACGCCGCAAGGATGAATGCTCTTGATTTGCTATTGATAAATGTAAAATTAAAAAAAGGAGCTTTATGCGTTATCAAGCAGAATTTAAGAAATATATTAAACAGCACGAGGCAGAGTTTTTATCAGATTTAGTGTCTTTATTGAAAATTAATAGTGAAAAAATGCCGAAACAAGAAAATATGCCTTACGGAAAAGGGAATTTTCTTGTTTTGCAAGAAGCAAATAAAATAGCTCAAAGAATGGGATTTATCACAAAAAATTATGATCAAAGAGTCTTAGCTGTTGATTTTTCTGAGAAGAAAAAAGGTCTGGATATTTTGGCCCATTTAGATGTGGTACCTGGTGGAGAAGGATGGACGGTTACGACTCCTTTTGAACCAAAAATTTTAGAGGACAAAATTTATGCAAGGGGTAGTATAGATGATAAAGGTCCGGCTATGGCTGCACTTTATGCGATGAAAATGATTAAAGATTTAGCTATACCCTTGGATCTCAATGTTCGATTACTTTTAGGTACAGATGAAGAATGCGGAAGTTCAGATGTAGCTTATTATTATTCTCTGGAAGAAGAAGCGCCGGCTACGTTTAGTCCGGATGCAGAATATCCTTTGATTAATGTTGAAAAAGGAAGGCTTGAAGTCGATTTTGTTGCTCATTGGGAAGAAGAAACACAAGATAGACGGATTCTTTCTATTGAAGGGGGTATAAAAAGTAATGTAGTACCTCAAAAAGCGGAAGTTGTTTTTATTGGTATTCCAGAAATCATATTGAAAGAAGAAATCAAACAAGTAGAATCATTGACTAAAGCCCAATTTACTTACTGGCAAGAAGAGCAGTTTACTCATGTGCTTTGTACGGGGAAAAGTGCTCATGCTTCTACTCCTGAGCAAGGAAATAATGCGATTACGGCATTATTGCTTTTATTAAGTGTACTTCCTTTTCGATCTTCGGAAAGTTTTACTAAAGTGAGGCAATTGGCTAAGCTTTTTCCTCATGGAGATTATTATGGAAAAAGTTTAGGTATAGAGATGTCTGAACCGATTGCGAAAAAGTTAACAATGAATTTTGGTATCTTGCATCTAACATCAACAGGATTTTTTGCAAATTTTGATTCACGTACTCCTGTATGTTCAACAAAAGAAAATACAGAAGACATTGTAGAAGAAAAATTTAAACAATATGATATTTCCATTAAGAAAAAGCACTGCTCATTTGCCCATCATGTACCAGAAGACACTCCATTTATCCAAACCTTGTTAGACTGCTATGAGGCTTGTACACAAGAAAAAGGACGCTGTTTATCTATTGGCGGTGGTACCTATGTTCATGAGTTACAAAGAGGTGTAGCATTTGGTTGTATGAATTTAGATATTGATTATCATTTACATGGACCGGATGAATTTGCTCGTTTATCTGATTTGTGGCTCAGTATTGAAATTTTTGCTTTGGCCATTGTGAATTTATGTTCTTCTATTTAGTAGTAGAAACTTGACAAACTATTAAAAAAAAGTATAATTAAACTTAGATTTATCGTTGATTTAAAATTCTTTCGTAGAAGGAAGTTATATTTTAGTTTTTCTTTCTAAAATATAGTTTTCTCTTACATATGTTAAAGATTATTGAAAATTGAAAGGTATCCAAAGTAGATAATTCTAAAGTAAGTAGGAGTAAAGATGAAAAATATATTAAGTACTTTAAAAAAACATGGACTAAAAATTATTATTATACTTCCTGTCATATTGATTGCTTTAGGTAGTCTGGTGCAAATGTTTACGAACGATACCCGAAAAGCAATAGCTGCGGAAGCAACGGATAAGGCGTACGTGGAGCGTGTTAATCTTTCTAGCAGTATTTCTGGGTCCGGTATCATTGAACCTTTGGATACTTATACGATTACAGCGCTTATTGAGGGGGAAATCACAGAAGCGAACTTTGAAGAAGGAGATTTTGTTGAAAAAGATCAAGTATTATATCGTATCAATACAAAGAATTTGGATTCTAAAATAGAAGAAGCTCAACTTGGTATTTTGCGTGCAGAACGTAATTATAATAATGCAGTTAAAGAATATAATGATTCCCAATCTCTTCGTGAAAGTCTGCAAGTTCGTGCCGGAACATCCGGACAGCTTGTTGCATTAAATGTAGAAGTTGGAGATTTAGTCACTGCTGGTGTACCGATTGGGCAAATTATAGAAAGCAATATTCTTCATCTTAATCTTTTTTTTCCGGCTAATAAAGTAGACAGTTCGCTTGTTGGTCAATCTGCTCATATTGAATTACCGCAAACTTTGCAAAGTTTCACTGGAACGATCAGTGCAGTCAGTCAAAATGAAGAAATGATTGAGAATCAAAGTGCAAAAACGGTAACGATTGATGTAATTAATACAGATAATATTAGTATTGGAGCCATAGCGATCGCTCGAATAAATGAGATATCGTCCATATCCCCTGGAGCATTTGAACCATCAAAACAAAAACCGATTATTGCTAAAAGTTCTGGAGAAGTAAAGTCAGTCTCTGTACAAGTAAATTCTCAAGTAACACAAAATCAATTGATTTTAAGTTTAGATACACGTTCTGTAGAAAAACAAATTGAATCTTATAAAAATTCTGTTACGGTTGCTTACGATGCGGTAATTGATGCAAAAAAAGCTTTGGAGAATCTACAGATTAATTCTGATAACTACCAGATTAAATCTCCCGTTACTGGACAAGTAATTACAAAACAAATGACTACAGGAGAGCATATTGCGGCAATGACACCTTTAGCTGTAGTTTATGATATGTCTATCTATCGTTTTAAAATGTATATTGATGAACTAGATATTGCTAAAGTGACAGTAGGACAGCAAGTAGAAGTTAGTGCTGACGCTGCTCCTGGTCAAGTTTTTAATAGTTATATTGAAAAGATTAGTTTAGAAGCTGCTAATAATAATGGAATTACACAGTATCCTGTTATTGTTCGAATGGCAGAAAAAGGAACTCTTTTGCCATCCATGACAGTAAATGCAGATATTATTGTGGGTAAGAAAGAAGCTGTATTAGCTATTCCAGTAGCTGCCTTGATGAGAGGGAATTTTGTTTATGTAAGAGATGAACTTTCTACGGTGGCAGATGGTGATGTACCTGCTGGATACAGTAAAGTAGAAGTTGTAGTAGGTGCTGCAAACTCTCAATATATAGAAATTATTAGTGGTTTGTCCGAAGGACAAGAAATTTATATTAAGTAAAAGATTTTTAGCGTTTTTTTAGCGCTCTAGTTCCTATATTATCGTGAAGGTGGGAATTAGGGCGAGTTAGTACGTGATAAAACACAAGTTAGACCCATCTATTCAGATGGGTCTAACTTGTACGATAAGGAAGTACTGCTATGAGAAATAGTCAAAGAACACCTTTAATCCAACTGATTAATATTAGTAAAATTTACACAATGGGTGATTTAGTGGTTAAAGCAAATGACAATCTAAATCTTACCATTTATTCAGGAGAATTCGTCGCTATCTTAGGTAAATCAGGAAGTGGAAAATCAACTGTAATGAATATAATCGGAGCATTAGATATTCCTACATCTGGGCAGTATATTCTTAATGGCCATGATGTTAGCAAAATGAAAGACGATGAGTTAGCGGGTATCCGCAATAAAATGATTGGATTTATTTTTCAACAATACAATTTATTGCCTAAACAAAGTTTAGTAGAAAATGTGGAATTGCCATTGATGTATGCAGGAGTAAAAAAATCAGAACGTAGAGAAAGAGCTTTGGCTGCATTAGAGAAGGTTGGTCTGCTTGATAAACATAAAAATAAGCCCAAACAATTATCAGGAGGGCAGCAACAAAGGGTATCTATTGCTAGAGCATTAGCAGGAGATCCTTCTTTGATCTTAGCAGATGAACCTACCGGAGCTTTAGACTCGAAAACTACAAGAGAAGTTTTGGGATTTTTACAGCAGATTCATCAAGAAGGTAGTACAATTGTGATGATTACCCATGATAACAGTGTGGCTGTGGAAGCAGAAAGAATTGTACGTATACAAGATGGTAAAATTATTTTTGATGGAAATACAGAAAAGTATAAGGTGGAATATAATTTATGAATTTTGTTCAATCTCTGCGTTTGGCCCTAAGCAGTATTGTAGAAAATAAAATGCGTTCTTTTCTAACGATGCTGGGTATGCTTATTGGAGTTGCTTCTGTTATTGCTTTGGTTAGTTTAATGACAGCAATGTCAGATTATATTTTGGATTTGTATCGTCAACAGGGAGCAAATAATGTTACAGCCACTGTTCGTCCTACAGCTCCTAATATTGTAGATTTTGAATATATGAAAAAAGTTTATGATGATCACTCAGATGTTTTTTACCAAATGGGTTTACGAGTACCAGTATCTAATGCAATTGTAAAAAAAGACAATCAAACTAGTGTTTCTACGTATGTCGTGGGTGTGACGGAAAATCATAATAGCATAGATAACTGGCATATCAAAGAAGGAGGACGCTATTTAGAGTATTCGGATATTAGTAATCGTAGTAATGTTTGCATTATTGGAAGTTATATTGAAAAAACATTATTTGAAAATCAAAATCCCATTGGAAAAACAATAAAAATTAACAATGAGGTTTATACAGTTGTGGGAGTACTCCGACAAAAAGTAGATTCCGTAGAATATGGCGCAGATGATAATATCCAAATTCCTTACACGAATGCGATGAAGTTAAATAAAAGTAAATTTATCCCTATTTTTTTATTTGCTTTTCATAATAATCGCGTTTCTGAGGAAGCAAAGAATATTGTAACAGATGCTTTATATGCTTTTCTTAAAGATGAAGATCACTTTATTGTGCGAACGATGAAAGAAATTCTAGATATGGCGGAAGATCAGTTAGGTATGTTGTCCAATGTGCTATTAGGTATAGCTAGTATAGCTCTGTTTGTTGCTGGAATCGGAATTATGAATATTATGCTTGTTTCGGTTACCGAACGTACAAGGGAAATCGGTATACGGAAATCGTTAGGAGCTAAGCGAGCGGATATTATGTGGCAGTTTATTTTAGAAGCTGGGTTGATCAGTAGCTTAGGAGGCTTAGTTGGAATTATTTTAGGAGCAGTTTTGACCATTGTGATAGGAAGAATTGTTCAATTACATGCTTTTCCTACATTAACTTCTATTATTATTTCTTTTGGTATATCCGTGGGAACTGGCATATTATTTGGATTTTTGCCGGCGAATCAAGCATCTAAAATGAATCCTATTGATGCATTAAAAAGCGATTAAAAAAGATAGGCGAATTTGCACTCAAAAATGGAATGCAAGTCTGCCTGTCGTTATTCTGTGGATAACTTGGTGGATAATGTGGATAAGTATCGTATTATTGTGGATAACTTGCGATGAAAAGTTTAATTATTTTTCATGAAATGATCTTTCATGCACACTAAATCGCCTTCAAGACGTATATTTTCTAATTTTAGTAAATAACGTTTTTTGTCGATTCCGCCAGCATATCCTGTTAATTTTCCGTCAGTACCTATTACTCGATGACAAGGCACTAGAATAGATATAGGATTGTGCCCAACTGCTCCGCCTACGGCTTGTGCAGATACTCTTTGTCCACGTAATTCTTTTTCAAGTTGCTTAGCAATTTTTCCATAAGTAGTTACTTGTCCATAAGGAATGGAAGATAGGATGTTCCAAACTAAATGTCGAAAACTGCTGTTTTTTACAGGTTCTATAGGGAATTTGATTTCTGGTTTTTCTCCATTAAAATAATGATTTAGCCACTGTTTTACTTCTTCAAACAGTGGAAGAGAATCTTTTTGAACATGTTCTCCCAAAGTTGATTGATCATATTTCTGATTTTCTATCCATAGACCGGTGATTTTATTATTCATAGCTGATATAGTGAGTGTACCTATCGGTGATATGTATTTTGTGCTATATTGTGTATGTTCCATTTTTATCCTTTCTTTGAGACTAGTCTGATTATCTTTTTTTACAGAGTTTTTTCTGATAGCTTATTTAATTCCTAGAATAAAAAATTTATATATCGTGTTGATAAGATTCTGTGGAGTGTCTCAGAGTGAAAAAACTATATTAAATTCCGCACATCCGTGAATGAAATATTCCAACTCTTATACATGAAGCGGTGAGACGTAGGAATATTTTTAGTATTTCAACGAGCTTCTACACCGTGGAAAGAAAATAGACCAATGATGTTCTATCATGACTGAGATATTTCGCAGGTCCTTACACGCAAAGAGATGGCGTAAGAATATTTTAATGAGTTTCTACACCATAGGGAGAAAAATAGACCATAACTTTTGAGCGTAATTTAAGATACTTCGCAGATTCTTACACATGAAGAAGTGTGTAAGAATAGGATTACTTTCAGTATTTCAACGAAATTCCACACCGTAAGTAGAGAAAATAGATCATGATATCTCGCAATGAGCGGATTTACTGGTTCTCAATGCATAGAGAGAGGGAAACAAACTTATAATAGGAGATAGAAGAAAGCACCCCTAGAGGTGCTTTAAGTATCAATAGACATCAGCTAGTAAGCCCTTTATCAACAAACCTGCTAAACTTAGAATATGCAGAGCTTTCAGTTTCTTGTTAGAGCTAGCGACGGGAATCGAACCCGTGACCTCCTCACTACCAATGAGGTGCGCTACCGACTGTGCCACGCCAGCAAAACAAATATATAATACCCTTAATTATAGTCTAAAAATTAACAATTGTCAATATATAATAGGTGATCAAGATGTTTTTTGATTTTAGAATTTGTGAGGCATCTGTAAAGGAAAAACAAAAATATACGGTGATAGAGAAATTAATCCAGTGAATACACTTTGCGTAAAATATCCTAATCAGATGGTGTGATTAACATCAACGAGAAGCGTATATCAGTAAGAATTTTTGTTTGTTGATTTATTGTTAAAGTAGTCTGAAATCTAGCCGCTTTTGAATTCTAGGTATAATAAAGCATAAAACACTTATTATACCGTTTACGCACACAATTTGATTAGGAAGATGATGTGCGAAGCACATTCAAATTGGTGCGGCCATGATTGACTTTGTCATCATGGTATAATAACAAAAAACGCTTATTATACAGTTCATGCACACGATTGCGTAAAGAATTTACTCACTACGTTCTCGCCACATCGGCCAACCATGATTCCTTCGCAATTATGGTTGAATGAAGGTGAAATGGGACATGGAAAAGTTGAAGGTTTAATTTGAAGGGATTTTATCTATTAATGTCTAGCTAAAACAATTAGGAGTATAGTTACTTTTAAACTCTATGAGTGAATGAGAGTGAATTGAGCATATGTGGAAAATTCAAGCTCAATTAGCGGGAATTTTTTGTCTATATGTTTGTGGCTGAATCCATAGGAGTATAGTTGTGGGTTTATTTATTCAGTGAATGAGAGAATGTGAGGGAATTTGCACAAGATCAATTCTCTAACATTCACCATGAGTAGAAATATTGTACAAGCTTTCAGCTTGATCGTGTTCGTTGTCGTAAAATTTCATAAGTAAAAATTCCTGTAGCAACAGAAACATTTAAAGAGTCAATTTCTCCACAAGATGGAATAGAAGCAATAAAGTCACATTTCTCTTGAATTAATCTAGATACTCCATCTCCTTCATTTCCCATCACTAAAGCAATAGGACCTTTTAAATCCAGTTGATATAGGCTTTGTCCTTTAGTTTCTGCGCAGACAAACCATAAACCGGCTTTTTTCCCTTGTTCAATGGCAGATACAAGATTGCTTACTCTAGCGATAGGTGTATAGTTGATTGCACCAGCAGAAGCTTTGGCTACGGCAGCAGTGAGTCCGACTGCTCGGCGTTTGGGGATCACAATACCATGTACTCCGGCTTGGTTGGCTGTTCGGATAATTGCTCCTAAGTTATAAGGGTCTTCCACACCATCTAAAAAAATGAGGAAAGGATCTTCGGATTTTGCTTTTGCTAAATTGAGTAAATCATCAAATTCTACATAATGATACTCAGAAGTATAGGCAATGACACCTTGATGCTTATGGGAAGAAAGTTGAGATAAACGCTCTTGAGAAACAAAATGGATTGTACTTCCTTGTTGCTTGGCTTGTGCAATGATTTTTTGCAGAATACTGTCTTTACCGCCGGACAAAATATAGATTTTTTCTACCGTTTTTCCTGCATGAAATGCTTCTAAAACAGGGTTTCTTCCTTCAATCATTAAAGCAGAGTTCTCATTTTTCATCTTACAACCTTTTCCAGACTACACCATTACGTGTATCTTCTAAAATAATGTCCATTTTTTCTAATTGCTTACGAATATCGTCGGCGAGAGTAAAATTTTTTTCTTTTCGGGCTTGTGTTCGTTGGGCAATCAATTCTTCAATTTCTTCATCTAAGATTTCATTTGCACGTTCTGTGTCAATACCTAAAACAGAGCATAACTGAACAATGCAGGTTTTGCATTCTTTTACATAAGCTAAACTACTATTTTGGTTTGCTGTAGAGTTACTGAGTTTGATACATTCAAAGATAGCGGCAATTGCATCTGCTGTGTTAAAGTCATCTTCCATAGCTTGCTCATATTTTTGGATGAGAGAATGCAGCTGTTTTTGATCATTTCTTTCTTTTTCTTGTAAATCAGGTGATAAATTTTGTGCTTCTAAAGTAGAAAGTTTTTCTATGCCAGTAATTAAACGCTCTAGAGCATTTTTAGCAGAAAGCATTAAATCTTCACTAAAGTTTAAGGGGCTACGATAGTGGGCGTTTAGAAGAAAGAAACGGAGAATGTTTCCGGAGTATTTTTCTGCAATTTCTCGCACAGTAAAGAAATTCTTTTCTGATTTTGCCATTTTTTTATGGTTGATATTTAAAAAAGCGTTATGCATCCAATAACGAGCAAACTGTGTTTCACTTAAAGCTTCACTTTGTGCAATTTCGTTTTCATGATGAGGGAAAATCAAATCTTCCCCGCCTGCATGGATATCAATTTGATCCCCTAAGTACTTTTTGCACATGGCAGAACATTCAATGTGCCAACCGGGTCTACCTTCACTCCAAGTAGAAGACCAAAAAGGTTCACCTTCTTTTTTTGGCTTCCATAAAACAAAATCCAAAGGGTCTTCTTTTTGTGCCACTCCGGATACTAGAAGGGTACGGTTTCCACTTTGTAAATCTTCTAAATTTTTATGAGATAATGAACCATAATGAGAAAATTTCTTTGTTCTAAAATAGACCGTTCCCTCTTTTGGGTAGGCATATCCTTTTTGAATGAGCATAGTAATCATTTCAATGATAGAATCCATCTCGTTTGTAGCCAAGGGATGGACAGTAGCTGGGCGTATATTTAAGCTTTCCATATCTTGCTTACAAGTAAGAATAAAATGTTGAGCAATGAGAGAAACTTCGGTTTGTTCTTGTTTTGCTTTTTGAATTAGTTTATCGTCAATGTCTGTAAAATTGGAAACATAGTTTACTTGGTAACCTTTATATTCAAAATAGCGTCTCACTGTATCGAAAATAACCATAGGTCTAGCGTTTCCGATGTGAATATAATCATAAACAGTGGGTCCACAGACGTACATTTTTACTTGGTTAGGCTCTAAAGGAATAAATTCTTCTTTTTTTTTCGTCAAAGTGTTATAAATCTTCACTTTTTCCTCCTTTTCTACCATATAGCAATTCATTTTTGTTTGCCTTTCATAGGCATAGGATTGCCTGAGAGAATATGGCTCATTGTACTGAATTTTTGTCTTGATGTCAAACACAGATCTAGAGGAAAAATTTTTTCCGTAAAAATATACATAGATTTTAAAAAGTGTGATAGTATATAGTTGGTTATTGCTCCTGTAAGTAGGTTATTATTGATCAAAGCAGAGTTGCTTGTACTAAGGTGTATTGATACAAGGGCTTGCCCATATTTTGTAAGATTTTTCTTAGTATACGCTTAGAGCTAGTTTTTCGTAATTTCACTTAGGGAAGAATATTTGGTCTGTTTTTCTTTTTACGATATTGAGATTTTTTGAAAGACCCTGGTATTCTATTCCTGCGTCATCTCTTTGTGTAAGTATTTGAACTGATTTCTGTATCTTCACTTGGGCAGAATGTTCGTTTTATTTTCTTCTTACTCATATTTTCTTCCTATCGCACCTAAATTTTTGGAAATATCTCTCGTATTTTTTGTAGAAGGAAAATCGTACACAACATTTGCTACTTTTGGGGATACAAAGCTTTTGATTTTTTGAAATGCGCGCGCATAGCCGCAAAAATTTGTCGTGCTAATGAAAAAACGCACTTAAGATTTGGGCATTTTGGCTAGTGTCAACACGCTCTAGCAGGGTTAAAAGTCCTTGCTTACGAGGTTTATTGGAAAAAGGAGATAGTGTAAATGAAAAAATATCTTAGCTGCATCCTCTTCGTCTGTATCGCTGTATTGATGTTAAATGCTTGCAGTAATGATACAGGAGTTTCTCCTGGTGCAAGTTCGGAGCAAGAGGGGTTAAGCGGTAAGATTTCTACCAGCGGATCCACATCTATGGAAAAGGTTGTGGCCTCTTTGATTGAAGCATTTACAAAGAAGAATCCGTCATTGAAAATGAGTTTTGATGCTACAGGTTCGGGTGCAGGTATCACTGCAGCGTTAGAAGGTGTGGCAGATATTGGTTTATCTAGTAGGAATTTAAAGGAGGGTGAGGAAGCAGCTAAGGCCACTGTCGTTGCCCTAGACGGTATTGCAGTTATTGTAAATAATGAAAATCAAGTGAGAAATTTAACAGTAGAGCAACTGGGTAAAATCTTTTCTGGGAAAATTACAAATTGGAATGAAGTAGGCGGAAAAGATGAGTTAATCCAAATTGTTGGCAGGGAAGCTGGTTCTGGTACTAGAGAGGGTTTTGAATCAATTTTGGATGTGATGGATGTATGTGTTTATGATCAGGAACATACTTCTACGGGGGCAGTCATTACGGCGATTGCTGCAAATTCTAATGCTATCGGATATGCTTCTATTGCTTCAGTGAGTAGTAAAATTAGCACATTAAGTGTAGGAGGCGTAGAGTGTACAGAGGCAACGATATTAGACGGAACTTATCAAATTCAACGACCGTTTTTAATGGTTACAGCGGCGGATAAAGAGATAGATGACAAGGTAAAAGCATTTATGGAGTTTGCCCTTTCAAAAGAAGCGGAAGATATTATTCGTAAAGCCGGCGCGGTACAGGTGAAAGGAAAATAGAATGAAAATTAGAGTGATGTTGGAAAAGGTAATGAATGTTATCTTATGTTTATCTGGCGTGACTGCTATTGCTGCGGTATTTGTCATTTCTTTATATATGCTGATTAATGGCGTGCCGGCGATTCAAAAAGTTGGTTTAGTCCCTTTTTTATTTGGGCAGACTTGGAGGAGTACTGGTTCCAATCCTGAATATGGAATACTTCCCTTTTTACTCACTTCTGTTTATGGAACATTTGGAGCTTGTCTGGTTGGAGTACCAATAGGACTGATGACTTCGGTTTTTTTAGCGAAAATTGCAAATTCTAAGATTGCTGGTGTGGTGACTGGTGCAGTAGAATTATTAGCAGGTATTCCCTCTGTCGTTTATGGTTTAATTGGTATGTTGGTTTTAGTGCCAAATATTCGGACAATATTTCATTTAAAAACGGGTACTACTTTATTTTCTGCTATTATTGTTTTGACGATTATGATTTTGCCTAGTATTATCAATGTGAGTGTAACTGCTTTGAAAGCGGTTCCTAAAGAATATGAAGAGGCAAGTTATGCATTGGGGGCAACGAAAATTGAAACAATTTTCAAAGTAAGTATACCGGCGGCAAAGAGTGGAATAGCAGCAGGAATTGTTTTAGGAATAGGTCGTGCAGTCGGCGAAGCTATGGCAGTGATGATGGTAGCGGGAAATGTGGCAAATATGCCTTCTTTCTTTAAAAGTGTGACATTTTTGACTACTGCTATTGCTAAGGAAATGGCATATGCTCCCAATGGAAGCTTACAAAAACAAGCCTTGTATAGTATAGCTTTGGTATTGTTTATTTTTATTATGGTCATAAATATGGTATTAAATATTTTATTAAAAGGGAGGAAGGAAAAATGAATGAGTCTTTATCCCCTAAGAGAAAAGTATATGGAGTACTTTTACAAGGTTTCATTTTTCTTTGCACCGGTATTACAGTAGCTTTATTAGTCGGTTTATTAGGTTATATTTTTTATCAGGGCTTAGGACATATTTCATGGAAATTATTGAGTACAGCACGGAGTGCTTTAGAAGATACAATTGGGATCCTACCTAATATTATTTATACCCTTTATATTATTTTTACAACTTTATTAATTGCTATACCTATAGGTGTAGGGGCGGCAATTTATTTAAATGAATATGTGGTCAATAAACGTTTTGTCCAAATTATAGAATTTGCTGCAGAAACTTTATCGGGAATCCCTTCTATTATTTTTGGTTTGGTTGGCTATATGTTTTTTTGTCAAAAATTAAAATTAGGCTCTAGTATTTTAGCGGGCTCTCTTACTTTGTCAATTATGATTTTGCCGACGATTATTAGAACTACCCAAGAGACACTAAAAACTGTTCCTAATACCTACCGTGAAGGTTCTTTTGCTTTAGGAGCGACAAAATGGTATATGATCCGTACGATTTTAATTCCCAGCAGTTTAGATGGAATTTTAAGCGGAGCGATTCTTTCTATTGGACGTATTGTAGGTGAAAGTGCAGCTTTGATTTTCACAGCAGGTACAGGTTATGTTTTAGTGAAGAATTATTTCGAGGCCCTGCAAACTAGTGGAGGTTCTTTGAGTGTGGCTCTTTATGTGTATGTATATGAACATGGGGAATTTGGCGTAGGCTTTGCCATTGCTTCTATTTTAATGCTCATTGTTTTCACGGTGAATGTAGCAACGAAAGCAGTGAAGAAGAAAATATAGGTGAATAGTTTTGGATATTATAAAGACGAGGAAATTAAATTTATATTATGGTACTTTCCAAGCCTTAAAAGGAATAGATATGGACATTGCAGAGAAGGAAATCACAGCTTTTATCGGACCTTCCGGTTGTGGAAAAAGTACGTTTTTAAAAACCTTAAATCGTATGATACATATGGTACCTGGTGTAAAAATCACTGGTGAGGTTAGCTATCGAGGAAAAGATATTTTATCAAATACAATCGATGAAACGAATTTAAGGAAAAATATTGGAATGGTATTCCAAAAGCCAAATCCGTTTCCAATGAGTATTTATGATAATATTGCTTATGGTCCTAAATTGCATGGTAATACCAATAAAGCGCAACTGAATGACTTAGTGGAAAAATCACTAAGAGGAGCTGCTCTATGGGATGAAGTCAAAGATAGATTAAAAAAAAGTGCATCAGGTTTGTCCGGAGGACAGCAGCAAAGGCTATGTATTGCTCGAGCACTCAGTGTTTCTCCAGATGTGTTGCTCATGGATGAGCCGACTTCGGCACTAGATCCAGCAAGTACGATGAAAATAGAAGAGTTAATGATTGAACTTAAGAAAGATTACACAGTGGTGATTGTGACCCATAATATGCAGCAAGCTACACGTATTTCTGATAAAACAGCGTTTTTCCTTGTAGGGGAATTAATTGAAATGGGAAAAACAGATGATGTTTTTTCTTTGCCTAAAGATAAGCGTACGGAAGATTATATTACAGGAAGATTTGGTTAATTGAGAATTTATATTTATGGTGAACAGAGCTGCTGTAATTGTGATAAACATTTTGGTAAATCAAAGTGCGAAGAAGGGCAGTACATTGTATGATTTACCTGATGAGTAAGGTAAATGTATACTGCTCATCAGGTAAATTGAACCTAGGTATTAAAAAAATTGAAATTTAATGAGAAGGAAAGGGGAGTCTATGATGATAAATAGCAGACAAAATTTTGATACAGAATTGGAAGAATTATCTGAAGATTTAATCAAAATGGGAGAAAGCGCAACAACTGCGATTGATCGGGCAATTGATGCTTTTCATACAGGCGACAAAGAGCTGATGAAAAAAGTGGTCAAAGGTGACCGCAAAATCAATGAAATGGAGAGGAATATTGAACAAAGATGTTTAAGGCTATTATTAAAGCAGCAGCCAGTTGCAAGCGATTTGCGCAAGATTAGTACTGCAATTAAGATGATTACGGATATTGAGCGCATAGGTGATGCAGCAGCAGATATAGCAGAGATTAGTTTGCATTTGAATATTCCCTCTTCTCTAGGTGTACTTGAAGATATTACAAATATGGCAAAAATAGCTAGAGAAATGGTTTCAGATGCTATTGACTCTTACGTTAAAGAAGATTTAGATTTAGCACAGAAAACACGGGAAAAAGATGATTTGGTGGATGAGCATTTCCTTCGTATCCGTGGAATCTTGGGAGAAAAAATACGGGAAGATATTGAAATTATGGATGAAGCTATGGATTATGTGATGATTATTAAATATTTGGAACGTATTGGTGATCATGCGGAGAATCTTTGTGAGTGGGTAGAGTTTTATAAAACAGGCGTTTATAAATATGAAAGAATATTATAACTGTTAGATTTATTCTCAATCCAAAAATCTGATACATCGTTTCGTTTGATTGCTCCAAGCTGGGGATTGACCATCGAAAAAAAACAGTCTATATAATTGACCTCGTTTAGACATATTCAATTGGCTTTTACAGAGTTTAACCACTTTGAGCGTATTCACACTACTGCGAGGCATTTATTGTTTGGTAGATTTTCCTTTGCTCTGCGTTTAGGGCCTGTTTGCGACTCTTACTTACGGGAAAATGTTGATCTACTCCCTCTATGGTGCCTGAATTCCTTGAAATATTTCCAGATTTCCGTGTCACCTTTTTGTGCAGGAGAAGAACGATATACAACAATTTTCTTGCTCGGAAATACTGAACACGCTCTGGGGTTTTCTTGAAATACGCATACTTGCAAGAGCATGCCTTGTCTAATCAAAAATTTACTCAAAATCTGGATATTTTGGGTAGTGTGAACACGCCTTAACAGAGATATTTTATTTTCAGGGATTAGTGATTATGTAAAGAATAGGAGAGTGTATCCAATGTACGATTTACAAGAAGTGAAAAATAAAGATCCTGAGGTAGCAGAGGCAATTTTAGCGGAAACGGTCAGACAAAACAGTCACATTGAGTTGATTGCTTCAGAAAATTTTGTAAGCCCTGCGGTGATGGCTGCGATGGGAAGTACCTTGACTAACAAATATGCAGAAGGTTATCCCGGGAAGCGTTACTATGGTGGTTGCGAATGCGTAGATATTATTGAAACTTTGGCAATTGAACGGGCAAAGAAGCTTTTTGGTTGTGAGTATGCTAATGTACAGCCTCATTCAGGAGCGCAGGCAAATATGGCGGTATTTTTTGCGATGCTAAGACCTGGTGACAAAATCATGGGTATGAGTTTAAATCATGGAGGTCATTTGACGCATGGTAGTCCGGTTAATATTTCTGGTGATTACTTTGAAGTGGTTTCTTATGGAACGAATGCAGAGGGCAGGATAGACTATGAAGAAGTAAGACAAATGGCTAAAGAGCATAAACCCAAAATGATTATTGCTGGAGCAAGTGCTTATGCAAGGGAAATTGACTTTAAAAAATTTAGGGAAATTGCAGATGAAGTTTCGGCGTATTTGATGGCAGATATGGCGCATATTGCGGGTTTGGTTGCTACAGGTTTACATATGAGTCCAATTCCCTATGCAGATGTTTGTACAACGACTAACCATAAAACCCTAAGAGGACCACGGGGGGGAATGATTTTATCTAGTGCAGAAGCTGCTAAAAAGTTTAATTTTAATAAAGCGGTATTTCCTGGAATACAGGGAGGACCTTTAGAACATGTGATTGCTGCAAAAGCGGTAGCATTAAAAGAAGCCCTAGAACCTGATTTTTATACTTATCAAAAACAAGTGGTAAGCAATGCAAAAAAACTGGCAGAAAGTTTGTTAAATAAAGGATTTCACTTAGTTTCTGGGGGAACAGATAATCACTTACTTTTAGTAGATTTACAAAACTTTAATGTTACGGGCAAAGAAGCAGAGAAAAATTTAGATTTGGCGAATATTACTTGTAACAAAAACGCAATTCCTAATGATCCACAATCTCCGTTTATTACGAGTGGGATCCGCTTAGGCACACCTGCAGTAACGGCTAGGGGTATGAAAGAAAAAGATATGGAAGTTATTGCAGAGGCAATTTGGTTAGTGATTCAAGATGGGAAGAAAAATGGGCAGCAAGCTTTGGACTTAGTGAAAGGATTAACGGATCGTTATCCGCTTTACCATGTGCCAGTTTTCTCTAATGCTTCGCATTGATAAGCAGTGGTAGTGAGATATAAGAACTTGCTGATTAGTGTATTCTATTAAAATTCAAGGAACTGATGTCATGGAACAAATTAAAATTTTAGTGGTAGATGATGAAGAACGGATGAGAAAGTTAGTCCGGGATTTTCTGAGTAAAAAAACTTATCAAATAATTGAAGCAAAAAATGGAGAAGAAGCATTAGTTTTGTTTTTTCAGCATAAAGATATTCGTTTGATTTTACTAGATATTATGATGCCGGAAATTGATGGTTGGGAAGTTTGTCAAACTGTTCGTAAGCACTCCGCAGTACCTATTATTATGCTGACTGCACGCACAGATGAAAAAGATGAATTAAGAGGTTTCCAGTTAGGTGTAGATGAGTATATTGCAAAACCTTTTAGTTTTAAAATTTTAGTTGCACGGGTAGAAGCCATTTTACGTAGAAGTCAAGTGCTTCAAAGCGGCAAAGAAGATGAGGGAGGTATAGTCTTAGATAAAACGGCTCATACCGTTGCAGTGGATGGTAAAGCTATTGATTTAAGTGTAAAAGAATTTGAATTGCTTGCTTATTTTATTGAAAATAAAAGTATTGCTTTATCAAGGGAAAAAATTCTGAATTATGTGTGGAATTATGACTATATTGGTGATGCTAGGACGATTGATACGCATGTAAAAAAACTGAGGAATAAATTGGGGGAAAAAGGTGAATATATTAAAACCATATGGGGCATGGGCTATAAATTTGAACCTTAGGGTTTGTTAATTTAAGCGTTTAACGAAAGATCTATTCAAAATCTGGAATTTCGGATATGTCAACCTACCCTATAGTAGCTACAATAGATCAGTAGAAAAAAAGGGGCGAGTATATCGTCCCTTTTGGAGTTTGTGCCAATGAAACATTCTATTCAAGTTAAATTAATGGTTTTATTTGTAGGATTGACTACAGCGGCTTTTTTATTTTGCTGGTTGCTAAATAGTTGGTGTCTAGAGCCTTATTATATGAGCGAAAAGCAAAATCATTTCAAAAAAGCCTATCAAACGATTGATAAAGTATTTCGTACAGAAGATAGTTCTATGAGTTGGGAGTTGCTTTATCGTTTTTTGAGTCAGTTTTGTGATCGTAACCATTTGGCTATGATTTTATATTCTAGTGAGGGTATACCTGTTTTTTCTTCTACGCAAGATATTGATTATATGTGGAGTAAGTTACAAAGCTATCTTTTAGAAGATCCTACAAATCAATTCGAAGTATTAAAAAAAACGGATAATTATCAAATTGTCAAAGACTATGACCAGCGTTCGCAGTCTTATTATATTGAAATGTGGGGTTTTTTTTCTGATAGGGCTTTATTTTTGATGTCTATGCCCTTAGCAAGTATCCGTGATAGCATTGCTATTTCTAATCGTTTTTTTGTTTATATTAGTGTGATTGTCGTTTTTTTAAGTGCATTGGCGATTCTTTGGACCACTAGGGGGATTACTAAGCCTATCTTGCGTTTGACAGCAATTTCTAAGAAAATGTCTTCTTTAGATTTTACTGAAATTTATCACGGCAATTCCCATGATGAAATACAGGTTTTGGGAGATAATTTCAATCATCTTGCACAGACCTTGGAATTGACGATTTCTCAACTTCAATCGGCTAATGTGCAATTACAAAAAGACATCCAAGAAAAGATTCGTATTGATCAGCAAAGAAAAGAATTTTTGTCTAATGTTTCCCATGAATTAAAAACGCCTATTGCTTTGATTCAAGGTTATGCGGAAGGATTAACGGAAAATATTTTAGAAGATGAGCAAAGCAAACAAAACTACTATCAAGTGATTCAAGAAGAAGCGGAAAAGATGTCTAAAATTGTTCAACAGTTATTAACATTAAGTCATTTAGAAAGTGGAAAAGATATTTTAGAATATAGAGACTTTGATTTAATTCAATTGTTGAAAACTATGTTAAATTCCTTAACTATATTGTTTCAGCAAAAAGGCATAGAAGTGATTTTTGTTGAAGAAGAAAGTTTGTTTGTCTATGCAGATGAGTTTAAAATCGAAACAGTTTTAATGAATTATTTGAGTAATGCCTTGAATCATGCAGAAGGGAAAAAACAAATTCGAGTTAGCATAGAAAAAGACTTTATTGCTCATCAAGTAAAAGTGTTTGTTTTTAATACAGGGAAAGCAATACCGGAAAAAGATTTAGGACAAATATGGGATAAATTCTACAAAGTAGATAAATCTAGAACAAGAGAATATGGAGGAAGCGGAGTTGGCTTATCTATCGTAAAAGCAATTATAGAGGCTCATAGGCAAAGTTTGGGCGTGATCAATAAAGATGATGGAGTAGAATTTTGGTTTAGTGTGAAGATGAAAGCACTTGACAGATAGAATAGCTCTCTCATATGATAGAGGAAAAGAAAAAGGAAAAGGATAAAAGAAGATGGGTGAAGAAACAATACAAGGGTCAGAAGAAAAAGCATTTTTGGAATTATCTTCTAGTCAATTGAAAATGATTGCAATTGTCGCTATGTTCTTAGACCATGTTGCGTATGTTTTTGTACCAGGGGGACTTTGGCTGCATTCTCTCATGCGTACAATTGGAAGGATTACTGGTCCTGTAATGTTCTATCTTCTGGTGGAGGGATACCATCATACAAAAAATTTTAAAAAATATGCATTTCGTTTAGCACTTTTTGCTGTAATCAGTTATGTCCCTTTTATTTGGTGTTTTATGGGCGCACTACCTAATATATACAACTACTATCATCTAAACGTTATGTATACATTGCTTTTGGGTTTATTATTGCTGTGGGTAAAACATCATGTTGAAAATTTAGTTTTGCGTTTAGCTTTGATTGTCTTATTATTTTATTGTTCATTGATTGGAGATTGGTTTTTTCTTGGTCTTTTTATGGTGGTGATCTTTGATCAGTTCAGAGATCGGCCTAAGATTAAATGGTCTCTATATCTTATTATTTTATTTGCTCTTTCTTTCATCGAAAAATTAGATACAATTCGTTATATCGTAGAGCAAATGGTGAGCATACCCAACAGTAGCCAATATATTTTAGATGTATTGAGGATTATTTTTTTGCCTGAGTTGGGTTTATTGTTACCTATGTTTTTATTATGGTTTTACCGAGGGAAAAGAGGAAAAACCACAAAAGCGAGCAAATGGGCATTTTATATTTTTTATCCAGTGCATTTAATGGCCATTATTGTGGTTCGTTTCATCATTTACCAAAGATAGTATGGATAGTGGGATTTTCAAGCCTTTTATAGGTAGGAGGAAAAATGTTGAAAACATATGACTATGTTTTAGTAGGAAGCGGGCTTTTTTCCGCTGTATTTGCCCATGAGGCAATTAAACAAGGAAAAACGTGTTTTGTTGTAGAGAAAAAAAGCCATATAGGCGGTAATATCTATTGTGAAGAAATTGAAGGTATATCTGTGCATCAGTACGGTGCGCACATTTTTCATACGAGCAATCAAAAAGTTTGGGATTTTGTCAATCAGTTTGTGAAATTCAACCGTTTTATCAATTCACCTATGGCTTGTTATAAAGGAAAATATTACAATCTTCCATTTAATATGAACACTTTTTATACTTTGTGGGGAACAAAGACACCTCAGGAAGCAAAAGAAAAAATTGAATCACAACGTAAGAAAGCAAAAAAAGAGCCGAAAAATTTAGAAGAACAAGCCATTTATCTAGTGGGACAAGATATTTATGAAATTTTAATTAAAGGTTATACAGAAAAACAATGGGGACGTTCGTGCAAAGACCTACCGAGCTTTATCATCAAGCGTTTACCAGTAAGATATACTTTTGATAATAATTATTTTGAGGATACGTATCAAGGAATTCCGACGCAGGGGTATAACCATCTTATTCAGGAATTGCTAAAAGGCTGTGATATTGAATGTAATGTCAATTATTTAGAAAAAAGAACTACCTATAATGAAATGGGTAAGAAAATTTTATATACTGGAATGATTGATGAATTTTATAATTATTGTTTTGGTGCTTTGGAATATCGCAGTTTATCTTTTGAAACAGAAGTTTTGGATATGCAGAATTTTCAGGGAAATGCGGTTATTAATTATACTGAAAAAGAAGTGCCCTATACCCGTATTATTGAACATAAACATTTTGATTTTGGTAAGCAAGATAAGACGGTTATTACAAGAGAATATCCGGCAGTATGGGAAAAAGGTTTAGAACCATATTATCCGATCAATAATGAAAAAAATCAAAAACTTTATCAGGATTATGCACGTTTGGCGGAGCAGGAGAAAAGAATTTTATTTGGTGGAAGATTAGCGGAGTATAAGTATTACGATATGGATAAAGTGATAGAATCAGCTTTAGCTTTAGCCCAAAAAGAATTGCATGAGTAAAAAAGATATTTTTTGGAATATTGCTGGAAGTGTAATTTTTGCCCTTTCCTCTATGCTATTTACTGTAGCAACAAATCGCCTAATGGGAAATACCATAGGAGGAGTTTTTTTCTTTGGTATGAGTACGTTAGGACAGCAGTTGTTGAACATTTCGTATTTGGGTATGCGTCCTTTGCAGATTACTGACGTAAAAAAAACATACCTTTTTGGAGAGTATGTTTTTTTGCGTATTATCGGTTGTCTAATTTCTTTAGGTTTTGGACTAATTTTTTTAGCTTTCCGGCAGTATCAGCCGATTGATTTTTGGGTGATTTGCTTGACGATGACTTATAAAATTTTTGATGGTTTTGCAGATGTATATGAATGTGAGTTTCAGCGCAAAGGTTTTTTATTTTTGACTGGTCAGTCTAATGCTTTTCGTACTTTATTTGCGATTAGTATATATTTAATTGTTTTATGGACAAGTAAAAATATTTTATTGGCCTGTGTTTGCTTGAATGTAGCAGCGATAGTGTCGATTTGGCTTTTTAATGTACTACCTTTAAGGCAAATAAGCTTATCAGAAGAAAACAAAGAAAATCGATTGAAAAAAGAAAATTTAGAAAGTGATGAAAATCATGATTTACAATTGATTCAAAGTAGAGAAAAGTTTGACTTAGCTTATTGTATAAAAATTTTCAAACAATCTTTTTCTTTATTTGCAGGTGGATTTTTAGAAATTTATTTATTCAGTGCTTCACGTTATGCAGTGGAAATTCAAGCAGAAAAAGCTTTATATGGAGATTATGCTACTTTATTTATGCCTACTTCTGTCATCAATTTAGTGACTGCTTTTTTAGTTCGTCCTTATATTTCTGTTTTTGCGCAATATTGGAAAGATGGACAAAAAAGAGAATTTCAGCGTTCTGTTTTGAGGCTTTGTATGATTATATTTAGCTGTGGAATTTTAGCTATATTATTGTCTGTTACACTAGGCGTGCAAGTTTTAGGTTGGATTTATCATAAAAATTTGAATCAGTATATTTTGGTATTGCTATGGATTATTTTAGGTGGTATTGTTAATGCTTTTAATACGATTTTCTATTATGCTTTGGTAGCTCGAGAAAAACAACGAAATATTCTTATTGTTTATTTGCTCGTTTTTTTATTTAGTTTAGTACTTTGTCCGTTTGGTGTGCAATTTTATGGCTTGGTTGGAGCAGCTTTTTCACATTTTTTATTAATGTTTATTTTATGTATAACTTTTTTAATTTTGATTTTCTGTTGATAAAAAGCGACTTATCCACAATAATTGATTAATTTATTTTACTTTATCCACAAAATCCACAGAAATAAGTTAAATATTGTGGATAACTCAATGGATAACTCAATTTTTTTCAATTTCCGTTGAGGAAGATATTTTGCCGCAAAGAAAAAGGAGAATACAGTGCAGGTTAGTGTAATTATTCCTACATACAAACCGGATAAAAGATTTGAAACTTTAATCTTAAATTTAGCTAAACAAACTTATCCGATTCATCAATTAATTTTAATGAATACAGAAGAGAAATATTTTGAAAAGGCGAAGTTAAAAGAGAAAATTAAAAGAGTTTTTCCAAATGTTTATCTTAGGCATCTTCGCAAAGAAGATTTCGATCATGGAGGGACAAGAAATTTAGGCGTAGGGCTTAGTCGTACAGATTTGGTTTTGTTGATGACACAGGATGCTGTTCCAGTAAATCCTTATTTAGTTGAAGAATTGATCCAGCCTTTTTTAAAAGGAGAAAAACGAACGGCAATTTCTTATGCTAGGCAAATTGCGGGAAAAGAAGCAAGTTTTTTAGAAAAAAATAGTCGTTTATTTAATTATCCGAAAAAGAGTCAGAATAAAAGTAAAAAAGATTTATCTCGTTTGGGAATCAAGACGTTTTTTGCTTCTAATGCTTGTGCAATGTATCGCAAAGAGGTTTGGGAAGAATTACAGGGGTTTCCGGAAAAAACAATTTTTAATGAAGATATGTTATTTGCGGCGAAAGCGGTTCAAGCAGGATATCGCATTGCTTATTGTGCTAAAGCGAAAGTGCGACATTTTCATCAATACACGCTAAAAGAGCAATTCATGAGAAATTTTGATATTGGCGTATCACAAGCCGAATATGCAAGTATTTTTTCTTCTGTATCTTCCGAAGATGAGGGAAAGAAATATGTGCTTGATGTTTTAAGAGGCTGTATAAAAAATGGCTATGTTCAAGAAATTTTTCCGTTGGTTGCTCAAACTGGGGCAAAATACTTAGGATATCGCTTGGGCAAGGAATACCGGCGTTTGCCGACTAAATGGGTTCGAGCATTAAGTATGAACAAAGAATATTGGAACAAAGAATAACGCTTAATTCAATCTCTAGGGAGTGTTCTTATTGTTCGAAATGCCCGGATTTTTGCCTGCAAGGCAAATTTTTTCAGACAAGCATGCGTATTTCAAGAAAATCAAGAGCTTATTTAGTATTTTCGGGCAAGGAGTATTTGTGTATAGTTTTTTCCTACACCAAGAGGTGAGCTGGAATACTAGAAGTATTTCAAGGCATTTAAGGAACCATAGAAGGGAAAATAGACCAATATTCTTCCGTAAGGGAGATATGAAAACAGGCTTTAAATACAGACCAGCACAAAATCTATCCAAAAGATAGACACTTCGCGGTAGTGTAAATACGTCCTAGCTTTACAAGAAAAGGCTAAACCTTTATAATAGCTAAAGATTTTCCTTTGACGGAATAAATTTAATGGAGATAAAGTAATATGTCAAATATTCGAGTTAGTAGAAATGATATAGAGGGTTTACTCGTCATTGAACCCACAATTTACCGTGATGAACGGGGGTATTTTTTAGAAACTTATCATGAACAAAAATATCAGGAATTAGGTCTAACTGCACATTTTGTACAGGATAATCAGTCTATGTCTGCTTATGGAGTGTTAAGGGGCTTACATTTTCAAAAAAAATTTCCACAAGGGAAATTAGTTCGAGTAATTTCTGGAGAAGTCTATGATGTAGCTGTAGATTTACGCCCAAATTCACGGACCTATGGACAGCATTTTGGAGTGATTTTGTCTGCTGAAAACCAAAAGCAATTTTATATCCCTCCAGGATTTGCTCACGGATTTTTGGTCTTATCTAAGACAGCTGAATTTGCTTATAAGTGTACGGATTTTTATCATCCGAATGACGAAGGTGGACTGGCGTTTGATGATCCAGAAGTTAATATACAGTGGCCTGTTTTAGAGGGAATGACTTTGCTCATTTCTGAAAAAGACCAGAAATGGGGAAAATTATCCGATTTGCCACGTGAATAAGGAGAGCTGATGTTGTCTTTGGGGAGAGCAGTAAAAAAACATGGACAGATGATCTGGGAATTATCAAAATCAGATTTTCGTAAGCAGTTTGTAGGTTCATATTTTGGTTTGGCGTGGAAATTTATTCAGCCTTTAGTGACGATTTTGATTTATGTTTTGATTTTTGGGGTGGGTTTTCGTAGCCCGGCCCCCTATGAAGGAATTCCTTATGTGCTTTGGTTAGTTTCTGGGATGATTCCTTGGTTTTTTTTAAGTGATAGCTTGAATGTAGGAGTAGGATGTTTGCATGAATACCATTATTTGGTAAAAAAAGTGGTTTTTCCTATCGAAGTATTGCCGTTAATTAAATTATTTTCAGCTTATTTCGTGCATGTTATTTTTATTCTGATTATGCTAATCACTTTTTTTCTTTATCAGGTAGTTCCTTCGCTTTATTGGTTAGGTATACTTTATTATAGCTTTGCGGCAAGTATGTTTTCTTTGGCGATTGTGTATTTAAGTAGTGCAGTTTATGCTTTTTTTCGAGATATACAGCAGATTATCAGTATTATTTTACAATTCGGCATGTGGCTAATCCCAATTATGTGGAATTTAGATATGTTTGAGGGACGTTCTTTTTATCCAGTATTGCAAGCAGTGGTAAAGTTTAATCCAAGTTACTATTTTATGAACGGGTATCGGGAAAGTATGCTTTTAGGCAAGGCATTTTGGGAAAGACCTTTGTTGGCCCTTTACTTTTGGGGCGTTGTTGTTGTGTTATTTACTGTGGGATATCGTTTATTTATGAAGATGAAACCGCATTTTTCTGATGTACTTTAACCTGTTAAGAATTTTTCTGTCTCAAATTAACTGCTGACTTAAGTTTCAGCTGATGATCGATTTTCGTAATACTTGATTAAGGAGTAAAAAATGTATGCCATACAGGTAAGCCAAGTAAACAAGGTTTATCAGCTATATCATAAGCCGATCGACCGTTTGAAGGAATCCTTGCAGTTTTCTAGGCGTTCTTATCATCAGGATTTTTATGCTTTGCAAGATATTTCCTTTCAAATTAAAAAAGGGGAAACAGTAGGCATTATTGGTACGAATGGAGCAGGTAAATCTACGATTTTAAAGATTATTACCGGTGTACTTTCTCCTACAAATGGAGAAGTAAAAATACAAGGAAAGATTTCCGCCCTTTTGGAGCTTGGCGCAGGTTTTAATATGGATTATACTGGCGTAGAAAATATTTATATGAATGGTACAATGATGGGCTACCGTAAGCAAGAGATGACCAAAAAGTTGCCGGAAATTTTGGATTTTGCTGATATTGGAGAATTTGTACATCAGCCGGTCAAAACGTATTCTAGTGGTATGTTTGTACGTTTGGCTTTTGCTTTAGCGATCAATGTAGAACCAGAGATTTTAATTGTAGACGAAGCCTTATCCGTAGGTGATGTTTTTTTTCAAGCAAAATGTTATAAACGCATGGAAGAAATCCGAAAATCTGGAACAACTATTTTAATGGTGACTCATGATATGGGTAGTATTTTAAAATATTGTCATCGCACGATTTTATTTAATCAAGGGAAACTGGTGATGGATGCCAGCCCAAAAGAAGTAGTAGATGTTTATAAAAAAATATTAGTCAATCAGTATGATCCAGATCAACAACAAGAGCAAAATAAAAATTGGGAAGAACAATTATCTCTGTCACAGGCTAGCTTGAAAAAAGAACCTACGTTTTCTAAGAAAAATGAGAAAAATATCCAAAATTTATTGTGGAAAGAAGAAATCAATTGGAATAGGCAAGTCAAACCTTATGGGGATGGTAGAGGAGAAATTATTGATTTTGCTCTTTTCAATGAAAATGAAGAAATTACAAATTTGGTAATGAAAAATGAAGAGTTTACCGTTAAAATGAAAGTGCATTTTCATGAAAATTTTGTTTCTCCTATTTTTGCTTTTACGATTAAAGATAAGATGGGAACAGAAATTTCAGGAACAAATACACTTATTGAAGAAAAACAGCTTGAAAAAGTGGAAAAAGGTTCTTGTTATATCGTATCTTTTACACAAAAAATGCAGCTTCAAGGAGGAGAGTATCTCATTTCTTTAGGATGCACGGGTTTTGAAGAGGGGAAGTTTGTTGTTTTACAAAGACTTTATGACATTTTAAATATTACAGTTATTTCCAATAAAAATACTGTTGGTATTTTTGATATGGATTCACAAGTTAGGGTAATACTAGAATAGATGAGGGTAGGAGAATGGAAGAGTATATCCAAAAAGTATTGAACTTAACATTTTATCCAGGGGAAGATATTTATAGCGATGGGGATGTAGAAGAACAGCTGATGGAGCTGTGCAAAAAATATCCGGATAGTTTAGATGAAGTGGTCAAAAAGAATTCAGAATGGGCAATTTTGTATCATCTTTCGGATATGAGGGAAAATTTATTAGAGTGGTTTGATTTTCCTAAATCCGGAACTTTATTAGAAATTGGATCAGGTTGTGGAGCATTGACGGGTCTATTTTGCCGGAAATTACAGCGGGTAGTAGGTATTGATTTATCAAAAAGACGTTCTAGTATTAATGCCTTGCGTCATGGAAAATATCAGAACTTAGAAATTATGGTAGGAAATCTAGAAGATGTTCACTTGGAAGAAAAATTTGATTTTGTTACACTTATCGGTGTTTTAGAATATGCACCAAGTTATATGAGTACGGGAGAAGAGCCTTTTTTAAAAATGCTGGACTTAGCTAAAAGTTACTTAAAGCCTCAAGGGACATTAATCATTGCAATAGAAAATAAGTTTGGTTTAAAATATTTTTCAGGAGCGGCAGAAGACCATACAGGGAAGTTTTTTGAAAGTATAGAAAATTATCCGACTACGTCACATGTACGTACTTTATCGAAACCAGAAATTTGTAAGTTATTAAAGCAAGGTGGTTTTCAAAAAAACACTTTCTATTATCCTTTGCCAGATTACAAATTGCCGGATACTGTGTATTCAGAGCAGTATTTACCTCAAAAAGGGGATATTGGAAATGTTAGTGTGACTTATGATCGGAAAAGATACCAGTTATTCAATGAAGAAGCAGTATACAAGCAGTTATGTGAAGATGGACAATTTGAATATTTTGCGAATTCCTTTTTGATTTTTAGTACAATGTAGAAAAAAGGGGGAAGCCGGAGGATTTATGCAACAAATTAAATTTGTAAAATACAACAAAATGCGTAAAAAACAATTTCAATTAAAAACGACTATATATGAAGAAAATGGGGTTATTTATGTAGAAAAAGCAGCTTTACATGAAATCGGAAAAGTGCATATACAGTCATTTGCAATTAAATATGAAAAAATGAAAAATTGCAATGAAAATATTGAATTGTTAAAGCCTTCTTTATATGATGGGGCGATGAGATACCCTTATGTGGAAGGAAAGCTTTTATCTCATTGTCTGTATGAAAATATCCAAACGCAAAACCCCAAGGAGTTTTTACAAAATCTTCGCAGTGTCTTGCATCTTATTTTTGATGTTAAAAAAGAATATCAAGTAAATTTTTCCTTGAGTGAGCATTTTGTACAGGTATTTGGAGAACAGGTATTTCCCCCTGATACGCCTGCACTGAAAATATCTAATATTGATTGTTTATTTGATAATATTTTAGTGGCGGGAGATGGATTTATTTGTTTAGACTATGAATGGGTATTCCCTTTCCCTATACCAGTTGAATTTATCACTTACCGGATGCTATATTATTTTTACTTGCATTACCAGGACATTTTAAAATATGATAGTATGCTAGAATTTTTAGCTGAATTTGGTATCTCTCTAGAAAAGTTAGATCTCTATCAAGATATGGAGAATCATTTTCAAGAGTATGTTCATGGCTTAGGTAGAGAAGATGCTTACTTAGTAAAATATGCACAAGAAAAAAGTTATTTTTCTGATTTACAAAAAGCGGAAGGGAAAATACAAGAACAGCTAGAAAGAATATTGGAACTGCAAGCAGAAGTAAAAGAAAGAAATTATCAATTGCGTCAAGTACAGGAGAAATACCGTTTAACGCAAAACCATGTACAAAATTTAGAAAGTATGATTTTAGACTTAAATACAAAGTCAGAGGAACAAAAACAACAAATTGAGTATTATAAAGAACATGAATCATTAAGTAGTAAAGCAAAACAAACCGTGAAAGAGCAGATGAGTAATGTTTTGCCAGTTGGTTCAAAGAAAAGAAAATTTTTAAGTTATACCAAGAAAAGTCTTTTGCACCCGATCAAAAGCACCAAGTTATATTTATCGGAAGAAGGCAGAAATAAAATTCAAGGTGATTTTAATATTGGTTCCGGATATTTGGAACATGGTGTTTTGGAATTTTCTATTGAGGAAAAACCAAAAGTAAGTATTATCATTCCGGTCTATAACCAAATTCATTATACTTATGCTTGTCTTTTGTCTATTTTAAAGAATACGAAAAATATTTCTTATGAAGTGGTCGTGGCGGACGATTGTTCTGATGATGCAACAAAAGATTTAGAACGTTATACGAAAAATGTAAGGATTATACATTGGGAGAAAAATCTTGGTTTTTTAAAAAGTTGTAATGAAGCAGCGAAAGCGACAAAAGGTCAATATTTGCTATTTTTAAATAATGATACCGAAGTTTGTGAAAACTGGCTAAGATCTTTAGTGGATTTAATTGAATCCAATAGTCAAATCGGTATGGTGGGTTCTAAGCTAGTCTATCCGGACGGGAAATTGCAGGAAGCCGGAGGGATTTTATGGAGTGATGGAAGCGGATGGAATTACGGACGAGGTGATGATCCGACTAAAGAAGAATATAACTATGTACGAGAAGTGGATTATCTTTCTGGGGCTTCCATTTTACTTCCTAAAAATTTATGGGAAGAAATAGGCGGCTTTGACGAACGCTATGCGCCGGCTTATTGTGAAGATTCAGATTTAGCCTTTTCTGTGAGAAAAAAGGGTTTACAAGTCGTATACCAACCTTTGTCTGTGGTGGTTCATCACGAGGGAATTTCTCATGGGAAAGATGAAGAAACAGGAATAAAGGCTTATCAGGTAGAAAATACGAAAAAATTAGTAGAAAAATGGAAAGATGAGTTTGAAAAACAGTATCCTCCAGATCCGCAAGCTAATCTTTTTTTAGCAAAAGAAAGAGCGGGAAAGAAAAAATTTATTTTATTTGTAGATCATTACGTGCCGCGCTTTGATCAAGACGCAGGTTCTAAGACAACTTTTCAGTATTTAAAGCTTTTTTTACAAAAAGGTTTTATCGTAAAATTTATTACTGATAACTACTTAAAAGAAGAGCCGTACACGACACAGTTACAACAAATGGGTATTGAAGTCCTATACGGTGCGCAATATGAATCGGGTATTTGGGATTGGATACAACAGCATAAAGATTTTATTCAATTTGCTTATTTGAATCGTCCGCATATTGCTTCAAAATATGTAGATTATTTAAGAGATTATACGCAGATAAAATTAATTTATTATGGACATGATCTGCATTTTTTAAGAGAATATAGGGAATATAAACTTACAGGTGATGAAGAAAAAAGAAAATTTGCAGATAGTATAAAGTTAATGGAATTAGCGTTATTATCTAAAATGGATATTTCTTATTACCCGTCTGTTATTGAAATTAAAGCGATTGAAGTGATTGACGCTTCTTTGGCAGTTAAGGCAATCAGACCTTATATTTTTGAGCATTTTAGTGAGGAACATATTTTCGCAGAAGATATGGAAAAAAGAAAAGGAATGCTTTTTGTTGGTGGTTTTACCCATTTACCAAATAAAGATGCTATGTTATGGTTTTGCAAAGAAATTTATCCTCTTATTTCTAGAGAGCAAGAAATTCCTTTGGTGATTGCTGGTTCACAAGTGCCGAAAGAAATAGAAGAATTAGATGAAAAGCATGAGAATGGACAAAAAGGTATTCATGTAAGGGGTTATGTTCCAGAAGATGAATTGAAACGCTTGTATAAGGAGTGCCGTATGTCTGTTGTACCTTTACGGTATGGAGCGGGAGTTAAAGGAAAAATCATTGAGGCACTTTATTATGGTGTACCAGTCGTGACTACTTCCGTAGGAGCGGAAGGTATTTTAGGGGCAGAAAGTGTCATGGAAGTGATAGATTCACCTATGCAAATGGCAGAGAAAATTCTTTCTTTATATTCAGATGTACAAACTTTATCTAGTATGTCAAATAATGGATTAGAATATGTGAAAAGATACTATAGTGTAGAAAGTGCGTGGCGATTAATTGAGGAAGATTTTGCTTAGACTTTATTCAAACAAATTTTCCATTGCAGTCAATGATATTTTGTGACACTTTTTCGTGTATAAGAAAAATAAATTTAAAAATCTCTTCGTTTGCTAATAGGAAAAAAGATATTTGAGAGCAGGAAAAAAGATAGGATAAGTTTTGGAATGGTGAAAGTATGCAAGCAGTATTATTAGCGGGAGGGTTTGGAACCCGTTTACAGTCAGTGGTATCAGATCGTCCAAAGCCAATGGCAATGGTGGATCAGCATCCTTTTTTGCATTACCTATTAGTCCAATTAAAACAAAATGGGATTTTAGAGATTCTTTTTGCTATTGGTTACCGTGGAGAAATGATTCAGGAATATTTTGGTTCAGGAGAAAGCTATGGAATGCATTTTCAATATTCCAAAGAAAAAGAAGCATTAGGTACAGCGGGGGCAATCAAACAAGCTGAGCCGTTTTTGCAGGATCGATTTTTTTTACTCAATGCGGATACTTTTTTTCAGTTTTCTTACATTCAGCTAAAAAATTTAGCGGAAAGTGAAAACTTTGATGCAGTTATGGTATTGAGAGAAGTGGAAGACATTTCCCGATATGGTCAAGTGTTATTGGAAGGAAATCGGATTACAGAATTTTGTGAACCTCAAGTAAAAAAATCACATCAAGAATTAGGTTCTTTGGATACACCAAGAAAAACGGGTTTGATTAACGGAGGAGTATACTACATCAAAAAAGATTTATTGAATATGATTCCAGCGCAGCAGAAAATTTCTTTGGAACAAGAGATTTTCCCAAAAATTTTGGAAGATCCGCAAAAGAAAATAGGAGGACTAGTTAGAGAGGGTTATTTTATGGACATCGGTGTGCCTCATGATTATTTTCAATTTGTAGAAGATATGAAAGTGTTGAATTTATTATAATGTTAAAAGCAATTTTTTTAGATCGGGATGGTACGATCAATGAAGAAGTAAATTATCTTTATGAAATAGAAAAATTTGCCTTTATTCCGGGAGTGCCTGAAGCTTTAGCACAATTAAAAAAAGCTGGGTATTTATTGTTGGTGGTTACGAATCAAGCGGGGATTGCAAGGGGGTACTATACGGAAAGTGATGTACAACTTTTGCATTCCTATATCAATCAATGCCTTTTTAAACAGTCCGTGCAGATTGACCGTTTTTATTACTGTCCTCACCATCCACAAGGAAAAGGAAAGTATAAAAAAGAGTGTCTTTGCAGAAAGCCAAATGTTGGAATGCTGGAGAGGGCTTGTACAGATTTTTTCATTGATCGGAAAAAGTCTTTTCTGATTGGGGACAATCAAGGTGATATTTTGGCAGCTAAAAATTTTGGTATACCCTCCATCTTAGTTAGAACGGGTCATGGCAAAAGTGTAGAAAAACAGCTGGAAAAGGATTATTTGTATTGCGCTGAAAATTTAGCTGAAGCCGTGGAATGGATTTTAGCGAAGGAAAAATAAAAAATTTGCAAGATCAAGCAAAAGATGTATAAGATGCATACTGCTTATACCATAGGATACGAGGAAGATCTACACTCTAGGTAAGACGATTGTTTTCTTGATTGCAACAGACGATGAACTAAGAATTTACTGGATTTAGACTTGGGTTGTGGTCAATTTTAAAATTGGAAAGACTGGAAAGGAAATGAGGATGCATAAACATTTAGAAGAATTAATCAATAGATATCCAAAATTGGCAGAGATCAAAGAACAGATTGAAGCTGCGTATCATTTTATGTCCAAAGCTTATGATCAGGGGAAAAAACTTTTGATTGCAGGAAATGGAGGAAGCAGTGCGGATTCTGACCATATGGTAGGAGAATTGATGAAAGGTTTTGTTCTTCCTCGAGCAGTCAAAGAAGACTTTACTCAAAAATTGCTTGCCGTAGATGAAGAAATGGGAAAAGAGCTATCTAAAAAGTTACAAGGGGCTTTGCCTGCTATCTCTTTATCTAATCATTTTGCTTTAACGACAGCATATTTAAATGATATAGATGGTTTATCCGTTTTTGCCCAACAGGTGTATGGATACGGACAAGCAGAGGATGTTTTTTTAGGTATATCTACTTCGGGGAACTCTCGCAATGTTTTATTGGCAGCAGTGACAGCCAAAGCAAAAGGACTCAAAGTCATTGCATTAAGTGGTAAGGATGGAGGAAAACTAGCTAATTTAGCAGATGTATCCGTTATCGCACCTGAAGAAGAAACGTACAAAATTCAGGAATTACATTTGCCTATTTATCACACGTGGTGTCTAATGTTGGAAAGTCAATATTTTTCTTAGAGTCTATTTCATGTCAGTAAATGGGTAGGATTTTACGTATAGTATAGACGATGATTATGAATCATTCAATGTGGAAAAAATCTAATAAAGTGGCATAGAAAAAATCAATACTGTAGGAGAAAGCTAGCAATAGACTTATACATTCTTATCATAAGGAGTATCCAATAGCCTTGATTCTTATGAATAGGCTTTTTGAAAGAAAGGGAAATCGATGGTACAGTCAAGAACTCATACTTGCAATGCATTAAGAGGAAGTCACATAGATGAACATGTGGTGTTAGTAGGCTGGTTTGAAAATATACGTAAAGTGAGTAAAAATCTTGGTTTTTTATTATTGAGAGATTATTATGGTGTAACGCAAATCGTCATTGAAACAGAGGAAATGATGGAAGTGGTGGATCAATTCAATAAAGAATCCACCCTCTGTATAGAAGGGACAGTTCGTGAAAGGAGCAGTAAAAATAAAGATCTACCTACGGGAGAGATTGAAGTTCTACCTGAAAAGATTACTTTAATCGGTAAATGTATACATAATGCTTTGCCTTTTGAAATTAGGCAATCGAGAGAAGCTGATGAACATTTGCGTCTGAATTATCGATATTTAGATTTACGAAATCCACAAGTCAAAGAAAAAATTATCTTAAGAAGTAGAGTCATTACAGCATTAAGAAATAAAATGACCGAGTTAGATTTTTTGGAAATCACAACTCCCATTTTAACTTGCTCTTCTCCAGAAGGAGCGAGGGATTATTTAGTACCCTCTAGAAATCATCATGGTCAGTTTTATGCTTTGCCACAAGCACCTCAGCAGTTTAAGCAAATTTTGATGACCTCGGGTTTTGATCGTTATTTTCAGATTGCACCATGTTTTCGAGATGAAGATGCAAGGGCGGATCGTTCCCCGGGAGAATTCTATCAGTTGGATATGGAAATGGCATTTGCTTCTCAAGAAGATGTGTTTTATGTCATTGAACAAGTACTTCCTCCCATTTTTGAACAGTATGGCTTATATACACAAGTTTCTCCTACACCTTTTCGGAGAATTTCATATGCGGAGTCTCTAGAAAAGTATGGGACGGACAAGCCAGATTTGCGCATTGATTTAGTGATTCAAGATGCAAGTAGTCTTTTGTCTGCTTGTGGTTTTGAGCCTTTTGTATCACAATCTGTCAAAGCTATTGTAGTCAGCGATTGTACGTTGAGCAGAAAAGCGATAGATCAGCTTTGCTCTGCTGTGCAAGTTCAATCCAATCAAAAAGCATATTGGTTTAAAGTGGATGATGGAGGAGAACTGACTGGTGGGATTGCTAAATTTCTTGGGGATAAAAAACAGCAAATTATTCAAGAGTTGGGTTTGAAAGCTGGAGATTTTGTGGGATTAACGTCTGGAAATCATATGACGGCATTAAAGACAGCGGGTGTTTTCCGGAAAATGCTAGGTCAAGCCTGTCCCTCTCATCAAAAACAGGATGCTTATGAATTTTGCTGGATAGTAGATTTTCCTATGTATGAAATAGGAGAGGAATCAGGCCAATTGGAGTTTTCCCATAATCCTTTTTCTATGCCTCAAGGAGGTTTGGAGGTCTTAAATCAAAAAGAGCCTACAGAAATTTTGGCTTATCAATATGACTTAGTTTGTAATGGAATAGAGCTGTCTTCTGGAGCAGTGAGAAATCATGATCCGGAAACCATGATTAAGGCTTTTTCTTTGGTTGGTCTAGGAGAAAAAGACGTGAAAGAAAAATTTCCTGCGATGTATAACGCCTTTGGCTATGGCGCACCCTCCCATGCAGGAATTGCACCGGGTGTTGACCGCATGGTTATGTTGCTTACCGGAGACGAAAATATTCGAGAAGTTATTGCTTTTCCGATGAATAAAAACGGTGTGGATGTCATGATGGGCGCACCGTCCTTTGTGGAAGATAAACAGTTAAAAGAAGTACACATTCAAGTAGAAAAGACAAAAGAAACATTTTCACAAGGAATTGATGAGTAAGAACCAACCATACTTAAATATGATATAATAAGCAAAAACGCTTATTATATCGTTTATGCACACAATTTGATTAGGAAGATAATGTGCAAAGCACACCCAAATTGGCGCAACCATGATTGACTTCGCAATCATGATATAATAAACAAAAAACGTTTATTATATCGTTTATGCACACAATTTGATTAGGAAGATGATGTGCAAAGCACACTCAAATTGGTGCGATCATGATTGACTTTGTAATCATGATATAATAAGCAAAAACGTTTATTATATCGTTTATGCACACAATTTGATTAGGAAGATAATGTGCTAAGCACACTCAAATTGGCGCAACCATGATTGACTTCGCAATTATGACATAATAAACAAAAAACGTTTATTATATCATGGAAGTTTACCACGTTCTCAAGTCGCTCTAATCACCATAGGTTCAAGAGCGACTTGAGAACGTGATCGCTTCGGCTACAATCAGCAGTGGAGAAAAACTCCTGCTGATTAAGCTTCAGTTTATGCACACAATTTGATTAGGAAGATGATGTGCAAAGCATATTCAAATTGGTGCGCCCATGATTGACTTCACAATTATGACACAATACGACAATAAAAGCTAAAAAACAAATAAAAAGCATTTTGGTGTTTTTTATTTGTGTGATTTGTATGATGCAACAATAAGACACTATAATGGTTGTTCAAGGATTTACTTTATGAATCACATTATTTTAACGGATGCTAAAAATATCTCATAAATTGAATGAACTTTGCTCAATTTTTTCAAATTTCTATTGTTTGGGGAAGTGATTGGAAATCTTTTATTACTTACTCTCGCCGCATGAAGCGTAAACATTGTATTTGGCATGCGGTCAATCTCCAAAAGTAAACCTTATGGATTGGTATCTATTGTTCGTATGTGGACGTATGATGAATAAAAATTTTTATCATTATGGCAAATTCAAAGCTCCTGTTTAAGCAGTGAAGTATCCATTCACACTGCTTAAACAGGAGCTTTTTTGTTAGAAGGGTTTTAAATTTTATTTAGAAAAAACTTGTGTATAGTTATTTTACTAACATAGCCCAATTTTCAAACGAAGAGAATTTTTACTATATTTTTCTTTTATAGAAGTAGCAATGGAGGAATATTGGAGGTGTTTTAAGAAAACTTGAGAGAGGAGAAGAAAGAAATTCAAATATTTTTGCCTATATTAAAACAATAAAAAAAGAATGAGAAAAATTTATTCTAAAAACGTTGATTTTTCATGGCGAAACTATGTCAAAGTAGTATATCTGATAAATTTATAGATTATTTTGACGGAAAAAAGTAATAAATCAAGAATAAAATATGAAAAAATAAGCTTTGTGATTTAAGAAAACTAAGGAATAGGATTTTGAAAATTTCACCTTGAAAATTCTGTTTTTTAGTCTTATATAGACATATTAAAAGATTTTATATCAATATTTCACAGGACAAAAAGTTCTGGAAATAATGTAAATATAAACTTTTTATATTAATTTCGTAAACAAAAAAAATAAAAACTTAAAATAAATAATACTATAAAATTAAATAAAATAAAAGTAAAATATAGGAGAAACTTTTAGTAAATTTTAATAAAATAGTTTTTTGATTATTTTAAGGAGAAAAAATGAGAAAACAAACTAAATGGGCTGCAATTTTAGGTGCTGCCGGTGTACTGAGTGCTACTGCAAGTATGAATGTCTTCGCTGCTGTAGGCTGGGTGCAAGAAGGAAGCAATTGGTATTTCTATGACGGTAATGACGCATTGAAAAATCAATGGAAAGTTGGAGAAAACCAAAAATACTATTATTTAGGCGAAAATGGAGAAGTACTAACCTCTCAAGTCATTGATGATACTTATTATGTAGATACTTGGGGAGAAAGAGTTCTTAACCAATGGAGAAAGCTACCTTGCGCACATATGAACGGGGAGGTAAGGTGGTTTTACTTTGGTTCTGATGGAAAAATGTTAAAAGAACAAACAGCAACAATTAATGGAAAAATTTATTCCTTTAATGTTTGTGGCGCAATGGAATATGACTGGATAGATGACTATTATTATGGTAGTGCCGAAGATGGCTCAAGACAAGTGAATCAATGGGCTAAACTGGCAGATGATGAGGGAGAAACCGATTGGTATTACTTTGATGCCAAAGGAAAAAAGGTTGTCTCAGCAGAGAGAACTATTAACCAAAAAAGTTACCTTTTTGATGATGACGGTCGTATGCTTTATGGTTGGGTAGATAAGGAAGCTTTTTCTTCTTATGAGGAAGAAATTACACCTGATGGAAGAACAGAGGTAGTCTTTGCAGGTGGTGCGGAAGATGGTTCAGTTAAGAAAAGTACATGGTTGAAACAAGCGGCTCCTGATGATGATGGGGGCGATACTTATTGGTATTACGTAGATAAAAAAGGAAATCCTTATGTAGGAAATGGATCTGCATCAGGTAGCATCAAAACAGTAAATGGAAAAGACTATGGTTTTGATGTCAATGGAACGATGCTTTCTGGATTAGTGCGTTTACACGCAGAAGAATTGAACGATAAATTATTCTATGCTCCTGCATCAGCTACGAGAGCTTTAAGTTCTTCGGAAAAAAATGAAAGAGTGGGAACAGCAAGATATTATTTTGGTTCATCAAGCGACGGTTCGATGAAAACGGGCAAAGTCAAGAACGTAGAGGGTGAGAACGGAGAAACCGCTACGATGTATTTTTCTACAGGAAAAGGTAGGGCTGAAAAAGGACATGGCGCTACCAGAGTAGAGGGAGATTACATTTATATTGACGGTGTTTTGGCAACGGGAATTGATGGACAAAAATGTTCTCCGATTAAAATTAAAGGTGTCTGGTATCTGATTGGTGAAAATGGAAAAATCAAAAAAGGTACAAATAAAGATGCGGATGGAAATAAATTCAAAGTTGATAGCAAAGGAAAAATTACAGAAATTCAATTTGATGGTAAAAATGTATCTGTGAAAATAGAGGATATCAATGAAGAAGAGTTGGAAAAAATTGCAGTAGATCCTCAAGATGTGGCAGAAATGCTGACAGATACAGTGGTTGAAGCATTGGATACAGTAACAGAACCAGAGACGGAACCAGAGACAGAAACGCCGTCGACAGGACCGGAGCCAGCAACAGAACCGGATACCGATACGGATACAGACACCGACAGCGATTCAGATAGCGATAGTGATTCAGATAGCGACAGTGATTCAGATAGCGATAGTGATTCAGATAGCGACAGCGACTCAGATAGCGACAGCGACTCAGATAGCGACAGCGACTCAGATAGCGACAGTGATTCAGATAGCGATAGTGATTCAGATAGCGACAGCGATTCAGATAGCGACAGCGATTCAGACTCAGATAGCGACAGTGATTCAGATAGCGATAGTGATTCAGATAGCGACAGCGATTCAGATAGCGACAGCGATTCAGATAGCGACAGCGATTCAGACTCTGACAGCGACTCAGATAGCGACAGCGATTCAGATAGCGACAGCGATACAGACACCGACAGCGACTCAGATAGCGACAGCGATTCGGATAGCGACAGCGACTCAGATAGCGACAGCGACTCAGACTCCGACAGCGACTCAGATAGCGATAGCGACTCAGACTCCGACAGCGACTCAGATAGCGATAGCGATTCAGACTCCGACAGCGATACAGATAGCGACAGTGATTCAGATAGCGACAGCGATACAGACACCGACAGCGATACAGATAGCGACAGCGATACAGACACCGATAGCGATTCAGATAGCGATAGCGATTCAGACTCCGACAGCGATACAGATAGCGATAGTGATTCAGACTCCGACAGCGACTCAGATAGCGACAGCGATACAGATAGCGACAGCGATACAGATAGCGACAGCGATACAGATAGCGACAGTGATTCAGATAGCGACAGCGATTCAGATAGCGACAGTGACTCCGATGGCGACAGCGATTCAGACTCCGACAGCGATTCAGATAGCGACAGCGATTCAGATAGCGACAGTGACTCCGATGGCGACAGCGATTCAGACACCGACAGCGATACAGATAGCGACAGCGATACAGACACCGACAGCGATACAGATAGCGACAGCGATACAGACACTGACAGCGATACAGATAGCGACAGCGATACAGATAGCGACAGTGACTCAGATAGCGACAGCGATTCAGACTCCGACAGTGACTCAGATAGCGACAGCGATACAGACACCGACAGCGATTCAGATAGCGATAGCGATTCAGACTCCGACAGCGATTCAGATAGCGATAGTGATTCAGACTCCGACAGCGACTCAGATAGCGACAGCGATTCAGATAGCGACAGCGATTCAGATAGCGATAGTGATTCAGATAGCGACAGCGATTCAGATAGCGACAGCGATTCAGACTCAGATAGCGACAGCGACTCAGATAGCGATAGTGATTCAGATAGCGACAGCGATTCAGATAGCGACAGCGACTCAGATAGCGACAGCGACTCAGATAGCGACAGCGATTCGGATAGCGACAGCGATTCAGATAGCGACAGCGACTCAGACTCAGACTCAGATAGCGACTCAGACTCAGACTCAGATAGCGACAGCGACTCAGATAGCGACAGCGACTCAGATAGTGACAGCGACTCAGACTCAGACTCAGACTCAGACTCAGATAGCGATAGTGATTCAGATAGCGACAGCGATTCAGATAGCGACAGCGATTCAGACTCAGATAGCGACAGCGATACAGACACCGACAGCGATTCAGATAGCGACAGCGATTCAGATAGCGACAGCGACTCAGATAGCGACAGCGATTCAGATAGCGACAGCGATTCAGATAGCGACAGCGATTCAGACACCGACAGCGATTCAGATAGCGACAGCGATTCAGATAGCGACAGCGACTCAGATAGCGACAGCGACTCAGATAGCGACAGCGATACAGATAGCGACAGCGATACAGATAGCGACAGCGATTCAGATAGCGACAGCGATTCAGATAGCGACAGCGATTCAGACACCGACAGCGACTCAGATAGCGACAGCGATTCAGATAGCGATAGTGATTCAGATAGCGACAGCGATTCAGATAGCGACAGCGACTCAGATAGCGACACGGACGGCGATACCGACGGAGATACCGACGGAGATACGGACGGCGATACGGACGGAGACACTGATGGAGATACGGACGGCGATACGGACGGAGACACTGACGGAGATACCGACGGAGACACCGACGGAGACACTGACGGAGATACCGATGGAGATACGGACGGGGATACGGACGGCGACACGGACGGAGACACTGATGGAGATACGGATGGAGACACGGACGGAGACACGGACGGCGATACGGATGGCGACACGGACGGGGATACCGACGGAGATACGGATGGAGACACGGACGGCGATACTGACGGAGATACCGATGGAGATACTGACGGAGATATAGATGGAGACACGGACGGCGACACGGACGGGGATACGGACGGCGACACGGACGGAGATACTACAGGCACATTGTAAGCGTTGACTTCATTAGAAGATGTATTATTTGAATTAAATAATCCAGATTTATCAGTTGAAATAACTAGTTGGAGAGAAGCTAATTCTGGATTAAGTAATACGTTGGATAAGATATAACTACTTTAGGAGAAAGTGATCCCAATGTTCAAGAGTTATTAGATAAAGTAACTGAATTACGTGTTAGTGATATATTTTGGAATGGAGGGATTCCATATTAAATAATTGGAATAATACCTAAATACTCTAATTTAGGTATTATTTAGACTATACTTCCATTTTTATGGAAGTATAGTCTTTTACATATTTGTTTTACAGCGTAAAATAATTTACTAACATAAGAAAATCAAAGAACAGGAGAATTTTTTATCATGAAAACTAAAATTCCTTATCATCACTCAAAAAATATGAAGAATAGAAGCAAAGACAATCTTTTATCCACAGAGAAATGTTTACAGTTTTTAAAAAATAAAATTTTAAAACAAGAAGGTTTGTGGAGCATATCGAAAACAGCATGTCCTTAAGCGGATGCAGGCAAGTGGATAATTCTAGAAACGACGGAAGAAGTTGTTAAAGATATTGTTATTAGAGTTTCTCGTTATTTACATGATTTGATTACATTTCTGGAACATTCTGTACAAACAATTTATAGGAGGGCAGCAGATACTGAATAGCTTCTTTTATCTGGAATGCGCCATGTATATGAAATATTCTAAGCAAGTGTTAAATGTATTTATGGTAAGGCATTACGGATATAGGACAAAAATAGATGATATTCAGTACTTTATCGGTGGTATTTTTATTATTGTTTAAATTATGTAAAAATAAGGAATATCTGTAAGGCGAATTTTTAAAAGAGAATAGAAAATTTTCATGAGACATGAAAAAACAGAAAAAGATAACACAGAAAATTGATCATATTGGTATCATCGCATACGATTGCATAAAGAGTTCACATATGTACGCCGCAGTCTGTGCGACCATGATGACCATGATCATGGTAGATTGATGTACGGAGGGTTAGAGATGGCGGCAATAAACAGAATTTATAAAACGCTTTCTAAAAGTGAGAAACATAAGTTTGATTCAGCATTGAAATTACTTTTTGCTGGGGATCTTATTTTACTTGAAGATAGTGTAAAGAATGCTTTTGATGGGGAGAAATACGATTTTTCTTCTATATTTACCTATACTTCACCTTATATCTCACAAGTAGATTATTCTGTCGGTGTCTTTGAAGGTCCTTGTGCCGGTTCAGGTGGGGGTTATTCTTCCAGTAATTATGGAGATGGCAAACCTCTTGCATTGAATTTTCCAGATAGTTTTGCGAAAGCAGTAAAAAATGCAGGATTTAACTTAGTTACAACAGCCAACAATCACTTTTTAGATAAAGGTGTAACAGGGGCAATGAGAACATTAGATGTCTTAGATTCAATTGGACTTGACCATATAGGTACATATCGTTCAAAAGAAGAAAAAGAAAAGGTGAAAATAGTAGAGCTTCAGGGGATTAAATTTGCTTTTTTGGCTTATACGCCTACCGCAAAAAGAAATTTGAAAGGGAACGATGCCTATCTATCCTCTTTTGTAGTAAATCCTCAAAATGAACAGTTTGCTTTTGCAAAAGAAGAAGTATTTAGGCAGTTTGCCAAAGTGAAAGCTGAAAATCCGGATATTATCATTGTTATGCCACATATGGGAGGACAATTTTTACATGCGCCTGATGATTTGCAAAAAGCGTGGTATGAAGTTTTTTCTGAAGCCGGAGCGGATATTGTGATATGTTGCTGTTCAGCCAATTGATTTCCGAAATAATATGTTGATTGTGAATGGACTTGGAAACTTTACGAATTCTTATACAGAGTATGATGGAGATGCTTCAGCATTAATAGAAATTTACTTTGATTGTGAGAACAAATCAATAATGGGAACATCTATTATTCCGCTTTATGCACAATGCCTATTAGGTAAGACACATCGTGCCCTGCCTATTTATGACCTTTTGACAAATCCGGACTTAAATGCACAAATTAGTACCGCTGAATTTAAGCGAATTAAGCAGGTTCATGCAACGATCACAGAAGTCATGTTGGGGCAAAAACTTCCTATTGAAGCTGCGACACCAAGGTACTATAAGACAAGAGAGGGATTCAGACAGGATCCTGCCCCGGCATATCCTAAACCAGAAGATTTTGTCGATACAAAAATTTATCAATGGTTATCGGCAAAGCAGTCTGTTTGCTTTGTTGGGGATTCGATCACTGCAGGTTCAAAAAATGGAGGTATTGGCTGGTATCAGCCCTTGGCAAGCCTTTTTGATTCGATCAATATTACAGAAAAAGCTTATGATAGTGGAGTGGTACAAACTTTATTAAACCGTGCTGAAATCATTGCAAATGTTGGTGCAGAGGGTTATGTGATTGCAATTGGGACAAATGATGTCTGTTATCGAAATCCTGCTATATGTGCAATGACACCGGAACAGTATATTGAAAGAATATCCGAATTAATTAACCATATTCATGTACAAAATCGGAATACAGATTTTGTTTTTGTTGCACCGTGGTTAGCTTTGACAAATGATCGTGTTCATCGTTGTAAATCGCTTTCTGAACGGGATGCTTTGCTTCTACAGTATAGTGATGCACTATCGGCATTTTGTAAAAGTAATGGATATTTATATGTGAATCCGAATCCGTTTTTGAAAGCCACATTAGAGCGAGAATCTACAGAAAAGTATTTACTAGATCACATACACCCCAATAGGGTGCATGGAGTAAATTTATATACAAAGGCGGTAATGATTATGGAATGAGAAAGCATTGACTGAGGATGAGAGGGAAACAATCTTTAAGTAAAAAAGTAAAGTATTTATCATGAAAGGATACACGCTGAAAAATGCGTGATGAATAATCGCTTATGGATTTTATTACAAAAGTCAAAGAAAAATTGGTTGGGCGTAGTGTGGTGGTGTGGGGAATCACAAATGTTGCATTAAAAATTCATTTTATCTTAAAATCGCATGGTATTCCAACATCGTATTTTATTTCTGATCACTATAAAAGTACTCCGGTGATTAGGGGAATTCCTGTAAAAAGTCGGGAAGTATTAAATAAAGAAAGTTGTTTTTGTGTTACGATTGAAAATAATCAGACGGTACAATGCTTGAAAAATAAAGGGTTTGTAGTTAATGAAGACTATTTAGTGAAGAATGATGATTTGTTGGAATATGATTTTGTTTTTGATGGTGTTCCCATTGGAAAATATACAACTGGATTCTCTACCTTTTTAAATTGTATAGGACAACATTCTCAGCATAACTGTATTTCTTCGATTGGACGATATGTATCCATTAATGGAAAAGCCTATATGAATGGTAATCATCATGTGCGTAGTTTAACCACTTGCCATCGTTTGGAAAGAGATGTAGTTTCATTGAATAAACTAGAAAAATCTGGGTTAAATGCACATTTGGAGTCTTTTCATTCGATTAAAATTGGTTCGGATGTATGGATTGGAGCAAATGTCTTTATCAATGCTAGTAAAGTACATACCATTGGAGACGGTGCGATTATTGGAGCAAATGCTGTTGTGAATGAGGATGTCCCGCCTTTTGCGATTGTGGTAGGTGTACCGGGCAAAGTAAAAAAATTTCGTTTTAGTGAACAAGAGATTGAAATTTTGCAACGTGTTCAATGGTGGAATTGGGATGAACAAACTATTGCTGAAAATGCAGATTGTTTTGAAGATATCAACTTGTTTTTTGAAAAATTTCAATGAATCAATTTAACATTATGAAAGAGGAAAGAGGTAAATCAATCATGATAACTGTAGGACGATTACTGAAAAATGTTCCTTTGAGTGACAGGACAAATAGTTTTTATCATATGTTGTATATGGCTCGTGCATTTGATGTGGATTTATTTTTATTTGCACCAAAAGATGTGGATTGGACTAAACAAGAGATTAATGGTATATTTTTTGAAAATGGGGATATTTATAGAAAAATTGTTCCTATTCCTCCACTCGTGGATAATCAATTTAATCTTATTGATAAAGAACTTGCACCATATACTCTGCTTACACGTAAGAGTTTAGGATTGTCAAAGTATACAGCTTATAAGGCTCTTGCTGAAGCAAAAACGGATCAGTTTAAAAATATGTTAATACCGACAAAATTACTTAAAAAATTTGAGGATTTGAAAAATGCATTGGATGAATGGCAAGGAGAAGTTGTCGTTAAGCCATGCAATGGAGAAAATGGAAATGGAGTTGTGAAAATTCAACAAAAAAATAATCAATATTTCATGACTATTGGAGCAGAGAAAAAAGAATTGGATTTGCCTAAATTGAAAGATTATTACACAAAATTATCCAAAGAGCATTTGGTGCAACCTGTCATTGATTGCAGAACGAGAAATGGAGAGCCATTTGATATTCGGGTAAGGTGTTGCCGCAATGCAGTCAATGGGGAATTTGTAGTAAATTTATATCCTAGAATTGGTAATGCAAATGGGATGGTTTCCAATATTCATACGGGTGGTTATTCCATGCCATGTGAACTTTTTTTGAAAAATGAGTTTGACAGTGAATGGTCTGAAATACAGGAGAGATTGATTAGATTTGGAAAAGAATTTCCTGCTTATTATCAGTCTTTTTGTCGAAATCCAATTTTTGAAATTGGATTGGATGTAAGCATTAATACAGATAAAGAAGGGAAAAGAAAATTTTGGTTGTTTGAAGCAAATAGTTTTCCTACTGGGACGATAAATCTTGGTGGCAATGTAGGTACCAATTTAATTATGGCATACTTTCAATATTACCATTCAGTTTATAAACATTACATTCCAAAAAATATAGCAAGTTAATAGAAAATGAAAAAGAAAGCAAAAAGACAATGCTTTCTTTTTTGCTACGTGTTAATTTGCTTAACACAATATCTACTCATGGCTTTTTTTGTGGAAAGCATTCAAATTATTTGTTATATTATTACAGTGGAATAAATGAAAGACGTTGCTTATGACTATTTAACTTTATGGGCAAAAAACTTTCATTCAGCGGCAGCTATCCGAAAAATTCATAAGCTGTCGATGTTAGTATTTATTGGATATCATGAATAAAGCTCTATTGATGAACAAATCAATAGAGAACACTATAAAAAATGGTATAAGTAATTTAGATTTAATTAACAGTTAATATTCCTTTTGAGTTTAGAAAATGATCCGATGAAAGAAAAAAATCCTATGGAAGAAAATTGTCTCAAATCGTGGGCTTTACCGGTAAAATGAGGCTAAACCTTAGGATGGAGAGACTATTTGATTAACTTTGATTGTGTGAGGAGTGGAAACCATGGGTCTTATCCCCCAATTATTTTATACATACAGTGAAAAAGAGTTGAAAACCATTAGTCCTATCGTAGATGAAATAGAGAGTATGCGGACTGAAATGATGCAATGTACAGATAAACAATTAAAGGATAAAACTTCCAATTGGAAATCCTTATTGAAAAAAGGAGAAAATTCAGATTCTTATCTTGTAGAGGCTTTTGCCGTAGTGCGTGAAGCTTCTCGGCGTGTTTTGGGAATGGAGCATTACCGTGTCCAACTAGCAGGTGGAATTGTGCTGTATCAAGGGCGTATTGCGCAGATGAAGACAGGCGAAGGGAAAACTTTGGTAGCTGCTTTGCCAGCCTATGTCTATGCGTTGAGTGGAGAGGGAGTTCATATTGTTACAGTGAATGACTACTTGGCTAAACGTGATGCGGAGCTGATGAAAAATCTTTATGAATTTTTAGGTTTATCTGTCGGTGTAGTGGTAGGCGGATTAAGTAAGCCAGAACGTCGTGCAGCTTATGCTTGTGATATTACTTATGTGACAAATCATGAGTTAGTTTTTGATTATTTACGTGATCATATCGTTATGGATGTAAAAAAAATTGTATTAAGAGGATTAAATTATGCCTTAATTGATGAAGCAGATTCCATTTTGATTGATCGGGCAAGATCTCCGTTGGTCATCGCAGGAAAAAATGAAAATTCGGTTTATGGATTAGATAAGGAGGAACAAAACAAATTATATAAATCTTGTGATTTTTTGGTTCGGCACTTAAGACAAGGAACAAAAGGGCCTAAATTAACAAAACTGGATAAACTAGTTGAGGAAGAAATTATAGAAGAAGGAGATTTTATTGTTGATGGTCAAACAGCTAGTCTTACCGATCAAGGATTTCGAAAAGTAGAACAATTTTTTTATCTAGATCAATTAGAAGAGGCTGAACGCTTAAATGTTTTTTATCATGTTAGGGCAGCTTTACGCGCGCATTACATTATGCGCAGAGATCGGGATTACATCGTACAAGAACAAAAAGTCATCCTTGTAGATAGTGCTACTGGACGTATAACTCCATCAAAAAGATATTCCGAAGGCTTGCACGAAGCGATAGAGGTAAAAGAAAAAATAGAAGCAAAAGAAGAGAACCGAGCTTTGTCTAGCATAAGTTTTCAAAACTTTTTTAACCAATTTAAGCAAAAATCAGGAATGACAGGTACAGCTGCGCAAGCAGAAATGGAATTGCGTCAAATTTATGCTTTAGATGTTGTAGATATTCCAACGAATAAAAAAATATTGCGTATAGATCATCCTGATTTGATTTATAAAACGAAAAAAGAAAAGTATCAAGCGATTATAGAAGATATTGCGAAAACTCATTCAACAGGACAACCTATTCTAGTAGGTACAACGCATATAGATACATCTGAATTATTGAGTGATCTATTGAGAAAAAAAGGGATTGCCCATCAAGTACTGAATGCTAAACAAAATAAACAGGAAGCAAGCATTATTGCAAAAGCAGGAAGATATGGTGCAGTGACGATTGCTACAAATATGGCAGGTCGGGGAACGGATATTCAATTGGATGAACAGTCAAGATCAGCTGGGGGGTTAAAAGTGATTGGTGTTCAGCGTCATGAATCGCTTAGAATAGATGATCAGCTTAGGGGGCGTTCTGGCAGGCAGGGCGATCCGGGAGAATCTCGTTTTTATCTTTCTTTGGAGGATCATTTATTGACTCAATATGGTGTGCAGAGTTTACTTTCTGTATTCCATGCGTTAAAAGGAGAAGAAAATAAGCCGATACAGCATAAATTACTTCTAAAATTTGTTCAAGATGCACAAAAAAGGGTTGGACAAAGTCATTATGTCAGTAGAATGAAATGTTTCCAATACGATCAAATCTTAAATGAACAAAGAGATTTGATGAACAAAGAGCGTAGATATATTTTATATGCGCAAGATTTAGAAGAAGTTAGAGAAAAAATGTTTGCTAAATGGATAGATGATGTGGCACAAGAATGTATAGATGACGAGAAAAATAGTAGTCGTTGGGATTGGAGGAAATTGAAACATAGGATACTTTCTGTATTACCCTTGGATGTAGAAATTTTTCAAAAGGATGAGATGAAAGAACAATGTCCCAATAAAAAAGCATTCAAAGACTATTTCACTTTACAAGCTCAAATCTTATGGAAAAACCAGCAAGAATCAACGCAAAATGAAGAACAACTTCAAGAAAAAGAACGTCGAATTTATCTTCAAACGATAGATAAAAATTGGCGGGAGTATATGGAGGGATTAAGAGTTTTACAAAGAGGGAGAGGATGGCAGTCTTATGGGAAAAAAGGAAATCCCTTGGTTAAGTATAAAATAAGGGCTTATCAGTTGTTTCATCAAATCATGGGTAATGTAACGGAAGAGAGTTTACGCCTTGTGTATCAAGAGACTAGAAAGGATGGATAACGAAAAAAATGGATAATTCAAAGCAACCACACCTTTGATTATCCATTTTTTTATGCTAGAATGAACATAAAAGACCAAAAAGGTCAAGATTGAAAAGTTAGGGAGGAAAGATCAAATGAATAAACAAAGTAATTTTCCTGAAAATTTTCTATGGGGTGGAGCGGTTGCCGCTAACCAATGTGAAGGGGCATATTTAGAGGATGGAAAAGGTCTGAGTCCGGTAGATGTTTTACCCAATCAGGCAAATGGACGTTGGGAAGCCATGCTCAATCCTAAGAAAACTGTGGAAACGAAGTATGATTTTTATCCTAGCCATGAATCTATTGATTTTTACCATCATTATCAAGAGGATATTGCTTTATTTGCGGAAATGGGTTTTAAAACTTTTCGAACATCCATTTGCTGGGCAAGGATTTTTCCAAATGGAGATGATGCAGCTCCGAATGAAGAAGGTTTGAAATTTTATGATCAAGTTTTTGACGAATGCAAAAAATATGGGATAGAGCCATTAGTTACGATCAATCATTATGATACTCCTTTGGCCTTGACAAAGAATTACGGTGGTTGGAAAAATCGACAACTGATTGATTTTTATATTCGTTATTGTGAAGTGATTTTCAAACGCTATAAAGGTAAAGTAAAGTATTGGTTAACTTTTAATGAAATTAATGCCCTTTTGCATATCCCTTTTATTGGAGGGGGCTTACTGATTAATAAAGGGGAAGAAAATGATAAGCAAATCAAATATCAAGCCATTCATCATCAGTTGGTTGCATCCTCTTTGGCTACGAAACTTGCAAAAGAAATCAGCCAGGATTTTAATATTGGATGTATGCTAGCTGCTGGTAGCACTTACCCGGATACTTGTAATCCCGATGATGTATGGAAAGCGTTGGGAGTAAATCGTGAGGGATATTTTTTTGTGGATGTGCAGTCTAGGGGATATTATCCTAGCTATAGTAAACGTTTGTTTGCAGAATTGAATGTAAAATTAGATATTCAAGATGGAGATTTGGATATACTAAAAGCTTATACAGTAGATTTTATTTCTTTTAGTTACTATTCCTCTCGTGTGGTCAGTGCAGATCCAAAACGGAATGAAGGAGTAGCAAGCAATATCATGAATACATTGAAAAATCCTTATCTAAAAGCCAGTGAATGGGGATGGATGATTGATCCATTAGGTTTACGCATTACAATGAATGAATTGTATGATCGTTATCAAAAGCCTTTATTTATCGTGGAAAATGGCTTAGGTGCAAAAGATACAGTGAAAGAAGACGGCTCTATTGATGATGACTATCGTATTGATTATTTGCGTGAGCATATTCGTGAAATGGGTGAAGCAATTCAAGACGGAGTAGAATGCTGGGGTTATACAACTTGGGGTTGTATTGATTTAGTCAGTGCAAGCACTGGTGAAATGTCTAAGCGCTATGGTTTTGTTTATGTAGACCGTGATGATAATGGAAAGGGAACGAATCGAAGAAGCAAGAAAAAATCTTTTGATTGGTATAAGAAAGTTATTCAGTCTAATGGTACAGATTTACTAAATACGCCGTAAAGCTTTTCTTCAGGGGTAGAATGAGAGAGTTTGTTATAGACGAGATGAGAACAGGCAGACCTGTCTTTGACAATAAACTTTTTTGTGATAAAATATAAAGATTAAGAAGTAATTAAGTAAAGATTTCAGAATTTCATTCAATTTACCAAGAAATCCGCTATCTCTAAGGTAGTAGGATGAATTGGCATAAAACCGTGGGGAACACGGGGATGGTTCAGGCACTAGTTGTCTTGAGCGAGAAGCTCCTGCTTCTTAGATTTAGCATAGGTGGTGGGAGTATATCACGAGGCGATAGGTAAAAATTTAGAAATTCGGAGGTAATCTTAGTGAATCAACAAAGCAATTTTCCCGAAAATTTTCTGTGGGGTGGTGCAGTTGCCGCTAATCAATGCGAAGGAGCATACACAGAAGGCAAAAAAGGTCTTACTCCTGTAGATGTTTTACCCAATGTGGCAGGTGGACGTTGGGAAGCTATGTTAAACCCAACAAAAGCGTTAGAAACGAAGTACGATTTTTACCCTAGTCATGAATCCATTGATTTTTATCATCATTATCAAGAAGATATTGCTTTATTTGCAGAGATGGGTTTTAAAACTTTCCGCATGTCCATTTGTTGGGCTAGGATTTTCCCAAATGGAGATGATGCAGCCCCTAATGAAGAAGGTTTGAAATTTTATGATCATGTTTTTGATGAATGTCAAAAACATGGTATAGAACCTTTAGTGACCATTAATCATTTTGATACACCGATAGCCTTGATGAAGAATTATGGTGGTTGGAGAAATCGAAAACTTATTGATTTTTATGTACATTATTGTGAAGTGATTTTTAAACGTTACAAAGGTAAAGTAAAATATTGGCTAACATTTAATGAAATTAATATGCTTTTGCACGTTCCTTTTATTGGTGCAGGCTTGATTTTAAATAAAGATGAAGAAAAAAATGCAAACCAGTTAAAATATCAATCTGCTCACCATCAATTAGTGGCTTCTTCTTTGGCTACGAAAATGGCTAGAGAAATTAGCCCAGAATTTAAAATTGGTTGTATGCTAGCTGCTGGCATTACTTATCCGGATACTTGTAATCCTGATGATGTGTGGAAGGCTTTAAATGCCAACAGAGAGGGGTATTTCTTTGTAGATGTGCAATCCAGGGGATATTATCCAAGCTATAGTAGACGTTTGTTTGAAGAATTAAAGATTAAACTGGAAATTCAAGATGGAGATTTGGAAGTGCTAAAGAAGTATACAGTGGATTTTGTTTCCTTTAGTTATTATTCTTCCCGTGTGGCTAGTGCGAATCCCCAAAGAACGGAAGGTACAGAAGGTAATGTATTTAGTACGTTGAAAAATCCTCATTTAAAGGCAAGTGAATGGGGATGGCAGATTGATCCATTAGGTTTGCGTATTACCATGAATGAACTATATGACCGTTATCAAAAACCTTTATTTATTGTAGAAAACGGTTTAGGAGCAAAAGATACAGTGAAAGAAGACGGCTCTATTGATGATGACTATCGTATTGATTACTTGCGTGAGCATATCCGTGAAATGGGCGAAGCAATTCAAGACGGTGTGGAGTGCTGGGGCTATACGACTTGGGGCTGCATTGATTTAGTCAGTGCAGGTACTGGTGAGATGTCTAAGCGTTATGGTTTCATTTATGTAGATCGGGATGATAACGGCAAGGGAACAAATAAAAGAAGTAAGAAAAAATCTTTTGGTTGGTATAAAAAAGTTATTCAATCTAATGGTGTAGATTTAGCATAAGTTCACTCTATACTGTCATAGTAAAGATAAAGAGAAGACCTCATCCATTTTGAATATGCGGGTGAGGTCTGTTGAATTTTAAACTAAGAAATTGTTCAATATCGAAATATTAGGGTATGTTTTTTTCCTACGGTGTCGAGCTTTTTTGAAATACTTCTTCGTGTGAGAGAGCTTATTTCGTATCTCACTTGCGGGAGAATGTTTGGTCTATTTTTCTTCCTTACGGTGTCGAGCCTCCTTGAAATGCCTCCAGTATTCCTGTGTCACCTCTTCGTGTAGGAAAAAAACTATACACAACATTCTCTTTGTTTGGAGATACTGAAATAGGTTTTTAGAAAAAAAGATGCACAAACATTTCTTTATTCAGAGATATATAGGTTCTTGAAAAAAAGATATACAAAATGCTTTTTATTTGGAAATGTTGGATAGTCTCTTTTAGAAAAAATGTTACAAAAATTACTTTGTTCACAAATATTGAACAGATTTTTAAAAAGGAGTGTAGATATGGTTTCAGATGCAAAATTAAAAGAATTGCAAAATTTGACTTGGGAATTGCCTCATATTTATAAAATAGAACCGGGTTTGATCCCTTTAGCAGATGAATTTGCTAAAGGTTACAAATATTTTTTAGATCAAGGCAAAACAGAACGAGAATGTGTAAGAGAAGCGGAGATCTTGCTCAAAAAAGCAGGATATCAACCATTTTCCCTTGGAAAGAAATATCAGGCGGGAGATAAATTTTATTGTGTTAATCGTAATAAAGCGATGATTTTTGGTACTTTAGGGACACAGGATCTAGAAAAAGGTATTCATTTATCTGTGGCTCACATTGACTCTCCTAGATTGGATTTAAAACAAGTTCCTCTTTATGAAGACCATGATATTGGTTTGGCAAAAACACATTATTACGGTGGAGTGCGTAAGTATCAGTGGGGAGCTACTCCATTGGCTTTACATGGGATCGTGGTTAAAGCAAATGGAGAAGTTGTAGAAATTTCGATTGGTGAAAAAGAAGATGAGCCAGTCTTTTGTGTTACAGATTTACTACCTCATTTAGCACAACAGCAAAACAAAAGAACTTTAGAAGAAGGTCTAAAAGGAGAAGAGCTGAATTTACTTGTTGGTTCTATTCCCTATTTTGAAGATACAGAACTGAAAGAAAAAGTGAAGCTGAATATTTTAGTCTTGTTAAATGAACGTTATGGAATTACAGAAAGAGATTTAGCTAGAGCAGAAATTGAAATCGTGCCGGCGGCAAAAGCTAGAGATGTGGGTTTTGATACCAGTTTGATTGGTAGTTACGGGCAGGATGATCGTGTTTGTGCCTATGCCGCTTTGATGGCAGAAATTGAAACCAAAAACCCAAAATATACGAGTCTTTGTGTATTAGCAGATAAAGAAGAAATAGGTTCTACTGGAAATACTGGTTTGGATTCTTTTTATCTCTTGCATTTTTTGGAAGATTTGGCGGAGAATCAAGGAGCAAATGCAAGGCAAGTCATGAGAAATAGCAAATGTTTGTCTGCAGATGTGGGTGTAGCTTATGATCCTACTTTTCCAGAAGTAGTAGATAGTAGAAATTGTGCATACATGAATAGAGGTTGTATTTTAATGAAATACACAGGTTCAAGAGGTAAGGGTGGCAGTTCCGATACTAGTGCAGAATATCTAGGTTATCTTACCCGTTTGTTGGATCAAAATAAGGTTTTTTGGCAAACAGGCGAATTAGGAGCAGTAGATGTAGGAGGAGGCGGAACAGTGGCTAAGTATGTAGCAAGTTTAAATATGGAAGTCATTGACATAGGTGTTCCGGTTTTATCCATGCATTCACCTTTTGAATTGACAGCAAAGTTAGATGTTTATCAATTATTTCAAGCACTTAAATGTTTTGCCGCAGATGAAGCGTAAGGAAGTCCGTGAAAAATTGAAAAAGGTCGCTGCTCATACTCGTGACTTTAGTCGTGAGTGAGCGGCGATGGGTTTTTCCTAAGCAATCAGCCGTGCCATGTTTGCGGATAGCGGAATAAAGAGACAAAAGATTTAAATTGATTATCAGAAATGGATATGCTTGGACTGTGAAGCAAAGCATGACAGAGATGTCAACACTGCTCAAAACATACGAACAAAAGTCTGTTGGATTTAGGAATAGCGATATAACAGATGAACAAATACGGTATAGGAACTATCGGAACAAACGCCTGTGGAGATAGTAGATTACGAGGTCTAAGAAACAGGAAATTTCTAGGGAAACTCATGAAGCACGTGACTTTAGTCATGTGAGGTTCACTTACTTATCTTTAGTATTGCGGTATCTCTTCTTTGTGTAGGAGAAAGAAGAGAGATGTAAAGTGGAAAATCACCTCATTTATTGATATTAAACAGGCTCTGAGATAGGAGAATACTGGATGGAAGAAGTAGTACAGCGACAGCAGGAAAAACGTGGATTTACTGGATACCATTTAAAGATGATTGGTATTGTTTTTATGGTATTTGACCATCTGCATCAGATGTTTGCTAGGCAAGGAGTACCGCTTTGGTTTAGCTGGATAGGTAGGCTAACGGCACCAATCTTTATTTTTTTATGTGCAGAAGGTTTTACTTATACAAGAAATCGAAAAAAATATTTATTGCGATTATATATTAGTTTTGTTGTGATGAATATGCTGTCTTATATTATTTCTGTGGTTTTTCCGTCAGAAATAGGCTTGATTAACAATATTTTTGCTACTTTGTTTTTTTCTGCTTTGTTGATGTGGTGTGTAGATTCCGTTATCATAGGATTGAAGGAAAAGAAGATAAAATCGATTATCTTAGGACTTGTTCCTTTACTTTTGCTAATCATTTATAATGTAGTTTTTATTTTATTCTTAGTGGATACTTTTATTCGACGTTTACCTCCATGGGTATTGGTTGTACATCAAGCTTTTATTCCTAATATTTTATTGGCAGAGGGTAGTCTGATCTTTGTATTTTTGGGCTTACTTTTTTATCTGTTTCGAAAAAGAAGAATACTGCAAGTTTTCACTTTAGTGCTTTTGAGTTTATGGCTTTTGTACAGAGGACTTACAGCTGGAGTAGGGGATACGCAAGCTTTGATGGGACTTTCTGCAATTTTACTTTGGTTTTATAATGGAAAAAAAGGAAAAGATCAGAAGTATTTCTTTTATCTGTTTTATCCAGCGCATATCTATTTATTTTATGTGATTGCCTGGTTGATGAATAGATAGGGCGTTTTGACACTACCGCTTAATGTTCATATTTTTATCATTTTTCCTTTTAATTTGTGTTTAGAAGTTAGTGCTGGCATCTCATTTACAGAAAAATATTTAGTATAATATTCCCCTGTAGTGTCGAGTTTCCTTGAAACACTTTCAGTATGTTGTTCTACCTTTTTCTATAGGAGAAAGATGATATAGAATATTCTCTTTGTTCGAGGATATTGAGCAAACTTTTGATTTTTTTTGAAATACGCGCATATGTTTGCAAAAATTTGCTTTATCCAATAAATCTACTCAAAATCTGGGCATTTTGGGTAGTGTCAACACATCTTAGATGCTTAGATCAAATATTGAACAATGTGAATCGTTTTGATACAATAATTTGGTCTTTTGCATGTAAAATCTCATTCATGGGAAAAATAAAAAAGGTAAAAGACAGCAAAGAAAAGGAGAAGGAGAATTTTATGGGTACGAAAGAAAGACTAGAAAAAGTTTTTCAACATGTGTTTAAAGATAAGAATATCCGTATTTCTAATACGGCGACAGCAGAAGCTTATCCTGGATGGACACCAGTGACACATGCTCATGTGATGGAAGAAATCCAAAGAGAATTTCAAGTAAAAATTTCAGATGATGAAATGAGTGAAATGAAAAATATGGGTGACTTTGTAAAAGTCATTGACAAAAAATTATCAGAGAAAAAGAGATAATGGGCTTAACTATTGAGTGAGAGTTGAAAATCCATATAATCAAAAGACCAAGGAGATATAAGACTTTATATCTCCTTGGTCTTTTTTAATTGTTTTAAACGAGTAAATTCTTCCCTGTCTTTTTCCTCTAATATATCACTAATTGTTCGTATGCGATTTTCATAGTTAGGTATGGTAATGTTTTTTAAAGCGTTTGCTCTTTTTTGTGTTTTTTTGATACTAGAAGCAAGTCGGTAGGCAGAGCTTTCAATCATGGAAAGGCGAATTGTCAAATCTTTTACTTTTTCAAAACCTGCTTTCGCTTCGTCTAGTGCTTCAACTGTACTATAATAGGGATAGGGAGGAGGAGAAGATGTCTTGTCATATTCTACGAATGGAATTTCTGTCCCCATTACACTACGTGTTTTTACAGTGACGCTGTTTTCAATAGGTACGGAAGTGACTAGTTGCGCAACATCATGTAAACCTAGTTGAATATTTGCGCGTTGCAAAGCAGCATAAGCAGGTGGGAATGTTTTGTCTATTTCGCTTTGTACACTTTTTGCCATTTCGATAAGTTCCATTAATTCACGGATAAGAATATTTCTTTTTTTATCCATTAATTCATAGCCGATTCTAGCCAAGAAAAAAGATTTTTTGGCTAAGAGTAAATTTCCTTTGGTAGGAAAAATATTGGGATCCATAGGGATACCTCCATTGATTGAACAATAAATTTAACATTAAGCATCTGTTTAGTCTCTCACTGGTAGTATAATGTATGGTCTATTTTTATGGTGTAGAGCAGTTTCTTTCAACTACATTGAATATTTTCTTCGAATCTACTCTGGATGTAGGAGTATTCAATAGGCTTTAAAAAAGGAAAATCCCGTTTTGACTACCTCATGATGTATCATGTCTCAATCAGGAGAATTCTTACTTCAACGCCCTCTAGTCCTCTACTATTTAAAATTTTATAGTCTTCCCTAGATTGCTCAAATGTAGATTTCTGTGTGTTACATCGTATATAGATTTATATCCTTATCGCTAAAGTGAGGAGGTCTTATGGTTTTTGGATCAAACAAAATTTGCAGGGAGAAAGAGCTTATCAATAAGCTCTTTAGTTTGCATAAAAAATGTAGAATCATTCTAGAAATTTAATTTAAGGAAGCGTTTTCTTCATTCTCCTCAGGAAAGTATTGATCTAAAAGTTTTGTATCAATGCGGTCTAAATCTTTTCTAGGTAACATTTTGAGTAAATCCCATCCAAGGTCTAAGGTTTGGATGATTGTTCTATTTTCATCAAAACTTTGTGCCACAAATTTTTCTTCAAAAGCTTTACCAAAGAGCAAATATTGTTTGTCAAGTGGAGAGAGTTCGTCTTCTCCAATAACGGAAGCCAAAGCTCTAGCTTCTCCTACTTTAGCATAGGAAGAAAAGAGCTGATTTGCTACGGCTTGATGATCTGCACGAGTATAGCCTTCGCCGATGCCGTCTTTCATTAAACGAGATAAAGAGGGGAGTACATTGATAGGAGGGTAAAGAGATTGACCATGTAAACGCCTATCTAGTACAATTTGTCCCTCTGTAATATATCCGGTTAAATCAGGTACGGGATGAGTAATATCATCTCCGGGCATAGTCAAAATAGGAATTTGCGTCACAGAACCTTTTACACCAGCAACAATGCCTGCACGTTCATAAATCGTAGCTAATTCACTATATAAATAGCCGGGAAATCCTTTACGGGAGGGAATTTCTCCTTTAGAGGAAGAAATTTCTCTCATCGCTTCAGCATAGGATGTCATATCCGTTAAGATAATTAAAATATGCATATTTTCTTCAAAAGCAAGGTATTCTGCTACGGTTAAAGCTAATTTTGGAGTAATCAAGCGTTCTACTACAGGATCATTGGTCAAATTGACGAACATAGCCACTTTAGAGGAAACACCGCTTTCTTCAAAAGTACGACGGAAAAATTCAGCAACATCATATTTCACACCCATAGCTGCAAATACAATAGCAAAATTTTCATCAGATTCCTCGCCTAAAGAAGCTTGTTGTACAATTTGTGCAGCCAATTGGTCATGAGGCAAGCCATCTCCGGAAAAAATAGGTAGTTTTTGTCCACGGATTAGAGTGGTTAAGCCATCAATGGCAGAAATACCTGTACGGATATAATTTCGTGGATATTCTCTGGTAACAGGGTTTAACGGCAAGCCATTAATATCTTTTTTATAATCAGAGGAAATATCTCCCAAACCGTCTATCGGTTGACCGATTCCATTGAATGTTCTGCCGAGCACATCCAAACAAAGGGAAACTTGCATAGGGTGGCCAGTTAGACGGGTATAGGTATTGCTTAAGGACATTCCAGCAGAACCACTGAAAACCTGAATTACCGCACGGTCATCATAAATTTCGATAATTCTGCCTAGCCGTTTTTGCTGTTCTCCTTCTATAGTAATTTCTACAATCTCTTCTGATGCTGCATCCTGTACGCCTTCTAAAATTAGCAAAGGACCATTAATTTGTTTCAAGCCAAGATATTGAATAGGCATTCATTTTTCTCCTTTTTGAGAGGTTTGTTAGAAACTTGTATCATAGCTCAAAAGCCGCCTTTTCGACTGTTTTTTTAGTACTGCGAATTCTTTGCCTTGTGTAAAGTAAAGCAACATAAATTTTTCTTATATTATAAAAAACAGCCAAAAATCTAATATTTTCACTCTATGAAGGCAGGTTTTCATATCTTTTAGCGATCATAATCAATATGCTTTAAGCATTATTTTCCATAATATGTTCATAGAACGTATCAATATCTTTTCGGTAATGTTCCAGCTGTTCTAAATGATCATTAGGAACTTCATATTTTATGGCAATGATTTGTTCAAAAATATTTCTTTCTTTTAAGATAGAAATGGGCATACCCATGGTAACTAAGGATTTAGAACGTTTATAGAGATGTAAAATAATATCCATCATTAAAAATTGTTTTTTTAAAGGAACGCAGGTATCTTCTGGATGAAAAGCATTTTGCTGTAAAAAACCTAGGCGGATTACCCTAGCAATTTCTAAAGTTAATTTTTGGTCATCAGGAAGCACGTCAGAACCAACAAGTTTTACAATTTCAATTAAGTTGCTTTCTTGGTTTAATATAGAAATCATTTGGTTACGGCAGTGAATAAACTGAGGGTCTACATGATCATTGTACCAAGGGGAGAGATCCAAAAGATATTCGCTATAGCTGCTTAACCAGTGAATAGCAGGGAAATGTCTAGCATAAGCCAAAGATTTATCAAGTCCCCAAAAACAGCGTACAAAACGTTTGGTATTTTGAGTGACCGGCTCGGAAAAATCTCCGCCTTGAGGGGAAACTGCACCGATAATGGACACAGAACCTTCCGTACCGTTTAAATTTTGAACCATACCTGCACGTTCATAAAAAGTGGATAATCTGGAAGCTAAATAAGCAGGGAAGCCTTCTTCAGCCGGCATTTCCTCTAAACGTCCGGATAATTCGCGCAAAGCCTCCGCCCAGCGGGAAGTAGAATCTGCCATAATTGCCACATGGTAGCCCATGTCACGGTAGTATTCCGCTAAAGTGATTCCGGTATAAATGCTGGCTTCACGGGCAGCTACGGGCATATTGGAAGTATTGGCAATGAGGATAGTACGGTCCATGAGAGATTTTCCTGATCTAGGATCAATTAATTTAGAAAAATCTTCTAAAACTTGAGTCATTTCATTTCCACGTTCTCCACAGCCAATATAAACGATAATATCAGCATCTGACCATTTTGCAATTTGGTGTTGAGTCATCGTTTTTCCGGTGCCGAATCCTCCTGGAATAGCGGCAGTCCCTCCTTTAGCCAAAGGGAATAAAGTATCCAAAATCCTTTGACCGGTAATCAGTGGTTTTAAAGGGGGAAAACGTTTAGCAAGAGGTCTTGCCTTACGGATAGGCCATTTTTGAACCATGGTTAATTCTTTTTCCTGACCGTTAATGAGTTGTATCGTAACAATATGATCATGTATACTATAGTTTCCGTTTGCGGCTACATAAGTAATCGTACCCTCCATATCAGGAGGCAGCATGACTTTATGGACAATTGCACTCGTTTCATTGACTTCAGCAATAATGGTACCTGGTTCTACAGGTTGACCCCGTTTTACCTTTAGTTTTGTTTTCCATAATTTTTCTCCGTCTAAAGGCTCTACACTGATACCACGATGGATATAAGCAAACCCCTGTTTTGAAATTTCCACTAAGGGTCTTTCTATGCCATCAAAAATATTGCCTAAAATACCGGGGGCAAGAGTCAAAGAAAGAGGCGAATGCGTTCCCTCTACTATTTCTCCAGGTTTTAGTCCTGTCGTTTCTTCAAATACTTGTATAGTAGTTAGGGAAGAATTTAAAGCAATGACTTCCCCTACTAGACGTTCTTTTCCTACATAGACCATTTCAGACATTTGTAACTCTGTAATGCCCTTGATATAAACAATGGGACCGTTTATTCCGTTGATATAGTTTATTGTGGACATGAAAACCCTCCCTCAGTAGTATAGGCATGCAGAATATCCGATACGGAAAAAGATTGTACAAGATAGTTTAATCTTGTTTGGAAAGAGCGATCGAATAAAATGCTACGGCTTGGGATGAGTGCCCGTATGCCCCCTAAAAAATGTTCTTTGCTGATTTGCAGCTGTGCTTTTGTTTTTTGTTGTAAAGCAGTTAATAAATGGCGGTCAGCAGGATCTAAATAAATTTTTATTTCATCACCTTTCGCCCAAAATAATGCTTCTTCAATTTGTTTGATCAAAAATGTTTCATATTTTTCGGTAGAGCGGTGTTTTTCTAAAAGTTCAAGTAATTCTTGCACAAGGGCTTGTTTAAGCTCTGCTTTTCTTTCATTAATTTCCCTTGTGATTTTTAATTGTTCTACAGATAACTCCTTGTTAATCAGTCTTTTTTGCTTTTCTGTTTCAATTTTTGTGGTTAAATCAGACTGTTTTAATTTTTCTTCCTGATGTTCCAGATATAAGGTATTTAAACCGATCTGATATTCTTCTAAAGTAGACTGTTTTTGCTCTTCGATGTCTTGCAAAGTTACCTGTTTAAAATGATCTAATTTTTCTTGGATATTCAAAAGTTCACCTTCTAACGTTATCACATTTAACAAAGGGTTTGTAAGCAGTAGCTTACAAACGAGAGGTGCGGGTTTTTAAGCCCCCAGTTTTCAGTTTGCTTTCTAGTTTAATGAAAACTTTGTTGAGGAAAAAGGATTGAATCAAAGTTTTAAACCTATGGCTTCATTGACATAAGAAGTAATAAAATCCGGTTTTCGACCAGTACCATGTCGATCAGGAATTTCAATCATTAAAGGAAAAGCACGTTCTAACTTGATTTTCCCAAGAATTTCAGGAAAATCTCTCCCGAATTTCTCTGTTAATAAAATAATAGCGAATTCGGGGTCGGCATAGACTTTTTCCAATTCTGCCTGGAGTTCATGTGCTTCATGTACGACTACACCTTCTATACCTGCTAAGCGCATACCAGTATAGGTATCAATATTGTCACTAATTAAATACATCTTCATTTTATATTTTTCCTAAAATCATAAAAGAAATAATCAAACCATAAAGACATACACCTTCTGCTAAACCGATAAAAATCAAGGACTTACCAAGGACAGAAGAATCTTCGCTAATTGCACCTAAAGCTGCACTAGCAGCTGCAGCCACCGCCAAACCGCCTCCAATGCAAGATAAACCTGTGGATAAAGCAGCAGAAAGATAAGCTAAGCCATTTCCACTAGAAGCAGTCAATTCCGCAGCAATTGGTCTGATATCAGTACTTGTAGCAAAGGCAACTTGACCGAATTGACCAATAGAAGCGACAAGAACGATTCCAAAAAATAATACAATATTTCCGGCTAAAGAAATTTGAAAACGTTTTTTTGAAGGAATACCTTTGCAATAGTATTGAAAAGGAAGAACTAAACTCAAAATTAAAGCAATAATGAGGATAACATTTAAAACTGTTTCCATGATAAAACTAACCTCCTAAGAATGGATTTGCGTATATCCTTGAAATTCTTTTCCACTGCCCTGATAAAAGCGACTAAAAATTTCATAATACACCAAACGTAGAACCTGAATACCGACGATCAACCCCTCCATCAGCATAACAATTAAATTGCCCACAATAACGATGATCCAGTTTGGCGAACCATGCTCCGCTCCTGAAAGCATCATGACTACTCCCATCATAGCGGCATGGCTGACCGCAAAAGCACCTATACGAACAAAGGATAAGGTATTAGAAAAATATCCAAGTAATACTTCAAATAGTTCAAATAAAGATTGGACAAAAAACATTCCTTTTTGTTTGGGAAAAATATCTTTTTTCTTTTCTAATAGTGCGGCTAAAGGTTCTTTGAAAAAGATTAAGAGCAATGGAATAAGGAATAATAATCCTAAAATTGCTTTTGGTGGTAAAGTTTTCCCACTAAAGAAAAGAACGAGCATGAGGATAATCAAGCCATAAAAAATCAAACCTGCTACTCCATTGGCATCAAATAAAGCAGATTCTAGGTCGTGCTTGGCAAGGGCATTGATGATATGCATAATCATCGTACAAAAGATGACGAGCATTCCGATAAGAATCGTCACAATGAAAACTGTATTTAATTTTCCGATGAAAGGCAAGTTGGTCATGGCTGAATTAGGATGCAGCCATAAGGGTTTAATGATATTTTCAAAGCCAAAGACACTACCAAAGAGAAAACCAAAAATTATAGAAAATATTCCAGCTAAACCGATAATTGCACATAAAGCGATTTTTTTTGTAAAGTAGAGCGAAAAACCGCCGATTACTAAGCATAAACCTTGCCCTACATCACCGAACATCAGACCAAAGAAAAAAGCATATAGTAGGGCAACGCCAATTGTGGGGTCTGTTTCATGATAAGCAGGCACGCCGTACATCCGGATGAATAACTCAAAAGGACGGAAAATGGAAGGGTTTTTTAATTTTGTGGGAGGCAAGCTTGTAGAATTTTGATACTCATCTTTAACAAAACAATAAACTAAATAATCTTGTTCAATTTCTGCGGATAAAGATTGCGCATCTTTTTGTGAAATCCATCCACATAAAATATAAAAGCCTTGGGAGTTTTCTTGGGTGAGTGCAGCAAATTTTCGGATTTCAAAATTTTGTGTGTATTTTTTTAACAAGTCATAAGAAGAAAAGATATCTACTTTGTTTTCTTCTAAGTAATATTGCAGTGTAGTTTGTTCTCTTTGTAATGCTTCTTTCGTATCTGACAGAGATTTTTTTAACTTTTTTAATTTATCGGCAGGTGTTCCTAAATAGTCATCAGGAAAGTCCAAATGCTCAAAATTAGCAGAGGAATACATGGCATCTACTTTGGTAAAAAAACGGTCGGGAGCAAAATAAATACCATAAATATAACGATCGCTTTCGTGACATTTAAGAAAAATAGAATTGCTGTTTTGATAAATCGACTGCTCAAATTTTTTAAAATCCTCTTTTCGGAAACGTCCAAAGTGATACTTTAAGTGATCGAAATAAGAGAATTTTTCTAAATCATAGTCTAAATGCTCAAAAGGTAGCAAGTGTTCAAATTCACTCTGTAAATCTTTAATTTGGTTACTTAACCGTTGAATTTGATCTTGATAGTCTATAAATTTTTGATAGGCTTCAATGGTTAATTCCTTGGATTCTTGAATTTTTATTTCTCTACGTTCTGAATGAAACTGAAGAGAATTTTTTAATATTTCTGCCTTGGCTAAAAAATCCCGATAAGGGTTTACTTCATGAAATGGGCGTAAATCTTGTATGGATTGGAGCTCAGAAAGAGAATTTTCTAACTGTAATTCATACTTAGATAAATAGAGGTCTATTACACGATCAATATCTTCTTTGGGACCTGAGATGGTCACAAAACGCATTTTTTCAATCATATAACCTCCTGATTCTTTGTGTTAATCATAATATATTTTAAAATTTCTTTCGAAGGTAAACCATAGCGTATGCCCTCAATAATTGTAGTAACCTTACGAACCTCCTCCTCTTTTTTATATAAATAGGAAGCTAGAGTAGCAAGTGAATAGGGGTTTTTATGGCTAATAGTGGCATAGAGTGTAGTAAGGTATTGATCGTAGTAATGTTCAAGCTGGTTTAAAGAAAAAGTTGCATTCTTCATCGGATGTTTAGCATAGTAGCTACGGTTAAGCAAATCTTGTAGCTTGGGTAAGGAATCAGCATAAGCCATGTTTTCTAATTGTTGTGGTTTGAAATGGAAATAAATAGGCATAAGCAAAGGGATAATCTCTTTTCCCTCCAGATGGTAATATTTTTTTGAACGGTAAATTGCTTGGATATTTAATAAGTCTAATTGAGAGCCTAAGAGATTTTTTAATAAATCTTGATCAGATTTAGCTAAAACGTGGTCTTTTTTTTGCCAAATATATTGAAAATGATGTGTATCTAAAGCAGAGATATAGTCGTGTAAAGTGGCATTGGGATGCTCTTTTTTTAGCGCAAAAAAAAGAGAATAATACTCTGTTCCTTTTAGATAATCCGTAAATTCGTCCATATTTTTAGCATCGGATAAAGTAATCACATTTAAATGAGAATGGTGCTCAAAAAAAACTTGAAAAATGGATAAATCTAAATGAGAAAGTTTAGGATCAAACACTTTCCGGATACAGTATTTTAAAATTCTCGTTTCATAATTGGAAAAATATAAATTTAAAAACGGTTTTTGTGCTTCTTTGGCAAAGCGATATAGTCTAGTAAAGTTTTTGTATTCAGATAGATGTAGTAAAATTTCAATTTGCCTACGGTGTATGGTGTGTTCGTCTACTTGCGAAAAAATTAAAGTATAATCC
>BNZI01000003.1 GCA_026000945.1 Clostridia bacterium | reverse complement strand
AAAAAACGCAGCAAAAGATTAAAGAACTGTTTGGTCGAGAAGAAGCTGAAGTTCATTTTTTTGCTGGAGGTACACAAGCAAATGCAACTATACTCTCTTCTTTTTTGCGTCCGCATCAAGCAGTAATTGCCTTGGACACAGGTCATATTTATGCCAATGAAGCGGGAGCTGTAGAGGGCTGCGGACATAAGGTAATTCCTTGTCGTAGTTTTCCAAAATCTCAAGGGAAAATACAGGCAGAAATGGTTTTGGAAGTACTAAAAAATCATGGAAGTGATCATGTAGTAGAACCAAAAGCATTATATATTTCTAATTCAACAGAGCTGGGGACAATTTATACAAAAAAAGAATTAGAAGATTTACATTCTATTTGCCAGAAATATCAATTAATATTTTATTTAGATGGGGCAAGATTAGGTAATGCATTGGCTAGTGAAGGAAACGATGTAGAATGGACAGATTTATTGAACTACTTTGATGCAATTATGTTTTCTGCAACAAAAAATGGGGCTTTGTATGGGGAAGTTGCTATCTTTAAATCTCCTCAAAAAGGTTTCCGGCGTTTGATGAAGCAAAAAGGTGCATTAATGGCTAAGACGTTTGCGATTGCTATGCAGTTAGAAGTTTTGCTGGAAGATGGGTTGTATATGCAGTTAGCTAGGCATAGCAATCAAATGGCACAAAAATTAAAAAAAGGTTTGGAAAAATTACAATATGATTTTTATAGTGATTCTCTTACGAATCAGTTATTTCCTGTTTTTCCGGTACATATTATAAAAGAATTGAAAAAAGAGTTTGCTTTTTTACAAATGTTTTCTTGGGGTGAAGAAAAAGAAGTTTGTCGTTTAGTGACTTCTTGGGCTACTCAGGAAAGGGAGATTGAGTCCTTTTTGAATACAATCGCTAAACTAAAAGGATAGGCTTATTCTTGATAAAATCTTGGTAAAAGAGAGTAAAATCTTGACAGAATCAACACTACTTTGTATAATTTGAAGATAGTAAGCAGGAGAGGCAGATATTCCATTCTGTCGCTAAGTCTACATTCATGATTAGAAGCTGTATTTATAGAGCGAAAATGTTGGATTTACAAGATGCTTTTTGGTAAGACAAGAACAATTTGCCTTGCTTGACTGTAAGGCAAAGAGAAATTTACCTCAGCAGGTGAAAAAATAGCTACTCAGGTAATTGTTTGAGTCTACAAATCTAGTTTCTTAAAATAGACTCTGTTGACTTAACTTAATTATAGAAAAGAGGAATTAATTAATGAAAAATACAAGACAGTTTTATCGTTGTCCAAGTTGTGGAAATATTATTGAAGTAACCGTAAACGGAGGAGGTCCTTTAAATTGTTGTGGATCTCCTATGGAAGAATTGACAGCCAACACAACAGATGCTGCACAGGAAAAGCATGTGCCATCAGTAAAACGTGAAGGCAATCGATTAACAGTAGTCATTGGAGAGGTTCCACATCCGATGACAGAAGAACATCACATTTCCTGGATTGCCGTAGCGCAAGGTAGCAGGACAAGCCGTGTAGATTTGCCTCACACGAAAGAGGCAAAAGCTGTATTTACTATAGAAGAAGATGGTCCAATTACTGTATATGAATATTGTAATTTACATGGTTTGTGGGCAATAGACCTTTAATCAACTTTGTTTATTTTTCGTATTCGTGTATTGCTTGCTGAAAAAGGGTTGAGTGGATTGCTTAGAGGTTTTATCTCTTGAGCAATCCATATCCTATGTGCTTAAATAAAGTAATTTACAATCAGCGGGAATTTTATCTAAGCTGCTGATTATAGCATCTGATCAACTAAAAATTTCAATAAGACAAAGGAGATACATCTTTTATGAGTAAAATAGTATTAATTGGAGCAAATCATGCAGGTACTGCGGCGGCAAACACCATTTTAGATCATTACCCTGATGCGCAAGTTACTATATTTGACAGGAACTCCAATATCAGTTATTTGGGGTGTGGTACAGCTCTTTGGATAGGAAAGCAAATAGAGGATACGTCAGGTCTATTTTACTGTTCAGCTGAAACGTTTAAAGCAAAAAAAGCTAAGGTTTTGATGGAAGCGCAAATCAACAATATTGATTTTGATCAGAAAATAGTGAATGCAGTGGATAAAGACGGTAATGATGTCTCTCAAGAATATGACAAACTGATTTTGGCTACAGGTTCATTGCCGATTATGCCTCGGATCACAGGCATAGATCTTGCAAACATTTTTTGTGTTAAACTATATCAAGATGCGATTAAGATCAATGAATGTCTTTTAGATGAAAACATAAAAAGAGTAGCGATCATGGGAGCTGGATACATTGGCGTAGAAATAGCGGAAGCAGTTCAGCGAAGAGGCAAAGAGGCTCTGCTTTTTGATATCGAAGACCGTTCTTTAGCAAGTTATTATGATGAATGGTTTACGAAAGATATGGATGAAAACTTAGCAAAAAATGGTGTACAACTTCATTTGGGCGAAAAGATTGTTGAATTTAAAGGAGATGCCAAAGTCAATAGTGTAGTGACCGATAAAGGCGAATATAACGTAGATATGGTTATTTTGGCTATTGGTTTCAGACCAAATAATGAATTAGGCAAAGATTCTTTAGAATTATTTTCTAACGGGGCTTATAAAGTAAATAAACGTCAAGAAACAAGTAAGAAAGATGTTTATGCAATCGGAGATTGTGCAACAGTTTATAGTAATGCTCTTCAAGCTACATCTTATATTGCTTTAGCTACGAATGCAGTAAGAAGCGGTGTTGTTGCTGCCCATAATGTATGTGGAACAGAATTAGAATCTAATGGTGTTCAAGGTTCTAATGGTATTTCTATTTATGGCTATAACATGGTTTCAACTGGTTTAACAGAAAAAGCTGCTAGTTTGGCAGGATTTGAAGTTTTGTCCACTCAATTTGAAGACTTGCAAAAACCGGCATTTATTAAAAACAATCATAAAGTAAAAATTAAAATTGTTTATTGCGCAAAAACAAGAAGAATTCTTGGTGCTCAAATTGCTTCTTTTGAAGAGATTTCTATGGCTATCCATATGTTTTCTCTTGCTATTGAGCAAAAAGTAACAATTGATAGCTTGAAATTGTTAGATATATTTTTCCTTCCGCATTTTAATCAACCATATAACTATATCACTATGGCCGCTTTGACTGCAAAATAAATCTCAATTGAAATTTAGTTAAAAAGTGTAAGTCGTTGACGGAAAAATATTCATGTGTTAATATGATAAAGATCAGTTTTTTAGAAGCTGTTGACTCTTGGCTGAGTTGACAGCTTTTTTGGATATATGGGCTAAGACCCTGTTCACTGTCTTTAAACGAGTAAGTTTCTCATTCACGGTAGAATGTTTGCTTTATTTTTCTTTCTATGGTGTGTGTTGAGTTTCTAGAAAAACACCTCTAGGTATGACGGCCTCATCTTTCATGTAGGAGAAACTTACTTGTTTAAAGACAGTGAACAGGCTCTAAAAATCTGTTTAATATCTTACTCATTGTAGAATGTTTGGTCTATTTTGCGTAATACTGTATTGGTATTTCATCAATGGGATTTATATAAAAATAGAATATAAATTCAGAGTTGGAATTGGTAGTGCATTTCCCTTGCTTGAGTTTTTATCAAATACTTGCAGTATTTCTACGTCACATCTTTGTGTCTTACAAAAAATATCCTCAATATTCTTCTTATTTGGAGATTTTAAACAACTCTAAAAGAAAAGGGGAAAATATGAGTATTTGTTCAGAAAAAGCAATTATTTACCATCAAGAAAAAATTAACGAATATTATTATAGTTTATGGCTGATTACTCAAGTAGCAAGTACAGCACGTGCCGGTCAATTTATATCTTTATACAGCAAAGATAAATCTAGATTACTGCCTAGGCCTTTGAGTATATGTGAAATTGACAGAGAAAAACAGCTGATTTGTCTAATCTATCGTATAAATGGAGAGGGTACAAAAGAATTTTCGCACTTACAAGCAAATGATGAAATTGATATTTTAGGACCATTAGGAAACGGATTTCCTTTGCAGGATAAACCTGCCTTGTTAATTGGAGGAGGAGCAGGAATCATTCCCTTATGGGAATTGGCAAAGAGCTTGCCGGGGGAGAAAATTCTCGTGCAAGGGTATCGAAGCCTGGCAGAAAGCATTTTTCCTAAAGAAGCGTGGAATCCCTTTGTAAACGAATCCTATGTGTGTACGGAAGATGGAAGTTTAGGGGAAAAAGGAAATGTATTAGATGTAATAAGAAACAAATCCTTAACTGCGCAGGTAATTTATAGTTGTGGTCCTCGTCCAATGTTAAAAGCAGTGAAAGATTATGCAGAGTCTTTATCTATACCAGCTTGGATTTCATTAGAAGAACATATGGCTTGCGGAATAGGTGCTTGTTTGGCTTGTGTATGTAAAACAAAGCATAAGGATAAGCATAGTGAAGTACATTATCAGCGTGTATGCAAGGAAGGTCCTGTGTTTTTAGCAGAGGAGGTGGATTTATCTTGAATTGCGGTGTAAAATTAGGAAATATTTCCTTAAAGAGTCCATTGCTTCCAGCTTCTGGTACATTTGCTTCTGGTAAAGAGTATAGTGAATTTGTGGATTTAAACAGCTTGGGAGCAGTAGTTACCAAAGGTGTTTCAGCGCAGCCTTGGAGCGGAAATCCTATGCCACGTATTGCCGAGACAGCGTCTGGTATGTTAAATGCTATTGGTTTGCAAAATGCGGGTGTAGAGCATTTTATACAGGAAGATTTACCATTTTTAAAGCAAATGAAGGCGAAAATTATCGTGAATATCTGTGGAAAAACGATAGAAGATTATTTACAGGTTGTAGAACGTTTGTCTAGTGAAAGTGTAGATTTTTTAGAGATTAATATTTCTTGTCCGAATATTAAAGAGGGTGGAATTGCTTTTGGGCAAAATGCACAAAATATTTTTGAAATTACTTCTTTAATAAAAAAAAAGGCAAAGCAGCCGATTATGATCAAATTGAGTCCGAATGTGACGGATATTAAAGAAATGGCAAAAGCAGCACAGGAGGGGGGAGCGGATGCGATTTCTTTAATTAATACATTGACAGGAACAAAAATTGATATTCATCAGCGAAAATTTGTCTTAGCAAATCAAACAGGAGGGCTTTCTGGTCCAGCAATTAAACCGATTGCGTTAAATATGGTTTATCAGGCGGCTCAAGCGGTAAGTATTCCTTTGATTGGAATGGGAGGCATACAAAGCGGTGAAGATGCGATAGAGTTTTTGATGGCAGGAGCGACAGCAGTGGCAGTGGGGACAAGCCTGTTTCGCTATCCGGGAATATTTCAAGAAATTCTTTTAGCAATACAAGATTATATGCGAAGATATAAAGTGAAAAATATAAAGGATATTATTGGTATTTTATAATGAAACAATATAAGAAAGATTTTATTGATTTTATGTTGCAGTGCGAAGTATTAAAATTTGGAAATTTCATCACAAAAAGTGGTAGAGAAACTCCTTTTTTTATTAATACGAGTTTCTATCGTACAGGTAAGCAATTACAACGTTTAGGGGAATTTTACGCACAGGCTATTTTAGAGAATTTTGATGCCAATTTTACTGTTTTATTTGGTCCGGCTTATAAAGGGATTCCTTTAAGTGTGAGTATAGCAATTGCTTTAAGTCAAATGGGATACCCCAATATTTCTTATTGTTCCAATCGTAAGGAAATAAAAGATCATGGAGATACGGGTATGCTATTAGGTAGTCCGTTAAAAGATGCTGATCGTATTTTGATTGTGGAGGATGTAACTACGGCAGGTACTTCTATAGCAGAAACAATGCCTATTATTCAATCACAAGCGAAGGCAGAGGTGATCGGTTTAATGGTATCTGTGGATCGAATGGAACGTGGGAAAGGTGAGCAATCTGCTTTAAAAGAAATCGAAAGTAAGTATCACTTTCCTGTATTTTCCCTTGTAAATATGAAAGAAGTATTTGTATATTTAGAAGAAAAAGAAATGCAAGGAAATAAAATCCTAAATGCCGATTTAAAGGACAAAATTTATGCGTATTACCAACAATACGGAATATAGGAGATACTGTGATTGGGAAAGAAAAACATAAGAAACAGTTAGTATTTATTTGGTTGATCTTTATTATCTATATGTCGTTGCTAATATATTTTTTGTTTTTTGCAGAATTAATGGACAGACAATCACGTCCAATTAATTATTCTTATAATTTGAAGTTATTTACAGAAATTAAGCGTTTTATCCGTTCTTATGAGCGTTTAGGTTTCTATGTAATTTTTCTTAATCTGGTGGGAAATATTGTTGGTTTTGTTCCGTTTGGATTTATTTTACCTCTAATTACAAAAAGAGCTAAACATTGGTATATGAATATTTTATTAGGCTTTACGTTTAGTATGTGGATTGAAACATTTCAGCTGGTTTTTCGAGTGGGAATTTTTGATGTGGATGATATGTTTTTGAATACTTTAGGGAGTTTTATTGGTTTTGTTACCTATTTTTTACTGATCCATAAAAAGAGCCATTTAGATTATTTGATTTAAGGGGAAATAAATCATGCCAAAAATGGAAAATAAATTTTCCTACTTGAGAAAAAAGCATAGTGAAAAAGGAGTCATTTCTTTTATTCTTTCCTTGATTGCACTCCTTTTTTTTTGTATTAGTGCAGCTATAGCTTATCAAACGCAAGGGAACAGTCCTTTAGTAGGTGTAGTATATGGATTTTGTTCTTTTTTGCTTAGCCTAGCGGGCTTAGGTTTTTCGATATTAGGCTTTTTAGAGTTGGAAAGAAATACTTTGTTTGCCAAAATAGGATTGATACTGAATGGAGTTTTGTTTTTTTATTTTTGTATCATTATGTTATGGAGAAGTTTTTTCGCTTAGGAGGAAAAGAATGGATTATATTAAAGTAGTATTAGAAGAAATAAAAAATTTACCTAACAGTAAAATTTCTTCTTCAATATTTGCTGATTATATCAAATGCATGAGTGACTGGATGCTTTTGATGGATGAAGTATGGAAAATACATGAAAATGATGAAAGGAAAGATTTTACCTTAGAAGAGTGTAAGGCATATAATCAAAAACTTTTTGCGGATGTTTTACCTGAAAATTATGGAAGTTCTTATACGAATCCTGCTTATTGTGCGAAATGTTTCAAAGAAGAATATGCTGCACTGCTTGCCTTTATTAGTCGTGAGCTTAGAGGTATGATAGTCTTTGCTTATGAACAAAGAGATGAGGAGAGGGATGAAGCTATTCAGTTATTTTTGGACTTCTTAACTTTAGTAAAAGAAAATGAGGAACCATCTGTAGAGTCTGTACGTAGTTTGATTGAAGAATATATTGAAAGAATTGCTGAACGAGCATTGCATTATCGTGTACAAGAATTAGTTGATCCTGGATTATCTTTTTTGAAGGATATTGTTCTGCAAAGTGATTTAGAAGATTTGCGGTATTTGTATCAATATGGAGAATATATTTCATGGGTTGAGTTAGCATTAGCTGAATTTATGAACCGTTTGCCGGAAGATAAAGTTGAACTGATGGCTTCAGTTTATGTTGAGGGATACCGAAAAGGCTTTGAATTAGCCAATATTAACTTAGCAAAGAAAAAAACAGTGGTTGTGCTTTATCCTATCGGCTTTGAACGTATGGTACGTATAGCTATTCATAAGTTCAGAGAATTAGGTTTGGAAGCAATTCTTTACCGTCCTTCGCCCTATTCTATCAATCAAAGCGGCAAAACGAGAAGAGGGATATGTAGCACTCCATTTAATATCCAATATGAACATGATCACCGTTACGATGAGTTTATTTATTTTCAGGAAGAATTTGCAGAAAATAAATTACGTTTGTTAGAGCAAAGTTTTATGCTTTATGCTCCTTATGCAAAATATCAAGCAGGACCGGCAGTAATAGAATCTTTTGGGCGAGAAAATGAGGAACCAAGTAATTGTCCATTTTTATGTGAGCCAAGTGAAGAGCAAAAAAAATGGGAAGTATCTTATAAAAATCGTTATGGACAAATGGTGAATCAGTATATTCCGGGAGATGAAAGGAGTTTTACGATTATTGCTTTTCCTTCTCCAGAAATAGGTAAACAGTTTCCAGAAATTTTTGAAGAAATTATCCGTATCAATACTTTAGATTATGGAAAATATCAAAAAATTCAACAGATTTTGATTGATGCTTTAGATCAGGCAGAGTTTGTACAGATTTTAGGTAAGCAGGGTAATGATACGGATTTAACAGTTGCTTTACATGCTTTAGAGCATCCGGATAAACAAAGTAATTTTGAAAACTGTGTAGCAGATGTGAATATTCCTGTGGGTGAGGTGTTTACTACACCTAAATTAAAGGGAACAAAAGGAACATTGGCTATTTCTCAAGTATATATCCGAGATATACAGTTTCAGAATTTAAAAGTCACTTTTGAAGATGGTATGGTGACACATTATCAGTGTGAAAATTTCTCTGATGTAGAAGAAAATCGCAAATTAATTGAAGATAATTTACTTTTTCATCATCCTACATTGCCGATGGGAGAATTTGCGATAGGAACAAATACTTTAGCTTATGTTACAGCAAAAAAATATGATATTTTTGACAGGCTTCCGATTTTAATTGCTGAAAAAATGGGTCCTCATTTTGCGATTGGCGACAGCTGCTATACCTGGACAGAAGATAATAAAACGTATAATGCTAATGGAAAACAAATTGTGGCAAAGGATAATGAATGTTCTATTCGCAGAAAAACGAACTTAGATGAAGCGTATTTCCACTGTCATACAGATTTGACCTTACCTTACCATGAGTTGGGTTCGGTGACTGCAATTTTGTCGGATAAGTCCAAAATTCCGATTATTTCTGATGGAAAATTTGTATTGGTGGGAACGGAAGAATTGAATGAAGCCTTAGAAAGAACTGTTTGATGTGTAGATAAAATAAACAGAGGGAAGATTAAGAGGGGTTTAAAAGTTCACCGCTTAATCAAGAACCTGTTTAATTTCTTACTGAAAACCTCTTCAATAGATATTGAAGAGGTTTTCAGTTTGCATCCCTTTTTGCTAAATAAATTTTACCAATTAGTAGTCAGCAGGCAAAATTAAACTCTTGCAGACTAGTCTTGGTTTTCATAGAACTTTCTGAGTTCTTCGAAACGTTCAGTGAGCTGTACAGTGGACAAAGCACCGCACAGATAATGTTTTTTGTTGACCAGTAAAGTGGGGGAAACTTCTATATTATAGGTGCTTAACAGCTTTAAATCTTCTTCAACACTTTGTAAAGTTTGTGCTTGTTCAAACTGTTGTCTCCATTTTTTTGTATCTAGTCCAATTTCTTTCACGCAATTTTCTAACACGTCCAAAGAATCAATATTTTTTGTATCGACAAACAAAGCTTTTTGAATACAGTCAAACATATCCCAATAGTGTTCTTCCCCGAAGGCTAAAGAAACGGCTTTAGCGGCAAGTAAGCCGTTTCTGGATGTGGGGAATTCAAAATCGGCATCTTTCATGGCTTGGATATTAAAACGATGTAAATCATCATTTTGGTTTGCGTGTTCCCAATGGGTTAAAATCGCTTCTTTGGCTTTTTTCCGGCTTCCAAACTTTTGCACAAAATCATCTTCTGTCCAGATCAAAGAAAAAGAATGATGTGTGATATTTAAATCATCAAATTGTTCGCAATATTTTCGAAAGCGATAAGAAAAAGGGAAACAAAAACTGCAGATTACATCATGAAAGAACTCAACATTTAACATAACTTCCTCCTTTAAGTAAGAACTAAACTCTTAGATCGTTTTGACACGACTTAGGAGATTTCTAATTCTTGAAATGGTTCTTCATCGGTATTTTTTTCAAAAAGAAAATGAAATTTTCCTTTACTATATAGATAATAAAGAACTAAGATTACTACTGCTGCTGCACTGCAAAGCAGTCCTAAAGTAAAACCTTCGGCATGGTAAGTCATTTCTATGGTGTGGGAGCCTTCACTTAGTGGGATGGCAATAAAGGCATCTTGAAAAGCTTCTACTTTATTTATTTTTTTACCATCCACTTTTACTTTCCATGCTTTTTCATAAGGAATGCTGGTAAATAAATACCCATCCTCTTCGACGAGAATGGTTCCTTTGAGATTTTGTCCGCCATAGACTTCTAGTTCCCAAGGATTTTTAGACAAATCTTGATAAATTCCTTTAAATGTCATTTCAGAGAAATAATATGCAGTAGCCTCTAGGGAATCTGCAGCTTCTTTTCCCGTTAATTTAATGACATCTCCCTCTTTGTGATAACCCAAATCTAAGAAAAATCTGCGGTTAAGATCGTTGAATTTCTTTTTATTATCTCCGCATTCATAGTCTACAGTCTCCACTTTGCTATTTCCTAAAAATACATAATAATATCCTTCTTCTTTGGTTGTTAGCGTGAAGCGGTTGCCTGATGCTTCCCCCTCTGTTTTTTCTAAGACGTTACCATATCCTAAAGTTTCAGCAAGGTTATTTTGTCCGCTTGCGGGGTCATTTTCGATAAATTCCCAACCAAAAAATGTGGATTCTGGCATCATAAAACCTAAAGGTAGTGCATATTGATTTTCATATAGGCGCATATCCCCCTCTTGAGCAAATTTCTTTAATAGAGAAGATTCTGGTAAGTCACTTTCGGATAAAAAGTATTTTATGCCAAATAAAGAAGAGACCAAAGGGGTAGCTCCGTTGAGTGCGTAAGCATTAACTGAACCTTCAAGACCAAGTTTTTTAAATAGTGAGGAAAGTTTAGCATTGGAAGTGGAAGAGAAGACGGAAGGTGAGGAGTATCCATACCAAGCACCATCATTTTTTGTCCTTCTATCCGTCTTTTCTATACGATAAAAAGTGTCTTCGTTTTGTTTGAGGTCTTTTAATAAAGTATTTATCCAAGGTAGCTGTTTGACATAGTTCGTACGGTTAATGGTGGTAACACTCGTAGCAGAAGTATTGATTCCAGCTTCAAATAAAAATAAAAGAGAAAATAAAATCGCAGCGACAGAGCGGCGTATTTTTTTATTTTGCATACAGTAGAAAATCAAAGCATAAAGAGCAAGTAAAATGAGAGAAAGATAGAATATTTGAAAATCAAATTTCTTTTCTGTTTTTAAATCATTCCACTTTTCACTGAGTAAAATAAACACGACTGCGCCCCAAAACGAAAGAAGCAAATGTCGCAATTTAATTTTTTTCCAGTGCAAATAGGCTTCACAAGACATGGTGAGGATTAAAGCCGTATAAATAAAAGATTGCCTTGCAGGTAGGCTGTTTGGGTAATGGAAGCCATGCCAAATGAAGTTTAATACATTGACGGAAAAACTGGCATAAAAAAATAGCAATAGCATACTGTAAACAACTTTTTTTCGCAAAGCAATCTGATTATTACAAAAATATAAAGGAATGAGGAGCAAAATAAACAGTCCGCAGTAAATATTAGGCCAATGTGCTAAACCGATTTCAGTTGGAACATTTGGTAAATGTCTGGCCATCATGTCGATAATAGAAAAATAAGCGCTATACGTTTTGGGGAAGGAAATATCTCCTGAAGCAGTCATGCGCAAAGCATAAATTTCAGGCAAAAGGACGATTGCTGATAAAGCTCCTGCCAAAAGAGAAAAAGCAGTAAAACGCCAAAGTTTAGAGAAAAATTCTTGAAAGCTCTTGTATTTTTTTTCTAAAAGTAATGTGGCGAAAAAATAGATTCCCATAAATAAGCAAATCATAATGGAAATATAATAATTGGATAAAATGGACAAGCCTAAAGTAATGCAATAGAGCATAACTTTGTTTTCCTTCATGAGTTTTTCCATGCCAAGTAAAATCAAAGGTAAGAGCAAAAGGCAGTCTAGCCACATAATGTTCCAGCTGTAAGCAGCCATATAACCAGATAAGGCGTAAAATACGCCAAAAAATATTGTGCCAAAAGATTTGCTTTGAAAGTGTTTTTGCAGGTAATAAGTAAAGGTTAAACCGCATAAGCCAATTTTAATCACAATTAAATAAGTCATAAATTCAATTACTAGACTTTTGGGAACAAGAATAACGAGCCAGTTAATCGGGCTGGCCAGATAGTAAGCATAAAGAGCAGAAAAATTTGTCCCCATACCGATATTCCAGTCATACATTAAGCTTTGAGCAGATTGGAGCTTTCGTTGAAAACTAGCAAAGAACGGGGCATATTGATGGTACATATCCGTACGAAGAAAGCTAGACTCCCCAAAGGGAAAAATTTTTCTTTCGATAAAGATTAAAATCATAACGATTACGGGAAATAAAAAAGACAACAGTAAAGTCCTAGTTTTCATCCAAGCATACATAGATTGCAAAAAGAAGGTTAAATTTTTGCGTAAAGGTACCTTAGCGTGTTGCTTTACAGAGGAATGGGCGGAGCTGGCAAGGACTTTTTCTTCCCAGTCTTCGTCAAAAAAACTTTCGGCGAGGACTTTTACTGTTTCATCTTCCAACGATTCTTCCAGATCATCTATGTCGGAAAGAGAATTTGCCTTCTCTGTATTTTGCTCCTCGGTCAGTTTATGATAGAGATGTTCAATTTCTTTTTCATCCATTTTTTGTTATTCTCCTGACTTTTTAAAAATAAATATTTTACTGAAAAGATAGTTAGCTATGATGACAAAAATGGCAGCAATTGCTTTTGCATACATTTTTGAAAGGTGGATGTATTCTACTCCAATTTGTAAAAAGATTAACTCAAAAATCAAAGAGAGAAAACGAGCGGCAAGGAAAGGAAAAAATTCTTTTTTCCATGTAGAGGCATCCATTTTTTTACTGGTGAAAACAAATAATTTGTTTACAATAAAGGCAAAAACTACAGAGACTACCCATGCAATAACATTAGCAACGTGATACTCCGTGTTAATCTCCAATAACTTATGATAAAGAAGAAAATTGACGGCTGTAGTTAGCAGTCCAAAGAAAATGTATAAAAGAACTTCTTTGGATAATAGTAAGGATAAAATCTTTTTCATTTATTTTCACTCCAAAAAAAAATTTGCTTTGTAATGAGAGTTTTTTGGAAATGAACTGCGTTGTACGATATAAACTGGGCGGTTTTTAGTTTCCATATAAATACGAGCAATGTATTGACCGAGTATACCAATAGATAACTCCATAATTCCACCTAAAAATAGAACAGTACATAAAGTAGTAGTATAGCCTGGTACAGATACACCAAAAATTAGAGTTTGTGCTAAAGTAATTAGTATGTAAATAAATGCTACAAGAGAAATTAATATACCCATAGCGGAAAGCAAATGTAAGGGAACGACGGAAAAAGCAGTAATGCCATCAATTGCATATTTAAAGAGTCCCCAGAAACTCCATTTACTAGTACCTGCTACACGTTCGATATTTTCATAAGGCAACCATTTGGTTTGATAGCCTACCCAACTAAAAATCCCTTTAGAAAAGCGCTCTACTTCGGACAATTGTAAAATGGAATCAATCATGGCTCTGCTCATGATTCGGAAATCTACAGCTCCATATGCCATTTTTGTCGAGGAAATCCGGTTGGTGATATGGTAAAAGGAGCGAGAAAAAGCACTTCGTATGAAACTTTCTCCTTTACGAGAAGTTCGTCTGGCAGAACAGCAGTCATATCCTTCTTCCATGGCGGTAAGCATTTGCGGAATCATCGCAGGGGGGTGCTGTAAGTCAGCATCCATAATGATGACATAATCTCCTGTAGAATGACGCAGACCAGCGTACATTGCCGCTTCTTTGCCGAAGTTTCGGGAAAAAGATAAATAGTCGATTTCTTCATAATTTTTGCTTAATGCCTGTAAATGTAGTAAGGTTTTATCTTTACTTCCATCATCAATAAAAATATAATGAAAATGATAATCACTTAATTCTGTTAATACTTTTTGCGTTTCTTGAAAAAAAGAAGGCAGAGTTTCTTCTTCATTATAACAAGGAACGATTAAATCAACGATCTTCATGTTGAACCTCCTCTTGTTTTAGGTAAAGTAAATGTAATCCTAAGCCCTGGTTATCTTAGTTTAGGTTCAGTTGATCACGTACTAATCTTGCGTTCATTTATCTGTAGAGTAAAAAACAATGAAACATCTGACCATAATAACGATAATCAGCAATTTATACTGATTAAGTTTCAGTTTATTGTAATATAGATTTCTTGTCCTGTAAATAAAAATCAGTTATAATCACATCAAAGACAAATTTGTTTTGCGAGGAGTTTAGAAGCAATTTGTATGTGATTAAGTAAAAGGGCAGAAAGAAGAAGATCAAATGGAAAAATGGATGGTGCATACAAAGCGTGCAGATTTTGAACAAATAGGAAAAAAATACAGCATTAGTCCGCTATTAGCTCGTATTTTACGTAACCGTGATATAGAAGAAGAAGAAATCAGGCAGTTTCTTTTTGGCTCGATTGCAGAATGTTATCCTGCTAGACAGTTAAAAGATGCGCAAAAAGCGGCAGAATATCTTATTCAAACACTGCAAGAGGGAAAAAAAATCCGCATTGTAGGAGATTATGATATTGATGGTGTTTGTGCAAGCTATATCTTATATCAAAGTTTTCGTCGTTTACATAAAGAGATAGATTATGTGATTCCTGATCGTATTTTAGACGGTTATGGGATCAATGAACAAATTGTGGAAAAAGCTTATCAAGATGGAATATCCTTAATTCTTACTTGTGATAATGGAATTGCAGCTTTTTCTGCAATAGATAAAGCGTCTAAATTGGGAATAGATGTAATTGTTACCGATCATCATGAAGTACCAATAGATGAGATGGGGAATGAATCTTTAATAAAAGCTTATGCAATTGTCAATCCTAAGCAAAGAGAATGTACTTATCCGTTTAAAGGAATTTGTGGTGCTGCTGTAGCTTATAAGCTGGTAGAGTTGGTTTACCAATTAAAAGGTCTATCAGAAGAAGAAGTTCTTCCCTATATGGAATATACAGCAATTGCCACAATCGGCGATGTAATGGATTTAAAAGGAGAGAATAGAATTTTTGTTCAATATGGTTTATCCTTACTAAGGAAAACCAAAAATTTGGGTTTACAGGCATTGATCAAGATACATCAGCTAAAACAAGAGGAAATAAGTGCTTATCATATAGGTTTTGTCCTTGGTCCGTGCTTGAATGCCGGTGGGCGTTTAGAAACTGCACGTCTTGCTTTACAGTTGTTGTTGTCTGAAACGAAAGAAGATGCTTTGGCACGGGCGCAAGAATTAAAAAAATTAAATGATCTACGAAAACAAATGACCGGCGATGGTCTTAAAGATGCACTAACTTATATAGAAGACAATCAATTACAAAGGGATAAAGTGTTGATGCTGTACTTACCACATTGCCATGAAAGTTTAGCTGGTATTGTAGCTGGTAGAGTACGGGAAATTTATGAAAAACCGATTTTTGTTTTGACGAAAGCCAAAGAGGGGTTGAAAGGTTCGGGGCGCTCTATAGAAAGTTATCATATGTTTCGAGCGCTTTCTCAATGCAAGGATCTGTTAGATAAATTTGGTGGTCACCATATGGCAGCAGGTTTGAGTGTTTCAGAAAATAATTGGAAAATTTTATATCAAAAATTGAATAAAGAAGCTACTTTAACAGAAGATGACTTTATCAAAAAAATTTGGATTGACATGGAAATGCCTTTTGATTATTGGGAAGAGCAAAAAGTAAAGGAATTAAACACCTTAGAACCTTTTGGTAAAGCCAATTCTAGACCACTTTTTGCACAAAAAAATGTACAAGTAAAGAAAGTTTCTATCTTTGGAAAGAAAAGAAATGTGCTTAGTTTGCAATTATTATCAGAATGGGGTAGAGAGATTAAAGCTTTACTGTTTCGAGAAGAAGATAAGTTTTTTCATGAGTTAACTGCTTTGTATGGCGAGGAAATGAAAAATAAGCTGCTCATGGGGGAAGTAAAAGAGCTGTATTGCAAAATAGTTTATTATCCTGTCATTAACCAGTATCAAGGGAAAACAAGTGTAGAACTTCGTATAGAACGTTATGAATGGGAGAAAAAGAAAATTATTGCATAGTTCTTGGTAGAACGAAGCGTGTATGAAAAAACGAAAGATAAACTTTAAAATCAGATTGGCAAGCCATTCTCTGTAACTTATTTTCCTGCACTTCTAGGAAATAACGATGAGTAGTTTTTCCTAAAAGCAAGGGATTGAAAGACCTTGATGAAAATTCTTGCTTTTGACTTTTCTTTCTGCTAGAATCAACTTATATATGAAAGGAAATATTGGTAATATTAACTATGTTTCAAGGTCAGAGATTTTGCTGATTGAGTTTAATTTCTGTACGCTCTTAAACACAGTATAAAAATAAATATGTAAACTTCTAGGCGAGGGATTACAAGCCTTTTGCGTGAAGAAGAGATTAGAATAGGTAATAAGGTCTGTATCCATAAGAAAGCAGACTTTAGCAAAAAACAAAAGGAAAGAAAGGGGACTGATCAGTTTTGGATACAGAAAAATATAATGGTAAAAAAGAACCCGACCCCTTAACAAACGAGCAGGTAGATTCGGTATTAGAGAAAAAGACAGTTTTGGATTCTGATGATTTGAATCGGATTCTGATGCAAAAAGCAGAAGCCTTATCTAAACAATATGATCAAAGTATTGAGGAAAGCAAAAAAAAGGCTTCGAAAAAAAAAGATTTTTTACCTAAATTGAAAATTTTCCAGAAAGATAAAATAAAGGCTGGTGCAGATTCCAAAAAGGTGAGAAACACAAGGACTACAATAGAGGATTTAGAAGAATATGTGGCGGAAAAATTCCCTTTACCTGGTCAGCAGCATTTGGATGCTTATACAGAAATTCCGGATATGCAAAATGAAGCGCAAGAAAGCAAGGAATTTGATCAAAATATTCGATCCACAGTAGATAAAACAACAGAGATTAAAAATGGAATTAAAGGTAAAAAACTGCTGAATAAAAAATCAGACTCACGCATTGGTTTTGGAGAAAAGCAAACAACCAGTAGGAGTACAACGATAGATGACTTGCTCAATACAGATATTGAATGGGAGTATAAAAATTTAGATTACCAAACTTCGAAATATCGTACTTCTGTACAATCAAATCGAAGTAATCAAACATCTTTTAAAGAGTCACAGCCTCCGCTTAAACCCTTGCCAGTAAAAAAAGAAGAAATGGGAAAAGCAGAATTTAAAAAAACAGAATTTCCCAAAGCGAATAGTAAAGAAGAAGTAGAAGTTTCTGTGGAAAAACTAAAACATTCACCTTTTTTGCAAGCAGAGGATTTTCGCGCTAAATTATTGAGAGAGGATTTAAATCAAGTAGAAAATTTCAAAGCAAAAAGCCAAAACAAGCGAGATACTTTGGTACAAAATATGCAAAATTCACCTTTTTTGCAAGCAGAGGATTTTCGTGCTGAATTATTGAAAGAAGATTTAAATCAAGTAGAAAATTTCAAAGCAAAAAGCCAAAACAAGCGAGATACTCTGGTACAAAATATGCAAAATTCACCTTTTTTGCAAGCAGAGGATTTTCGTGCTGAATTATTGAAAGAAGATTTAAATCAAATAGAAAATTTCAAAGCAAAAAGCCAAAACAAGCGAGATACTCTGGTACAAAATACGAAACATTCACCTTTTTTACAAGCAGAGGATTTTCGTGCTGAATTATTGAAAGAAGATTTAAATCAAATAGAAAGTTCCAAAGCAAAAAGCCAAAACAAGCGAGATACTCTGGTACAAAATACGCAAAGTTCACCTTTTTCGCAAGCAGAGGATTTTCGTGCTGAATTATTGAAAGAGGATTTAAATCAAGTAGAAAGTTCCAAAGCAAAAAGCCAAGACAAGCGAGATACTCTTGTACAGAATACACAAAGTTCACCTTTTCCGCGAGTGGAGGATTTTCGTGCTGAATTATTGAGAAAGGATTTAAAACAACCAGAATTTTTAAAACAAGCCCAACTTAAACCAGAGTTAAATCCAAATCAGGAGCAGGTTCTCTCTTTACAAGAGCAACAAAAATCCACACAAGAAGAAGAAATCAAGGTCTTAGAGCAAATTAAGGAAGAAGCTATCTTAAAACTGCAAGAAGTGTCTAGGCTAAAAGAGGCTACATTAGTTAAAGAAGAAAATGCAAAGCTTTTAAAAGAAAAAAAGCAGCTTCTCCAATCAGAAATTGATATCTTAAAAGACAAAATAAAAGAATTGGAAAATGGTTTGCATAATTTAAAGCAAACAAAAAAAAGAGTCCCTTTTTGGAAAAATTCTAATGTACCTGTATATGAAGATAATTCGAAAGAGAAGGGGAAATTTGGAGAAAATATAGGAAACAGTTTTTCCAGGTGGTTTCAAAATAGAATTGAATATATTCGGCATTTTGAAAAGAAAAAAATCATCATGGGCATTGCTTCTTCTGCTACGGTTTTGGTTTTCTTTATTGGAGTAATTCGATTTTTTTCTTATGGACAGGGACAAAGGATATTTGAGAGCAGTTTAAATGATATACAAAGTTCCGGACAAGTTGCTTCTGATACAGTTGGAAATTCTTTGGTTGCAGAGGGAAATTCAGAAGAGAAATCTAATTTAAACACAACACAAGCAAATCATACTGTTAGTACTTCTAATAAAAAAGATATCCGTCCAGATGTAGCAGCGCCAAATCCTCTAATCCAAAATGAGAATCCAGAAATTATGGACTTAGTGCATCGGTATTTTCAAGCTAGACTGCGTAGGGATATTGATCAGTATCATCAATTAGTCAAAAGTGAAGAAGAAATGACCAATGAAATATTAGAAAAAACAATGGATGGTATAGAAGATTTCAGGGATATTTCCTGCTATGTCAAGAAGGGCCTATTAAAGGACACTTATGTAGTGTTTGTGGCTTATAATACAAAATTTTATAATATTTCCACTTTAGCACCTTCTCTGACTCGCTTTTATATCATTTCAGATGAGGATAAGGTTTTACATATCTCTCATTTGAATTTGAGTCAAGATGTGGAGGAATATGTTGGACAAGTTTCTCAAGATCAAGATGTGGTTGGTCTAACAGAGGGTGTAAATGCTAATTTTTCTAAAGCTGTGTCTGAAGATAAAAAGTTAGCAAAAGTGATTGAATTTTTATCTAATCCCGGAGCAATAAGGGAAGAAGGTGAACCGGAATCTATTGTTGAGGAAGTTGAGGAAATAGAAGCAGGAATAAGTGAATAAATGAATACTAGCGATTTTGATTTTTTGCTGCCAGCCAAGTTGATTGCGCAAAGCCCCTTAGAGAAACGGGATGAGTCTCGTTTACTTTTGTTAGATAAGAATACAGGAGAAATCAGGCATCAAAATTTTTATCAAGTGATTGAACAATTTTCAGAGGGAGATTGTTTGGTCTTGAATAATACAAGGGTTATTCCTGCCCGTTTATTTGGACGAAAGCAAGCAACTCAGGCTAAAGTAGAATTTCTTTTACTAAAAGAGCAAGTTGGAGATATATGGGAATGTTTGGTTAAACCAGGGAAAAAAGCGAAAGTAGGAGATATTTTCTCATTTTTTGATGAGAGAGGAAAAGAGGAGCTAAGGGCAGAGATTTTGGATATTGATTCAGAAGGAAGCCGAATGGTGCATTTTATTTATTCAGGGATTTTTTTAGAAGTTTTGGAACGCTTAGGGCAAATGCCTTTACCTCCTTATATTTTCACTCCTTTAACAGATAAAGAACGTTATCAAACTGTTTATGCTAAAGATAATGGTTCGGCGGCAGCACCTACAGCGGGTTTGCATTTTACAGAAGAACTATTAAAAAAAATACGAGATCACGGAGTGGAAATTGCCTATGTGACTTTACATGTGGGACTGGGTACTTTCCGGCCAGTAAAAGTAAAAAATGTTTCTGAACATCATATGCATAAAGAAAGTTTTGTCTTAACACCACAAGAAGCGAAAAAAATTAATTTGGCAAAAGAAAAAAAGAAAAAAGTAATTGCCGTAGGTACGACTACTTGTCGTACCTTAGAGTCCGTTGTAGGTCAAGATGGTTTGGTTTGTCCGAAAACAGGTGAAACCGATATTTTTATTTATCCTGGATATACTTTTTGTGCCATTGATGCTTTAATTACCAATTTTCATCTGCCTCAATCTACGTTGTTGATGTTAGTTAGTGCGTTGGCGGGAAAAGAAAATTTATTTAAGGCTTATGAAGAAGCGATTAAAGAAAAATACCGTTTTTTTTCTTTTGGGGATGCAATGTATATTGCAGATTTAAAAAAATCGTAATAGATTAGGGATGCGTTCACACTATACGAAATATCTAGATTTTGAGTAGATTTTCCGCCTCGCAAGGCAAATTTTGTAGACAAGCATACGTATTTCAAAAAAATTAACGCAGACTAGCACAAAATCCACCCAAAAATGGGATGCCCTGCGGTAGTGTGAACATGCTCTCAAAGTAAAATAAAGGTAGAATTTAGGACAAGAGGTATCAATCATGCGTTTGAATCAGTATTTATCTTCTATTGGTTTTTGTTCTCGCCGGGAAGCGGATCGTTTCATTACTGCTGGAAGAATTTGTGTAGGTAGGGATGGAGAAGTTGGCGTTTTGGGACAATTTGTTCAAGGAAATGAAAAGATTTTTTTTGACCATCGTTTAATCCCAAAAGAAGAAACACCTTTGCTTTTGGCAGTGAATAAACCAAAAGGAATCCTTTGTACTTCGGCTAAAAATGAGGGAGATAACATCATTGATTTTTTGGATTATCCGAAAAGGATTTATCCAATCGGACGTTTAGATAAAGATTCTACAGGCTTATTGTTGATGACAAACCAAGGAGATTTAGTGAATAAAATTTTGCGTGCAGGAAATTTGCATGAAAAAGAGTATCGTGTAAAAATCAACCGCCCTTTGCGTCAGGAACATAAAAAAGCGATGGAACAAGGTTTACCTATTTTGGGTCAGTTGACTAAGCCGTGTAAAATCATTCAAAAATCAAATACTGTGTTTCACATTATATTGGTGCAGGGTTTAAACCGGCAGATCCGTAGGATGTGTGAATATTTTGGATATCGGGTTAGTGAATTGAAACGTTTGCGCATTATGCATGTTACTTTAGGAAATTTAGAAGAAGGGGAGTATAGAAATTTAACCAAGCAAGAGGAAAGAAAATTGAAACAGTTGCTGACTTCATCGGATAACCGACCGGCAAAGGAGAGAATAAATTGAGAGAAAAGACTTTACGTATGCGCAAATTAATTCATGACCTCAATCAGGCATCTCAGGCGTACTATCAGGATAATACAGAAAAGATGAGCAACTATGAGTATGATCAAAAAATTGCCGAATTAGAAGAATTGGAAAAAAAAACGGGTATTGTCTTAGCAAATAGTCCAAGCTGCCAAGTTGGTTATCAAGCAGTAGATGAATTGGTGAAAGAACGCCATGAAGTGCCTATGCTTTCTTTAGATAAAACAAAAGAACAAGAGGAGTTGCTTGCTTGGCTGGGCGAGCAAGAGGGGATTTTGTCGTGGAAATTGGATGGTCTGACGATTGTCTTGACGTATTCCAACGGATCTTTAGAAAAAGCAATTACACGGGGAAATGGGGAAATCGGAGAAGTGGTTAGCCATAATGTATCTGTATTTGCAAATATTCCTTTGCAAATTCCTTTTCAGGAACATTTGGTACTGCGGGGAGAAGCCATTATTTCTTATTCTGAATTTGAACGAATTAATCAAAATTTAGATGATGTAGCTGCTAAATATAAAAACCCAAGAAATTTATGTAGCGGAACGGTGAGGCAATTAAATAATCAAATTGTTGCTAGGCGAGGTGTCCAGTTCCATGCCTTTACTTTGGTAAAAGCAGAGGGAGTGGATTTTTTTTCCCGAAAACAGCAATTAGATTGGCTGAGTGGGCAAGGATTTTCCGTGGTAGAATATCATCGAGTGCGACAAGAGAACTTAAAAGAAATTATCGAATTATTTCAGATAAAGTTGCAAGAAAACCCTCCCTATGATTATCCATCAGATGGATTAGTACTAGCTTTTGATGATTTGGCATATAGTCAAAGTTTGGGTAGTACTTCTAAGTTTCCTAAGGATTCTATTGCTTTTAAATGGACGGATGAGGTCAGAAAAACTAGACTTTTAGAAATTGAATGGAGTGCTTCTCGCACAGGTTTGATTAATCCTGTCGCCATTTTTGAAGCGATAGAGTTGGAAGGAACTACGGTAAGCCGTGCTAGTGTGCATAATCTGAGTACAGTAAAACATCTTCAATTAGGCATAGGGGATATATTAAGCGTTTACAAAGCCAATATGATCATTCCACAAATTGCACAAAATCATACAAAATCAGATAATCTACAAATTCCCGAGATTTGTCCAATATGCGAAGAAAAACTAATCATACAAGAAAATAATGAAATACAATCTTTACGCTGCCCAAATTCTCTTTGTCCAGCAAAAAAAATCAAAGGATTTTCCCATTTGGTTAGTAGGGATGCTTTGAATATAGAGGGCTTATCAGAAAATACCTTAGAAAAAATGATTAAAGAAGGCTTACTTCAAGATTTTTCAGATTTATTTTCTTTAAATGATAGAACATTTCAAGTTTTAGAAAGTTTGGACGGCTGGGGAGAAAAAAGCTCTGAAAATTTAAAAACAGCAATCCAAAACGCAGCGAAAACAACTTTACCTCGTTTCCTTTATGCTTTGGGTATTAGTGGCGTGGGTTTGTCTACAGCAAAAATACTTTGTAAAGCGTTTGATTACGATTATCAGAAGATTAAAGTAGCTTGCGTAGAAGACTTTGTTAATTTACATGGAATTGGAGAAATATTAGCACAAAATATTGTCGATTTTTTTCAAAATAAAAAAAATACTTTACAAGCAGATACTCTTTATGCAAAATTAAAAATAGAAGTACCGGAAAAAGGAGCAAAGGCAGAAATTTTTCAAGAGAAAGTTTTTGTTATTACCGGAAAAGTGAAACAATTTAATAATCGAAAAGTTTTACAGGAATGGATAGAGGAACGAGGCGGGAAAGTATCTTCTGCTATCAGCCAGCAAAGCACATATTTAGTAAACAATGACCAAACTAGTTCGTCTGGTAAAAATAAAAAAGCAAAAGAACTGGGAATTTCTATTATTTCAGAGGATGAGTTGATCGCATTGGGAAATGTGGAATTGCGATTAGATACGTGATGAAGGAGAGAGGAATGGAAGAGTTAAAGCAATACGTAAGAAATGTAGACAATTTTCCAAAAGAAGGAATTTTATTTAGAGATATTACGACAATTTTACAAGATGCACAAGGTTTGCGCTTGGCTGTAGATGAGATGAGAAAAAGCATTTCAGGTTTAGACTATGATTTGATTCTAGGACCAGAATCTAGAGGATTTATTTTTGGTGTGCCTTTGGCGTATTTAGAATATAAGCCTTTTATTCCTGTGCGTAAAAAAGGAAAGCTACCGGCAAAAACAGTTTCCGTGGAATATGACTTGGAATATGGAAAGGGAGTATTAGAAATTCATGCAGACACCATAAAAAAAGGTGACAAAGTAGTAATTATTGATGATTTACTAGCAACAGGAGGAACTTTAGAAGCGATCGTCCGTTTGGTAGAAGGTTTAGGCGGAGAAGTGGTTAAAATCTCTTGTTTAATTGAGTTAATCGGATTAAAAGGGAGGGAAAAACTAAAGAATTATGCCGTAGATTCGATTATTGTTTATGAAGGGGAATAACTGATATGGTGGAGCAAATCAAAAAAGATGAAGAAATGGAAGTTTGCGGTATTCCCAAAGATTTTACCGATCCGGAAGTTTTGTACCGGCAATTAGTAGAGAATATTTTAGCTTATCATCCGTCAGAGGATATGGCATTGATTGAAAAAGCCTATGATGTAGCAAAAAAAGCGCATATTGGCCAACAAAGGAAATCAGGGGAATCCTATATTATTCATCCACTTTGTGTTGCTTTGCTTTTAACGGATTTAAAAATGGATAAAGAAACTCTTGCTGCTGCTCTTTTACATGATGCGGTAGAAGATACTTATGTTACTTTATCGGATATTCAAAAAGAATTTGGTAAAGAAATTGCTATTTTGGTAGATGGTGTGACGAAGCTTACGCATATTTCCATGGATAAGATGGATAATCAAGCAGAAAATTTGCGTAAAATGTTTCTAGCAATGTCTAAAGATATTCGTGTAATTATGGTGAAATTAGCAGACCGTTTGCATAATATGCGCACCTTAAAATATATGACAGAGGCAAAACAAAAGGAAAAAGCAAAAGAAACGATGGAGATTTATGCCCCGATTGCCCATCGTTTGGGTATTGCCAAAATTAAAGTAGAATTAGATGATTTATCGTTAAAATATCTTCATCCAGATGTATACTATAGTTTGGTAGATAAAATTAACTTGCGTAAATCAGAAAGACAGGAATTTATTGCGCATATTGTAGAAGAAATTACAGACTATTTTCAGAAAAAAAACTTAAAAGTGCAGGTACAAGGTAGATTTAAGCATTTTTTCAGCATTTATAAAAAGATGTTAAATCAAAATAAAAAATTAGAAGAAATTCATGATTTATTTGCCGTCCGGATTTTGGTTGAAGACCCAGATGGCGAAGAAGATCCGGAAGAAACGGCAAAGAAAACAAAAAATGAATGTTACCGTGCTTTGGGTTTGATCCATGAATTATATAAATCAGTTGCCGGACGATTTAAGGACTATATTTCCATGCCGAAATTAAATAATTACCAATCTTTGCATACTAGCGTATTAGATAAAAATGGAAGACTATTTGAAGTGCAAATCCGTACACAGGAAATGCATAAGGTTGCTGAATATGGTATAGCAGCACATTGGCAATATAAAGAAAGTGGTTCGGGGCAAATTGCCGAGCAAGCGGAGCAAAAAAAAGCGCATTGGCTAAGGACAATTTTAGAATTACAGCAGGATATTGAAGATAATGAAGAATATTTGACAGAACTCAAAGAAGAATTGGATTTATTTGCAGATAATATTTATTGTTTTACTCCTTGTGGTGATGTGAAAAATTTGCCAGCAGGTTCTACAACCATTGATTTTGCCTATAGTATACACAGTGCGGTAGGAAATAAAATGGTAGGGGCAAGGGTCAATGGAAAACTAGTGCCGATTGAAACCGTCGTTCAAAACGGAGATCGCATAGAGATCCTTACTTCGCACAACACCAAAGGACCTAGCAGAGATTGGCTAAATGTTGTAAAAAGTACACAAGCCAAGCATAAGATTATGCATTGGTTTAAAACAGAATTTAAAGAAGAAAATATTTTGCGGGGAAAAGATTTACTAGAAAAATACTGCAAAGGAAAAAATCTTATTTTATCTGATTTGCTTAAAGCAGATTATGAGGCAAAAGTCATGCAAAAATACGGATTTCAGGATTGGGAATCTGTATTATCCGGTTTAGGACATGGTGGTTTAAAAGAAGGTCAAATTGTTAACCGTCTTTTGGAAGAAAAGAAAAAAAACGAAAAGAAAAAGAAATTAGATGCGGATATTTTACAATCTGTAGCAGAAAATAAAGAAAAAATCTCTGCGCCGAAATCTAAAAATGGAATATTGGTTAAGGGAGTGCATGATTTGGCAGTACATTTTTCTAAATGCTGTAATCCTGTACCAGGCGATGAAATTGTAGGTTTTGTGACGAGAGGCAGGGGCATTTCGGTTCATCGCACGGACTGTATTAATATTATTCATTTATCTCCGGAAGAGAGTGAGCGTTTAATTGATGCGGAATGGGAAGAAAAAAAGTTAGTGCAGGGAGAAAAAAATCAGCATAAGCATTTAGCGAAAATCTCTATTTTTGCTTATCAGCGTATGGGACTTTTTGCAGATGTATCCCATTTATTTGATAAACAGAAGATAGAACTTTGTACGATGGATAGCAGAATCAATAAACAGGGACAAGCAACCATGACCTTATCTTTTTTTATTAGCGGAAAAAATATCTTAGAACAGTTAATTTCTAAATTGAGGCAAATTGAAAGTATTGTGGATATCGAAAGAAAAACAGGTTAAGAGCTTGTTTAAAATCTCCGAAGAAGAAAAATTTTGAAGATATTTTTGCTAAGAGATAAAGATATAGTTTAGGTATGTTGAACATATTACAAAAATAGAGTCAAGATTCTATTGTGAGTGAGATGGTATGAGACAGGTTCTAAGAGGGAGAACAGATCAAAAATGAAAAAATTGAAAATAAAAAGAATACAAGTGGGCTATTTGTTCACCAATTGTTATATCTTATATCATGAAGAAAGTAAGAAAGCAGTGATTATAGATCCGGGAGACACACCGGAAATGATAGAGAAAGAGTGGACGAAATTAGGCTTAAAGCCCGAAGCAATTTTGTTGACCCATGGGCATTCAGATCATATCATGGCAGTACCTGCTTTACAAGAGAAATTTCATTTGCCGATTTTTGCAGGTGAAGATGAAGCGGAACTTTTGACACGCTCAGATTGGAATTTTAGTGATCCTGCCTTAGGGATTCATATTGTGGCGGATCATTGGGTAAAAGATGAAGAAGTACTGAGCCTAGCAGATTTTACGATTAAGGTGATTACTACGCCGGGACATACTGCTGGTAGTGTGTGCTATTACGTTGAAGATGAGCAAGTTTTAATTAGCGGAGATACGCTTTTTTTAGGTTCTTTGGGAAGGACGGATTTGCCGACATCTAGCACAAAGGACATTTTGGATTCTATCATGAATAAATTACTTATTCTGCCAGAAGAAGTGCAAGTTTATCCTGGACATGACGATTCTACGACCATTGCATATGAGCGGATACACAATCCGGCGGTAGATCATGAAAGAAGACGGCATAGGGTGACGTAAAAAGCCCGCCTCTTATTGAACTGTACTGATATGTTTATGTTATCACGATCACATGTCTAACTTTTAGAGTGCAGTTTAAATGGGAGGCGGGCTTTTATTGATAAAATAATCTAGGTTATACTCCAACTTTTTTCATATAATGGGAGAATATTCAGTCTATTTTCCTCCTAGGTGGAAGATTTCTTGAAATACGCTAGTATTCCTGACACATCTTTTCATGTAGGAAATACTATGCACAAAATTCTTTTCACTCTAAGATCATGAACAAACTCTTAAATTTTCTTGAAATACGTGTGTATGTTTACAAAAATCTGCCTTGCCTAATGAAAATCTACTCAAAATCCGAGCATTCCGGCTAGTGTCAGCATGCGTCTAGAAAAATGATACATAAAATGCTACTCGTTAGAAAATAGAAAATAGGTTCTTAGTGAAAATAAGGAGGGGAAATATGGGTTTATTTGATTATTTGCCACTATTGGGAGTATTGATTGTGGTGCTGGGTTTTGTCTTCAAAGTGGATACGATTGCTACAGTCGTATTGGCGGGTGTGGTAACTGGCTTGGTCTCCAATATGACCCTGATGGATATTTTAAATATTTTAGGGAAATCTTTCATTTCACAAAGGGTAGCTACGCTATTTGTTTTAACTTTGCCGGTTATCGGTCTTTGTGAGCGTTATGGACTCAAAGAAAAGGCGGTAGATTTAATTAAACGTTTAAAAAATGCTACATCAGGTTTTTTGTTGACGCTATACCAAGTTATTCGTTCCATTGCAGGGGCGGCTTCTTTGCGGCTTGGGGGTCATCCGCAATTTGTGCGTCCGCTGATTAATCCTATGGTACAGGCGGCGTTTGTAGCAAAATATGGTAAAGAAGATAAAAAAGCGGAAGAATATATCAAGGGCTACAGTGCTGCTAGCGAAAACTTTGGTAATTTCTTTTCCCAAAACTGCTTTATGGGAGCTTCGGGAACTTTATTGATTGTTTCTACTTTGTCGGAACAAGGATTTGCGGTCACGGCTTTGGATATAGCAAAAATGTCTATTCCAGTTTGCATCATTGCCGTTTTGGTAGGAGCTGTACATAATTATTTTCTGGACTATCAATTAAAAAAGATAGGAAATAAAGATAATCAGGAGGAAAAAGAATGATGTTGCAGGTTGCAGGTGTCTCTGAGTTTATTGCAGAAATCTATTTTTCAATCATTGGAATTATTTTTATTTTAGTAGGTTTGAAAGCTCTAGAAGATACTCAGCTAGAAACCAGAGTCGGAACAGCCGTTTTTTGGTTTTTGCTAGCTCTTACCTTTATTTTTGGTCCTTATATTCCGCATTGGATAAGTGGAATTGCTATTATACTGATTGCTTGTTTAAGCGCACAAGGTCAAGTAAAACTGAGCAAAAGTGATGTGCCTACACCGGAAGAAAGTCGAGAAAATGCGAATCGCTTAGGCAATAAAGTCTTTATTCCTGCTTTAGGTTTAGCCATTTTTGCTTTAGTTGTTGCAACACTTTTACCTGCTTTAGGGGCAAATAATGCGATTGGAATTTCAGCAACGATTGCTTTGGTGATTGCTTTTTTTGTTACCAAAGCAAAGCCAAATCTTGCAGTCAAGGATGGGGTAAGGCTGATGGACAGTGTAGGGCCTACAGGTATTTTGCCTCAGCTTTTGGCAGCTTTGGGGGCAGTATTTACCGTAGCGGGAATAGGCAATATTGTTTCGGGCAGTGTTTCGGCAATTATTCCTGAGGGAAACCGTTTGGCTGCCGTGATTGCGTATTGTGTGGGTATGGCATTATTTACAGTAATTATGGGGAATGGTTTTGCAGCTTTTTCTGTAATCACTGTGGGTATAGGAATTCCTTTTTTAATTGCACAAGGAGCAAATCCAGTGGTTGTAGGTGCATTGGGTTTGACAGCAGGATATTGCGGTACTTTGCTCACTCCTATGGCTGCAAATTTCAATATTATGCCAGCGGCTTTGTTGGAAACAAAAAATAAGTATATGATTATTAAAGCTCAAGTGCCTGTTGCCATTACCATGTTAGTGGTTCATGTAGCATTGATGTATTTTTTGGCTTTTTAAAGAAGCTTGTTGCATCTCATTTACTTTCGCTGATGAGATAAGTTACTAAGGTGTGTTCACATTATCTGAAATGTCCAGATTTTGTGTAGATTTTCCGCCCCGCAAGGCAAATTTTTGTAGACATACGGTGCGTATTTCAAGAAAATAAAGAGTTTGTTTTACATTTTTGAGCGAGGAGAATGTTGAGGATAGTTTTTTTCTGACATATTGGAAATATTTCAAGGGATTTAGGTACTGTAGGAGGAAAAATAGACCAATATTCTCTCGTAAGTGAGATACTAAATAAGATCTAAACAAAGAATAGCACAAAATCTACAAAAAATAGATCTCTCCCGGTAGTGTGAACACACCCTAGGTAGTAGATAAGGAGAAAAATGAAAGTATTATTGACAGCCTTTGATCCTTTTGGAGGAGATTCCGTCAATCCGGCTTTAGAAGCGGTAAAGCTTTTACCGGATGAGCTAGAAGGGGCAGACATTACGAAATTAGAAGTACCTACCGTATTTGATGAGTCTATACAAGTGGTAGTTTCGGCGATAGAGAAAGAAAAACCGGATGCCGTACTTTGTGTAGGGCAAGCGGGAGGACGTTTTGAATTGACTCCGGAGCGTGTAGCAATTAATGTAAATGATGCTCGCATTCAAGATAATAAAGGTAATCAACCTATTGATCAGCCAATTTATGAGAACGGTGCGTCTGCCTATTTTTCTACGCTTCCAATTAAAGCAATGGTATTGCAAATAAAAGAAACAGGTTTGCCCTCTAGTGTGTCCAATACGGCAGGTACTTTTGTGTGCAATCATTTGATGTATGGTGTGTTGTACCATCTAGAAAAAAGCTATCCTAAGATAAGAGGTGGATTTATCCATGTACCTTTTATTCCGGAACAGGTGGTAAATCGTCCTAGTCCTGTGCCGTCTATGTCTTTGAGCGATATTGTCAAAGGATTAGAAGCGGCTGTCTTGGCAATTGTACGCTATGGTAAAGATGTAAAAACAGTTGGAGGAACGGAGTTTTAATACACTCTGTTAAAAAGAATTTATGATTATTATCGTAATGAAGCAAGATAAGCTGGTAGAGGAAATACGAGCATTGCTCATGGCTTTTTTTCCAAAAGAAAAGATCGTATGTACAGAAAATATGCCGGAAAAAGTAGAAAAAAATGATTTACACTTAGAAATAGGAATTGAACAAAGTGGAGTAAGCTTTGTTTTGCAAAAAGAAAAGAAATGGAAATATGATATATCTTTGGATGGAGATGCCTTAACCCGTAAAAATGAGATTAAGAGAGCTTTATACCTGGTACTACAAGAATATACAAATAAAACACTTCCTTGGGGAAGTTTGACTGGGATACGTCCGAGCAAAATTGCTTATGCCTTGTGGGAAAGAGGTTTTTCGGAAGAAGAAATCGTTTTACATTTGCAGAAGGAATACTTCGCTTCGAAAGAAAAAAGCAAGCTTTGTACACAAACAGCAAAAACGGAATGGGATATTTTAAAATTTTTGGATTTAGAAAATAGTTATAGTTTGTATATTTCTATTCCTTTTTGTCCTAGTCGCTGTTTTTACTGTTCCTTTCCGGCATATTTGATTTTACAGTGGGAAAAACGCCTAGAGGAGTATTTTTCTTGCTTGATTCAAGAATTAGAATACATTGCCCAAAAATTCCGTCATAAAAAGCTTTATAGTGTTTATGTAGGTGGGGGTACGCCGACTTCTGTTTCTGCCCAATACTTGGAATTGCTATGCCAAAAAATCAGAGAGCTTTTTCCTTTTGAAGAAGTGAAGGAATTTTGTGTGGAAGCGGGCAGACCGGATACCATTAACGAAGAAAAATTGCTTGTATTAAAAAAATATGGAGTAAATCGCTTATCGATTAATCCGCAAAGCATGAAGGAAGAAACCTTGCAATTAATCGGTCGTAAACATTCGGTACAAGAAATTTATGACAGTTATTTTTTAGCTAAAAAATGTGGATTTGAGCAAATTAATATGGATTTTATTTTGGGATTACCAAATGAAAGCATAGAAGATATTGCTTATAGCATGTCGGAATGCAAGAAAATGAATCCAGATAGTGTAACTATACATTCTTTGGCATGGAAAAGAGCTTCTATTTTGACCATCGGGCAGACTTACTTAAATCAATTTCAGGATTGGCAAATGCATCATAGTGAAAAAACCATGCAAATGGTTCATCAAGCGATGCAAGAGATGGACTGTCATCCGTACTATTTATATAGACAAAAAAATATGGAAGGTAACCTAGAAAATGTGGGTTACAGCAAAAAAGGAAAAGAAAGCTTTTACAACATGCTGATTATGGAAGAGAAACACTCTATTTTAGCAGCAGGAGCTGGCGCAAGCACAAAATTAGTATTTTTTCCTGAAAATCGTATACAGCGTTTAGAGAATGTAAAAGATGTTGGGCATTATATTGCTCGAATAGAAGAAATGATTCAAAGAAAAGCACAGGTTTTGGGAAATCTGTAATATTGCTTGGATAAATAAAAATAATCAACGATTGACAAACAATAATAGTAACGAAAAACAAGTGAATGACAACAAAAGAAGCTAGGTGAAAAATGATTCGGTATTTATCCAGAAAAAGCGAGAGGAAGTATGATGAACATTATCTTTTATTTCACTGGAACAGGAAATAGTCTGAAAGCTGCAAGGGAAATTGCGGCGGTGCTTGGTGACACGAAACTCGCAGCTATTCCTGACCATTTTGGTGTGGATTTATTCGATTACGAGCGTATTGGATTCATCTACCCCATCTATTTCGGCGGCATTCCGCTTATTGTTAAAGATTTTGTAAAATCGCTTAAAATTCCAAAAAGTGTATATTTGTTTGCTGTTGCGACATATGGTGGAGGCGAATGGAATGGGCTGAAACAAATCAATGCATTACTAACGCCGATGGGACAAGGCTTGGATTATGGGACGGTCTTGCAGATGGGTTCAAACTATATTTTGCGGTACAGTAGATCGGAAAACGTAGATAGTGTAAACGCCGTTGCTGCCAAAAAACTTTCTAAAATTGCTGTTTCAATCCGTGATAGAGAGAGTCGTCCTTGTGGGAAGTTGAATCCGCTTATGTCGTTACCTTCGTGGATATTTAGGTGTGGAGTTCGCAAAACTGTGCTTAAATATCATGTCAGCGATGATTGTACCTCCTGTGGATTGTGCGCTAAAATATGTTCGGTACGCAATATTAAAATCAAAGATGGTAAACCAAAATTTGGCGACCATTGCGAGCAGTGTCTAGCTTGTTTGCAATGGTGTCCGCAAAAAGCCATAAATTATCGTGACAAGACAAAACAGCGCGAGCGTTATCACCATCCGGATATTAGTGTAAAAGATTTGATGAGAAAGGAAGAATTACGATGAAAAAGGAAAATGCTAATTGTGTTTGTACACACACAACTTGCGAAATGTGGGGAGATTGCAAAAAATGTTCTGAGTTTCATCGTGGGAAACCATACTGCAAATCTAGTTCCACCCGAAAAACGATGCTTCGTATAAGTTTTAAATTGTACGATAACGTCTTTTCAAAATTTATTAAACAGCCAAAATAGAAGCATTTGGTGTGAGTAGGTATGCATCTACTTCTTGCCGGCATAGAGAAACAACAGTTTACACTTGGTGCAGACTATTGAGGAGTGTAGTCTGCAATATAATAGGGTTTGATGGGTAAGTGGGATGACCCTTTCATTATCGTTAAAAGTCATCAAACAAAAAATGTCGAAGTATGAATGATGGCATATTCGTAAATACTGATTATACCCCAAAAATCAAATCATCAAAGCCTAGTCTTGCTTCTTGAGTTAAAGTATATTATAATGAAGAACAATTATAGGAGAAGAGTAATGAGAGTGATTTCTGGTACAGCTAAACGAATGCCGCTGAAAACCGTTTCCGGTATGGAAGTGCGACCGACTTCAGATCGGATAAAAGAAACGCTGTTTAATGTAATACAATATGACATTCCACAGGCAGGAATTTTGGATTTATTTGCTGGAAGCGGAGGAATAGGCATAGAGGCATTGAGTCGTGGTGCAAATTTTTGCGTTTTTGTTGATCAGTATAAACCGGCTTGTTTATGTATTCGGGAGAATTTAGCGTATACACGTTTACAAGATAAAGCTGAGGTTTATGAAGAAAATGTTTTTTTTGCCTTAAAACGTTTAGAACAAAAAAAAGCAAAAGTTTTTGATATTGTTTTTTTAGATCCTCCTTATGGCAAGGAAATAGAAAAGGAAGTTTTGGCTATTTTGGCAAAGGCTTCTTTTCTTTCCGTTCGTACGCAGATTATCGTAGAAGCAGAAAAACATACGGATTTTTCTTATGTGGGTGGTTTAGGTCTGTCGATTTTAAAAGAAAAAATTTATAAAAATAATAAGCACGTGTTTTTAGCAAAAGACCAGAATAGACTTTTTGCCGGAGGAAATGAGTGATGAAAAGAGCAATTTATCCGGGAAGTTTTGATCCCATTACTTTAGGTCATTTAGATCTTATTGAAAGGTCTTGCGCGATTTTTGATGAAGTGATCGTGGGAGTTTTACATAATCGCGCAAAAAAACCTTTATTTACAGCGGCAGAGCGAATGGAGATGATTCGGGAAGTGACCAAGAATTTTCCGACAGTGAAAGTAGTAGCTTTTGACGGATTATTAGTAGATTTTGTAAAAAAATGCGAAGCTCGTGTAGTGATTCGCGGTTTACGTGCAATCACAGATTTAGAATATGAAATGCAATTGGCACAAACAAATAGGGTACTTTCATCAGAAATAGATACAATTTTTTTGACTACCAACTTGGCTTATGCTTATTTAAGTTCAACTACCGTAAAGGAAGTAGCAAGATTAGGGGGAAACATTCAAGCTTTTGTACCTGAAATTGTAGAAAAACGTTTAAAGGATGTATATCAAGTATGAGCAAAATTGAAGAATTAATCAGTGAAATTGAGGAGTATCTAGATAATTGTAAGTATTATCCTTTATCCAGTACAAAAATTATTGTTATCAAAGAAGAATTGGAAGAGTTACTGGAAGAGTTGCGCCTGCGTGCCCCGGAAGAAATCAAAAAATACCAAAAAATTGTGAGCAATCAGGAGGCAATTTTGACAGATGCCAAAAGGCAGGCCAATACGATTGTGCGAGAAGCTACAGCGCATACACATGAGTTAATCAATGAGCATGAGATTATGCAAAAGGCATACAGTCAAGCCAATGAAATTTTGGATGAAGCGCAGAAAAAAGGTCAGGAACTCGTAGAAATTGCTCAAAATAAGGCTCGAGAAATTCTAGATGTGGCAGACGAAGAAGCGGAGCAAATCCGCTTTGCTACGATTCAGTATACCGATGATATGCTGTCATCCATTCAAACCATTTTAGAAAATACCTTGACAGAAGCAAAAGATCGCTTTGAATCTTGTTTTGCTTCTCTTAGCTCTAGCCATGAACTTATTGTACATAATCGGCAGGAACTCAATGTAGAGTCTCATCAGCCCCCCTCAATCGAAGAGTAGAGGAATTGTGCAAGATTTCATGGTAAGTTTTAGTTTGCAGTAAACTCCTATCTCTTCTGGCTTAAATATTATACGGATATAACTATTTGCTGTTTAGAACCTGTTCAAATAGTCATCGTACTTTTTTCTAGAAGTGCATGATTATAAGACAGATAGGCCAATCAGGAAAAAGAAAACAGCGAGCAGGGAATGAATGATCTTTCCAGTAATATAAGGAACAATGGATAGTTGTGAATTTTTTAGTACAGCCTTACTTTGACTAATACCGGATAGACCTCCAAAAGCACAGGCTGCTAAAGCCAGTATTTCGCCTAAGGTGCTTGCGGGATAAAATTGATGAATGGATACAATTCCAGTAGTCATTTCTGTACCCGCTAGCAGTAAGGTTTTCACTAAAGGTTGTGAAATAGGTAACAGTAAAAACCAGCTTTCTAAAATGGAAAAGAAAATGATATGTCCTCCAATTTTAAGTATCGTTTCTAGGGCATTATGTATGGATTGATCCAAAAGGTTAAACGTGAGGTTTGTTTTTTCGGCATGATGATGGCTCATTTTCACAGGTCTTTTTATGCCATAAACATATTTGCCGATAAACATGAAAAATAGTATAGGGAGATAATAAGCAAGCAAAAACAGTCTAGAATGGCTAACAGGTAGTATAAACATTACAAAACCACATAAAAACATAGGGCTGGCATGATTACAAAAACTAAGTAAATATTCCGCTTCTTTTTTTTCTAATTGACCGTTGGTCAGTAAATCATTACATGTCTTTGCTCCCATGGGGTATCCGCAAAGTAAACCAATAAAAAAAGTATAACAGCCACTTTCACTTAAGTGAGCAAACCATCTTAAAGGTTTTTCCAGAAAAAAAGTAATATACTTTTGTGCTTGTAAAGATAAAATAAGATTAGAACCAATTAAAAAGGGAAGTAAAGTAGGAACTAAAATATTAAACCAAAAGAGTAAACCTGTTTTTGCTCCTTCGATTGATAATTTGGGATTAATTAATAGAAAAAATAAAAAAAACAAACTGGCCAAACGATAAATTACTTTTTTCAACTTTTTTTCTCCAACGATAAAGCTGATTTCTTTATCTTATGTACAAAAAATGTTTCTCATACCATTTGCTTGTGATGTTCTTTTCTTGGAAAAATTCACATATAGATGAAGGCAGTTTAACAAAGGGCTTACAATTATTCATCCTAAACCCATAAGGAGGGAAAATGAAAATTGTTTCTAAATTTTTATGGGGCCTTATTTTTTTTCTCTTTGTTTGTTTAAATGTTCTTCTATTCCATTATTTTTTGAATTATTCTGAATATTATCAGCTCCATATGACAACAAATGAACAAGAAGATTTTCGCAGCATGAATTTTGGAAAATACGGTTTAGCGGGAACAAAACGTTATGCAATAGAAAATCAATTAGATTTTTTTGATGTACTGACTACTTATATGGTAAAAGAAAATTTCGATTTACAAAAAACAAAGGAAACATCAGTTGATAAACTGCCTTATTTAAAGCTTCATCAAGAATTAATAGAGACAAAAAAAGATAGTTTTCTCTTGTTGAAAGCTAGTTATCAGGCAATTTTAGAGGACTTAGTTTATTTCCCTATTCCAAAATCTGAAAGAAAGAACGATTTAGATGTAGACTATTCAAATTCATGGAACGATGTTCGTACTTATGGGGGAGAAAGAAGACATGAAGGCACAGACATTATGGCGAGGATCAACCAAAGAGGTATTTATCCTGTACTGAGTATGAGTAATGGAATTGTTGAAAAAGTCGGTTGGTTGGAACAAGGAGGCTGGCGTATTGGTATTCGTACTCCAAGTGGTGCATATTTGTACTACGCTCATTTGTATAATTATGCAAGAGACTGGAAAGTAGGCGATACAGTTCTGGCAGGTGAATTTTTAGGTTTTATGGGAGACAGCGGATACGGAAAAACAGAGGGAACAGTAGGTAATTTTGCTGTACATTTGCACTTAGGGATTTATATTGCCACACAAAACCATCAGGAGATCAGTGTAAATCCTTATTGGATATTGAAATCTTTAGAGGATAGTACCTTAAGCTATAATGATGAAATGTTCCGGAAGTAAAGGTAGAGGTAGGCAAATCATGATGAAATTACATCTGTGGCGAGAAAAATTAATGCCGTACGATTTGGCAGTAGAGGAATTGCAGATTAAGTTTAATTATATTATTCGGGAACATCGGGAATGGGGGGACTATTCCCCGATAGAGAGTGTACAAGGTAGAGTCAAGGCAGTTTCTAGTATTTTAGATAAAGTAAAGCGCAAACAAGTTTCTTTTGAAGAAATAGAAAAAGAAATAGAAGATATTGCAGGAATACGTTTGATGTGCCAATTTGTAGAAGATATTGGGAAAGTAATTGAAATTATTCGAGAACGTAAAGATATGGAGATTATCAAGGAAAAGAATTATATTGAGCAAAGTAAACCGAGTGGATATCGTAGTTACCATTTGGTTATTCAGTATGAAGTGCAAACGAGGCAAGGGGCAAAAAAAATTTTGGCGGAAATACAAATTCGTACTCTAGCAATGGATTTTTGGGCAGTGATTGAACATTCTTTGCAGTATAAATATTCTGACCATATCCCTCCACTGTTGAGGAAGAGACTGAATGCCGCTGCTAAATTTGTTTTTTCTCTGGATGATGAGATGTCGGCAATTCGGGAGGAAGTTGTTCATGCACAAAATTTATACCGAAGAAAATCCAAATTGATTCAAGAAATATTGGAGCATTTGGAACGTTTGGCAGGAAGTTATCCGGAAGAAGAACTATTTGCTTTGCAAAAGAAATTTTATCAAATATCTGCCAATAAGCACTTAGGTCAGTTGATGGATTTAAGAGATGAATTAGAGTGGCGTTAGATAACATCTTCATCATTTTTTCTTAAGTAAAGAGGAATAGGCTTTTATTTTTTGCATATATTTTTAGTAAACGAGAGATATCGTCTTAATCAATTAATACAGGGAAAGGGTGAGGAAGTGGATAATTTTCACGTATATCATGACATTAAAGCAAGAACCAATGGAGAAATCTATTTGGGAGTAGTTGGACCAGTCAGAACAGGAAAATCTACTTTCATTAAGCGATTTATGGATTTATTGGTTCTGCCCGCAATAGAGGACGTACACAGCAGAGAAAGAACCAGAGATGAATTGCCACAGTCGGCGGCAGGAAAAATGATTATGACTACAGAACCTAAATTTATCCCAAAAGAAGCTGCAGAAATCGCCATTAGTCCAGATTTGGAAGTTAAAGTGCGTTTAATTGACTGTGTAGGTTATATGGTAGAAGGAGCAGCAGGGCATATTGAAAACGATAGCGAAAGACTAGTACGTACGCCATGGTTTGATTATGAAGTTCCTTTTACACAAGCGGCAGAAATTGGAACAAAAAAGGTTATCCATGACCATTCTACAATAGGTGTTGTGGTGACTACCGACGGTTCTTTTGGAGAACTTAAACGTTCTCAGTACATAGCCGCAGAAGAAAAAACAATTTCAGAGCTGAAAAAAATAGGGAAACCGTTTATTGTTTTACTCAATTCGATTAAACCTTATTCGGAAGATACGGCTGCTTTGGCAAAAGAAATAGAAGAGCAATATAACGTGAATGTTTTACCGGTCAATTGTGAGCAGTTAAAAAAAGAAGATATAAACCAAATAATGGAAAAAGTATTACTAGAGTTTCCTGTTACAGAAGTGGACTTCCATATTCCAAAATGGTTAGAAATTCAAACAAATTCGCATTGGTTGAAAGCTGAAATGATTACAGCAGTAAGAAATTTACTAGAAAATATTACCTATATGAAAGATGTATATAGTAAGGATTTAGTATGGGATAATGAAAATATTAAAAACATGAAGATCAATCGTTTAGAACTTTCAAATGGCAGTATTTCCATTCAAGTGGATGTAGATGATAAATACTACTATCAAATTTTGAGTGATTGTTTGGGTACGGAAATTCATGGTGAGTATCAGCTTATGAAAACGATCTGTGAATTGGCAAAAATGCGTGTAGAATACCAAAGAGTGCAAAATGCTATGGATGCAGTGAGAGCGAAAGGTTACGGTGTGGTACATCCAGAACGGACAGAGATTTTGCTGGATGAACCTTCTGTGATTAAACATGGCAATAAATATGGCGTTAAAATGAAAGCGCAGGCTCCGTCTATTCATTTGATTAAAGCGTTTATTGAAACAGAGATTGCGCCTATAGTGGGTAATGAACAACAAGCCGAAGATTTGATCGCTTATATCAAAGAAAATTCCAATAATAGTGATGCAGGTATATGGGAAACAAATATTTTTGGTAAGTCCATTGAGCAAATTGTAGATGACGGAATCCACACGAAAATATCACAAATGACGGATGATTGCCAAATGAAATTAGGTGAGGCTTTACAAAAGATTATTAACGATAGCAATGGCGGTATGATTTGCATTATTATTTGATACACTATATAATTAAAGTGAAAAGAGGCCGGAATATCAACGGCTTCTTTTTCTGATATTCAATGGCAGTTAAATTGTCTTGAAATGTGTAAAGATGCCGGCAAAAATTTGCCTTGCGGGATGGAAAATCTACATAAAATCTAGGTATTTTGGTTAAGGAAACACGTCCTAGAAAAAAGTCCTTTGGCGGGTTTGATGAATAACAAAGGAGTGATTATATATGGAAAAGAGAAGAAAAAAATCATGGACAAAGCGTTTTTGGAACTGTTTACCTTATGTTGCGTTTATTACTATGGTGGTTGTTATGGGTTTGACCCTAGGGAAAAACAAGTTGGCAGAAAACACACCCATAACGATGAAAAATAGTACTTTAGTAGAAGAAAGTGTTGCGTTTAACTTAGAGCAGTGGGACTTTTCACATAGTACAGTTACACAAAGTGTATCACAATCTGTTTCGGAAAATCAGCTATTTGATTTAGAGCAATGGGATGTTTCACATAGTGTAGCTACACAAAGCATACCACAGTCTGCGCCAGCGAATCAGCTAAATGAAAAAAAATTTCAAGATGTGGGAGAAGATATTGATTTACAAAGCAGTGCTGAACTCGTAGAATTTACGGGTAGAGTAGAGCATATTTTTTTTCATCCACTCATTTATGATCCAGAAGTGGCATTCAAGAGAAAAGATGCAAAAGATCTTGATTCTTGGATGGTTACGGTAAGTGAGTATAAAAAAATGTTAAATAGTATTTATCAAAAAGACTTTATCTTAGTGCATTTATCAGATATTTATCAAGAGCAGGAAAGCAATGGAAGCCGAAAAATGCTTAGAAAAAAACTGATGTTACCTAAAGGAAAAAAGCCTTTAGTCATTTCTTATGATGATGTGAATTATTATCAATACATGAGGGAAAGTGGCATTGTTCATAAAATTATTTTAGGAGAAGATCAGGAAATTTGGGATTATTCCATAGATCAGCAAGGTCGTATACAAATCAGTAAAGAAAGAGATGTGATTACCATCTTGAATGAATTTGTGAAAACCCATCCTGATTTTTCTTGGAAGGGTGCAAAAGGAACCATAGGTTTAACTGGTTTTGAAGGGATTTTAGGTTATCATACTTTTGGGGATTCACCTAATCGACAAAGCGAAATAGAGTCTGTGCGCCCTATTATTCATCAATTAAAAGCAACAGGCTGGGATTTTGCTAGTCATACGTTTGGACATCCTAATTTGGTCAACATTTCTTTGGAAAAATTAAAGAGTGATGCGGATCGCTGGCAAAGTGAAGTCGAACCGCTGATTGGCTCAACAAATATTTTACTTTATCCCTATGGAGCAGATCCGCAAAATGATAGACAGAAGATGGAGTATCTGATCGGGAAAAACTTTCGTTTGTTTTGTTCGGTAGGAAAAGAATCTTATGTGGATATGAATAATCGTTTTTCTGTTATTTTTATGGATCGTCGCCATCCGGATGGGACAACCTTGCGTAATCATCGGGAAGAGTATTTAGATTTATATGATGCGGTAGAAGTGATGGACCCTTTACGTTCACTGGTGACTTCTTACTCTAATGCGCCTTAAGCCTGTAAGGTAAATTTATGGTAGAATCTGGTGAGATAAACATAAACGCTAGCATAACGATGTGCACATCATTTTAGTCGAATTGATCCGTGGTAACTTTTTCGCTGTCATTTACTGATTAAGTAAAATAGCGATTAAGGACTAGACTGATTCATCTTATTTAGCAGGTTTTTGTGGATTTAATTGGTGAACCATGATTAACTTTGTCATCATGGTAGAGTGTACCTCTACCTCTTACGATGTCTGGAGAGATGAAAAAAGGTTCTGAGAAAAGAATATGTAAAAATTTCTTTGTTTAGGATGAGTAAAAAGGTTCTCAAATTTGTTTGGCTTATTAGGGCTTTAATTGATTAATTGTTTAAATAGGAGGAAAAGATCATGCGATATATTGACCATAAACAGATGGGACGTTCAAAACAAGGGTGGCTAGATAGTCATTTTCACTTTTCTTTTGCAGAGTATTATCATCCGGATAATGTTCAGTTTGGCGTTTTGCGAGTAATTAATGATGATGAGATACAGCCAGGCACCGGTTTTGATACTCATCCTCACCAAGATATGGAAATTATTTCTTATATAATAAAAGGTGAATTGACCCATAAAGATAGTATGGGCTATCAACGAACATTAACACGAGGGCAAGCACAATACATGAGTGCAGGTACGGGAGTTTGGCATAGTGAATATAATTTATCCAAAAATCATGTATTACGTTTGCTACAAATTTGGATTTTTCCTGATCAAAAAGGTTATAAACCAAATTATGGAGATCAAACTTTTGCTTGGGAAGATAGAATTGATCAATGGATGAGGATTGCTGGTAGTAAAGAAAATGGGGAAGCACCGATTCAAATCCATGCGGATATCAATCTGTATGTCACAGAAATTTCAAGTGGAAAAGAATTAAATTTTGTTGTACAAAAAGGCAGACAAGCTTATTTTGTACTGATTGAAGGAAAAGCAAAAATTAACGGACAAGTATTAGAAGCCCGAGATGGAATGGAAACAGTAGAAGAAGAGCTGAATATCCAAGCGATGGAGCAAGCCCATATTTTGCTTATTGAAATGAAAAAAGAAGACCACGATTTAGAAAAATGATTATACGTCGTCTTTGTTCTTGACATCTATTTGGTCTATGCTAAAATATGGAGAGAATCCTTTGTTACGTACTTATGCGCTTTCCTTTACATGATAGAGCGAAGCGATGTACAATGTTTATTTTCCGCAAGATAGCGGGAATATATGCTTATTAGAGAGTCTAGGGTAGATAGTTTTTCTTGATTGCAATAGATGCAGACTTTAAAATATATTGTCTTTAGACGTGGGGAGTTGTTAAAGTTGAATTCCTTCTGCTTAAGTTTTGTTTTGTCACAAAAGGAAACGTGTCTTAAGAAAATAAAAGAATAAGGAACCAAATCAAATTGTTTGATGAGGTTTAATCTCTGTACTTAAATTTTAGTTTGTCACAAAGGAAAATTGTTTTGAAAAAATGGGAAGATAAGGAGTTCAGTCAACATGATTATCCAGCCAAAAACAAAAGGCTTTATTTGTACTACGGCGCATCCTGTGGGTTGTAAGGAAAACGTACGCCGCCAAATAGAATATATACGTTCACTAGGAAAAAAGACAGGTGCAAAAAATGTTTTGATTATCGGTGCTTCTACTGGGTATGGTTTGGCTTCTCGCATCAGTACAGCTTTTGGTTTGGGTAGTGCGACTTTGGGTGTGATGTACGAGAAAGAAAGCAATGGAAAAAGGACAGCTACAGCAGGTTGGTACAATACAAAAGCCTTTGAAGATTTTGCTCATGCACAAGGATTATATGCAAAGTCCATTAATGGCGATGCTTTTTCTAAAGAAATTAAAGAAAAAACAATACAAACGATTCGAGAAGATTTAGGTACAGTGGATTTAGTCATTTACAGCTTAGCTGCTCCTAAGCGTGTTATGGAAGATGGAACAGTTTATCAGTCCACACTCAGGACGATTGGAAAACCATTTACTGAAAAAAGTTGGGATTTGGAAAAGGATAAACTGATTACAGCTACTATTGAGCCAGCTAGTGAAGAGGAAATTCAAGGCACAAAAAAAGTCATGGGTGGAGAAGATTGGATGCTTTGGATAGAAGCTTTGGAGAAAGCAAAGGTTCTATCCCATCATGCTATGACATTGGCATATTCCTACATTGGACCAGAAAGAACCTATCCGGTATATTATCAAGGTACTATAGGACAGGCTAAAGAAGATTTACAAGAAACAGCAAAAAACATCAGAAAAAGTTTTTCTTCTTTGGATTTGCAAGCGTATATTTGTGTAAATAAAGCCTTGGTTACACAAGCAAGTAGTGCAATTCCTATTGTCCCCTTATATTTTGCATTACTTTACCGAGTAATGAAGAAAAAGGGACTACATGAAGATTGCATCGGACAGATGGGACGTTTATTTTTGGATAAATTACTTCCAGAAAAAACTTTAGAATTAGATGAAGAGTCAAGAATTCGTATGGATGATTACGAGATGAGGCAAGATGTACAAGCGGAAGTAGATGCTTTATGGCAGCAGGTCAATGAAGATAATTTACATGAGTTAGCAGATACCAAAGGATATTGGGATGACTTTTACCATCTGTTTGGCTTTTTTATGCCAGGAATAGATTATAATCAGGAAACAGAGGTTTAAGCATTGCTTAAGCAAAAGCAAATCGCTTTTTGTCTTTGTTTTATTACTTATTTTTGTTTTTGGAAACTTACAGGATATGCTTGTATTTTTTTATATCTCACAGGATTTTCCTGTCCAGGTTGCGGAATGAGCAGAGCTTGGTTATTTGCACTTCGGGGAAATATCCATCAGGCATTTTTCTACCATCCACTTTTTTGGACAGTTCCTGTTTATGCAGGTTTAGCATTTGGAAAAAAGCAACAAATCCAGTACAAAGAAAGAAAAGCTAGACATCCAAATGAAATCTTTTATTTATTAGGAATTGCTGCTTTTTTTATCGTATATTTTTACCGCATGGCAAATTCTTCTGTATTACAGAAAAATATACAAAATGGCTTGTTTTACTATTTCGTGAGCAAAGGTATTGAGGTCTATCAAGTATCTTTTGGTATACACTAAAATCTAACTCAAATTACTAAAAAGTTTGAGACATCTAAGGTGGCAGGACGAATTAAGATAAAACTGTGAGGCGCACGGGGATAGCTTGTGGTATGCGGGTTCGGTTGAGAGTCTTGAATGAGAGCCCCCATGGGGGGGCTGCGGTCCACATAGTAGGAGCTTTGAAACTGTTGCGAGTGAGCAGTTAAAGGAGTCAATGGGCATGATTAAGCAAAAGAGTTTGCTAAAATTTATTTTTTATTCTCTGATTACTTGTGGAATCTATAGCTTTTATATTCTTCATCAATCAGTGGAAGAGATAAATAAAATGTGTGAGGGTGATGGAAACAGCATACCTGATTTTTGGAAAATTTTCTTATTAAGTGTGTTGACTTGTGGTGTATACGGTTTGGTAATGATTTATCAAGTGGCTCAGCGTTTACAAGCGAATGCTCCAAAATATGATTTGTGTTTTGATGATGGAGGGGGAACGGTACTATTGTGGATGACAATAGGTAGTTTTTGTTTTGGTATTGGAACGATAATCGGTTGGTATATTTTGTTCTATAATTTCAATGAAATGGCAGATAAATACAATATATTGCATGATGAGGAAAACAGGATACAGACTAAGAATCTATAATCTCTCATCTACCGTAAATTCTCTTTGTTCATAGATAATCAATAGGTTTTAAGCGTTTTAAGTGATGAGTAAAACTCTTCTCTTTCTGGGGCTTGCAAAGTTGCTTTCATTTACTCTAGGGCGTATAATCTAGAGTGTGTTCACACTACTCGAAATGACCAGATTTTGAGCGAATTTTTCGCTCTTTAAGGAAAATTTTGAAGACAAGCATCTATATTTCAAGAAAATGGAGAGCTTGTTTCATATTTCCTGGTGAGTAGAATGTTGCGTATTGTTTTTCTAAGAGCCTGTTTAAGTACCTTTGAATGGATAAATATTGTGGATAATTTTTCTCCTACACGAAGAGATGACACGGAAATACTGGAAGTATTTCAAGGAATTTAAGGCATCGTAGGAGGGGAAATGGATCAATATTCTCCTGTAAGTGAGATACGAAACAGGCTAAACGCAGATCATAGGGAAGTCTACCAAAAAATAGACACCTTGCGGTAGTATGAACACACTAGTACTGGTGAAAGACTTGTAGCTTATTTTCTTACTTACGTGGCATATTGTTTAGAAAGTGACTGCAAGCCCCCCGTTTCATCAATGGGGGGCTTAGCTTTGTGTTAATTAGATTAGGAGTGGTTATGCGTTATCACAATATTACAAAGGATGATATGTTAAATGGTCCAGGATTGAGAGTGGTCTTGTGGTTGGCCGCATGTAGCCATGGTTGTCCGGGATGTCATAATCCGATTACTTGGGATCCGAATGGAGGAGTTCTTTTTGATGAAGATGCGAAAAAAGAACTTTTTGAAATTTTGTCTAGGGAGTATATTTCTGGCATTACTTTTAGTGGTGGAGATCCGCTGCATCTCAATAACCGGAAAGAAGTGGGAGATTTAATTTTAGAAATTTCAAAGTTATTTCCTCAAAAAACGATTTGGGTCTATACGGGTTATCTTTGGGAAGAAATACAAGAATTTTATCCCATAAGAAAAGCAGATGTTGTTGTAGACGGGAAGTTTATCGAAAAATTAAAAGATAAGTCTTTGTCTTGGAAAGGTAGTAGCAATCAAAGAGTGATTGATATTAAAAAAAGTTTAGTTTCTAATCGTGTTGTGCTTTTTGAAGGTGCCTAGAATTCTTTTAAATAGACTGTTCAAAATGATTAAGAGATGTTTAACTTAAGGAACGGTTTCATTTCTCATTTAGGGGATAGAGGTTGCTTATCATAAATTCTTGGCTACCTGAAAAAATATGCACAACATTTTGAACCTTCATCGATACCCTCCAGGTTAATAGAGATAGAAAGGATTTTATGGAAATACCTAAAATTGCTCAATTCGAAAAAGTAAAATTCGCCCAGTTTGAAAAAGACTTTAAAAAAAATTTTGCTAGTATTTATGAAGAAAGTGTTATAAAATCTATTTATACAAAAATTGTTTTACCTAAACGAGCAACAAAAGGCTCAGCAGGTTACGATTTTTTTCTGCCGATGGATTTGCATTTAGAAGCAGGAGAAAGTATTCGTTTTCCTACAGGTATACGTGCTAAAATAGATAATGGATGGGTTTTGAGCATATTTCCTAGAAGTAGCTTAGGTTTTGCTTATCGCTTGCAATTAGATAATACTGTCGGAATTATTGATTCGGATTATTATTTTTCGGATAATGAAGGTCATATTTTGGTACAATTGACGAATGATAGTAGAAAAAATCAAATTTTGCATATTGAGCAAACGCAAGCTTTTATGCAGGGTATTTTTTTGGCTTTTGGTATAACAAGAGAAGATGCTTGCCAAGATGTACGAAATGGCGGTATTGGTAGTACAAACAGATAGTTTGTCTTTTTCTTCATTGAAGTCTGTATCTTAGAAAAAAACAGACTTCAATGAAGAAAAATGAGACGGATAAGAAAAGCGGAGGTGGTCGCTTTGAAAGAAGCGAAAAGAAACATAGGATTGGTTTGCCTAGTATCTTTGGTACTATTAACTGGATGTGAATCTAGTAAAAAAATGGAAATACGTAAACAAGGGATTACGTATTTAGAAAATAAAGAATATGCAAAAGCGATTGAATATTTTTCACAAGCATTGGAAGAATCTCCTAATGTAGTGGGACGTTTTGAAATAGATGTATTGAAATACAAAGCGGAGGCGGAATTTAAAATGCAAGATTATGCTTCTGCTGCTGAGACCTATCATATTTTATGTCAAGTAGATCCTAAGCAGAAAAATTTTCAGTATTGTCGAGAATTTGCTTTAGGTCGAGAAGAAGAAAAACAAAAGAGATATGAGCAAGCTTTATCCTATTATGAATCTGCTTTGGAAGTAAAACCTGAAGATAGCGCAGTTTATAACCGAATGGGCTTGTGTAAGTTAAAAATGGAAGCTTATGCGGATTCTTTGGCATTATTTCAGAAAGGAATTGCTTTAAAACAAGAAGCAATATTACCAGAATTATACTATAATGAAGCAATTTGCTATGAGTATTTGGGCGAATTTGCGACTGCTTTAGATAAATTTATTCTTTATCAAGAAACCTATGGTACAGACGAAGATTTAGAACGGGAAATGACATTTTTACGTTCCAGGCTGGAAGGAGATTCATGATTGAAGTTAAAGAAGAAAGGGAAAAAGTAATTTTATTTGCGGTGAATCTAGATGATTTATCGCAGACCACTGCTTCATTAGAAGAATTAGAAGAACTAAGTAAAACGGCTGGAGTACAAGTATGCTCTCATTGCATACAAAATCGGGAAAACATTCATCCGACTACTTATTTTGGAAAAGGTAAAATAGAGGAATTAAAAGAGTTGATTGCTTTGGAAGAAGCAGATGCGGTGATCTGCGATGATGAGCTTTCTCCGGCACAAATTAAACATTTAACTCAAGAACTTTCTATCAAAGTATTGGATAGAACTTTACTCATTTTAGATATTTTTGCTAGTAGGGCTTTTAGCTATGAAGGTAAGGTGCAAGTAGAATTAGCACAATTACAATATTTATCAACTAGACTAAAAGGTATGCATAGCTCCTTATCTAGACTTGGAGGCGGAGGTGGAGTTGGCGCAAGAAGAGGACCGGGAGAGAAAAAGTTGGAGCTAGACCGACGGGTAATTCAAGAAAGAATGGATCATCTACGAGAAAAATTAGATGAAGTGGTTAAACATCGAGAAGTGGCGAAAAAACAGAGAAAGAAAAACCCTATACCACTCATTGCATTGGTAGGGTATACCAATGCCGGGAAATCTACTTTGTTAAATGCCTTGACGGGAGAAAATACGCTAGCGAAGGATGAGTTATTTGCTACATTGGATTCATTAACTCGTAGTTTGACCTTAGAAAATGGACAAAAAGTTTTGCTTACAGATACGGTAGGTTTTATCCGTAAATTACCTCATCAGATTATCCAAGCTTTCCGTAGTACACTGGAAGAAGTACGGGATGCAGATTTGCTTTTACATGTGGTGGATAGCACACATCCAGATAAAGAAGTACAAATGGCAGTGGTAAAGGAAACGTTAAAGGATTTAGAAGCAGACAATAAAGATTGTTTGTTGATTTATAATAAATGTGACCAATTGTCTAATGTAGAAGAATATTCTGCATCGGTTCTGTGTATTTCTGCAAAGAAAAAAGAGGGTTTGGATTTGTTAAAGCAAGCGGTAGAAAAGCAATTAAAGGAAAAACAAATCTATAAAGAAAAATTGTATTCTTATCAAGAAGTAGCACAAATTCAGTGGGTTCGTCAATATGCCCATATTCTATCAGAAGAATATTTGGATGAAGGAATCCTCATTAAAGCTTACTTGCCAAATGAAGAAAATTGACGAGAGAGGAGATTTTATTATCGAAGTTGTAATCGAAGCGTCTGTTGAAGAAGAAAAGTTGATTTTTGGTCCCTTTGATGAATATGCAAAATTAATTGAGCAAAATTTAAAGCTTTCTTTAATTGCACGCAATGGACAAATAAAATTAATGGGAGAAGAACCAGACGTTTTAAAAGCACAAAAAATTGTACAGCAATTACTAGTTTTCGCACGAAAAGATAAAGAAATCCACAAACAACAAATACATTATCTTTTATCTTTAGCTATGGAAAATCAGGAAGAAAAATTAAAAGAAATCAGTGAGGACATTCTTTGTAAAACGGTTTCTGGAAAGCCAGTAAAGCCTAAGACGATAGGACAAAAAAATTATGTAGATACTATACGACAAAAAATGATCGTTTTTGGACTGGGTCCAGCAGGGACAGGAAAAACTTATTTAGCTATGGCAATGGCAATTCAAGCCTTTAAAAATCATGAGGTCAACAGGATTATTTTAACCAGACCTGCTATTGAAGCTGGCGAAAAATTAGGTTTTTTACCAGGGGATTTGCAAAGCAAAGTAGACCCTTATTTAAGACCTTTATACGATGCTTTACATCAAATTATGGGAGTGGAAAGTTTTGTGCACAACAGTGAAAAAGGCTTGATTGAAGTAGCTCCTTTGGCATATATGAGAGGACGTACTTTAGATCAGGCTTACATTATTTTAGATGAAGCGCAAAATACGACTCCTGCACAAATGAAAATGTTCTTGACTCGAATTGGATTTGGTTCTAAAGTAATTATTACAGGGGATTTATCCCAAAAAGATTTATCACCAAATGCTGTCTCAGGACTAGAAGTTGCTTTAAATGTTTTGAAAAAAGTTACAGATATTGGTTTTGTTTTTTTGGATAGCCAAGATGTTGTACGTCATCCTTTAGTACAAAAAATTGTTTTAGCTTATGAAAGTTACGAAAAAAGGGAAGAAAAAAAGGCAAAGAAAAGATGAATATTGAATTGATTGGAGAAGAAAAGTATTCTTGGGAAGGGATATCTTCATTAGAAGATTTTGTACATTCAATTGTTTTAGAAGCCTTACGGGTTTTATCTTCTCCAAGGGAAGCAGAATTGAGCATTTCTTTTGTTTCTGATGAAGAAATTAGGGAGTTAAATAAAAGTTATCGTAATCAAGATAAAATAACAGATGTACTTTCGTTTCCCTTGGTAGACTATAAAAAACCTGGAGATTTTTCTTTGTGTTTATCGAAGGAAAAGCAATATTGCCACCCGAAAACAGGAGAAATTCTATTAGGAGATATTGTGATTTCGGTAAAACAAGCGAAAAGACAAGCTGAAGAATATGGACATTCTTTTAAAAGAGAACTTGCTTTTTTAATTGTACATAGTGTTTTACATTTGTGTGGATATGACCATCAAACTAAGGATGAAGAAAAACAAATGGAAGAAATGCAAGAAAGTATATTAAGCTATTTGGGTATTTTGAGGTCAAATGCAAATGAAAGCGGAGATTTTACTTTTTAAAGCGGAGGTTTTATTGGACCCTGGGGAAAAGATAAGAGGAAGGAAAAATGATTCAAGAAAAAATAAATTTCAATGATCAGGAAAATAAGTATACCAAAATTTCATTTGTCCTTGTTCTGTTCTGTTTATTAGTGCAGCTACTTGTCTTTAACCGTATTGGATTGATTGCTGTTTCTTATTTGTTAAGCAGTTTACTTTTTCATAGCATTTGGTTATTTTTGCTGTTGTATGCTTTGCCTAAGGCAATTTTTTATTTATTGAAGCAGGATAAACACCATATACAGTCCATTACTTTATCTTTAAGAGCCATTTTTGCTTTATCGTTTAGTTTTGCTGTTATGATTAGTATAATTTGTTGGAATAGTTCATATTTTATTTCTCATTTGGTTTGGCAAAGGCCTCTGGCTATTTTTGCTGTAAAAATGTTTTTATGTATGCTAGCTCCTCTGGCAATCATTGCTGCGTGTAAGGGATTTTTTCAAGCCTTTCATTTACATTTTTTAATTTCTATTGGAAAAAGTTTGTTCTGTGTATTTTTTTTGCTTAGCGAATTTTTATTACTTTACCATTTCCAAAAAGAAGGAGAAATAGCAAATATTGTTTATCATTCTGACGGTTTTCTACCTGCTTTTTTAGCAATGGCTTATATCCTTGCATTGGGTCTTTCTAGTTTGGTAGTGAGCATAGTATATTTATTTTTTTTATTTTTATTTCAAAAAAAATTACAAAGTGTTACACTAGAGGAAAATCTATTAGAAGAACCAGTACTTAAACCACAAGAGAGTTTTGGAGAAAAGTTTTTTACTTTAGGGAAAATTACTTTGTCTTTATGGATGCCTTATATTGCTTATTTTTTGGTTTTTATTTTAAATGATTTAGTTCTTAGTTTTGGTCTGATTACAGCTCCAACAAGTTTGATGAATATTTGGGGAGAGTATGCTTTAAAGTGTTTGACGATTTGGTTTATTCCAGTATGGGCAATTTTATCTTTTAGCCAGCATTCTCTTTTACCCTTACATAAAAAATCTAGAAAATTTTCCCGTTTTTTTGCTCCGGAAAAAAGTAGAGCAATATTACGTGTAACTTTAAATATCTGTCTTCCGATCATGATTTTAGTGTTTGTATTTGGTCAACAAATTTTCTCTGTATGGCTACCTGAAATTTTTCCCAAAAGTTCTATTTTACCGATACCTATTAATTATATAGGAGCTATTTTATTGCTGCCTTTAATTTTGTCTTTAACATCGGCTGAATTATTAGTTGCTACACGTTATTCTGGAGCGTTAATTCGCCATAATTTTTATACTTTGTCTTTACATTCTGTTGTATTGATTATTGGATTTTTATTTCGTTTAAATATATACAGTTTATTCATTGCCCAAGCTTCTTTTTTTCTTAGTAATGCAATCATTAATTATGCTTTTTTTACTTCCACTGTGGGAAAAATACCTGATTTAAAACAAAATATATTATATCCAGTTTTTGCAAATGGAATTTTCTTTTTGCTCGTATTTGTTTTGTTTCAGTTATTTTCTTTATGGATTAAATCATTAGTCGGCGTTTTTTGTCTTACATTGTTTCCATCTATGGTCATTTATATTTTTTTACTGCTTTATTTTCAACTAATTCCAGAAGAAGATTTGTCCTATTGGATTTCTGAAAAGTCTGTGCTTCATATCAATCATTTCTTTGATAAACTAAAAAGCAGGCCTCATTGAGGTCTGTTTTTTAGTAAAAGAGTAGGGAATAATTTACGAAGATTTACGTTATTACTTTACTTTTAAGCTTATCTCTAATTTTTTATATACAGTGGGTTAATAACTCTGTAGGTCTAAAGCTGGATTATCGATTTAGCGTTCGTGGTGATTAAAATCAATCGTCTTCTCTAGATTCTCTAGTGTAGATTTCTGTGTGTCCTTTTGCAGATAAGCAGGATACATCACTTCACCATAGCAAGGTGTGGGCTTTAAGGTGTATTTGCTTAATTAGGGTAAAAAAATCTCCGTACACCAATAACCAAAAGAGGCTTGAGTAGAAGTTTTTGCTAGATAGAACTGTGAAAAACCGAACATTGCTGCCATAAAGCGCTCATGATTTTGATAAACTCCTGGTACACCCAAAAAATAACGGATACGTAAGTCATGACTAGAATAGTCTTCTAGTCGGATTAAAACTAAGTAGCGGTATTGATAGTAGCCATGCAATAAGTAACTATTATTTCCAAACAACCAAAGTTCTCTAGGTAATAACCCAATATCTTGAGGTTTTAATGATAATACTTCATGTTTTTCTTCTATAGATAAAGGTTCTAGGGAAGAAAATTGCTCTTTTAAGTTCTCCCAAATATTTTTTGTGTAGCTACTTTCTTGAAACTTCGTTAAATCTAAATCATTTTCGGAGCTTAGGGTTGGTTTTTGTTCATGTGTACTTTCGTTGTTTTCAGGAGGAGTTTCGACGGGAAAATTTCTATTTTCTTTTGCTGTATTTTCATCTGTTTTAGCTGTTGTTTTATTTTCACTGTCAGATATGACTATTTTTTCTGTAGTTTGTTGTGCTTCTTCCGTTTCAGGATGGAAAGTGGGATCAAAAAAAGGAAGTGGTGATTCTTCTTCTTCAGAAATTAAAACACTTTCTTCTTCTTTTTCTAATTCTTGAGAGAGCTCATCAATCAATTGATTAGCTAGGTTTTCCATATTGATTTTTGAGGTTTCTTTTGTTTCTTTTTTTAAAGTTTTTTCTTCTTCGTCTAAGTTTTCAGGTATTATATTTTTGCTGAGCGGATTTTTTTGTTCAAGTTCTGGACTATCTAGGCTGATTGCAATCTGTGCAGCCTGTACCTCTTCTATAGGTAGTATTTGAGATTCATCTGCTTGCTTTGCTTCATCTGGAAAAGAAAAAAGCTCTTCCTCCTGTTTGTCAGCGGATGAAAGATTTTCTGGATTGACTAGATGATCATCCCATACTGTAGCATAATAAATTTCTGGAAAAGTAAAGTTTTTAATTTTTAATCCTCCCACTTTAGAAAAGGGGATGCCTGAATGAACTAAATTATTTTGGTCAGTGATTAAACGGAGTTCTCCTTGACCGTTACGTATGTATATCTTACCCATTTTAATTTCATGTTCAGCAGAATAGAGAAAAACTTCAAAATCTGCAGTACTATTTGGTATAGATTTTAAATTTAACGCTAGCTTACATTGTCCTCTGATCGTTTCTAATTTTACAAAGCCTACATTTTTTCCTTTATTGTGGTTTTGATACATATGAACATAGGAAATTAATCTTTTATAATCAGACATGACAGTTCTCCCCTTTAGATAAATATTTATGTAAATCATCATAAAACGATGAATGCAAACTTCTTGGATGGTTTAGAGGCGATTGTTGCGATTCAATATAAAACATGATAAGATTAAAGCGATATAGCTAAAAGCGAAAGAGGTAAAATTTTATGAGTAATCGAATTAAATTAATCGGAATTGATTTAGACGGCACTTTATTACATACTGACCATAGTATTAGCCAGCGAAATATCCAGACTTTAAATACAGTAAGTCAATCAGGTATTTTAATAATACCAGTTACTGGAAGAAGTTTCAATAGTATACCAAAAGAATTATTAACAAAAGTTCCTAAAATTTCTTATATAATTTCTGCAAATGGAGCTTTAGTCAGCAAAATACCTGAAAATAAACATATTTACCATGATGCTTTTTCAAATGAACAGTTGGAATCAATCTTAGAATTTTTAAAAAAAGAAGAAATCCTTATTGAGTTATATTCAGAATCAAAGGTTTATGTGCAAAAAAAAGAATATGCTCGTTTACAAGATTTCATCGTGGATGTGAAAGATCCGGCCATTTTAAAATATTTCGAACATAGTAGGACTTTGGTAGATGATTTGTATGATGTGATTCAAAATGAAAAAATGATCTTAAAAGTACATGTTCTATTAACAGACTTGGTGAAAAGATCACTTTTGATGGAAGAATTAAGAAAAGATCAGAAGCTTTGTATTACTTCAGCTACGGGAAAAAACATTGAAATTAATACACGAACATCAAATAAGGGAGATAGCTTACAGAAATTTGCTCAAACTTTAGGAATTCATCCACAGGAAATTATGGTTATTGGAGACAATGGAAATGATCAGACTATGCTCAGTATGGCGGGTTTGTCTGTAGCCATGGGAAATGCAGTAAAGGAAATTAAAGAATTAGCAGATTTTGTTACTTTAACAAATGATGAAGATGGGGTTGCCTATGCAATCGAACAATTAATTTTATCTGAACAAGCACACAAAGGGCAGGCGTAGTAAACTACCTTGCCCTTTGTGTGCTATAGTAGGCACAAATTCAGTTTTTATTTACTCTTCAAATAAAGCTGTGGATAAATATCTTTCGCCTGTATCAGGTAAAACAACTACAATATTTTTTCCTTTAAATTCAGTTCTTTTTGCAATGTCTAATGCAGCGAATAAAGCTGCTCCAGAAGAAATTCCGGCTAATAATCCTTCTGTTTTTGCTAACAATTTTCCAGTAGAAAAAGCATCTTCATTTTTAATTTTGATGATTTCATCATAAATATTAGTATTTAACGTATTTGGTACAAAGCCTGCTCCAATGCCTTGGATTTTATGTGCGCCAGCACGATTTTCTGACAGTACAGGGGAGTCAAAGGGTTCAATGGCGAAAATTTTCAAGTTAGGATTTTTTTCCTTTAAATATTTTCCAGCTCCGCTGATGGTGCCTCCTGTACCTACTCCAGAGACCAAAACATCTACTTTTCCCTCTAAATCCTCCCAAATTTCAGGTCCTGTCGTAGCATAGTGAATTTCTGGGTTAGCAGGATTTTCAAATTGACTGGGAATATAAGAATTCGGGATTTCTTTTGAGAGTTCCTCAGCTTTAGCAATCGCGCCTTTCATCCCTTTGCTGCCTTCTGTTAGTACTAATTCTGCACCATAAGCTTGCAAGAGTTTTCTGCGCTCAATACTCATGGTTTCAGGCATGGTTAAAATGATACGGTAGCCTCTAGCGGCGGCAACGGAGGCTAAACCTATACCGGTATTTCCACTAGTAGGTTCAATGATTACTGTATCTGCTTTTAATAAGCCAGATTGTTCACCAACTTCTATCATGGCTTTGGCAATACGATCTTTTACGCTACCTGCTGGATTGAAATATTCCAATTTAGCAATAATATTTGCAGAAATATCCTGCTGCTTTGCCAGACGTTCTAAACGAAGTAAAGGGGTTTTTCCAATTAAATCGGTTAATTGATTTGCTACATTTGCCATAAAGTAAATCCTCCTATTCATACTATATATATATGTAATATATGATATAAATACTATAACGGAAAAAGAGGAAAATGTAAAGAAAAATTATCCGTTTGAAACCTTTGATCAACTTAAGAATCTGTTCAATATCTTACTTGAATATAGAATAATTTTCTCCTACAGTGCCTGAATTCCTTAAAATGCTTCTAGTATTACTGAGTCATTTTTTCTTGTGAGAGAAGCTGTTTTAAGTATCCCACTTACAGGATAATTATGGTCTGTTTTTTCTTCTATAATGTCTAGATTTCTTGAAATGCTTCCAGTATTCCTGTGTCACCTCTTCTTATCAAGAGAGCCTGTTTAAGTATCCCACTACAGGATAATTATGGCCTGTTTTTTCTTCTACAATGTCTAGATTTCTTGAAATGCTTCCAGTATTTCTGTGTGACCTCTTCTTGTTAAGAGAGCCTATTTTAAGTATCCCACTACAGGATAATTAAAACAGGCTCTTAGAAAAACTATATACAGAATTTCTCTCGTTTGGAGATACTCTACGGACTCTTAGCGATAAATATCAGTAGAAATTAATTGGTTGAGAGGAGAATGGTCAAAAATTAAATTATTTTCCAAGTGCAAAGTCTTCAATCCATCTAGATTGCTCAGAGCAGAGATATCTTGGATACGATTATTGCTTAAATCTAAGTTTTGTAAGTTTTGTAGGTGTTTCAGCATAGAGATATCTTGTATATTTGCATGAGTAAGGGACAAGTTAGTTAAATTTTCAAGCTGTCCTAATATAGAAATATTTTCGATATCTGTATGATAAATAGACAAATCAGATAATTTGGGCAAAGAGGATAAAGCGGAAATATCAATATTAGGTGTAAAAAAAAGACCTAGGTGTAAAGAGGACAAGTTTTTTAAATAAGCAAGAGAATTAATGTCTGTGGTCTGATAGTCATAAAGTTGTAAGTCCAAAATATTTAAATGAATGAGCGGTTTTAGCATGGATAAATCAGGTACAGAAGCATGTTTTAAACTTAAGGCAGAAAGTTGGGTCAGTTTAGGTAATGTAGAAAGTAAATTTTCATTGCAGCCTAAAATTTTTAGAGAAGATAAATGTGGCAAAGAAAGCAAAGCAGAAAAATCATCTCCAGGATGTGCTACTAAATCCAATTCTACTAAATTGGGAAGGGTTTTTAATACAGATAAATCCATGACTTTTGCTTTAATAGCTAGCATTTGCAACTGTTGAAAATTTTGAATGACGGATAAATCATAGCTAATCCCATCGGGTAAATCTAGACTTAAATAAGTTAAGGAAGTTAAATATTGTAAACCATCCAAAGAATAAATAACTCGTATGTTTTTAGAGGAAGTTGTATTTGCTTTAAGCAATTGGTTTGGATAGTCAATTTCTTTGATTTGTTCTAATTCTGCTAAGGAAACAGTAGATTCCGTGCTTTCCTTGCCAAGCAAGAAGGTAATTAATTCCGCTAAAGCTTTATCTGGAAAAATTTGAGATATTTTTGCAGAAAAAAAATGATAAATGTTCGTATTTTCTTGAGAAATAGTGGTCTCATCGGATGCTTTTAGGATATCTTCTTGATTTTTTTCAAATAATCCTTGATCATCTTCTGAAAAATCATCTTCAGGGGAATAGATTTCTTGAACTTTTTTTCCATACTTTGAAAAATGAGGCGCAGGTGAAAAATCAACTTGATATTGTTTTAGGATGTCCTCAGTGGTGTTAGATGATAAAGAATAATGGCTGTTTGTTTCATGATTAATTGATTGTAAAAGTCCTTTTGCAGTTGTTGTATAGGAAATCCCTTTGGCATCAGGTAAATTTTGTTTGTTTGCTTGCACTTCTCCAGATGAGTTGATTAAATAATAGCCTAAATTTTGACCACTTGGGTCAAAATAAAGAGAATATTGACGGGAAGAGTCATTCGTGACCAATATTCCTCTGTCATATAAGCGTCCATTTCTTACTCCACTAAAACCTAAACCAAGTAATGGTAATTCGCCTTTTTCATTGAAGCAAGAAAAAAAAGGATTACCTTGGTTGTCAATGATGGTTTGTTCACCTAACTGCAAAGCAGCAGTTTCTTCATCAAAGTAATAGCGCTCTTCGTCAAACAGTAGTAAACCGTAATATAATTCGCCTTGCGGACTAAAGGCAAAGTAATTTTCTTCAATTTTGTATGTACTACCTAAGATACTGTAATCACCAAAAAATAAGTGACCATCTTCACCTGCATAGTAACGGCGAGTGTGGCGCGAACTAGTTGGAGAGCTAGTTTCTATCCATGAGGAAAGCTGTACTACGCCGAGTTCGTCCGCATAGACCACAGGAGAAAATTTATTTAAGGTTTTGCGGTGATTTTGAAAGGTTTGTGTGTTGATCCATCCGGTTAATAGCCTGCCGTCATGGTCAAAATAATATAAAGACTGGTTTAAGAATTTTGCCGTCCATTTTGTTTTTCTTCCTTCTTCGTCAAAGTAAAACCAGTAAGGTTTGTCCGGTTCACTAGGTAATGACAGCTCTAGCCATTGATTTTTGGCTAAAGTATGTTGATCCAAATAATAAAAATCTCCATTCCATCCTGCTACATCATATAGGGGAGATTTTAAGATTTGTTGATAACCGAATGCGGAGAAAGAGAGAATGACTATGATAGGAAATAATAAATAAATAACAAAAAAAAACTTTTTCATCTCTTATCCTCTCTGTTTTTTCTTCATTGTAAACGCTGTATTTGAAAAAGGCAACTAATTTTTTAACAAGAACTTAGCGGATTAAAATTGGAAAATTTGTCAAATCAAGAATCAAGAATTTTTTATGATAAAAAAATAATACGAATTTCTCTCTTAATTTTCTTTGTTTTTTATTGTAAACGTTGCATTTAAAGAAGGCAACTAATTTTTCAATAAGGACTTAGTAGATTAAAATTGGAAAATTTGTCAAATAAAAAATAATAATAGATTTTTATTTGTAAAAAAATAATACTAATTTCTTGTATAAATCGAAACATTTCACTAGTAAATTTTAAAGAATTATAATATAAATATAAATAATATAGAATTTTATATAAAAAAAAGTCATTAAAACAAGATAAGAAAAACTTTTCAAATTTTATGACATCCTTTATAATAAACGCAATAAGTTATGAAAAAATTTAAATTTTTACATTTAAATTCAATATAAGTTGTCAAATCTAAAAAATAGTTTCATTATAGGAGGTATATTATGTTACAACATTATTTTTGGGGAAACAGAGAAGTCTTGGATGAAAAAGATCAGTTGTTATGGTTAAGTTATTACTTAGTAGAAGAAAGGGAAGAGGAGTACATCAGGCCGCTGTATGGTATTTGTGTGACTAAACAAATTCAAGGGAGTAGCACAGAAGAACAACAAAGTGTTATTTTGTCTGATTCTAGGTGTTTTGTACAGACAAGCTTAAATCGTATCATGAATGGTTGTGTAACACCGATGTGTTTGGTAGAAGCTTTAGATGACTTAGTAGGAGAGTTGGAACATTTGCCCAAAGAAATACGCACTCGTATACATCCTATCCAGTATAGGAGGCCAATGATGAAAAATAGATAAGCTCCAGTTGAGACGCGGCGAGCTGAAATTTAATCAATTTTTAGAAAAAGGGAGGTTTATCGTCTGATTGATAAAAAATAGATAAAGTTTTGGTTGAGAAAATCTCACCTTTCTTTTATAATAATAAACGATATGTGTATATTCGGTATAGAGATTGGATAAGATTAGTAAATGGAGTCAATAATGAGAAGTTATCCAGTTATTTATCAGTCGGGGGAAGCACAAATCATAGAAAAAAAGTCACGGTTTTTAGCTAGAGTATTTGGGATACATTCTTTAAAAGATGTTTCGTATGGTTTGGAGCAGTCAAAAAAACAATACTTTGATGCCTCGCATCATTGCTATGCGTATATTTTTGGAGAAACCAATCCGCTCCAAAAATTCAGTGATGACAAAGAACCGGCCGGTACAGCGGGTAGACCTATTTTAACTGTACTGGACAAAAAAAACTTGCGCAATACTTGTTTGATTGTCGTTAGATATTTTGGCGGTGTTTTGTTGGGAAGCGGAGGCTTAGTGCGGGCATATACCAAAGCAGCGCAAGCTGCTATTGAAGATAGTCAAATTGTCTGGAGAATTCCTGCTAAAAGATATACTTTGCTTGCGGATTATTCAATGATAGGCAAATTATCTTATCTTTTTTCCCGCTTAGATTTAGTACAACTGGATACTACTTTTGAACAAAAAGTAAGTTATACGCTTTTATTGCCTGTGGATAAGGAGGAACAACTAAAAAAGGAGTTATTGCGGCAAAATCACTCTGGGATAGAGTTGATTGGAGGACAAGTTGTATTTTATGGGATGTGGAAAAATCAAGTAGTTCTTCTACCCGATGGAGAGGTTTCGTCAACGGAGTCTACATAAAAATGAACTGTAGGCTGATCAAGAAGGGCTTAAAACCTTTGGAACAAAATCTTTATATTGGGTTAAAAAATGGATAGGATAAAAACAAGGTCATGACAGACTTTTACTTTTGAAAAAATAGAACGACCTTTTAGGAGAATTATGGAAAATAAACAAAAATATATTCGTAATGTGGCAATCATTGCACACGTTGATCATGGAAAAACAACCTTAGTGGATGAACTGTTAAAACAAAGTGGAGTATTTCGGGCAAATCAAGAAATAGGCGAAAGAATTATGGATTCCAATGACTTAGAAAAAGAAAGAGGAATCACCATTTTGTCCAAAAACACAGCAGTATCTTACCAAGATACCAAAATTAATATCATTGACACTCCAGGACATGCCGATTTTGGCGGAGAAGTGGAAAGGGTTTTAAAGATGGTAGATGGTGTAGTTTTGGTTGTGGATGCCTATGAAGGACCAATGCCGCAAACAAAGTTTGTCTTAGGCAAAGCTCTTGCTTTAAAGTTACCCGTTGTAGTTTGCCTAAATAAAATTGATCGTCCGGAAGCAAGACCTAAAGAAGTAGTAGATGCCGTGCTAGAATTATTTATGGATTTGGATGCTTCTGATGAGCAATTGGATTGTCCATTTTTATATACTTCAGCAAAGATGGGTTTTGCCATTCGTGAATTGGATGAAGAAAGAAAGGATATGACTCCTTTATTTCAGACAATTTTGGAGGCTATTCCCGCTCCGTTTGGAGATGAAACGGCGGACACGCAGATGTTAGTTAGCACAATTGATTATAACGAATATATAGGGAGAATTGGTATAGGAAAAATTGGGAATGGGATTTTGTCTGTAGGACAAGAATATCTATTGCTTAATTATCATGAGCCAGAGAAAAAGCAGAAAGTAAAAATTGGAAAACTATACGAATTTGATGGTTTACAGAAAGTAGAAATTAATTCGGCAGGACCAGGTTCTATTGTAGCTGTTTCTGGTATAGCTGATTTGCACGTCGGAGACAGTATATGCGGTGGAGATGATGCAAAACCCATTGCTTTTGTACAAGTCTCAGAGCCGACAATTGCCATGTATTTTATGGTTAATAATAGTCCATTGGCAGGTAAAGAAGGGAAATTTATTACTTCTAGACATTTAAGAGAACGTTTATTTAGGGAATTAAATACGGATGTCAGTTTGCGTGTAGAAGAGACAGATAGTACAGAAAGTTTTAAAGTTTCCGGTAGAGGAGAATTGCATTTATCTATTCTGATTGAAAATATGCGTCGAGAGGGCTTTGAGTTTGCAGTAAGCAAAGCAGAAGTACTTTATCAAACAGATGAAAAAGGGAAACGAATGGAACCCATGGAAAGGGTTTATATTGATGTTCCGGAAGAATTTTCTGGTGTGATTATCCAAAAATTAACAGAGAAAAAGGGAGAGCTTTTGGCGATGAATCCGGCACATGACGGATATATGCGTTTGGAGTTTTCTATACCCTCTAGAGGTTTGATTGGTTATCGTGGAGAATTTTTAACAGATACCAAAGGTAATGGCATATTGAATACAATGTTTCAAGGTTATGGAGAATATAAAGGAGAGCTTTCCTATCGCAAGCAGGGTTCTTTGATTGCTTTTGAAGCAGGGGAAGCCGTAGCTTATGGTCTGTTCGCCGCTGCAGAAAGAGGGATCTTATTCATTAGTCCCGGAGAAAAAGTATATGCTGGTATGGTAATCGGACAAAATGCAAAAACAGAAGATATTGAATTGAATGTATGTAAGACGAAGAAATTGACCAATACTAGGGCGTCCGGTTCAGATGATGCGTTAAAACTAAGTCCTCCAAAACAAATGAGTTTAGAACAGTGCTTGGAATTTATTGATACCGATGAGTTATTAGAAGTAACTCCGCAGAATTTAAGAATTAGGAAAAAAGTTTTGGATCAGGCGGAACGTAAGCGTATGGCAAAAAGAAACAATGTTTAGGGAAGATAGAACCGGTTTTCCAAAGAAGAAAGATGTCAAAAGAGACAGAAAGAAAATTTTTCTGATTTGGGAAAAATACTTCTATTTTTTCGTTTATCAACATAAATATAATAATAGCCGATTAGGCAAAGACGAAAGTACTGTGGAAGGAGAAGAAATACCATGTCAGAAAAAGTTATAGAAAACAACAAGGTGAGCATCATTGGGGAAGTCGTATCAGAATTTACATTTAGTCATGAGGTTTTTGGAGAAGGCTTTTATATTGTGGAAGTTTCTGTAAGTCGTTTAAGTGACCAATTGGATGTTATTCCTTTAATGATCTCTGAACGGTTATTAGATATTCACGGGGATTACAGAGGGAGAACAATAGAAGCTTCGGGTCAGTTCCGTTCTTACAATCGCCATGAGGGGACAAAAAATCGTTTAGTATTATCTGTTTTTGTAAGGGAAATTAAATTAATTGAAGAATTCAGTGATTATACGAAGACCAATCAAATTTTTTTAGATGGTTATATTTGTAAAGAACCCGTTTATCGAAAAACTCCTTTAGAACGAGAAATTGCGGATTTACTGGTAGCAGTAAATCGTCCGTATGGAAAGTCAGATTACATACCATGTATTGCTTGGGGCAGAAATGCACGCTATGCTTCTACTTTCACTGTGGGAGTACGAATCCGTATATGGGGTAGAGTGCAAAGCAGAGAGTATACAAAGAAAATTACGGATACTCAGTGTGAAAAGCGCACTGCTTATGAAGTATCAGTAAGTAAACTAGAGTGTGTGAATGCGGAGTAAGCGTTATTTTAGTTGACATTTATTAAACAAGGAAGTATAGTATGTAGAGCAAATTGCTCTGCATTTTGGAACTGTAGAAGAGAAAGAGCCGGCATATTGCCGGTTTTTTTCTTTGAACAGACTTGTTTAATACAAACTCCGTTGACAAATGTTTTTGTCTAGAGCAGTAGTACGAACACGTCCTAGAGTGATATCTATAAAAAAGCTGATATAGGAGGTTATTCATGGCAATTTTTGAAGGCTCGGCAGTGGCATTGATTACACCATTTACCGAGGAGAAAAAAATTGATTTTGAGCAGTTAGAAAAATTAGTAGAATTCCATATTGAACACCAAACAGATGCAATTGTGGTCTGCGGAACAACCGGTGAATCTTCTACAATGACGCATGAGGAGCATTCTGAATGTATACGTTTTGTAGTAAAAAAAGTGAAAAACAGAATTCCTGTGATTGCTGGTACCGGTTCTAATGATACGATGGCAGCAATTGAGCTATCTTTGGAAGCAAAAAGGGATGGAGTAGATGGCCTTTTACTCGTCACACCATATTATAATAAAGCGACACAAAATGGATTATTTCTTCATTTTTCAGAAATTGCAAAGGCAGTTAATATACCTATATTACTTTATAATGTTCCCAGCAGAACGAGCTGTAATTTAGAAGCAAAGACTTGCGCAAAGTTATTTGAGCAAGTTAAAAATATAGTCGGTGTAAAAGAAGCAAGCGGAAATGTTGTACAATCGCTGGAAATTTTACATCGTACACAGGGGAAAATGGATGTTTATTCTGGAAATGACGACTTAATTCTTCCGATCTTATCTATAGGGGGAAAAGGGGTTATTTCTGTTTTAGCGAATATTGTCCCTAAACAAACTCATCAGATGGTAGCGGAATATCTTTCTGGTAATATCATCAAAAGTCAACATCTCCAAAGGGAGTATTACCCTTTGATTCAAGCACTATTTTGTGAAGTCAATCCTATTCCGGTGAAAGCGGCTTGTAAGCTCAAAGGTTTATGTAATGGCATCGTGAGGATGCCATTGACTGAAATGGAAGAAGACAATCAAAAGAGATTAGAAAAAGTAATGAAAGATTGTCAACTACTTTCGTAGTATAGACAACATACAAAATTTTAAACACAAGCAAATAGAATTTTCTGCATTAGATCCTATTTATTTTTTTGTAAGTATTCACCAAGAAAGTTTAAACAGGATCTAAAAAAATGAGTATGTTGTTAACGTAGAAAACTTAAGTGGAAAATGATGATATAAAAGGACTGTAGATATACAAAGAATGTGGGAGTAAGGTTACACCAAGAAGAAATCTTTAGTCAACGGCATTTACCTTCCGATCTAAGCAGGTTGATCTTACCTTGTTTAGTTGGAAGGTAAAAATCAGCAAAGGAGGGAAAAATGATCAAAACAATTCTACATGGCTGTGGTGCAATGGGACAAGTAGTCAGCCAATTATGCAAACAAGATGAACAAATTCAGATAGTGGCGGGGATAGATTTAAATGGAGATTTGAATTTGGGATATCCTATCTACCAATCAGTGGGAAATTTAGAACAAAAAGCAGAAGTGATCATTGATTTTTCTTATCCAGATGCCATAGATGAACTCTTGGAGTACTGCTTAGGTACCGGTACGGCATTGGTCTTATGTACTACGGGTTTATCGAAGGAACAATATATTAAAATTGAACAGGCGGCAGCTCATATCCCTCTTTTGCGTTCAGCAAATATGTCTTTGGGGATTAATTTACTACAAAAATTACTAAAACAAGCTGCTGTGATTTTAGAACAAGCAGATTTTGATATTGAAATTATCGAAAAACATCATCGATTGAAAATAGATGCACCTAGTGGTACAGCGATCGCTTTGGCGGAAACCATTAATGACACTTTAGACAGGAAATACCAGTATATTTATGATCGTAGCAACCGCAGGGAAAGTAGACATAAAAAAGAAATTGGTATACAAGCCCTACGGGGAGGTAGTATTGTGGGGGAGCATGAAGTTATTTTTGCTGGTAATGATGAAGTACTTACCTTAAGTCATACTGCATATTCTAAGGCAGTCTTTGCTAAAGGAGCAATTCAAGCGGCAAAATTTTTGGCAGGAAAAGCCCCAGGTTATTATGATATGTCAGATGTAGTAGGGTAAAGAAAAACAGTCAATATTGACCGTCTGTATAAAAACAGATGACACCGCCTCGTTCACAAACGGTAGTAGCGTCAGAATTGAGAAAATCTTCTACTTCTTCGGAGGTTCGTACACCACCAGAAGCAGTATCACTTTGCCATTTACGAAAAGTAAGAGGTTGACATTGCTGGTTATTCAAAAGTACACATAGACCAAAACTCGTGATATTTTTCTTAGCGAGATGGTCTTCTGTGGTGGCGAAACGGTGATTTTTAAATAGTACGGGAAGTGTTTCTTCCAGTATTAAGGGGGAAAGTTCACTTCCCTCCGTGCAACACATCAGTGCACCGTCAGTTATGTAAGTTGCTCCTAAACTACAATTGCTCAAAAAACTATATCTAGGAAAAGTACGCATATGTTCACGATAGAGCTTGGACCACAAAACCTGTCTTTTTTCTTCATCAATGAGGCGTTGCTTTTCATCATATTTTGTTGTTTATTTAGTTATTTTACATAAAAATATCTATCCGTAGAAATTAGTCTCCCAATGATCCGTTGTTTATCCTCAACAAATGAGATCTTGATTGGTAAGTCAGGATTTTGATTGATATATCTGCCAAAATCAAAGCCTCCAATAGGGTTTCTTCCCGGAGAGTAGAGGTCAATATAAATTTCTTGAATGACCCCATTCTTATCATTACGTCTAACATAGTCCTCCATTTCTGGTAAATGTTCTTTTCCAAAATCAACCATGTATTGATAAATTAAATGATTCACTATTTTCATCCTCCCCCAGAAAATAAGTACAACGATCATCAAAGCACTAAGATTTTTGTGTTTCTTTATCCATTTCATTTTTGTCCTCCTTGTTTGGTTTTTGTCGGTCTGCTTCTTGATTCATTGCATGGTTAAATCCTCCTCTTATCCATGAGATATGTTGTATAATTCTGTTAGATTCGATAGGATTATTGTAATAATCGTAATCAAATCTTTCAAGCTCAAATTTTCGATAAAAAACGACAATAATTTTTATTATTAAATGCTGTTTATCGAAAATAAGTATTTCATGAAATTTACAGGTAGGTATCGTTCTTTGCTTTACCTGTAATCCTTTCAATGCTATAATCAAAATTTATTCAACACATGTTTTTTGTGTTTCATCGATTGATATTGGAGGATTTTCTCGTGAAAAGAGAGTGGGAAAAAGTTTATTCACCGCAGAATTTGGAAAAACGTATTTATGAAAAATGGTTAGCTAAACATTATTTTCGTGCAAGAGTAAATCAGGAGAAAAAACCGTTTACGATTATCATGCCGCCGCCCAATATTACGGGCAAGCTGCATTTAGGACACGCCTTAGATAATACAATGCAAGATGCAATTATTCGCTTTAAGCGTATGCAAGGTTATGAGGCCTTATGGCAACCGGGGTGTGATCATGCCAGTATATCTACAGAAATTAAAATTTGGGATATGCTAAAAAAAGAGGGGAAAAATAAGAATAATTTAAACCGAGAAGAGTTTTTGAAACGAGCTTGGGAATGGAAAGAAGAATATGGTGGGAATATTATCCATCAATTAAAGCTATTAGGTGCTTCAGCAGATTGGGAAAGGGAACGCTTTACGATGGATGCGTCTTCTAGCAAAGCGGTAAAAGAAGCTTTTATTCGTTTACATGAAAAAGGATACATTTACCGTGCTTCTCGGATTATCCAATGGTGTCCTCACTGTGGTACTTCGCTTTCTGATGCAGAAGTGGATTATCAAGAAAAAGAAGGACATCTTTGGACGATTCGCTATTTACTAGAAGATAGCGCAAAAGAAAAACAGTATGTAGAAATTGCTACGACCAGACCGGAAACTTTATTGGGAGATACTGCTTTGGCAGTACATCCGGAAGATATTCGTTATCAGGATTTAATCGGAAAATATGCTTTTGTGCCGCTGATTAACCGCAAGATTTTGATCGTGGCAGATGATTATGTAGATCAAGAATTTGGTACTGGCGTAGTAAAGATTACTCCTGCCCATGACCCGAATGATTTTGAATTAGGGAAACGCCACCAATTAGAAGAAATTACAGTTTTAGATAACGAGGGTAAAATTAACGCAAATGGTGGTGTTTATGAGGGAATGTCTAAAGAAGAAGCAAGAAAACAGATTGTTCATGATTTAGAAAATCAAGGGTTGTTGAGTAAAGTCAGCCCGCATACCCATAACGTAGGCACACATGAACGCTGTGGTACAATCATTGAGCCTTTAATCAAATTGCAATGGTTTGTGCGTATGGAAGAATTAGCGAAACCAGCGATTGCTTCACTAAAGGAGAAAAGACTTAACTTTATACCAGAACATTTTGATAAAGCATATTTACGCTGGTTAGAAAATATTCGAGATTGGTGTATTTCTAGACAATTGTGGTGGGGACATCAAATACCGGCTTATTATTGTAAAAACTGCGGAGAAATTCAAGTTTGTGAAGAAAAGCCGGGTATTTGTCCTTCTTGTGGATTGGATCAATGGGAGCAGGATGAGGACGTTTTAGATACGTGGTTTAGTTCTGCGCTGTGGCCGTTTTCGACTTTAGGTTGGCCGGAACAAAGTGAGGATTTTTCTTATTTTTATCCTACGCAGGTTTTAACTACTGGATATGATATCTTGTTTTTTTGGGTTATCCGTATGGTGTTTTCGGCTTTAGAACATACCCAAAAAGAACCTTTTTCTACTGTTTTGCTGCATGGATTGATTCGGGATGAGAACGGGAAAAAAATGAGTAAATCTTTGGGAAATGGTATAGATCCTTTAGATGTCATTCAAGAATATGGGGCGGATGCATTACGTTTATCTTTGCTTACCGGAAATGCTCCGGGAAATGATATGCGTTTTTACCATAAAAAAGTAGAGGCAAGTCGGAATTTTGTGAATAAAGTTTGGAATGCCACTCGTTTTATTTTGTTAAATTTAAAGGATCAAGAGTTAGCAGAAGATATGCCAAGAGATTTACAGACGGTAGATTGTTGGATTTTATCTTCTCTAAATCAAGTGATTGACAAAACAACTAAGCATTTAGAAAAATATGAATTGGGTTTTGCATTACAGACCGTTTCGGACTTTTTATGGGAAGAATTTTGTGATTGGTATATTGAGATGGTTAAACCTCGCTTGCAAGATAAGGCAGAAGGACAAAAAGAAGCTTTATGGACTTTAAAAGAAGTATTAATTAATGTATTAAAATTACTTCATCCGTTTATGCCTTTTGTGACGGAAGAATTGTTTGGTGTTTTGCAGGAGCGAGAAGATTCGATTATGGTTTCGTCATGGCCTATCGTCAAAACAGAGCACAATTTTTTGGCAGCAGTAAAAAAGGTTGATCAATTAAAAGAAAGTATAAAAGAGCTGCGGACACTAAGGACAGACTTAAAAGTACCAGCAAAAAATAAAATTCAAATTTATGTGGTCTCTGTGTCGGCGGATGTACGAAATAATTTTTTAGAAAATCAAAGTTTCTTCTCACATTTGGCAGCTGTTTCAGAAGTTTTTGTGGGAAAGGAAAAACCAGAGCTAGTGAGCAAAGTACAAAGTATTGTATTGGCAGAAGCTACAATTTATGTTCCTTTAGATCAATTAGTTGATGTAAAACAAGAAGAAGAACGCCTGAAAAAGGAACTTGAAAAAGCAAAAAAAGAGTGGGAACGGGCAAAACAAATGTTAGACAACGAAAATTTCCGGACAAAGGCACCAAGGGTCAAAATTCAGGAAGAAGAAGAAAAAAAAGAAAACTATCAAAAACAAATTTTAGGATTAGAAGAACGGTTGAAACAAATTCAAAAAAAAGCATAGTGTAAGCAAGAAAAAGACTTGCATATTTAAGTTGATTGATTATAATTAATAGTGTTGAAAGGGATGAGGGTACAATATGGGAAAATTTTGTTACGAAGATTGTGAACAATATTTTTCTTCCACATCCAAAAGTCCAGTAGAAAAAAATGCTGTACACACTTTGAAGGCATTATTGCTTTTATTGGGCAATCCGCAAAAAGAGAAAAAAATTATTCACGTAGCAGGGACAAATGGAAAAGGTTCGGTATGTGCGTACTTGAGTACTTTGTTACGGGAAATAGATAAAGACGTAGGATGTTTTATTTCACCCCATCTAGTGGATATCCGGGAAAGGTTTTGCGTAAACTTGCAACTGCCTTCGAAACAAATTTGTGCAGAAGCTTTTGCTGATTTAAAAGCTGCACAGCAATTGATGGGAATAGAATTGACCTTTTTTGAAACGGCATTTTTTTTGGCTTTATTAATTTTTAGACAGAAAAATGTAGAATATATTGTTTTGGAAACAGGCATAGGCGGACGACAAGATACGACAAATATTTTAACTCCTATTTTATCAATTATTACGTCTATTTCCTTGGATCATACGGATGTGTTGGGTAATTCATTAGAAGAAATCACAAAAGAAAAAATGGGAATTTTAAAATCGGGAGTGCCAGTGGTTTATGATGCTTCTCATACTATGGTGGATCGTTTAATTCGACAGGAAGCACAAGAAAAAGAATTGCTGGCTATTCCGATTGATACAAAAAGCACGCAAATACAAAACCGTACGAAAAAAAGTATTTGCTTTATTGCTGATCAGGAAGAATTTACTTTGCCTTTTTTTGCAGACTATCAAGTAATCAATGCACTTTTGGCGTTAGAGGCAACAAAATATTTGCCAGAACGATGGACTTTAAGTCAAAAGAAAAAAGCATTGGCAACGACAGTTTGGAAAGGCAGAATGCAATATATACAAGATGGAATCTATTTGGATGGTGCGCATAACGAAGCGGCGACAAAAGCCTGTATTCGTCAAGTGAAAATTTTGCAGAGTCAAAATCTCGGAGAAATTAGGCTGATTTTTGCTGTTGCAAAAGAAAAACAAATCGAGAAAATTGTTTCTTTGTTGAGTAAAGAACTTTTGCCAGAAGAAGTATATTTGCCCAAAATGGGAAATACTCGTATGGTAGAGCCTCAACATTTACAAGAGTTATTTTCTCAACACGGCGTAAATCAGGTGAAGCTTTTTTTTAGCGTGAAAGAAGCTTACATTCATGCCTTGTCCCAGAAAAGAAGCAAGGATCTTATTTTGATCCTAGGATCGCTTTATCTGGTGGGGGAAATGATTGCATTGAAACATGAGGAGACTCACTAAGGACGAAAGGGAACTCAAAATGATTGATTTTGAAAAAGAATTGGAAAAATTTTCTCCGAGCTTAGAAATTAATGAAGTGGAAGATAGCATTTTAAACAGCGATTTGACAGATATGTCGGATATACTAAGGGAATTGTTGAATGAGATGGAAGAAAAAAGATAGTTAAGGGAGCGTAACGATGAATCAAGCAACAGATAATCTTTATGACCGTATCAAAAAAGCCTCAAATTGGGAATATAATTTGGGATTAACTAAGGCGAGAGAGCGTGATTTATCGAATGCAATTCATCATTTACAAAAGGCATTGCGCCTGAATAAGCATAATACTAGTGCGAGGAATCTTTTAGGTTTGGTGTATTACGAATTAGGCGAGGTGGTCGAAGCATTGAGCCAATGGGTGATCAGTAAAAATTTAGATGGAAAACTCAACCGTGCGGATCATTTTTTAAGCCAAATTCAAGCCAAACCAAATCAAATTGAAAATGCAAACCAAAATATTAGAAAGTATAATCAGGCTTTAAGTTACGCTTCTAAAGGAAGTGAAGACTTGGCAATTTTGCAAATGCAGTATGTGGTTTCTAGAAATCCTAATTTTGTAAAAGGTCATCAATTATTGGCTTTATTATATTTGCATAAAAAAGAATATGACAAAGTATCTGACTCACTGAATAAGTTATTGCAGATTGATAAAAAAAATGCTGTAGCACTGCGCTATCAAGAAGAATTAAAAGACATTATGCAATCTAGCCGTAAGTTAAGACGAAAAGAGCATCAATTGACTTCGTTAAGAAAAGAAGAGGAAATTAAGCCTTTAGTTTATCGTGAAAATACGGGATGGCAAATTGTAGTTAATATTTTGATTGGTTTGGGGCTGGGTGTTGCGGTGATGTTTTTTTTGGTTTTTCCTACGATAAACCAGCAGACAAGCAAGGAAAACCGTAAATTAATTTTAGAATATAATGATAAAATTACGGCAAAAGAGAATGAAATTGAGCAGTTGCAAGCACAAATGGGTTCTTTAGAAGCGGCCAAAGTAGCAGCAGAGGGGAATTTGGAACAGTACACCGACAGCAGCAGTGGCATAGTGGCGGAGTATAATTTCCTTTTACAGGCACAAACAGAATATATGGCAAGCCACCGCTTGGAAGCTTTTAATTTTTTAGCGATGATTCATCCGGACAGGATAAATGATCCTGTTTTTCTATCCGTTTATCAAAATTTAAGAGAGGTGGCACAATCTGACGGATGGAGATATCTTACCGATGCAGGAAAACAAGCGTTAAATCAGCAGGATATAGAAAAAGCTAGAGATTATTTAACCAAAAGTTTGTCTTTTACCGTACATGAAGATACCCTATATTCATTGGGTTATGCCTTGGAATTGATGGGAGATATTGCTTCGGCAAGTGGGTACTACCAGCAAGCAATTGATTTAAAGCCGAATTCAACATCAGGAAAAAAAGCAAAGCAGAGGATGGCCTTGCTTCAAACACCTACACAATAAAAAATCCAAATACTGTTCGAATAACCAAAAAACTGCAAGGATGAGATAATAAGAGTAAGGTTAGACGGGCAGTTTTTTTATCAAAAAGGCTAAGAACCTGTGCAATACTTCATTTACGGTAGATATGATAATCTAATTAGCATTTATACTGATTGGATGTGTATACACGATTTGATTAAGAAAAATTGGATCAAGCACTAACTCGTTCGCATTTAGCTATAGAGTAAAAAGTGACTAGGTACCTGATTACTTTCAGCTAGAAGTATCAGGAAAAAACTTCTGCTCATTAAGTTTCAGTTAATAAGCAAAGCGTATTCAAATTGGTGTAACCATGATTGACTTTGTCATTATGGTATCGTTTTTACTCATACAGCGTTGGAATTCCTAGAAATATCTCTAATCTTCCTTTTTCGTTCATGAGTAAAAACAAATACAAAAATCTTCTCGTTTAAAGTAACTCACAGGATCTCAAAACCACATTCGGGGTATTTATGCCTTCGTTTTCAAAAAAACTGCTTGCATTTGGTGTTTTGATGCAGCTTTCATTGACCGAATGGTAAATGAAAATGAATGGAACGGAGAGAGCAAACTATGATCAGACAGTCAGAGCAAGTAAATTATGAAGTGGACAATCATAATATGGTTGTCCACTTGCCAAAAGAATTAGATCACCATAATTGTTTGACGGTGAAAAATAATACAGAACAAATTATGGATGAAACTTATATTAATCGGATTATCTTTGATTTTACGCATACTCATTTTATGGATAGCTCAGGAATAGGGGTTTTGCTGGGCAGATATAAGAGAATGATGGGAATAGGAGGAGAAGTGGCAATTTATGGAGTAAATGAACGAATCAAACGTTTGCTTCATTTATCCGGTATTAGTAAGTTAATCAGGCAATATGAAACGAAAGAACAGGCTGTTAGGGGATAGTCTAGATTTAACTAAATAAAAATGCGAACTTACTAGAAATTGCTTAGGCTGATCGGGAACTTAGGACGTGACAAGGACAAACGGCATGATTTGTGTAAAAGGAATTTTGTCCGGCTATCACGAGTCGGAGGGGGATATTATGATGCAAGAACAATTGCAAGCAAGTATAAAATCAGAAACGTTTAAATTGGAAATGGAAAGTAAATCACATAATGAAGAATTTGCCCGGGTGGTAGTTGCTGTTTTTATGACAAGATTAGATCCAACCTTAGAAGAAATAGAAGATGTGAAAACAGCGGTTTCTGAAGCAGTAACGAATGCGGTGATTCATGGTTATCAGGGAAAAGAAGGGAAAATTTATTTGGAGGTTTCTGCAAAGGACAAGACCTTATGTGTGTGTATCCGAGATGAGGGCGTGGGGATAGAAGATATTGCAAAAGCGATGGAGCCTTTATATACTTCTTTGCCGTCAGGAGAACGTTCGGGCATGGGTTTTTCTTTTATGGAAGCTTTTATGGATGAAGTGCTTGTTGAGTCTAAGCCAGGGGAAGGGACTACCATTAAGATGAAAAAAACGATGGGGCAAGATCCGTTTGAATAGTATCAATTCCCATGGGTCAAATAAAAGTTAATCTGCTATAATTATAATCATGAGGAGCAGCAATATGGATAGAACCATGGAATTAATTATGAAATCTCACGAGGGAGATCGTCAAGCCAGAGATCAGTTAATAAAAGAGAATATGGGCTTGGTTTGGAATATTGCCCGGCGTTTTTGTGGCAGAGGTCATGAATTAGAGGATTTATTTCAAATTGGAAGCATAGGTTTAATGAAAGCCATTGATAAGTTTGATCTATCTTTTGAAGTGAAGTTTTCCACCTATGCCGTACCAATGATTACAGGAGAAATTAAGCGTTTTTTACGAGATGATAGTATGATTAAAGTGAGTCGTTCGTTGAAAGAAACAGCGATGAAAGCAAAAAATGCGCAAGAAAATCTAGCAAATTCTTTAGGAAGAGAACCTACTTTAGAAGAAATTTCTATAGAGGTCGGAGTTAGTCCGGAAGAATTGGTGGCTTCCTTAGAAGCGGGAGCTAGTGTAGAGTCTTTATATAAAACAATTTACCAAGGAGATGGCAGTAGTATTTATTTAATCGATAAGCTGGACGAAACAGAATGTGAAGATGAAGAAGTCTTAAACCGTATGGTGTTGAAAAAGCTAATAGAAGATTTAGAACCACAAGAAAAGCAAATTATTATTCTGCGCTATTTTAAAGATCAGACACAGACACAAATAGCTAAACAACTAGGTATTTCGCAAGTGCAGGTTTCACGTTTGGAAAAACGTATTTTAAAAAGTATGAGGGAGAAGATTTAAAGCGAAAGGATAAAAGAACTTTCATTTTAAAGCAGTAATAAGGGGAAAAAATGAAAGAAGAATATTTGTTAGTGGATGGGTATAATATTATTTTTGCTTGGTCAGAATTACAAAAATTAGCAAAAGATAATTTAGAATCAGCAAGGGGGCGTTTGCAAGATATACTATGCAACTATCAGGGTTTTTGTCAAAATGAAGTGATTGTGGTGTTTGATGGGCATTTGGTAAGTGGAAATTTAGGGACGGTATATCCTTATCACAATATTCAAGTGATCTTTACGAAAGAAGCAGAAACAGCCGATCAATATATTGAAAAAACGATCTATCAGTTTGACCGAAAACGTCAAATTCGTGTAGCTACTTCAGATCGTATGGAACAAATGATTATATTGGGCTCGGGAGCTTTTCGTATTTCGGCCCAGGAATTTTACCGAGAAGTAAAAGAAACTTCTAAAATAATACAAAAAGAGTACTTAGATAAGACAAAACGTACAAAAAATCTGTTGTTTGATTATGCTTCACCAGATTTGGCAAAGTGGTTGGAGAACATCCGTTTAAATAAAAAATAAAAGTAAGCATCTCTTTGTATCATGATACAGTGTGATGCTTTTGTTTTGTACTGAAATCGAAATATTCTCTATGGATTTAAGTAAAAAACTTGTGTAAGTTCTCATCATGGCAGAGCAAAAAGCGGTGTATTTTGTGATTCGGATCCGTTTCCCTCTACTGTATTAAAATATCGCTCATATAGGGTATAATAAACAAAAAACGTTGATTATACCGTTGATGCACAAATTTGATTAGGAAGATGATGTGCAAAGCACACTCAAATTGGCGCGACCATGATTGATTTCGCAACCATGGTATAATAAACAAAAAGCGTTTATTATACTATTTATGCACACAATTTGATTAGGAAGTTGATGTGCGAAGCACACTCAAATTGGTGCGACCATGATTGATTTCGCAACCATGGTATAATAAACAAAAAGCGTTTATTATACCATTTATGCACACAATTTGATTAGGAAGTTGATGTGCGAAGCACACTCAAATTGGCACAACCATGATTCACTTCGTAATCATGATATAATAAATACAAAAATTTCCTCGTTTAAGACACTGAACAAGCTTTATGAAAGTAAATTTTAGTGAAGAAAATTCACTTGACATTTATGAATGTTTAACGGATAATGCAAAAGAATAGAGAAGGAAATGAAAGGTAAGGAGGAAAAAATGAAATTCTTTATTGACACAGCAAACATAAAAGAGATTAAACAAGCACATGAAATGGGAATTATTTCTGGTGTTACAACGAATCCCTCATTAATTGCGAAAGAGGGCAGGGATTTTAAAGAAGTGATTGCTGAAATTGCTTCTATTGTGGATGGCTCAATTAGTGGAGAAGTAAAAGCAACTACAGAAGATGCAGAAACGATGATTAAAGAAGGTAGAGAAATAGCCAAGATTCATAAAAACATGACCGTGAAAATTCCGATGACTGTGGAAGGATTAAAAGCAACCAATATTTTATCTAAAGAGGGTATTGCTGTTAACGTGACTTTGATTTTTTCTGCTAATCAAGCTTTATTGGCAGCAAGAGCAGGGGCAAGTTATGTTTCTCCTTTTTTAGGAAGATTAGATGATATTTCTCAATCGGGTATTGAATTAATTCGAGATATCGCAGATATTTTCAGCATTTATCAGTTTGATACACAAATTATTGCAGCGAGTGTACGTAATCCTATCCATGTTACCGATTGTGCGAAAGCGGGGGCAGACATTGCTACTGTACCTTATCCAGTTTTAGAACAAATGGTTAACCATCCTTTGACCACACAAGGAATAGAAAAGTTCAAAAAAGATTATGAAGCAGTGTTTGGACAATAAGTAGGAGAAGAACAATGATGGATATTGAACAAAAATCAGTAAATGCAATTCGGATTTTAGCAGCTGATATGGTACAAAAAGCAAATTCAGGACATCCAGGGTTACCTCTGGGTGCAGCGGACATTGCTTATACTTTATGGGCAAAGCACATGAACCATAATCCGAAAAATCCTGACTGGATGAATCGTGACCGTTTTGTATTATCCGGAGGGCATGGATCAGCTTTGTTATATGCCTTATTGCATTTATTTGGTTATGGTTTAAGTGTAGATGACTTAAAGCAGTTCCGTCAGTTGGATTCCTTAACACCGGGTCACCCAGAATATGGGCATACGGCAGGTGTGGAAGCGACTACCGGACCTTTAGGAGCGGGTATGGCGATGGCAGTAGGCATGGCGATGGCCGAAGCACATTTGGCGGAAATTTTTAATCAAGAGAATTATTCCGTGATTGATCATTATACCTATGTTCTAGGTGGGGATGGTTGTATGATGGAAGGGATTTCTTCTGAAGCGTTTTCTTTGGCAGGGACTTTGGGCTTATCAAAACTGATTGTTTGCTATGATGCAAACAAGATTACGATAGAAGGAAGTACGGACATAGCTTTTTCAGAAGATGTAGGCAAGCGGATGGAAGCTTTCGGTTTTCAAGTGCTAGAGGTTCAAGATGCAAATCAAATTGAACAAGTAGATCAGGCACTTCAAAAGGCAAAAGCGGAAACAAATAAGCCAAGTTTTCTGATTTTACATACGAAAATTGGATATGGTTCTTTACAGCAAGGTAAAGCTAGTGCGCATGGAGAACCTTTAGGAGTGCAATCTATACAGGCATTAAAAGAAAACTTTTTGTGGGAAAATCAAGAAGCTTTTTTTGTTCCAGAAAATATATATGAGCATTATGTACAGCTTCAAAAAAAAGGAGAAGAAAAGGAAAAAGAATGGAATAGTCTTTTTTTCGCATATCAAGAAAAATTTCCAGACTTAAAAAACCTTTGGGACTGTTATTTTGAAAAGAATGCAGATATTGCACAACAATTACAAGCAGATGAAGATTTTTGGCTTTATGAAAATAAAGATCAAGCTACGCGTAACTTATCAGGTGCAGTTTTACAAAAATTAAAAGATAAATTTCCGAACTTAATCGGAGGAGCAGCGGATTTAGCTCCCTCTACGAAAACGTATTTACAAAATGAAGGAGATTTTTCCAAAGAAAACTATGCAGGTCGGAACTTGCATTTTGGTGTACGTGAGCTTGCCATGACTGCAATAGGTAATGGTTTGCTTTTGCATGGTGGTTTAAAAGCTTTTGTATCTACTTTTTTTGTTTTTAGCGATTATGTTAAACCAATGGCACGCTTAGCTGCTTTGATGAACTTACCCCTAATCTTTGTTTTTACTCATGATAGTATTGGAGTGGGTGAGGACGGACCAACTCATGAGCCTATAGAACAATTGGCTATGTTAAGGGCTACGCCTAATTTGTTCGCATTCAGACCGGCAGACGCTAGAGAAACTGCGGCGGCTTGGTGTTATGCGATTTCTAGTACATCTGCGCCTACGGCTCTTGTTTTGACTAGACAGAATCTACCTCAATTAGAAGGTTCCGGGCAAGAAGCATTGAAGGGTGGATATATTTTGCAGGACTCATTGAAGAAAACACCGGATGTGATCTTGATGGGTAGTGGTTCAGAAGTTTCTCTTTTGGTAGAAGCAAAGAGTAGGTTAAGAGAAAGTCAAATTGATGCACGGGTAGTGAGTATGCCTTGCTTAGACCTTTTTGCTCAACAAGACAAAGATTACCAGGAAAAAGTTCTGCCCAAAGTTGTACGTAAACGTGTGGCAGTAGAGGCGCTTAGTTCTTTTGGTTGGGGCGAATATGTTGGGCTGGATGGTAAATGCATTGCTATGCAAAGTTTTGGCGCATCAGGACCAGCAAATTTGCTGTTTGAAAAGTTTGGTTTTACTGTAGAGAATATTGTGGAAACGGTGAAAAGTCTTGATTGATGTTCGATAAAAGGGTCAAGAAGCTTATTGAATATCTTTGAATGAAGAGAAAAATAGGGCATAATATTTTACGGTAAGTGAGAAATTCAATCAGTTTTTAAATATTCTTATTTCTAGAAAGCGATTGTAAAAATCTTTTTCTAAAAATGTGAGTATAAACTTCATCATATGTAATAAATCGTAAATCTATCTGTATGCTAAAGCTAGAGAATTTACATGCTTTTTCAAAAATTTTCTTTGTTTTTTATCTTGTGGTTAATTTAGTCTGCATTCAAAAAGAGAATGCAGACTAAAAAGAAGCATATTGGGGAAAATCCTTTATTCTTTATTGATTGGCGAAATACTCCTCAATACCTGTTACCATGCCAGAAACTAACTTTTCTTGATAATCTGCAGTTTGCATGAGCCGATCTTCTTCAGGATTGGTCATAAAACCCATTTCAATAATCGTCACCGGGATACTGGACCAATTAATTCCACTCATATTATCTACTTCGGAAACTCCTCGATTTTTCGCATTTGTTGCTTTGGCCATTGCTGATAAAATATATTGAGAAAGTGCCTTACTTTGGGCATATAAATGAGGAATGTAAGGATTTTTACTAGAGGGGCAAAGCGTAGACATTCCCTTTGCACTGCTAGTATCTGCACCATCTGCATGAATTCGGACGAGTATGTCAGCATTTGCTTCAGCTGCTAGTACAGCCCGTTGTCTATTGCTGATATTGACATCATGACTTTCGCGTATCATAAAAACTGCGTAGCCTTTGTCTTCTAGTGCGTCCCGTAATTTTAGAGAAACTTCCAATGTTAGCTGATATTCGGGGACTTTTGTGGCAGTACCTTGTGTGCCGGAAGCTACTTTTGCTTTACTTTCAGATGCACCAGGACCAATAGGTTCTTTTTCGTTATTACCCTTGGCTTGGTGTCCTGCATCAATGGCAATCACCCGTTTTGATTCAGATTTTTTGGCTGCGGATGGTAAAGTTTGTGTCAGAGCTATTGTTGTTGTTTCTTCTATAGAATTGTTTAGTGTTGAGGAAAGCTCTTCTAAAGTTAGTAAAGTTTGCTCAAATATGCTTGTTGTCGTTATTTCTGATTGAGTAAAGGTTTCTACGTTTTCAAGTATTTGGCTTGTAGAATATTCGTTGCCATCTTGTACTTTACATCCTGCAAGATCAGTGAGTAAAAAAAAGAAAAATAAGAGAATAAAAAGTTTTTTCATGTTACCTCCACATCAAATCATACAAATCAGTCGCATAAATCTTGGTAAATCTCACAGTATTTGAGTAGTTCCTTATGTGTTCCTTGTGCTATGATCTTACCTGAATGAAAGACTAAAATCAAATCAGAGTCTTGTATCCACTGTACTTTTTGGGAAATGATTAGAAGACTTTTTTGAGGATAGTGCTCAGTCAAAGCTAGTTTTAATTGCCTTGCCGTAATATTATCTAAAGCGCTAAAGCTATCATCTAAAATAAGCACATCAAAATCACCCACAAGGGAACGGGCAATACAAAGTCGCTGTCTTTGTCCACCAGAAAAATTTTTTCCTTCTTGTGTCACTTGACTGTCCAATTTATCGGGAAGTTGTGTAATAAAATCTTTAGCTTGTGCGATTTCTAAGGCTTTCCATAATTCTTGATCACTGGGATTATCTTTACGAAAAGAGAGATTATCTCGTATAGTTCCTTGAAAAAGCACGGCTTTTTGCGGAACAACACTAATCGCTTTTTTATATTGAAATAAAGGGTAATCTTTGAGGTTTATTCCTTGAAAAAAGATGTCCCCGCTGGTGCTAGTGAAGAGTTGACTAAGTAAATGGATAAAAGTACTTTTCCCAGAACCGAGGCCACCTACAATAGCAATTTTGCTTTGTTTGGGTAAAACACAGTTTAAATGGTGAAAGAGGTCTAAAGAATTTTTAGGATAACGGAAACATACATCTTGTAAAGTAAATAAAGGAGCATTTAAATCAGATTGAATTGAGATTTCTGGTTTTTGTATAGGAATATTTTGCACAGGTAAATGAAAAGTGTCTTGTATTCGTTTCATACTCCCGATGGCTTTGGAAAAAATAACGACTAGTTGAGCAAAAATTAATAAAGCCAATAAAATTTGTGTCATGTAGTTCCAAAAAGCAATCATATTTCCTTGGGTTAATTTCCCTTGTTCAATACGGATAGCTCCTTGTTGTAGCAAAATCATAATACAAAGATTAGAAAAAAAAGAAGTACATGGGTGAAGTAAAGAAGATAGGGTGGCAAAGGTAATTTCCTTTTTTTTGAGTGAGAGGGCAGTATGTTGAAAGTGGTCAAAAGTAGGTTTTTCTTGAGCAAAAATATGAATGACACTTATTCCTTTTAAACTTTCAGCACATAGGCGTGAAAGCTGTTCGGATAAATTTTGAATGAGGGAGTAAAAAGGTAGGGATAATTTCATTAAAATAAAAAAGATAAGTAATAGGATGAGCATAGTACAAAAAATGGTTATGGTCATCGTAAAATCTAAAATACAAGCGAGCAGTAAGGCTCCACAAAGTAGAAAAGGAAGACGGAAAGCAAGGCGGATAAACATCGCAATAGCTAGTTGAATTTGTGCAATATCTTGTGTCATTTTTAAAATTAAAGAAGAAGCACCGGTTTGATTTACTTCATCGAAAGAGAAGCTTAAAATATGGTGAAAGAGTTGATTGCGCAGATTGGTTCCCACTCCTTGAGATATGCGGGAAGCATAAAACTGACAAATGATCGAAAAGGTTAAACCGAAACAAGATAAGACAACTAAGTAAATCACCATTTGAATAAGGTACGATGAATTTTGTTGTCGAATACCGATATCAATTAAAGAGGCAACAAGCAAAGGAACAATTAACTCAAAAATTGCTTCTAAAACTTTGCAAAAAATAGCTAAAATACATTGCATTCGAAAAGGAGATAAATATTGTTTGATGTTCATCCGTTCTTTCCTTGTCTGTTTTTGGAATATAAGATTTTTTATAGCCCCTTTTCCATCCCATTAAACAACCGTCAATTGCTGATTATTTTTTATGACAAGGGGATGGTTAAAAGCAAATCAAGATTACTTTATGGGTGAACACGCCCTATTTAGGCTGTGTTCACTCTACTGGAATAGCCTAATGTTAAGTAAATTTTCCGCCCTGCAAGGCAAATTTTTGCAGGCATCAAGAAAATAAAGAGCTTGTTTAGTATTTTTGAATGAGGAGAATATTGTGTATCGTTTTTCTCCTACACGATAAATTATTTATATCTGATCCATACGCCATTGCTGTTAAAGACAGCGATTTGTCCATCAACTGGATACTCCTGCCCTTTGATCATACGACCATTGGGGAGAAAATAATACCAAATATCATGGATATACAGCCAACCTGTATGATGATAACCGTCTTCGGTGAAATAGTAAGTAGAATTATTCGTTGTGATTAGGCTATCAGTTACCATTCTACCACTGAAATCAAGATAATAATAATAGTTTTTATAAAACACTAGTGAATTTGTTAGAGCTTTACCATTTGAATAATAGTACCAATATCCATTTTTGAACTGCCATGCGCTTTGTGTAGCAATGGGAGGTGTAGTGGTAGAAGTAGGGGGAAGGGGTAAGACAGTAGAAGCAGGTGGTGCAGTAGTACTTGGCGTTGCTTCAGTCTGGCTTGTATGGATGCCCGCCCATTGGTATATAATGGACAATTTTTCTGCGTTTATTCTAGTTGCCATATTTCGGAAGTTACTTTCATAAGCATTTATAGCAAAAATTTGTTGACTAGCGTTGTATATTCCACCCCCACTAGAGCCAGCTTTACTGTCTAATTGATAATATACATTGTTTGTATCTGATTCCATTAAATTACCAGTTTGTGTACCTTGTTTTTTGTTTTGGTCTTGGTGATAAGCAGATAGAGTAGCAGTGTTGGCTAATTGGGTAGTAAGACCAAACCATCCAACAGTATTACCGATATTCTTATTTAAAATAACAGCTCCCATATCGTGTTGATAACTTTCGTGATTGACCCATCCAGAAACACTAAGCAATTGTGTGGAAGATGCAGACCCATAAGGGGCAGTTCTACCATTATAACCAGGATAAACAGTTACTTTCTTTGCCCAGCCGCCAAAAGAAGCTTTATAAATACAATGTCCAGCAGTCAAAACAGTATTTTTAGAAATCATATTTCCTGTACCAATAATAGACTGCCCATTGGGAAAAGTAGCTGTTAAAAAAACAACTTTTCGGTAAGGGCTTACAGTGGTGTTAGATACAATTTTTCGATCATCTGAACCAAAAATTGTACGAGTATTTTTTAATGTAGTATCTAAATACTCTAAATTATCAGGAAATTCAGGTGTTTCTTCACTGAAGGTACCGTCACCTTCAAAAGATTCCGTATCAGTAATAAGCGCTCTTGTCTTACGGTAAGGGATGACTGTTCCATCATCATAAACCATATCCAGCATAGATAGTTCGGCTGAATAGGAGGTTTGTATCAAAAATGTGCTAAAACTGATACAAAGAATTAAAACGAGTACTGCAATAGGAATTTTTTGTTTATTCATTTTCACCTTTTATCTTCTTTCTTAAAAATTAATAAAATATTATTTATTTTATTAATTATCAATATATATTAAATTTAGCAATATTTCAATATCTTTATTAATTAATACTTGTTTTTTCGATAAAATTAAAGAAAAAAATAGAATAGATATAAAATTAAGAATTATTTTTGATTTTTCAGAACAGCATACTTATAAAA
>BNZI01000002.1 GCA_026000945.1 Clostridia bacterium | reverse complement strand
TACTTGATCCGGATTCATTCCTAAACACATGGAACAACCAGGTTCACGCCATTCAAAGCCAGCTGTTTTGAAAATTTTGTCTAAGCCTCGTTTTTGTGCTTCTAAGCAGACTTGACGGGAACCAGGTACGACTAAGGCACGTATTCCCGGTTTAACTTGCTTACCATCGAGGATTTTAGCCGCTTCTTCTAAGTCAGAAAGTCTAGAATTGGTACAAGATCCAATAAATACATATCCAAGGGGAATATCCTCGGGTTTTTGACCAGGTTCAAGCCCCATATAAGTGTAGGCACGTTGGTCATTTTGATCTTGTATTTCAGGGAATGTACCAGAAATAGGGATTGCCATGCCCGGGTTTGTACCCCAAGTTACATAAGGTTCTAGATTTTCTGCACGAATTTGAATCAATCGGTCATAAACGGCATCAGAATCTGTTTTTAAGGTTTTCCAATCTGCAATCGCTGCTTGGAGGTCGCAAGGAGCAGGTTCAAGCTTTTTAATATAATTAAAGGTTGTTTCATCCGCTGCGACCATGCCTATTTTTGCTCCGCCTTCAATGGTCATGTTGCAAATGGTCATTCTTTCTTCCATAGAAAGTGCTGAAACAGTTTCCCCAAAATATTCAATGGCATAGCCAACGCCGAAGGCTACGCCATAGGTAGCGATTAAGTGTAAAATAATATCTTTGGCATAAACCCCTTTAGGTAAGTTCCCATCAATTTGTATGCCCATACTTTTGGGTTTTTGCTGCCAAATCGTTTGTGTAGCAAATACATGTTCTACTTCGCTAGAACCAATACCAAAGGCAATCGCTCCAAAAGCACCGTGTGTTGCTGTATGCGAATCTCCGCATACAATTAACTTTCCGGGTAAAGTTAAGCCGATTTCCGGTCCAATTACATGAACAATTCCTTGATGATCAGAGCCAATATCAGCTAGTTCTATACCAAAATCCTGACAGTTTTTCTTTAATGCTTCTAATTGCTGTTTAGCAATTTCATCCTGAATGTCATGGATATTTTCCGTAGGAACATTATGATCCATCGTAGCAAAGGTCTTGTCCGGACGGCGTACTTTTCGCTCTGCCATGCGTAGTCCCTCAAAAGCTTGCGGGGAAGTTACTTCATGGATTAAGTGCAAATCTACATAGAGTAATTGGGGATTTGGGGCAGTACCATGAATGACATGACGTTCCCATAGTTTATCTAACAGCGTTTTAGCCATGCTGTGTCCCTCCGATCATTCGTTCTTGTATAGCTTTACTTAATTCTGTTGTTTTGGCATTTCCGCCTAAATCTTGTGTCAATATTCCTGAGGATAAGGTATCGTTTACAGCTTTTTCCAGTGCACATGCTTCTTTCTCCAATTGGAAAGCTTCTCGAAGCAGCATAGCAACGGATAAAATCATAGAAATTGGATTGGCAATATTTTTGCCTGCAAGTTCTGGTGCAGAGCCATGAATAGGCTCAAATAGAGATGGGCCGTCCAGAGAAAAACTAGCTGATGGTAGCATACCTAAAGAACCACTAAGGATAGAAGCTTCATCACTTAAAATATCGCCAAACAAATTTTCTGTCACAATAACATCAAAGCGTGAGGGATTTTGCATAAGTAGCATTGCTGCGGCATCCACATAATAATGTGTTAGTTCAACATCAGGGAATTCTTGGGATATTTCATTAGCAATTTTGCGCCAAAGCTTACTGGTAGACAGAACATTTGCTTTATCAATAGATGCAACTTTTTTCCTACGGTTTTGAGCAAGTGTAAAAGCCTTGTGAATAATACGATAGATTTCTTCCCGTGAATAGCACAGAGTATCCACGCCACTTTTATTATCCCAATGCTTCGGTGTGCCAAAATAAAGCCCTCCAGTTAACTCACGAACAACAACTAAGTCCGTGCCACGGACAATTTCTTCTTTTAAAGGGGATAGGTGGGCAATTTGCGAAAATACTTTAACTGGGCGGATATTTGCATAAAGACCGAGTGTTTTCCGCAATTCTAGTAAAGCTTCCTCCGGACGTTTGGGGGCATTATCCCATTTTGATCCACCAATGGCAGCAAGTAAAATGGCATCGCTGTTTTGACAGGCTTTCAGAGTTTTTGGTGGAAGAGGATCATTTTCTTTGTCAATGCCATCTCCTCCAAAAGGGAGCTTTTCAACATGAAAAATATGCCCAAATTTTTGAGCAATTGTGCCTAAACAGGCAAGTCCGGCTTCCATAATTTCTGGCCCGATGCCATCACCAGGTAAAGCCGTAATGTGATATTCCATTAGGTAATACCTCCAAATAAGATTTATTATTTCATTTTTTCCTGTTATTTTACTTTTTTTAAATATAGGTTATTTTTTCAATATCTATCCCATGACGTAAATGATTTTGGTCACGTTGAAAATATAATATGTTGATTACCTGTGATTACGTAGGGTGGCATTTTTCTGCCTGTGGGTATGAGCATTCACCAATTAGCGGATAATGTCGTGTATGTTGTTTGGATCATTCGAATATTTTGTTTGGTGGATGCCTGACGGGCGGCAGAATGCTGCCCCTACGTTTTTAGGGAGATTTCATATGAAATAACCGAAATCATAGGGGCGATTAAGGATAATCCTCCGCAATTTTGAACCCAACCTGTTGATTGTCTGTGATGACGTAGGGGCGGTATTCTGTCGCTTGTTGGTATTGATTGGATCACCTCTGATATCATGGGTAGATAGCCACTTGCATTCAGTTACAATCAGCAGTCAAAACTTCTGTCAATTGTGTTTTAGTTTGTTTTGTTGAAGGTAAACGCTGACTTTTTAGGCTTGCGTTTAAATAAGCTTTTGCACTAGCCATTAAGACATCATAGTCAATACCGATTCCATGAAAAGGAGTGCCAGTAGCATCTTTGACAACAACATGGACTTCAGCTTGTGCGTCCTGACCGGGAGTAATGGCTTGGATATGGTAGCTAGTAAGGCTGAGGTCTTGCTTTAATAAACGGTTAATCGTTTGATAGATCGCTTCAATACTACCTGCGCCGGTTGCTGCATCTTCCCTCACGCCATCTTTGTTTTCAATTCGTACAACAGCTGATTGTACGCCGTTTGTCATGTACTGGACTTGCAAATGAGAAATAACAGCTGTTTCTGTCTGTTCAGCAGATTGTTCAGCAATCAAGGCATGTAAATCCGCTTCTGTAACTTCTTTTTTTACATCACATAATTGTTTGAAATAGCGGAAGCTTTGGTCAATTTCTTCTTTATTTAATGAATATCCCAAATCTTCTAGACGACTAATAAAAGCATGTCGACCAGACAGTTTGCCAAGTGGCAGGGAGTTTTTCTTTACTCCGACGAGAGAAGGGGTAATCAATTCATAAGTTTCCGGATTTTTCAATACGCCGTCTTGATGAATACCGGATTCATGGGCATAAGCATTTGCTCCTACAATGGCTTTATTTCTAGGAATAGGCAAGCCAGACAAACGACTGATTAAGTCGCTGGTATTTTTGATTTGATTGAGCACAATGTGAGATGTAGCTTGATAGAAACCCTTGCGAATATGGAGGGCAACGGCTGCTTCTTCTAGGGCAGTGTTTCCGGCACGTTCGCCAATGCCGTTAATAGAACCCTCTATGCGTAAAGCGCCATGTTCAATAGCAGCCAGTGAATTGGAAACAGCCATGCCTAAATCATTGTGACAATGACAAGAAAAGATTACTTCATCAAATTGAGGGATATTTGCTTTTAAATCAGCGAACAACTGTCCAAATTCTGTTGGATTGGTAAAACCTACTGTATCTGGAATGTTAATGACTTTTGCTCCCGCTGAAATAGCCGCTTGTACAGCTTCAATCAAGAAAGCGCGTTCCGTGCGTGTGGCATCTTCTGGAGAAAATTGGACGATATCAAAAAAACGCCGAGCAAAACGAACATGATGGTTGATCGATTCCAACACTTCTTTTTTACTCATTTTCAATTTATATTGCATATGAACGTCACTTGTAGCAAGAAAAATATGTATTTGAGGCTGTTTGGCTAAGGCAAGCGCTTCTTTTACACGAAGAATGTCTTGTTCACGGCAACGACCTAAGGCAGTTACACTTGTAGTTTGGACGGCTTCACCGATGGCTTTTACACAAGCAAAATCTCCTGGAGAAGAGATAGGAAAACCGGCTTCTATCACGTCTACTCCGAGTTTTTCTAATTGCAACGCAATTTGTACCTTTTCATTTACATTAAAATTCACACCGGGCGTTTGCTCGCCGTCACGCAGCGTGGTATCAAAAAATTGGATTTGTTTCATCCGGTTTCCTCCTTATCCTATTCATAGAAATATAGCATGATTGCAGAGCAATCATGCTTGCGCCAATTGAATGCGCCATGCGCAAGAACTCTTTATCAAATTGTGTGATCAATGGGATTGCAGAGCAATCATGCTTGCGCCAATTGAATGCGCCATGCGCAAGAACTCTTTATCAAATTGTGTGATCAATGGGATTGTAGAGCAATCATGCTTGCGCCAATTGAATACGCTATGCTCAAAAATTTTCAAGTGACATACTCCCGTTATTTATATACTAGAGCTAGGGATGGACTTCTCTCTCAAGACGACTATTGCCGCCAGTACAGCTGGGATATTCTCATGTGACTCACAGTTTCATCCTAAATTTTTCTATTATATTAGAGCTATAGGACTTTTTGTTCACTTGCGCTAAAAAGTGCTGATTCTAGTAGTACTTTAGATAGAATTTAGGGTATGTTTAAGCATCGCGAGCGCTTGAGATTTTCCTTTGTTCTGCGTTAAATTTTCTTGAATGTAACCTTGCCAGAGGAAAATCTACGTAAAATCTGAGCATTTCGGCTAAGGTGAACACGTCTTGTCTATATGCAAAATTTTTTTCTTTTTTAAAGAGTTTCTGTGTGAAAGGGGAGGGCAGAAAGCTTCCTCCCGTTTGAATTACGCTTCTTTTTTTAATGCAGCAGCAGCGTTTATTTCTGGAGTGTCAAAATGGATCATTGAGCGTAGACGTTTACCCACTTCTTCAATTTGATGTCCTTGCTGTTCTTTACGTAAACGGTAAAATTCTGCAAAATTATTTTTGTAGTCTGCAATAAATGTATTAGAAAATTTTTCACTTTGAATGTCAGATAAAATTGCTTTCATTGCCTTTTTCGTATCAGCAGTCACCACACGAGGGCCGGAAACATAATCCCCATATTCAGCAGTGTTAGAAATGGAATGACGCATTTTTTCCATGCCGCCCTCATACATCAAATCTACGATTAATTTTAGTTCGTGAAATACTTCAAAATAAGCGATTTCCGGCTGATACCCTGCTTCAACCAATGTTTCAAAACCTGCTTGAATTAAGTGGGTTACTCCACCGCAAAGTACGGCTTGCTCACCAAATAAATCAGTTTCCGTTTCTTCTTGGAAAGTAGTTTCAATCACGCCTGCACGAGTTGAACCGATACCTTTTGCATAAGATAGGGCAGTGTCCTGCGCTTGGCCTGTAGAATTTTGGTAAACAGCAAACAAAGAAGGAACGGCACTGCCTGCCGCGAAAGTACGACGTACAAGATGACCAGGGCCTTTTGGTGCTACTAAGAAAACATCCACATCACTAGGTGGTACGATTGCTTTAAAATGGATATTGAAGCCATGAGCAAAAGCAAGCGTATTTCCCGGTGATAGATTTTCCTTGATTTCTTGTTCATAAACTGCCGCTTGGTTTTCATCCGGAATCAAAACCATGATGACATCCGCTTTTTTTGTTGCTTCTGCAACGGAATAAACTTCAAATCCGTCATTTCTTGCTAAATTTGCAGAAAGTCCTTCACGGATACCGATAATTACTTGATTTCCAGTATCACGTAAATTTTGCGCATGAGCATGACCTTGTGAGCCATAACCAATAATGGCAACGATCTTTCCTTTTAATGCATTTGTTTTTACTGAATCTTCATAATACACTTTTGACATTTTAAAATCCTCCAAAATTAAATGAATTGAAATATGTTTACTACTTGCTCTCTACTTTCGTTTGTTCTACACTTTACAGATATGAATGCGGATACAACGAATCTTACATTTTTGTTTTAGGTAAAAAGCTATATGTTTATAAATTGATTTAACTGTTAAATCTATCCTGGGCATGTTCACATTATCCAAAATGTCCAGATAAGGCAAATTTTTATAGATAACTATGCGTATGTCAAGAAAATTTAACGTAGACCAGCACAACTATCTCAAAAGATAGATACCCCTCAGTATGAACACGTCCTAGAACTTACGCCACTTATGTTGAGCTTATTTTTTTCTATTTCTTTGCACTACGGGTAAATCCCGTAATCCCGGTTCTCGCAATTTGCTTGATTCCATAGGGGCGGACAATATCTAAAAAGGCGTCTACCTTTTCGTTTGTACCGATGACTTGAATGACAATATTTTTTGTGCCAACGTCGATGATGGTAGCACGAAACGGTTCAATTACGGCGTTTAGTTCCGATCGTTGGCTTGCTGGTGCGCTAAGTTTCACTAGTGCTAGTTCTCGCTCAATATGTGGCTCATCCGTAATATCACTTACTTTTAGCACATCAATTTGTTTATTGAGTTGTTTGCTTACTTGTTCGATTTCGTAGAGTGAATCTACATGAACAACAATGGTAATTCGAGATATATTTGGTATTTCCGTCAAACCTACAGAAATACTATCAATATTGTACTGCCTGCGGGAAATAACACCGGTAATCCGGTTGAGTACACCAGATGAATTATTTACCGTAGCTGTAATGATTCTACGCATTTTATTGAAATACCTCCATTTGATGATTCGGTTTACCGCTTGGCACCATGGGAAGTACAAGTTCGCTTTGGGAAATTTGTACATCAACGACTATTGGTCCGGGATGGGCGAAGGCCTCTCTTAAGTCTTTTTCCAAAGTTTGCGGATTGGTAATGCGGATACCTTTTACAGCGTAAGCTTCGGCAAGTTTGACAAAATCGGGCAAACTTTTAAAAACAGAATGGGAAAAACGTCTATTGTAGAATTTTTCTTGCCATTGTCTGACCATTCCTAGTGAAGCATTATTTAAGATAATGATTTTTAAAGGTAGTTGATACTCATTCAAGATTGCTAGTTCTTGTGCAGTCATTTGAAAGCCACCATCTCCGACAAAAGCAACTACTGTTTTGTCCGGAAAAGCAAGTTGCGCACCGATAGCCGCAGGAAGGCCGTAACCCATCGTCCCTAAACCGCCGCTAGTGATTAGTTGATGTTCAAAACAAAAAGGGTAAAATTGAGCAGTCCACATTTGATGTTGACCTACATCAGTAGCAATGATTGCTTTTTTATCCGTGATTTTTCCTACAAGTTCAATCACTTGCTGCGGCTTGATTTCTTTTGTTGGTCCATGATCATAAGTAAAAGGATGTTGAGTTTTCCGTTTTGTATTGAGTTTACACCAAGGGGAGCTATCTTCTTTGCCGTCTAAATGAAAGTCCAGAAGTTGTAAAAGTGTTCGCTGTATATCTGCTACAATAGGAATTTGTGTAGGGATAATCTTTCCAATTTCTGTAGGATCAATGTCTATATGGGCAACTACCGCATTTTTAGCAAATTCATTCGGCGCACTTGCCAAACGGTCATCAAAACGAGAACCAAAATTAATCAAAAAATCACAGTCCGTCAAAGCCATATTCGCTGCAAAAGAACCATGCATACCACCCATACCTAAAAAGAGTTCATGTTCATGCGGGAAGCTTCCCAAACCCAAAAGCGTGCAAAGTACAGGGATTTCATAACGTTCTGCAAAGCGAAGCAACTCGGCAGCCGAATGGGAATGGTTTACACCAGCTCCGGCTAAAATCAGTGGTTTATGCGAAATTTTCAAGGCTTTCATCAGTCGTTCAATTTGTAAAGAGTTTGGCTGGAAAGTAGGTTGATAACTTGGTAAATCAATGGTGTCCGGATCAAGAAGCTCTGCTCTGGATACTCCGATGTCTTTGGGAATATCAATGACCACCGGACCTTTACGTCCGGTAGAAGCAATATGGAAAGCTTCATTAATGATACGAGGTAAGCTGCGGACATCCCTCACTTGATAATTATATTTGGTGATGGGAATCGTTAATCCTAAAATATCTGCTTCTTGAAAAGCATCTTTTCCGATACCAGGTGTGTGGACTTGACCGGTAAAAACAACTAAAGGAATGGAATCACTCATGGCATCGGCAATTCCAGTCAGTACGTTTGTCGCTCCAGGACCGCTAGTTACAACAACGACACCGGGTTTTCCCGTCGCTTTGGCGTAACCTTCAGCGGCATGAATAGCCCCCTGTTCATGTCTGGTTAAAATATGAGGGATGTCACAATCGTAGAAAGCATCATAAAGTGGAAGAACGGCGCCGCCAGGGTAGCCGAAAATCATTTCTACTTTTTGTTTTTTTAAGGAGTCAATCAAGATCTCCGCCCCTGTTTTCGACGGCAGGGCATTGCTTGGTATGTTCAGCATTTGCTTCACCTCACCTTTCATACATTTTCTGGAAGCTTTAAAATCGCCCCGGTATGTGCAGACGTAACCATAGAGGTATAACGTGCTAAATAACCCGTTTTGACTTTGAATTGAAAAGGAGGTAGGTTTTCACGACGTTTTTGTAGTTCTTCGTCAGAAACTTCCACATTTAATGTTCGATTGGGTAAATCAATCGTGATGAGGTCACCGTCCTCAATAAGAGCAATTGGTCCGCCGGCGGCAGCTTCCGGAGAAACATGACCTACAGCAATACCTCTTGTGGCACCGGAAAAACGTCCATCCGTAATGAGGGCAACATCTTTACCTAAACCACGTCCGACAATGGAAGAAGTAGGAGCGAGCATTTCCGGCATTCCCGGTCCGCCTTTTGGTCCTTCATAACGGATGACCACAACATGACCTTTCTTCACCGTATGATCATCAATCGCTTTGACTGCTTCATCCTGTGAAGAAAAACAAATGGCTTTTCCGGTGAACGTTTGGATGGATGGATCTACTCCTCCGACTTTAATCGCAGCCCCTTTTGGCGCAATATTTCCAAATAAAATAGAAAGACCGCCTGTGTGGCTGTAAGGATTTTCTTTCGGACGAATGACTTGTTTATCTGTAATTTTTGCTTCGGCAACATTTTCCCTAAGTGTTTTTCCTGTTACGGTTATCCGGTCGGGATGGATAGCTGTACCTAAATTAGCTAATTCTTTGATAATTGCCGACACGCCTCCTGCTTCATGGAGATCTTGCATCGTATATTCAGAAGAGGGGGCAATTTTAGATAAATAAGGAATACGAGCGGCAATAGCATTAATTCGTTCTAATTCGTAATTTAATCCAAGTTCACTTGCCAGTGCCAAAGTATGTAAAACAGTATTGGTAGAGCCGCCCATTGCCATATCTAAAGCGAAAGCATCATCAATCGCTTCTTTAGTAAGGATATCTTTGGGACAAATATTTTGTCGGACTAAGTCCATCAAATGAAAAGCAGATTGCCGAAGCAATTCACGACGTTTTTCAGATATAGCAAGGATTGTACCATTTCCAGGAAGTGACATTCCTAACATTTCTAATAAGCAGTTCATGGAATTTGCAGTAAACATTCCTGCACAAGAACCGCAAGTAGGGCAAGCATTGGCTTCCATATCTAAGAATTCTTGTTCAGAAAGTGAACCTTCCAAAAAAGACCCAACTGCCTCAAACATAGAAGAAAGTGTCAATTTTTTTCCTGTAGCAGAAAAACCTGCTTTCATTGGTCCACCTGAACAAAAGATAGCAGGGACATTTGTACGTACTGCGGCAAGCAGCATACCCGGTGTAATTTTGTCACAGTTAGGCAAATACAATACGCCGTCAAACCAGTGCGCTTGAATTACCGTTTCAGCAGAATCAGCAATCAGTTCTCTACTAGGCAGAGAATAACGCATACCGATATGTCCCATGGCAATACCGTCATCCACGCCAATCGTATTAAATTCAAAAGGAATTCCACCGGCTTCACGGATTGCTTCTTTGGCAACATCCGCTAGTTCTCGTAAATGAACGTGTCCCGGCACAATGTCCAGATAAGAGTTACAAATGGCAATAAAAGGTTTATCCATATCTTCTTTATTTTTCAACTGTCCAGTAGCATGGAGTAAACTTCTTGCCGGTGCTTGATGTACACCTTTTTTAATTTTGTCACTTCGCATAGATCAACCTCTTTTTGTTTAATGATTAACTGAATTTTGTTCTAAAAAACGGAACGCAAGTCCTTTGACCAATGGAGTTGCATCCAAAAAAAATGAAACAAAAAGCACCCCAAATTTGCAAAAAACAAAATGGGATGCTTCAAGAGAATCCCATTTACATAACCTAAACAGGACTCGGAAGGGCTGGATATCAGCACATATTCAAAGTCCTGCTAGCATAATAAAATTGTAATGACAAAATAAATAGGATACATTTTCATGGGAACCTCTTAGTTTATGCGTAAAAACTATACATTCAACGCTTTCGTTTCACTGGATTTTCAGTTAATATTAACTATAAACGTCTTAAACTAAGAAGTCAACTATTATTTTTGTTAGAAGGAATTGAAATCTGTCGAATTGGCAGAATATCAGGGTATATTCTACCTCGTCTAAGGATATGGATCGTATCTACAACATTTTTCTCCTTTGTCCATATGTCATATGTCCATGGGTTCTAAAAAGATGGATCTAATCATCCTATTTTTTATACAGATAAGCGCAAGGTTTCAAATACATGGAAAAGATTAAGTTTACCCAGACCCCATTCTTTGCTGGGATAAGTAATCCCTACAGTTTTTGTTGCCCCACGAATCAGAAAAGCCCTGATATTGTTTGAGCCTATCCCTTGTTCATATCCTCTGACGATACTCCAAGAGAGTAAATTGGCAGCAGCGCCTGCGGCGTGGGCAGCTGCTACACTTGAACCACTCATTGTCGTATAGGTATTATTTAAGCCAGGTCCGTAAACATTGACACCAGGAGCGACAATATCGGGTTTGACTAAATTGTCACGGGTAAATCCCCTGCTGGAATAAATATAAATTCCGCTGTTGATATGGTCATAAGCACCTACAGTAAGTGCGTTAGACGTAGAGGCGGGAGAAGTTAGGGTAGTATCCGGATCAGGGCGTAAAAATACGGTATCGGAGCTAATAAAACCTGTAATCGGAAGCCAAATATGGTAAATTCCCGTAGTTGTAATAAAACTTTGTACACGTATACGCCAAATACCAGGTGTAGGGTCGTGGAAACGCATGAGAACTGCCGGAGCACTTGATTCTACACTTAACATACCTGAGGAAAGATTGATTGTTGTATTTTCTAAAACAAAGGTGACGACTTCAGACCTACGTAATTTTGGAGTAATTGGTTCAATATATTCTCCTGTAGGAGAAACAAATCCGACGGAAAAAATTTCAGAAGGTTCTGTCCATAATTCCATAACAAAACCTTTTTCGCCATTTCCCACACGCACTTCCACATCTTCACTGTGACCTTGTTCAGTGATATGTCCATAATAATGATGGGAACGTGAACCTTCATTACCTCCAGCAATGACAACAGAATATCCAATATGAGAACCTACTTGATTAAGATATCTTTCCAATATATTTTGATTGGTATGGTCGCCAGCATTACTGCCCAAACTAAAACAAATTACCATAGGTTTGTTTAGACTTCTTGCAAGGTCGGTCAAATAACTGACTCCTAGTAAAATATCGGTAACCTGATAGGCAACTGCTGTATCAGGAATTTCAAAAAAGCTTCTTAAATAGTCTTTGGCAGGTTTGAGTTTCACCATAGCGATTTCTGCTTGAGGGGCAGCTCCCGTAAAACTGTTCTCGCTGTCTTGCCTGCCAGCAGCTATACCGGCTAAAAAAGTCCCATGCCCATTCTCATCTTTACTCGGTACGATACTTAAAGGGTCTTGAGCCTTTAAGGCTGCCTCAATATCTTTTTTGGTAAATTCGCTTCCATAGGCTAAATCAAAAGGTTTTACTCCATCAGCCAGTGATTGATCCCAAATGGCCACGATTTTGCTACTTCCATCTTCTTTACGGAAAATAGGATTTTGATAATCTATACCGGTATCAACAAAGCCAATGATTATACCTTCACCAGCTAGATTTAGATAAGGCTGGTTGATTACGCTGGTAATACCCGCATCATCCATACTTGTCGTATCTAATAAAGTGTATAAAACAGGGATTGCATCATATCCGTAAGTAACGGAGCTAATCGGAGGAATTAGACTGCTGTTAATATGTAAAATGCCATAGTCTGAATTTACAATTTGAATACAATAGTCCGAAATATCCTTCGGAAACCAAGATTCTTGAGTGTTAAAGCGAAATGTAAAATCTGCATAATCATTGGAATACACCCTCTCCATACATTTTTCTAGTTGATCTTTCGGATACCCCATTTCTGTTGGGGTATTGGGATTTTGAGGCATAGGAATTCTCCCAAGATTTCTTGCTTTAAGATATGCAAAAGGGATTTTTGAGGTGCAATAGAAAATAAAGAGAAAAGCAGATTTAAAATAAAAGTTTTAATAAAGCTTTTAAAGAAACGAGAAAAAAAGATAACATCATACATTCTCCTTACATTTTAGATAATTCTTTTCTTTTTCCTGACGATAATAAAAAAATATAATCATTTATAAAATAATTATAACTTATCTAAAATAAAAAAGCAACTTAAATTAAAAAAACATCCCCTTTAATTTAAAGAAAATGTTTTTTTAATTTAAGTTATTTTTTTATCCATTGATGATACTCATCGTGCTTAGTAAACCATTTTTTTACATATGGGCAATCACAAATGATCTTTAAATTTTTTTCTTTTAGATAGTTCACCGTAGCTTCCACGATGGCGGAAGCTACGCCTTGTCCTCGTAACTGCTCGGACACAAAAGTACGGTGGATATTTACTGTGTTTTCGTCTACAAAAGAAAAATCAACTTGTGCAATGACCTGCTCGTTTTCGCTTAAAAAAACACGATTTGATTCATATTGGAAATTCATTTTTATTCTCCTATTGAATTTGTTGGGCAAATTCTTCGGCTGCTACTTTGATTTTTTGATATTCTTCTTCGTTTGGATTAAAGATCGCACGAATAGAAGTGGGATGTACACGGTAATGGATATCTTTTAAACGTTTTCCTAGTAATTCGCAGGCTTCTCCGCTCCATCCATAAGAACCGAATACCAAAGCGGGTTTATGATTGATGTTAATCACATCAGTACAAGAAATTAAATCCCAAATCGGCTTTAAGGCATCACGATTAATTGTAGGTGAACCAAAAAGTACTGCTTTAGAACGATTTAAAATTTCTGCCATCTCTTCCATCGGATGTTCTAGCATATCATAAGATTTAGCAGGAATGTCTAATCCTTTAAACACTTCCACAAAAGATTCTGCCATTTTTTTCGTATAACCGTAAGCACTCACATAGAAAATCGGAATCTCTTCGTCTGGATCTTTTTCTTTAGACCATTCTTCATATAAAGAGAAAATTCTCTGTATACTGTTTTGTAGTACTGGTCCGTGGCTAGTTGCAATAGTTTCTACATCTAAATCTCTGACTCTGTCTAAACCTGCCCGTACATAGGAGGGAAAAGGTCCAAAAATGGCATCATAATACTTTTGCGTTTCTTGAATATGGATTTCCTTATTTTTGACTAAGGAGTCAAAAACCATCGGTTCGCAAAAATGACTTCCAAAAAAATCACAAGTAAATAAAACTTTATCTGCCTTTAAATAAGTAAACATCGTATCTGGCCAATGTAAATTTGGGGAAATGATAAAATCTAAAACCACACCATCTCCTAAATCTAATTGATCACCTGTTTGTACAATACGTTTTGTAAATTCTTGATTGGTAATTTGTTTTAGATTACGGATAGCACTAGTACTTCCTAAAACTTCTATATTAGGATTTAAAGACAACAATTTTTGTAAACTACCCGAATGATCTGGTTCAGTATGATTTGCAATAAAATAACGGATATTTTTAATATCGGTTATTTGGCTAATTTGTTCAATAAAATTTTCAGAAAAATCTTCATGGACACAATCTACAATTACAGTTTCTTTTCCCTGAACCAAATAGCTGTTATAACTTGTTCCATAGTCTGTAGTCATAATAATGTCAAAAACACGTAAACAAGGATTTTGTGAACCAATAAAACTAACATGTTCGGAAACTTTCATTTTTCTATTATTCCCTTTCTCTTTGTGGAATTTAATCACCAACAGATCTACATACTAAAATAGGATGCAGACTTCTGAAGGATTTCCAAAGTAAGGATAGCACAAAAATTTATAGGGTTCAATACCTTTTGTTTGGATAGATATTTACTTTACAAATTTTCTCAATAAGAGAAAAATATCTGATCGAATAAGAAATAAAAAATAAGTATTTAATTTATAAATAATTCATGAAAATAACTTAAATAACTTAATTAATTATAATTTATTTATGTTAAAAATAAATATAAATAAAGAAGAGTAAATTAAGCTTGAATATTTCCTAACCATCATTTACAATAAAGCAAGTGGTAGCAAGTGGTAATAAATGGTGCAAAGTGGTTTACCAAAGAAACAAGGAGAACTTCATGTTGACGATGCTAGGAGAATATGTACATATTATGGACTCTAAAGGTAGGTTAATTATTCCCTCTAAGTTTCGTGAAGTACTAGGTGAAAAATTTATTTTAACTAAAGGTTTAGATGGTTGTTTATTTTTATATTCTGAACAAGAATGGGACAAGTTTGACGAAAAATTACAAACACTTCCGCTCACGAATTCAGACGCAAGAAAATTTATGCGTTTTTTTCTGGCAGGAGCGAGTATATGCGAATTAGATAAACAAGGGAGAGTTTTGATTCCCCCTACACTAAGGGATTTTGCCTGCTTAGAAAAAGAAGTTGTTTTAGTCGGCGTAGGCAAAAGAGGGGAGATTTGGAATAGATCAGCTTGGCAGGAAACAAACCAATACAAAGATATGCAAGATATTGCGGAAAGTATGGAAGGTCTAGGGATTTGATGGAATTTAAACATGAATCTGTTTTGTTGAGGGAAAGTATAGAAGCTTTGCGGATTAAACCTACTGGGATTTATTTAGATGGAACGGTGGGAGGCGGGGGACATGCCAAGGCGATTTTGTCTAAGTTAAACCCGCAAGGTAAACTCATTGCCTTAGACCAAGATGAAGATGCCATAAAAGCAGCAAAAAAGAATTTAGTGGATTTTTTGCCACAAACAATTTTTGTACGGGAAAATTATCAATATTTTTTACAAGTTTTAGATGATTTGCAAATTCCTTTGTTGGATGGCATTCTGTTGGATTTAGGAGTGTCTTCTTATCAAATAGATCAAGAAGAAAGAGGATTTACTTACCGCAAAGATGCACCTTTAGATATGCGCATGGATCAAAGAAGTGAATTAACGGCAGAAGATTTAGTCAATACTCTTAGTATGGAAAAATTATCTACAATATTTAGAGAATATGGTGAAGAACCTTTTGCAAGGAATATTGCCAAACATATTGTAAGATATAGGGAAAACAAACCATTCCATCGAACAACAGAACTAGCCGCCGTAATTGAACAAGCTATTCCCAAGGCGAAACAAAAAGGCAGAGGACATCCTGCTAAACGGGTGTTTCAAGCTTTACGGATAGCCTTAAACCAAGAGCTAACTGTTTTGGAAGCAGCTTTACCGTTAATGGTAGATCATTTAAACATCGGCGGGAGATTATGTGTGATTACCTTTCACTCTTTAGAAGATCGTATTGTCAAAAAACATTTTCAAAACCAGGAAAATCCTTGTATTTGTCCACCCGACTTTCCTGTTTGTCAATGCAATCGAAAAGCAAAAGGAAAAATAATCAGCAAAAAGCCAATTTGCCCATCAGGGGAAGAGCTAAAGAAAAATAAGAGAGCGAAGAGCGCAAAATTAAGAATCCTGCAAAGAATCTAAAGGGAGAGTTATTATGGCCAAATATATTTATGGTAATCAAGCAAGAAATTTAGACCCGATCAGAACACCGGAAGTTCCAATTCGTCGTCCAAAAGTAAAACCAAAGAGAGTTAGTCGTAAGACCAAAGAAAATAGACACAAACATGGGCAGATTAATCTACCTTATGTGGTGGCCTTATCTTTGGCTACCTGTGCTTTTGGTATTTGTTCTTTACAGCTCGTACACGTGAAATCTTCACTAATTTATCAAATTAATCAAATTGAAGGTATGGAAAAAGAATTATCGCAATTAAAAATTGAGAATGATTTTAATGCTGCTGGTTTGGATAACTATCTAGATTTAGAACAAATTGAAAAAATTGCTAGAGAAGAATTACAAATGGTTCCTGCTAATGCAGAGCAAATTATTTTTTATCAAAATTTAGAAAGTGAGTATGTTCGTCAACATGAGCCAATTCCTAGCGAATAAATCCAGTCAAAAAGAAAAGAAAAATAAAAAAAGCAAAAAACAAAAAAAGAAAGTAATTTTTCTTTATATGAAAAAAAAGTTAATTGGTGTTTTTGTCCTGGTTTTACTTTTTCTCATTTATTTAAATGGAACTCTCGCTCAAATTGTATTTGCCAAAGGTAAAGAATATTCTCAAACTGTGATTACACAACAAAATTATGACAGTATAGATATACCTTTCCGTAGGGGTGATATTGTAGATCGCAATGGTACAGTTTTGGCAACTAGTGAGCGTGCTTATCATTTGGTCATTGATATCAAAGTTATTTTATCCAAGCCTGAACGTTATGAACAAGCAACAAAACAAGCACTCATTGAATATTTTGAATTTTCTCAAGAAGAGTTGGATCATTTATTTCAAGAAAAATCAAATAGCTCTTATGAAAGACCCGAACGAACAAGAAAAATTAGCCACGAAATAAAAGAAGGCTTTGATGACTTCGTGAAAGAAAAAAATAAGGAGTATCAAAAAAACGCAGAAAACGGTTTACAGCAAATTCATGGACTTTGGTTTGAAACAATCTATCAAAGACAATATCCAAATAATGATTTAGCAAGTCAACTGATTGGTTTTTCCAACAAAGAGGGAAAAGAAGCTATCTGGGGAGGGCTAGAACAGCAATATGATTCTGCGCTTATTGGTTTAAACGGTAGGGAATATGGTTTCTTAAATCAAGATGGGCTAGTAGAACGTATTACTAAACCTCCAGAAAATGGTCATACTCTTGTTTCTACTATTGATGTAAATATTCAAAAAATTTTAGAAAAACATGTAAAAAAATTTGCTTCTTCACCAGGAGCAAATCGGGTTTCTGCCATTGCGATGAATCCTAAAAATGGGGAAATCTTGGGTATGACTAGTGATTTGACTTATGATTTAAACGATCCCTTTAATCTTAGACCTATGGTAAATGAACAAATAGAAGCAACATTAACTGAAGAAGAAAAAACAGAACTACGTTATCAAATGTGGAAAAATTTCTGTATCAGTGATGCCTATGAGCCGGGTTCTACCGTAAAAATTTTCACCATAGCAGCCGCCTTGGAAGAAGGTATACTTTCTTTAGATGATGAATTTATTTGTGACGGTTTCGAACAAATTGGCTCATGGAAAATCAAATGCGTCAATATACATGGTCATGGAAAACTCAACTTAGTTCAAAGCTTGGCTTATTCTTGTAACGATGCTTTAATGCAAATCGGTGCTAGAATCGGTAGCGATACTTTTTTGCGTTATCTGAAAAATTTCGGATTTGGAGATTACACCCAAATTGATTTATCTGGAGAAAGCAAAGGTGTTTTTCATTCTGCACAGGAAATGAATCCTGTAGATTTAGCTACTAATTCTTTTGGGCAAAATTACACAGTTTCCATGATTCAATTGATATCGGCATATGCTTCGATCATCAATGGGGGTTCTTATTATGAGCCTCATGTTGTGAAAAAAATTCTAGATACAGATGGAAGTATCATACAAAATATAGAACCCAATTTAGTGAAAGAAACCATCAGTCATTCTACTGCCGAGTTTATTAAATCTGCCTTATTTCAAACAGTCGAAAAAGGGACAGGCTCTCATGCTCACATTGATGGATATCAAATTGCTGGAAAAACTGGTACAGCGGAAAAATTACCTCGAGCGGATAAAAATTATTTGATGTCTTTTTGTGGCTTTGTTCCTTACGATAATCCGCAAATTTTGCTTTATGTCATTGTAGATCAACCGCACATCGAACCGCAGGCAAACAGTGCCTATGCTACGGATATTTTTCATGCCATTATGGAAGAACTTCTACCTTACGTGAATATTTTCCCTAATCCTGCTTTTATGCCGCCGACAGAAGCACCGCCTGAAACTGCTCCAGAAACGCTTATTACAGACGGTGTTGAAGTAGTAGGCGAAAACCCTACTGGAACTGCTTTGGAAGAAAGTGTATCTGAAACAGAAGTGATTCAGATACAAGAAGAAAAGATGAATTTGCCAGATTCTGTGCCTCTAGAAAGTAATGATTTGGCGGAACCATGATGGAATCCATGGTATAATAAACAAAAAACGTTTATTATACCATGGAAGTTTACCACGTTCCCAAGTCGCTCTAATCACCATAGGTTCAAGAGCGACTTGGCACCTGATCGCTTCAGCTTAATCAGCAGTGGAGAAAAACTCCTGCTGATTAAGCTTCAGTTGATGCACACAATTTGATTGGGAAGATGATGTGCAAAGCACACTCAAATTGGCGCGACCATGATTGACTTCACAGTCATGGTATAATAAACACAAAACGTTTATTATACTATTTATGCACACAATTTGATTAGGAAGATGATGTGCGAAGCACACTCAAATTGGTGCGACCATGATTGACTTTGTCATCATGGTATAATGTAAAAAGCATTTTTTGTTCGTTTGTTTATCTAAAAAAAGATATGAATTACTGTTTGATATAGAAGAATTGACTAAGTCATTATAGAAGGTACGAATACAATTTTGCAGAAGATTCTAATATTAACTTAGAAGAGACAAAATATTCAAAAGTTAGGAGGAAAAATGGGAAAACCTACAGGATTTTTAGAATATACACGTAAGCAGGTAAAGTATAAACCAGCCATAGAACGCATTAAGGATTTTCATGAATTTCATGAAATGCAGTCAGAAGAAGTACAAAAAGAACAAGCTGCTCGCTGTATGGACTGCGGTGTGCCGTTTTGCCAGTCGGGAACGGTATTTCAGGGAATGGTTTCGGGTTGCCCCTTAGGCAATTTAATTCCGGAATGGAATGATTTTCTTTATCATAATATGGTAGAACAAGCATTTTACCGTTTGAAAAAAACAAATAATTTTCCAGAGTTTACCTCTAGAGTTTGCCCTGCTCCCTGCGAATATGCTTGTACTTGCAGTTTGAACGGGGAGGCCGTAACCATTAAGGAAAATGAGCGTAGCATTACAGAAAAAGCTTATGCTCTAGGTTTGGCAAAGGCACGTCCTCCTATTTTAAGAACGGGAAAAAAAATTGCCGTAGTTGGTTCAGGTCCTGCGGGTTTAACTGTTGCTGATCGATTAAATCAGAAGGGTCATAGCGTGACTGTTTTTGAGCGAGAAGATCGTGCAGGTGGTCTATTGATGTACGGTATCCCCAATATGAAACTAGAAAAGAAAATTGTAGAAGAAAAAATAAAGGTTTTGGAAGAAGAGGGTATTCTTTTCGCTTATGATTCGGAAGTAGGAAAAAACATCAAAGCTAAACAATTAAAAGAAGAATTTGCTGCCATTGTACTTGCTTGCGGAGCAAGTGAACCGAGGGATATTTCCGTAAAAGGAAGAGAGGGCAAGGGCATTCACTTTGCGGTAGATTATTTAAAGTCTGCAACGAAAAGTTTGTTAGATCCTTCTTTAGCAAAAGAAACTATCTTTTCCGCACAAAATAAGCGTGTTTTGGTTATTGGAGGAGGAGATACTGGTAATGACTGTATAGGTACGGCTATACGTCAAGGGGCAAAATCTGTTTTGCAATTGGAAATCATGCCAGAACTTCCCGAACAAAGAAGGAAAAATAACCCTTGGCCTGAGTGGGCAAAAATTAAAAAAACAGATTATGGACAGGAAGAAGCGGCTGCCGTTTTTGGAGAAGATCCTAGAGTTTATGAAACAACGGTAAAAGAATTTTTATTGAATGAAAAAGGAGAAGTGAAAAAGGCTATTTTGGCTAAAGTAGGTCAAGCTCCTCTTTTTCCTTTGATTGAAGGTAGTGAAAGGGAAATAGATGTAGATATGGTCTTGATTGCTGCGGGATTTTCTGGTACGCAAAGTGCTATAGCAAAAGCATTTGATTTAACTTTAGATCAAAGAAATAATATTCCGACGCAACTAAATCGTTTCCAAACTGAACAAAAAAATATTTTTGCCTGCGGAGATACCAGAAGAGGGCAGTCCCTGGTGGTCTGGGCAATACGTGAAGGCAGAGAGGCTGCCGAAGAAGTACATCAAGCTTTGCTTAATATGCATTAAAACAAAGATTCTCGCTTATGGTGAATAGTTAGGCTTGATTGTTTCACTACAGTGTGGAGGTTTCTTGATTTATACCGAATATTCCTATGTTGCTTTTTCATCCAGGAAAAACAATACTTATTCTATTGATGTAAAAGACTTAAAAATCGTATAACAGAAATAATAAATGATTTCATTTATTGGTCAAAAATCAACGATTTATTAAAAAAAGGAGATTTTATGAAATTAATCGAACATGAGGATTTATCTTTTTTATCCTCTCAAATAGTTTTGGGTTGTATGCGCATTTCCTCCATGGAGACAAAGCAAATCCAAGAGTGGTTTGATACTGCATTATCTTGTGGAATCAATTTGTTTGACCATGCAGATATCTATGGGGGCGGTGAATGTGAGAATCTTTTTGCCAAGGCTTTATCTTTAAGTCCGGCGCAAAGGGAAACGATTTTGATCCAAAGTAAATGTGGGATTTGTGAGGGTTATTTTGATTTTTCTAAAGAACATATTTTAAATAGTGTGGATGGTATTTTAAAACGTTTGCAAACAGATTATTTAGATGTGCTTTTGCTTCACCGTCCAGATACTTTAATGGAACCTGAAGAAGTAGCTGAAGCTTTTGATGAATTATTTGAGCAAGGTAAAGTGCGCAGTTTTGGTGTATCTAATCAAAATCCAATGCAAATTGAATTGTTAAAACAATATGTAGAACAGCCTCTTTGGTGTAATCAATTACAATTTAGTTTGGCTCATTCTGTAATGGTGGATAGTGGTTTGACCGTAAATATGCAGTGGGATCAAGGCATTAACCGTGAAGGCAGTATATTAGAATACAGCCGTTTAAATGATATGACGATACAAGCTTGGTCACCTTTTCAAAAAGGATATTTTGAGGGAGTATTTTTAGGAGATCAAAAAGATTACGCACGACTAAATGAAGTGATTTCTGAAATGGAAAAAAAATATTCTTTAACACCAGAGGGAATAGCCATTTCATGGATCACCAGCCATCCTGCACAAATGCAGGTAGTTTTAGGTACAACCAATAACGAACGGATCAAAAATTCTTGTACAGGAGCAAATGTAAAATTAGAACGTAAAGATTGGTACGCTTTATATAAAGCAACAGGAAAAAGATTACCTTAACAATTTTTGTTATCCCTGATAAACACTAGACGAGCTAAGTTTTATTCGTTATAATGAAAATCAAGTATAAATCCGAATGTCCTGTTTCATGCCTGCGAACGTGAAGCAGAAAGTCAGCGGTATTTATTCTTAAATGTAACCATAAGGTTACTGTCTCTTTCATTCAGGAGCAGGAGGGTATTGTTTTGACCTAGTACCTTCCTGTTTTTTTGTCCAGATTTTTACACATACAATGGCCAATAGGCAAATGCACAAATGTGCACCTCTAAGGGTTTTTCATAAAATTTCTGACCTGTTTTTGACGCATAGAAGTATTTTTCACGATAATCGAAATCGTAAGGATCAATCACCTACCAATCAAAACCGTAGGGGCGGTATCTTCCTGCCTGTCTGTAAGATTGAGCATGATCCAATCAACAATATCCAGACTACAATCACCAGTTCAATAAAAATCTTTTATTCATTACGTTTTGACCTATGTTAAGTAGTATGAAAAAATTTTTGAATTTTATCCAAACGTGAAGACATACTTTGCAAAAGTAAGTCTAATATCGTAAGGGCGGCCATAGATTCCACTACGACAACAGCACGGGGGACAATGATGGGATCATGTCTTCCTTGAATCTGAATGTCTACTTCTTCATTGTTTTGATTTACACTTGATTGAACTTGTGCAATAGAAGCGGTAGGTTTGATTGCCACACGGAAAACCAAATCACTGCCATCACTTATTCCACCTAAGACTCCGCCTGCGTGGTTACTTGTTTTGATGATCGCTTGCTGTTTTCCTAATCGAAAAGCATCGTTATGTTCAGAGCCTTTAAGGTTTGCACTAGCAAAACCATCTCCCATTTCAAAACCTTTTACTGCTCCAATGGATAACATAGCTTTAGCGAGGTTTGCATCTAATTTGTCAAAAACAGGTTCTCCAATGCCAACGGGTAAAGAAAGGACTTTGCATTCGATAATACCGCCTACGGAATCTTGATGTTCCATTTGTTTTTGAACATATTGTTCCACTTTTTCTATGATCTGTACATCTGGTAAGGCAAAGGGATTTTTTTTACTTTCATTAAAGTCAAAACGTTCATCTGAAATTTCAATTTCCCCAATTTTCCTGCTATAACTTTGTATACTTACGCCTAAAGTAGCCAAAATTTTCACGGCAATTGCTCCACCAGCAACACGTCCAATCGTTTCCCTGCCTGAAGACCTGCCGCCGCCACGGTAATCCCTGAATCCATATTTTTGTGTCCATGTAAAATCCGCATGTCCAGGGCGGTAAACCGAAGCAATATTTTCATAGTCGTTAGAATGCTGATCTTGATTTTTAACGAGTAGAGAAATAGGTGCTCCTGTCGTTTTTCCATCAAATATACCAGATAATATTTCTACTTTGTCGCTTTCGTTTCTTTGGGTAGCAAAGCGGCTTTGTCCCGGTTTTCTTCGATCTAAAAAAGCTTGAATATCTTCTTCATCTAATTCCAGTCCGGATGGACAGCCATCCACAACTACTCCTATGGCTTTTCCATGAGATTCCCCCCATGTTGATATACAAAAATTTTTTCCATATATAGAACCTGACATAAATTTCCTCACTCTCTATCATGTATTTATGTATTTTTATCATCAAAAAAATTAATTCAATATTATATTTTAGCATAAAAACACAGATTTTGTGAAGCTTTTCCTAAAATGTTTTTTAGAATGCACATAAGGATAAACCTTACATATCTTAAACTATAAACAACTTAGGACTAAATGGGCAGCTGAGGTACAAACCTCCTGTTGATTTAGCTTCAGCTTATGTTTGCTACTAAAATGGAGGAAGCATAGCATGAAAACCAATATTATTACGATTCAACTTGAGCATGTAAGTTTTGCTTATCATAGCAAAATGAAAGAAACAATGGCTTTACAAGATATTTCCTTTAATGTATATAAAGGTGAAGTAGTAGCCATTGTAGGACCTTCTGGTTGTGGAAAATCTACACTTTTATCCTTGCTAAGCGGACTACGTAAACCAGAGGAAGGTCAGTTATATATCCAAGGTGAAATTGGATATATGTTGCAAAAAGATCATTTATTAGAGTGGAGAAACGTTATGGATAATGCGGCTTTAGGTTTAGAAATTCAACACAAAAAAAATCCTCAAACTTTGGCGCATTTGAAAAAGATGTTAACGATATATGGACTGGATGCCTTTGCTCTTTCCAAACCATCTGAATTATCCGGAGGAATGCGCCAGCGTGCGGCACTGATTCGTACCTTGGTACTCAATCCGGATATTTTATTATTAGACGAACCTTGTTCGGCATTAGACTATCAAACAAAATTGTGGGTAAATGAAGACATGATCAAAATCATCAAAAAAGAACAAAAGACAGCTATTTTAGTTAGCCATGATTTGTCCGAAGCAATCAGTATGGCAGATCGCATCATTATTTTGAGTCCTAGACCGGGTACGATTCAGACTATACTTCATTTAGATTTTCCTGAAGACGAAAGTCCTTTACAGCGTAGAAGCAATCCGGAATTTTCTCAATATTTTGATTTGGCATGGAAGGAGATGAAAAATTCTTATGACGCAGTTTTCACTTAGACAGCAGGCATTTTTAGAAAAAGAAATGCGTCAAAAGCAATTTGTTTTTTTTAGTAGGATTTTTCTTTTTATTTTTTTGCTTTCCCTTTGGGAAATCGCAGGAAGACAAAAATGGATTGATGTTTTTTTCTTTAGTAGTCCTTCTCGTATTCTTTATGCCTTACTGGACATGGTTAAAAATAAGTCTTTATTTTTGCATGTGGGACTGACTATGGGAGAAACTTTACTCAGTTTTTCCATCGTTACGATTTTGACCTTATTTGTTGCTTTGCTTTTATGGAGTAATCGTGCTTTGGCGCAAATATTGGAACCTTATTTGATTTTATGTAACAGTTTACCCAAATCAGCTTTAGCTCCTTTATTTATTGTGTGGTTTGGACATAATGTCAAAACTATTTTGATTGCCGGTATTTCTGTCGCTATTTTTGGTTCCATTCTCACACTCTATACGCAATTTAAAGAAATGAATGACGAAAAAAGCAAATTAATTTATACCTTAGGAGGAAACCAATTCCATGTCTTAAGCAAGGTTATTTTGCCAGCTTCTGTACCCATGATTTTTAGCACAATGAAAGTTAATATTGGTTTGTGTCTAGTCGGTGTAATCATCGGTGAATTTTTAGTGGCAAAAGCTGGTCTTGGATATTTGATTATGTACGGTAGTCAAGTATTTAAGTTGGATTGGGTGATGTTGTCCATCTTTTTGCTTTGTGGCATTGCTTTGATTTTATATAAAATTTTGGCTATAGCGGAGAAAAAGTTGTAAGATAATCATGATTAGCTAGATAAAGGGAAATTCAAAAGAATGATTAGGTATTTGCACCTTATTTTAGACAAAAAATTATAGGTGAACATTTTCCCAAGAGTAAGTTACAAGCGTGATATAGCAGATAACATCAAGTACTTTTCAATCAGCCATACTCTCTTTTTTTTGTCCATGAATAGATTAACAATAAAGATTCGTTGGATGGTGAATGATGTCATCTGCTTCTATCCCAGCAAACTACTCATCAGATATGGTGAAAAACTTAATTAAAACAATGGTAAAAGCTTTAAACGAACAAGATTGGGGAAAATATCTTTCTCTTTGGTGTCAAGAAGAACAAAATGCTTTACGACAATTTTTAACCAATACACAAAACCAAGAAGAAGCTCTTGGTATTTTGACTGTAAAATATGCTGTTTTAAAAGAAATCAAGAAATTAAGTCAGCAAGAACAACTTGAATATGCCGAAGTTTATGAGTATTTAGATCGATATCAAAACGTAGAAAGCTATGTTGTTGCTATAGATTATGGTGTAAGACAAGTCAATAAATATTTTTATAATGGAATCAATTACATTATTTTAACTGTAGGTTTGGAGAATTCTGAATTAAAATTATTGAATTATGCGAACCCATCTTTAGAATTAATTGAAAATTTGGATACGATCGGTGAAAATATCTGTAAAAATTTAGATGCGTATAGTTCTTATCGTGCGAGAGATACAGCTTTTCGAGTAAAAGAATCTCGCTTAGAAGGCTTCGTAGTAGATTCTGATATGTCAGTAAAAGAAAATCTAATTGATCCGGGAGAAACATATACTCCACCGACTGGACTGCGTTTGAGAAAAGTAGGCGATATTTTCGATCACATTAAGCCTTCGCAGATCGTTTTAGCTAGTTCTAAAGGTTCAACACCTTATACCGTATATTTCCCTGATTATGTCTGTGTGGTAACTAATACAGAAAGTTCCGCTTCTGTTTGGTCTAATGAAGCGATGAAAGCCATGATTATTTTAGTTCAGCAATACGGTGTATATCACGTGGTAGTATACGATAAATATCCCCAATATAATTTTGATATTTTAGATAGTACTGCTGATCAGCATTACGATTTAAACAAATGGAATAATACTGCAGAAGTTTACCGTCAAAAAATTACTACGCTTTATAATCAAATCCAGCATGTATATATGAGTACACAAAGCGGGCAATTATTTAGTTCTCATTATGTAAAGAATGCGGATTGGGATCGTTATTCTGACTATTTTTATAGCATCTATCAAGATGATTTAAAAAAGTGGGGAGATCAAGGATATGATTACCAATGGATGTTGGATCATTTCAGCTATCAAAAAGGCGAAGGCGTCACATTAGGTAAAATTCGTTTTGAAAGTTATTATGGCTGGCGTTTAGTGAATAATCAATGGCAATTTTATAATAACCAAGGCAACCAAGTTTTTGGTTGGCAGTATATTCTAGACAGTTGGTATTATTTCGATTCGCAAGGGAATATGCAGACTGGTTGGGTAGATGGCGGAAGATATTATTGCAATTCTTCCGGAAGAATGATTACCGGTTGGCAACTTCTAGGTGATAATTGGTATTATTTTGATTCCTCATCTGGCGAAAAGCAAACTGGTTGGTTGTTTAATAATGGGTATCATTATTATTTAGGTGATGATGGAATTATGCGTACAGGGTGGTTTATCTACAACGGAAATTGGTACTATAGTACCAGAGATGGTTTTAATTTCCGTAATCGTTGGTTAGAAGATCCTTCAGGTTCACAACAGTGGTATTGGTTACAGGCAGATGGCATAATGGCACGTGATGAAACCTTATTGATTGCTGGAAAATATTATGATTTTGACTCCAGCGGTTTGTGTCTGAATAATGATGGCAGGGATTATCCATAATTAAAGCGGTTTGAAACTGTATTAAATTTTGTCGCTCGCTTATCAAAAATATTCTAATTTTAGTCCTAACAGTATAGGGTTCAAGCATGACAGTAAAGATTATTTAGAAGTATTTAGATTAGAAATGAGAGAAATTAAAAACTTTATTCAAGTTTTGAAAAACCCCGCAAAATTTTGCGGGGTTTGACTTTTGCCTATGCAAGTTTATCAAAGGAGCTACCTTTGATCTTGAAAAGATTTTGTTTTTTTCGAATTCTAGCATTCGTTTTTTCCACAAATTGTTTTCATGAAACATGGCATGAGAAAAAGTCCAATGAAACACTTTTGACCTTTTTTACTACAGATTTTTTTGAGACATCTGTTTTTCTTGAGCTTCAATCATCTTTTTCACCATATAGCCGCCAACGGAACCATTCTGAGCAGATGTCAGATTGCCGTTGTATCCATTGCTCAAAGGAACGCCAAGTTCATTTGCAATTTCCATTTTAAACTTATTCATTGCCTCTTTTGCTTCTGGGACTACGGATTTGTTTGAGTTAGCCATAATAAAAGCCTCCTTAAAATTGAAACCTCATTGTAAAAAAGGTTTATTTGGTGTTACCAGACTAGTATGTTGCATTTTGACGTAAAATACGCATAAGAGTTTTTGGCAATAGTGAAATTTTTTTTTGTTTATGTGAAAAAATAAGTAAAAATCTAATATTTTATTTTTTTATCAAAATTTTCAATTGAGGATTTATATCGAATCTTGTATAATAAAATATAATTATTTAGATAAACTAAGCTTTGTCAGTACGTGAAGAATGTTTGGGGGAGAAATCATGAAAAACTTAGTCAGTACATTCATGTTAGTTGCTTTGGTTGCTTTAAATACAATTACTGTGTTTTCTGGTACATGGAAACAAAAAGATTGGCAAGACAGTTATTCTAATGGAAACCTGATAGCAAATAAAGAAAATAAATGGGAACGCATTGAAGACAACTGGTACTATTTTGATGAAAAAGGCTACACGTCCATAGGATGGAAATTGATTGAAAGTAAATGGTATTATTTTTCGCATGATGGAGTAATGCAAACCGGATGGTTAAACAGCTCCCTAGGCTGGTACTATTTAGGTGAAAATGGTGCAATGCATATTGGTTGGATTTTCGATCAACAAAAATGGTATTATTTAGATGTTAATGGATTATTACAAACCGGATGGACAGAAGTGAATAATGAATGGTATTACTTCAATGAAAGCGGAGTAATGCAAGTTGGTTGGGTATTTAAAGATGGACATTGGTTTTATATTAACCAGCAAGGACAAATGCAACGTGGTTGGATTAATGTAGACTCTAAATGGTATTATTTAAATAACAATGGTTATATGATGACTGCTTGGGTGTATTTAGACTCCCACTGGTATTATTTTAATCCCGACGGAAGTATGGCACAATCTTGGATGAATCTAGGAGCTTGGTATTATTTCGAAACGAACGGTACAATGGTCAGTGGATGGAAAAAGATCGACGGACGTTGGTATCATTTCGAAAATGCAGGAGACAAAATTGGTTCAATGACGTTTGGATGGCTACAAGAAAATGATGTTTGGTATTTCTTAAACGATAAAGGGATTATGGTTACAGAATGGCTAGATTGGAATGGGGAATGGTATTATTTTAATGACACAGGAGTAATGATGACTGGCTGGATAGGTTATAAAGGAAAACTTTATTACCTCTATTCTTCAGGAGCTATGGCATATAATACAGTGATTAACGGCTATATTTTGGATGAAACAGGAGCTTGGGTAGGTACAAAAAGCAATTCATGAAAGGACTCCTAGGAATCTGATTTCTCCCGCTAACGTTCGTGGTTAAAACTTTATGAAAATTCAAATTCGCTTGATTACGTCTCAATCCCCTTTACACTTATCATAAAAAAAATAATAAAAACAAATTAATTAAATAAAAAGACTTGTTTTTAAACAAGTCTTTTTGTTATAATAAAAATTGAGACTTTTTACTTTAGGGGGAAATATGGCGAAAGTGATTATTGTAGGAGCAGGAGCCGCAGGTTTATTTGCCGCTGCAATTGTTGCTGCAAATGGTCATCAAACGGAGCTTTACGAAAAAAATGGAGTACCTGGCAAGAAATTATTGATTACCGGAAAAGGTCGCTGCAACCTTACCAATTCTTGTGAAAAAGAAAATTTTTTTCAAGCAGTGGTCAGTAATCCTAAATTTTTATATAGTGCCATCAATCGTTTTGATCAAAATCAATTTTTATCCTACTTACGAGAGATAGGACTGAAAACGAAAATTGAACGAGGAAATAGGGTGTTTCCGGAATCGGACAAGTCATCTGATGTTGTGTCGGTCCTCGTCAAACAATGCCGGCGTTTCGGTGTGAAATTTCATTATCATTCTAAAGTGGACAAATTATATTCTTCTGATCATTGCTGCAAAGGTATAATTTTATCCGATGGTACGAAAATACAAAGTGATGCAGTGATTTTAGCGTGTGGAGGACTCTCTTATCCGACTACAGGTTCGACTGGAGAAGGCTACACTTTGGCTAAAGAGATCGGACACCACATTGTGGAAACACTTCCGGCTTTAGTTCCCATTGAAACAAAAGAAAATTGGGTGAAAGATGTACAAGGTCTTTCTTTAAAAAATGTCCGGATTCAAATTTTTGCAAAAAATTCCGAACGAGAAAAGAAGAGAAAAATTTTATACGAAGATTTTGGTGAAATGTTATTTACACACTTTGGAGTCAGTGGACCTGTTATTTTAAGTGCTAGTAGTCATATCGGACGTTTGTTAAAGACAGAAGAATTAATTTTAGCCATTGATTTAAAACCTGCTTTATCGGATAAACAGTTAGATTTGCGATTTCTAAGGGAATTTGAACAACACCGTAATCAGCTTGTATCCCGTGTTTTGCGTACGTTATACCCTCAAAAATTAATTCCCATTCTAATGAAAAAAACCAAAATAGCTCTTGATCGACGAGCATATTCCCTTTTGGCAGAGGAAAGGGAAGCCCTGCTTTTTCATACAAAAGAGTTTTGCTTAACCTTACATAAACTTAGAGATTATAGGGAGGCAGTCATTACGCAAGGCGGTGTTTGTGTTCAGGAAATTTCCCCTTCCACAATGGAATCCAAAAAAATTTCTCGTTTATATATGATAGGGGAAATGCTGGATTTAGATGCAAAAACAGGAGGATTTAATTTACAAATTGCTTGGAGTACAGCTTATGCCGCTGCAATGAGTATCTGAAAAGAAAATCAAATCTATAAAAGGAGAAAGATAGAGTTATGCCGTTTCGTATTGCGATAGATGGACCTGCAGCATCCGGGAAAAGTACGGTTGCTAAAGCAGTTGCCAAAAAGATAGGTTTTCTTTATTTAGATACGGGTGCTTTATATCGCGCTATGGCATATGCAATTCGTCAAGCCAATATCCCCCCTAAAGAAAAAGTACTACAGCAGTTTTGCTCTTCTTGTGACTTGGAAATAAGATATATCGAGGGAGAACAGCACGTATTTTTAGAAAAAGAAGATATATCTCTTTTTTTAAAAGATGAAGAAATAGGAAATTTCGCTTCTCAAATTAGCACTTTTTCTTGCATACGTCAAGCTTTATTTGATTTACAAAGAAAAACAGGAGAAAAGAATAATATCATTGCTGATGGTCGTGATATTGGTACTTGTATTTTTCCAGATGCTGAATTGAAAATTTATTTAACTGCTAAAACTTCCGTCCGTGCTTTGCGCAGACAAAAAGAATTGGGATTAAAAGAACCTTTAGAAGAAATTGAAGAAAACCTTCGTAAACGGGATAGAAGGGATAAAAGCCGAGAAATTGCTCCTTTAAAGCAGGCTTTTGATGCCATCTATCTTGACAGTTCAGAGCTTAGCCGAGAAGAAATAATCGAACAGATTATTCAATACTATCATCAGCGAAAAGGAATATAAAAGTCATGGAAGTCTTTATTGCTAAAACTGCCGGGTTTTGTTTTGGTGTGGAACGAGCAGTAAAAGAAGTGTACCGACAATTGGAAAAACATCCTCAACAAATAATCTATACTTATGGACCGATTATTCATAATACCGAAGTCGTAGAAAACTTAAAAACAAAAGGTGTACAGATTTTAGATAGTGAAGAAAGTTTGAGGTCACTCTCTGAGGGGGTAGTTATCATCCGTTCTCATGGGGTAAAAAAAGAAATCCTTTCTTATTTACAAAACAAACCAAAAATTGAGCTTATAGATTGTACTTGTCCTTTTGTGAGCAAAATTCATCATATCGTACAAGAAAGTAATCGAAATCGAGAGATCGTAGTGATTGTCGGAAACTCTTCTCATCCTGAAGTCATTGGTATAAAAGGATGGGGAAATTCTCAAACTATAGTAATTGAAAATGAGAAAGAAGTCGAAAATTTACATTTTCCCTTAAACACAAAACTATGTATAGTTTCACAAACGACATTTAATTACAATAAGTTTCAAGATATAGTTGAAAAAATTTCAAAAAAGGGGTATGATATAAATGTTGTCAATACCATCTGCCACGCAACAAGACAGCGGCAAGAGGCAGCCAAGGAGCTTGCTTGCGCAGTAGACATGGTTTTAGTGATCGGTGATAAATATAGTTCGAATACACAAAAACTTTATGAAATTTGTAAAAAAGAATGTAATAAGACTTATCATATACAAACAGTTGATGATTTACAGCCAGCTTGGTTCTGTTCTGTTTTCAGCATAGGTATTACAGCAGGGGCATCAACCCCCAATTATATCATTGAGGAGGTTCAGACTAATGTCAGAATTAAGTTTTGAACAAATGTTAGAAGAAACATTAAAACCTATATATGTAGGAGAAATTGTTACCGGTAAAATAATTGATGTAAAAGAAGATGAAATTCTTGTCAATATAGGCTACAAATCAGATGGAGTGATTACACGTAGTGAATATACAAATAAAAGCGATGTAGATTTAACCCAAATGGTACAAGTCGGAGAGAGTATAGAAGCAAAAGTAATCAAAGTCAATGACGGTGATAGCCAAGTGTTGTTATCTTATAAACGTTTAGCAGCAGAAAAAGGTAATAAACGTATTGAAGAAGCTTTTAATAAAAAAGAAATTCTCAAAGCAAAAGTTGTACAAGTTTTAGACGGCGGTTTAACGGTATCCGTGGAAGAATCTAGGGTGTTTATTCCGGCAAGTTTAGTATCTGATTCTTATGAGAAAAATTTAAGCAAATATCTCAATACAGAAATAGAATTTGTTATTACAGAATTTAATCCAAAAAGACGTCGTATTATTGGTGATCGGAAACAACTTTTGTTAGCTGAAAAATCAAAAAAACAAAAAGAACTTTTCTCTCGCATATCTCCTGGTCAAATCGTAGAAGGTGTAATCAAAAATGTTACAGATTTTGGCGCTTTCGTGGATTTAGGAGGAGCTGATGGATTGCTTCATATTTCTGAAATGTCTTGGGGCAGGGTAGGAAATCCGAAAAAACTTTTTCAAGCAGGAGAGCAGTTAAGCGTATTGATTAAAGAAATCAATGGAGAAAAAATTGCTTTAAGTTTGAAATTTCCTGAAAGTAATCCTTGGGAAAATGCTTTACAAAAGTATCAAGTAGGTACAATCATTACTGGAAAAGTTGCTCGTATGACAGACTTTGGAGCATTTGTTGAACTAGAAGCAGGTGTAGATGCTTTATTACATGTTTCACAAATTTCTAGAAACCACGTAGAAAAGCCATCCGATATCTTGCAAATCGGAGAAGAAATTCAAGCCCAAATTGTAGACTTTAATGAAGGTGAACGTAAAATCAGTTTAAGTATGAAAGCTTTAAATGATTACGATCAATATGACCAGAATGATTATAATGATCAAAATGATTATTATGAGAATTAAATTTTAGTTTACATTGGAAATGATCAAGTAAGGAACATAGGGGTGATTAATCATCACCCCACATTGTTTCAGATTCTATTAGCCAAAGGTGGCAAAGCTATATTTCATAAAATGGAATGTAGCTTTGCCACCTTTGTTTTAGTAACTATCTTTTTATTAAATCATTCTCTATGATTTTTATACTCTAGCCCTATAATTCATTGTGTGTTTATCATTCACTTTTATTTTTTAATTAATACCTTGCATAATATAATACCATGTGATATATTATACATAAGATGTTGATGATAGAAAGGAGATGAAAAATAATAGATGAATGTGCAATTTAAAAAGGGTGCCTTGGAGCTATGTGTGCTAGCCTTATTGGAAAAAAAAGATTATTATGGCTATGAATTGATTGAAGAAATTTCTTCTCATATTGAGATTTCCGAAGGAACGGTTTATCCTCTGCTAAGACGTTTAGGTAAGGAAGAGTATTTTAAGAGTTATTTACAGGAATCCTCAGAAGGACCGCCTCGTAAATATTATCAATTATTAGAAAAAGGTAAGAACTACTTACACGAATTGGTGGAAGAATGGTTGCAATTTTCTCAGGCTGTAAATTTTTTTGTTAAAGGTGGTGAAAAAAATGACTAAAATTGAGTTTATGAGTGAATTAAAAATAGGTTTAAAACGTTTAGAGGTAGCGGAACGTGAAGATATTTTGCGTGACTATGACGAGCATTTTATGATGGGAATGCAAGAAGGAAAAACAGAAGAAGAAATTTGTAAATCATTAGGAGAACCAAAGCAAATGAGTAAAGAATTAATGGCCGAATATCATATAGAACAAATCGAAAAACAGTTCAGTTTTAAAAATATTTGGGGAGCATTGTTATCTGTCACAGCTCTTGGTTTCTTTAATTTAGTTTTTATTTTAGGTCCAGTGATTGCTGTCTTTGGTATCGTTTTTGCTTTATGGGTATGCATTTTTGCTTTTTCTATTTTATTACCGATTTATCCGATTGTATGTATTTTGGGTCTTTCAACATTTATATTCTTTGAATTTTTTACTCTATTGATTTTGTGTGCACTTGGTTTATTGCTTGGCATATTAATGAAACGCTTGACAAAATGGATTCTGCGTTTATTTATCCGTTACTTAAAATATAATGTATCAATCGTAAAACGAGGATGGGAAAATGAGTAATAAAGAAAAATTGGTGTTAAAAATTGCATTCGTTATGCTGTGTGTTGGTTTAATTGGATCATTGATCAGCTATCGTTTTAAAGGTGGACTGGAAACAATTTCGGAAGCAAAAGAGTTTTCTCCTGCAGAGCTTTCCCATATACAAATTGATACAGATTTAGCGAATGTTAAAGTAATCTCGAATACAGAGGAAAAAATTTTGGTAAAATTTGAGGGGGAAGTCAAGAAACGAAATAAGGTAGAATTTCGAGCTGAAATACAAAATAATACCTTACTTATTGAATCAAAAGAATCAAATTCAGAAAATTGGTTTAATTTTGATATAGGGGGAATTAAGCATCGCTTAGATATTGTTCTTTCCATTCCAGAAAAAGAATATGAGTCTTTAAGCATAAATAATCATCTGGGAAAAATAGGTCTACAGGGAATAAACGTTCTACACATAGATATCCAAAATAAAGCCGGCGAGATTAATTTAAGTGGAATCAATACTAAGGAAATTCAAGCTGAAACGCTAACTGGAAGTATTGAGTTGAAAAATATCAATAGCCAGCAAACACGAACAGAAAGTAAACATGGTGATATTTATTTCGAACAAGTTACGGGAGCCTTAATTGGAGAGACAACAAATGGAGATATTCATGTTGATGTAGAAAATATAGATAATCCGATTGATTTGCAAACCATTAATGGCGAAATTGAAATTAAAACCAAACAAGAGCCTTTGAATGTGCGTTTACTTGCTAATACGAAATTTGGAAACATTAATATTTTAGGAAATTCGCTTCCTTATTTAAATATAGGTGATGAACAAAATGAAATTAATCTTAGTACAATCAATGGTTCAATTATAGTAAGAAAAACTCAATGAACTCAATGAACTCAATGAATCAAAGTTTTCTTTAATTCGTAAGCAATTTCACTCAGAGCATATAAAACAAGATGTATGAAATTGCTTTTGACATATTTATATCCAAGTGTATAAAAAAGTAATGAAGGCACACTAGTTTAATGATTGCTTCTTCGTTTTTCTATTCTCATAGCTCATAATTGGATGGATTTAAAGTCATTGAGATTACTTGTTTAGATGCCATATGAGAATATTTACAAAGAAGCAGTTAAAATATTTCTATAAGTATGCGTAAAATTACAATTTTACGCAGTTATCTTTAAAGGGGCGGCTTGTCTTTCGACTTAGCGTCCCTTTATCCCAAGGTATCTTTTTATAAGTGTTATTTTAGGTACTACTTTCCCTTGCACATCATTCTCCTTAATATTTAATTTTCAAAAAACGATACTCCTAGAAAAGATAAAAATAGACATTGTATTAAATAAGGTCCATACTTATTTCCTAAAGACTAATTAGACAGTTGAATGTATTCAACCTCATGAACAGTCATATTTACTTCAAAGTGTACACGCTTTGAATATTTTATTTTACTATTCTCCCGCAATTTTTCGCTTAATTGAGATAAATCGCCACCAGTTACAGTATAAATTTTTTCTAGTGGGTGTTTTACATTTTTACTTGCCCAGTAGCGACGCTTACCTTTTGTTACACATAAGAACTCTTTATGAGTAATATACTCCGAAATAGAATCAAACAACATCTCTGGCACATCATCTTTTTTCTCTTTCTTGCCTAAATGCACCGGTGAATAAAAAAGTTGATGTGCAGAGGAATCTAAATAATATTTAATTTTATAATTAAAAAATCATAAGAATAATCTTGATATTTCATTAATTAATCCATACACCCCTTTCCTATTAAGTGAAAATATTTGACGAAAGATATTTTTTCCATCTATGTTTTATCTTAATTTATCTTCTTAGTTTCAACATAGTACTTAAATACGTTTAACGGCGAGTTCTATCTATTGAGATAATAATTCCTAATTTAAATGCTCTTTAATTTCTAAAAGTAATTTCCGTACCACTGCTTTAAAAGGTGTATCCACTTCTCTTGTACGCAGATATAATTCAATCTCTATTAAGTCATTTGATGTAATTCCGGCTTTAAGATAATTATCTTTAAGAATCTTTGCACCATTGATGGGTGCTTCCATAAATAATGTATTTAATTTTGTTTGAATATCAAATTTTTTTTGAATTTTGTCTAATCTTGCTTGTACTTGGTTAATTTGTTCTTGAGTCAAATTTTCTGCCAGAAAATCCGACTGAACATTTAATAAATCTTGAATATCCATTTCTCTATTTTCCATATTTTCACCTAGATAACCTTTTCATGAAATGACCACTCCTCAGATTTAAAACTGGGGAGATTCTTGGTTAAACGTCTGTTACGATTAAAAAAACAGTAGATTTCTGCTTATACTGCAGTCGATGAGATACATTATTTACTCTATTATGTAAGTGGCATTTGAAATCTCTCCTTATCTTCTCCCAATAACTAAAGTAAAAAATCTCATCGTGTTACTTGCTAAAGCTTGCTTTTATTCATTCTATTACTTATTTTTTGAAATGACTGTTCTTAATTTCTATCCAATAAAATTGTTAGTAACATATTTTTTAATAATCAAAAAAGATAAAATATAAAATATGACAAAAAAACACATCTATTTGTGCATAAAATATCTTCTTTTTCTAAAAATACGTGCTGTTCTCTCTCGAATGCTGTAGTACTTTTTCTTTTGGAGGGGATATTGGCTTGACGGATTGCATATGCCATAGCGCGATATAAAACACCCGTATCTAAATAAAAAACCCCTATCTTTTTGGCAACTACTTTAAGTTATATTTTAATTATTTTTTTGCTTTTCTTAGTTGATAGAAATAGAAAAAGTCTCGTATCTTACTCAATTTTATTTTTTACAAAACTTGAAAATTTACGATGTTAATTAAAAAAAGATACATCTAGAATTACTTATTCATGTGCTTTCGATAAAATTAAATATCGTATTACTCTACCATATAAGAGGCTGAAATAAAAAATGACATTACTAAAAAAGATCTTTTAGATTACTAAAAAGATCCTTTAGAAATGTTTTCAATTAACCTGTTATTTTAAATTTTTTAATTTGTGTTAAAAGTGATAATTGATTTGACTTTGTTTCATAATAGCATTAGCTGTATGTCTAGATTTGATTTTACCATCTACAGTAACATGCATGTTTGTGTCTGAATTAATCCAAATATCATGATCTCCTTTTCCGTGGCGTAAAAAGAGATAGCCGTTTTGACGCAATATTTTTCTTACTTCTTTCTCATATTCAGCCATGAAGAGAAACCTCTTCCAAGCGTTCTATTTGATATTTTAATCGAATCCGTTCACAAGATAGCCCTTTTAATTGGAGTAATTCTGGTGCAGCATATCGAACACGTTCAATTAATACATCAAGAGAACCGGATTCTAAAACCAAGCCGGATATTTGATCACTAGTAGCAATCCATACAAGGGCTTCGCTATCCCAGAATAAATTGACAAAATATTCTTGCATATGACCTCCTGACATTGACAAAATTAAAGATGTTGAGGAATCTTATCAATTTATCTAAATACTATTTTATTTTATCATATTCGATAGCAACTAGTAGTGATTGTAGTTCTTCAGATGAAGAAGCACTGTTCTTAATGTTTCCAACTATCTTGTTAGCGTCTGCAACTGTTAGACTTTTGCTTTCCGTAAAATCGGCGGTCTCCACATTCCAGTGAATTTCATCGACGTTCTCAATTAAAGCTAAAAGTACATAGGAATACATTCTCATTTTTGAATTAAATTCCTCTTCTGTTACATTTAACTTGCTGAAATTTATGGTTAGAATGTAAGGTGTAGCATCTGTTTTTAACTCTTGTGTATAAGTCCCTAAACTTGGTATCTCTAATGCTTGAAGAATTTTTTCATTATTCGAAACATTTCCGATGTACTCACTTTTCAAACTAAACAAATCTTTGCTTGTTGTTACTCCATTTTCTCCGCCGTTTTTTTTGTTACAAGCCACCAACGATAGCGCGAGTATAAGCGCTATCATAGTTGTAATCATAGATTTTTTCATCGTGTAACCCTCACTTTTGCATTCTATATATTTTATCATGGTTGCGCCAATTTAAATGTGCTTTGCACATCATTTTCCTAATCAAATTGTGTGCATAAAAGATATAATAAACGTTTTTATTTATTATATCATGATTGCGAAGTCAATCATGATCGCGCCAATTTGAGTGTGCTTTGCACATCATCTTCCTAATCAAATTGTGTGCATAAAAGATATAATAAACGTTTTGTTTATTATATCTTATAGGATATTTTCCTTTGTGTCAATGGAAAGCAGATCTTTAATATTTTTTATTAAGCATAAAATTACCTGTTTTTGTGAATTGATGTTTTAAACACTTTTTTCATATATGTCTTAATGGCAAATTCCAAAGCTTATTTAAACGCAAGCTTAAAAGGTCAACGTTTGCCTTCGACAAAACAAAATGAAACGCAATTTACAGAAGTTTTAACTGCTAATTATAGCTGAGATAAACGGGCAATCTCCATGACATCAGAGGTGAATCGAATTGAATCAATACCAACGGGCGGCAGAATGCCGCCCTACGTTAAAAAGGAGCCTTGTAGATTACGATTATCATCCGATATTATTGCGGAAAATCACCTACAACAAAGAAAATTATCGAAATAAAAGAAGACGTAGGGGCAGTATTTTGCTGCCCGTCACGTATCGACAAAACAAGAAAAAGAATATTCGCATATGATCCAAACACATATACGGCATTATCTGTTAATGACTGAGTATCATATCATCAATCATACCAACAGGCGGTAAAATTTCGCCCTTACGTTATCCAGACAATCAGGGAGTGTTAGTTATTTTTTACCTAAAGGTATTCTTTACTGTTCATGTCTTTTTTCTATATAATATCAATTTTCATTGATCTGCTTTACTAAAAATTGATATTAGGAGTTGTTTCCGTTTTACTTGTAAATAAAGTTTGATCACACTCTTTTTTGTTAAAAATAAATTTTTTGATAGGATCATTTCGTTATTTTTGATACATGTCCATATCTATACATTATATATAGATAATGAGTATAAATAACTGCATACGTTCTTTTATTTTGTCGATAATAGGCATTGAGATTTAGCTACTTTTTGTTTGATTAGCAGGTTATATTTAAAGCACTTTATGCTAGCGTATTTCAATATTTCCATCAAACTTCTCTTCTATGATTGTTTTGGATGGTGCCTAGGCTAAAACATCTCATTTCTAGAAAAACTTGTAGTTTTTTTAGTGACAGATTACAACCAATAGAGGTATATAGTCTCACCTCTGGTCTGCTTTTGATTTTTGCACACAAACTCCGTTGATCATGTGAATATTATTTTATTTGCACAAAAAGAAAGGAACATAAAACATGAAAACCAAAAAAAATATTTCATCTATTTTTAATATTTTCAAGAAAAAATCTAAAAAAGCTAAACATTGACTCAGAATTAAGACATAGAGCCAAGAATAAATCACTAAATTAAAATAGAACAAAAAAGAAAATAAAATAGAAGGAAAAGGAGAATTAAAGATGAAAATTATGCATAAAAAAGTGCTACTGATGACTTTATTATTATATTTATTTCCTTTCATCATGCCTGGCTGTACACCTCAAACAAATTCAAAAACAAGCACAGCAAATGAAAGTAATCAAGCAGGACAAGATAAGAAAAATCCTATTGTTTATGCCAAAGAAACAAATTCAGGCATTTCTACACAATATAAAATTACTCACCAAGGAGATAGTGTTACCAAAGTTGTTCGTCAATATGAAGCAGCAATTCCCGATAGTATGTTTGAAAAGCATAGCTTAGCAGACCTAAAGCAACTTTATACCGATCAGTACATCAATCCTGAACATACAAGTAAAGGCATTAACCATGAAATTCTGGTCAATGAACAAGAAAAAAAATTAACTGTTGTCTCCACAGTCAATACCAATGAAGCCGAAGGAGAACCTCTCCCTAATGTATTTGAACTTACTGCAATGGAAAATATTGCACAAGTCGAAGAGAAACTAAAAGAAATCGGTTTTACTCAGCAGTAAGAGGAAGTATGTTAAGCTTACTTAAGTTGTAGTGTAACTTTTTTGTCAATAAGATACTTACAAAATCTTAAAGAAACTCATCAATAAAATAATAAGAAAAATATCAATTTTTATTATATCATGATTGCGAAGTCAATCATGATCGCGCCAATTTGAGTGTGCTTTGCACATTATCTTCCTAATCAAATTGTGTGCATAAACGATATAATAAGCGTTTTTGCTTATTATATCGTGTCATAAAAAGACGATAGGTGGAAAATGAGTATACCAAAAAATAGAAAAAAATTTAGTTTATGGATCGTTTTTGTGTTGCTAATGGGCTTAGTTTCCTCTACTTATATTCAGTCCAATGCTTCCGAAGAGCCTGCCAATAAGCCAGAAGTTAGAGCAGATTACACAGCGTATATTTACTTTGATGCTAATGGCGGTACTGGATCAACTACCAAAACTTATACCGATCGAAGAAAAGATCCTATAGGACCTTTTCCTGTAGTTACACATCCTAAAGGTTATGCGTTTGACTGCTGGCTTACTAATCCAAGTGGTGGCGGAACGATAGCTCAGGCAGATAAGCCGTTTGACAGTATTATCAACAATGGAACAAACCGTGGAGTTTTATATGCACAGTGGAAAATACCTCAGCATAAAGTGACGATAAAATTTGATGGGCAAGGTGCAACTTCTTCACCAAGTGATGTGAGTATGCTTACGGTAGATAAATTTAAGGCATTACCGACGGTCACACGTCCAGGATATTCTTTTGATGGTTGGTGGTCAGTTTCAGGTAGTACAGGCGGAAGTGAAGCAACAACCAGTATAACACCTCTTGATTTAAATTCTAGTTTGGGCAATAATTCGACCTTGACGTTATATGCACGTTGGACATCTCTCAATCATCAAGTCACGGTAAAATTTGATGGGCAAGGTGTAGCTTCACCTAGTAATGTGAATATGATCACGACAGATAAATTTAGTGCATTGCCGACAGTCACACGTCCGGGATACTCTTTTGATGGTTGGTGGACAGTGGCAAGCAGTACAGGCGGAAGTCAAGCAACCACCAATGTAACGCCTCTTGATTTAAATTCTAGTTTGAGCGACAATTCAACCTTGATTTTATATGCACGATGGTCATCTCTTAACCATAAAGTGACGATAAAATTTGATGGACAAGGCTCGGCTTCTCCACCAAACGATATGAGTATGATCACGACAGATAAGTTTAGTACATTGCCGACAGTTACACGTTCAGGATACGTTTTTACTGGTTGGTGGACAGCCAGTACAGGTGGAAATGAAGCCACTACGACTGTAGCGCCTATTGATTTGGATTCTAGTCTAGTAGATCAGTCGATTTTGACTTTATATGCACGATGGGAAGCCTTACCTGATTTGGTTGTTGTTAGTCCAAAAGAAATTCAATTAGGAGATATTTTTGATGCTATGGATGGGGTTAGTGCAAGTGATGTAGATGATGGAGATCTTACCAGCCAGATCTCTGTTAGCGGAACTGTAGATACCACTATCGTTGGAATCTATTCTCTGACCTATAGTGTTCAGAATGCAAAAGGATATCAGGCTACTAAAGAGGTCGTTGTAGTAGTAAATGATGGATCTTATGTGATTGACCAGAATTATATTTTGCAAGCGAAAAGTTTTATTAAACCCCTATCCGTGGTAGATGTGCAAGAATCTACTTTGTTGGCAGATAGCACAGCAAAAGCATGGAAAATAGAGGATACAGGAACGGTAGAGATTCCGGTAAAAATTTTCGATGATGGAGCTTATACGCAAACAATAGGAGTCTATTCTATTGTTTTAGCGATAGATGAAAATGATACTGTGCAAAAAACGATCACCGCTACCGTTGTACCAGATGAAGGAAAGATCATAGAAGATGCAGAATATTTTATTTATGCAGAAGACGCCTTAATCAATTCTAAGATAGCCGAAAACGTGGATAATGATCAAGTAAAAACCTTGACTAAAGTTCAAGCGATCAATAAAGCAACAGGAGTTGCCGCAGATGTAGAAATTAAAGGTGGCTCTCACGGAATTTTAACGAATCCGGCAACTTATCCGATTACTTTCATCATCAGTCTAAAACCCAGTCTAGAATTGACTATAGATGTCGTAGTAAATAATCGAAACCAACCCAGCATATCCTTGCCTTTTCCGTCAGTAGAACTTTCAGTAGGAGATGTTTTTGATCCTACAAATGGTGTGAGTGCTAGCGATGTTGAAGATGGAGACCTCACCAACAAGGTCACAGTCAGTGGAATGGTTAATACCGCAGCAATAGGCATCTATGAGCTGACTTACAGTGTCACAGATTCCGATTACAATACAGTAAGCGAAACCATGGTTGTTGTGGTCAATGATGGAACTTATGTCATGTCTCATCCTTATATTTTACAAGCAGAAAGTTTCTTTAAAAAAGAATCTATGGTAAAAACAAACGATGGGGATATTTTATCTGACAGTAATTCAAAAGCATGGAAAATTGAATCCACATCTACACAAGAAATTCCTGCCAAAATTTTGGCTACTGGAGGATATACGGCTACAGAAGGTACTTATGCGATTGTCATAGCAGTAGACGAAGAACAAAGCGTAAGCAAAACTATACAAGCAATCGTTGTTTCTGATAATGGCACTGTAGTAGAAGACTCTGAATATGCCATCTACGCTGAAGATGCTTTAATCAATACTACAACAGCAGATACTTTAGATAATACACAAGTCATCAGTTTGACCAAACTCAAAGCGATTCACAAAGGAACAGGCTTAGAAGTAAGCGCAGAAATTAAGAGAGGTACACATGGAGTTTTACCAATTATCGGTACATACCCCATCACTTTCTTTGTCAGTCAAAAGCCTAGTTTAGAAGTAAGAGCAGCTATACAAGTAAATAATCGCAATGCACCAGTGCTTGTCCTTCCGACAGGTCCTATCGAATTAAATATTGGAGATTCTTTTAGTGACCTAGCAGGTGTAAGTGCAACAGACATAGAAGATGGAGACCTTACAAACAAAATTATCGTCAATGGTACCGTGAATACTCAAGTAGTCGGAATTTACGAAGTAGCCTATAGTGTGACTGATTCAGACTATAATACAGTGAGTCAAACTCAGGTTATCGTAATTAATGATGGAACATATATCATCGATAAAAATTATATTTTACAAGCAGAAAGCTTCGTCAAAAAAGAAGCTGATGTTAAAACAAACGAAGCAGCTATTTTATCTGATGCTAAAGCAAAGGCATGGAGAGTAGAAACAACCGGAAAAATAGAGATACCAGTAATTGTAACAAGTGATGGTGGATATACAAATACGCAAGGCAGTTATTCCATTTCTATTGCTACATCAGAAAATAGCGGTGCAAATAAGACTGTACTAGCCATTGTCATTTCCGATAAGGGAACTGTGGTAGAAGATGCAGAATATATCCTTTATGCCGAGGATATCCAAATCAATACTACTGTGGCTTCTGGTATAGACGATGGACAAATAAAAACATTGACCAAAGTCAAAGCCATCAAAAAAGCAACAGGTACAGAAGTAGCCACAGATATCAAAGGATCTCATGGAATTTTGCCCACGCAAGGAGACTATCCTATCACCTTTGTTGTGACCATAAAACCTAGCCTAGAAGTTAGTGTTACCGTAACTGTAAATAATGGAAATCTGCCAACATTAACGATTCCTAAAAATCCCGTCGTGGTCAACAAGGGAGATTCTTTTAATGAGCGAACAGGAATAAGTGCAAGTGATCCAGAAGATGGAGATCTCACGGGCAAAATCACCATAACTGGTACGGTAGATACTTCCGTGGTAGGAATCTATGACTTGATCTACAGCGTTACGGATTCTGACTTTAATACCGTAAGTCAAACCGTGGTGGTCATTGTCAATGATAGAACGTATGTTGTGGACGGAAATTATATTTTACAGGCAGAAAGTTTCTTCAAGAAAGAATCTGATGTCAGTACCAACGATACCGATATTTTATCTGCAGCTAAAGCCAAAGCATGGAAAGTAGACAACACAGGAAAAGTAGAAAAACCAATCCGTGTAGACAATAAAGGTGGCTATAGCAATGCAGAAGGCACGTATTCGATTAGCCTGATGGTAACAGAAAATACAAGCACCAGCAAGACGATAAAAGCTGTGGTGGTATCCGACAGCGGAAACTTAGTAGAAGATGCAGAATATGTCATTTATGCAGAAGATGTACAAATCAACACGACTACAGCTTCTAGCCTGGATAATGACCAAGTTAAAACCTTAACAAAAGCCAAAGCAATCCAAAAAGCAACAGGCACTGCCGCAGACGTAGAAATCAAAGGCGGGGCACATGGAATTTTGCCTACGGAAGCAAATTATCCGGTAAGTTTTGTCGTTGTACCAAAACCTAGTGTAGAAGTAAGTGTTGTAGTGTTTGTAAATAACCGAAATATTCCTACACTCATCCTTCCTCCTAGCCCTAGTGTAGTAAAACTTGGAGACAATTTTGATGACCGAGCAGGAGTAAGCGCCACAGATACAGAAGATGGAGATCTAACCAATAAAATTACAGTCAGTGGAACAGTCAACACACAAGTAACAGGTATTTATGAACTCATTTACAGTGTAACGGATTCTGATCACAATACGGTAAGTAAGACCTTGATTGTTGTTGTGAATGATGGAACGTATGTTGTGGATAATGCTTATATTTTACAAGCAGAAAGTTTCATCAAAAAAGAATCAGACGTAAAAACAAATGTGTCAGATGTGTTATCTGCTACCAAAGCACAGGCATGGAAAGTAGATTCTACTGGTAAAAACGAAATCCCCACTACCCTATCCGATGATGGAGGATATACCAATGTTGCCGGTTCTTACTCAATTTCCATTGCAATAGCAGAAAATACTAGTGTAAGTAAGGCCATCACAGCGATTGTTATTTCTGATCAGGGAACTATTGTTGAAGATGTTGAATATATCCTTTTTGCGGAAAATGCGCAAATCAATACGACTGAAGCAAGTAAATTAGATGATACACAAGTAAAAATTTTAACGAAAGTCAAAGCCATCAAAAAAGCAACCGGTAATGAAGTAAACGTAGACTTAAAAGGTTCGCATAATGTTTTGCCAACGGAAGGAACTTATCCGGTAAGTTTTGTCCTCAGTGCAAAAACGAGTTTAGAAATCACTGTAGATATCCTCGTAAGTAACGGAGATAAGCCAGGTTTAACACTTTCTTCAAATCCTACTGTTTTACAGGTAGGAGAAAGCTTTGATCCGATGAGCAACGTCAGCGCATCAGACACAGAAGATGGGGACCTTACCGCTAACATCACGATAAGTGGTACAGTCAATATCTCGGTAGCGGGAATTTATGACTTAATTTATAGCGTCACGGATTCTGATTACAATACCGTAAGCAAAACTTTGGTTGTCGTCGTCAATGACGGAACGTATGTGATCGGCAAAGACTATGTTTTACAAGCAGAAAGTTTCTTCAAAAAAGAATCTGATGTTAAAACAAGCGAAGTCGATATCCTAGCGGATGCCAAAGCAAAGGCATGGAAAATTGATGATTCAGGAAGAAACGAAAAACCGGTCAACGTAACGAATGCAGGAGGATATGCTAATACACAGGGCACTTATTCGATTACCTTTTCTGTGGCAGAAGAATTAAGCGTAAGCAAAATAATACAAGCAATTGTTGTATCCGATAAGGGAACTGTAATTGATACAGATCCAGAATATATCCTTTATGCCGAAGATATCCAGATCAATACTACTGTTGCTTCCAGTATAGACGATGCGCAAGTAAAAACCTTAACGAAAGTCAAAGCCATCAAAAAAGCAACCGGCACAGAAGTAGCCACGGATATTAAAGGCGCTCATGGTATTTTGCCTACGATAGGAACTTATCCCATTACTTTTGTGGTCACTCAAAAAACCAGCGTACAAGTGAGTGTTTCTGTCTTAGTAAGCAATGGAAATGCACCAACTCTTACGATTTCTTCCAATCCAATTGTACTTCATGTAGGAGACACATTTAACGCGCTATCTGGCATAAGCGCAACAGATTCAGAAGATGGAGATCTGACCGCTAAAATTATGGTAAATGGTACAGTAAATACTTCCGTGGTAGAAATTTATGACCTCGTCTACAGTGTTACGGATTCTGATTACAATACCATAAGCCAAAATGTAGTTGCTATTGTGAATAATGGAACGTATATCATTGACGGAAATTATATTTTACGGGCCGAAAGTTTCTTCAAGAAAGAATCTGATGTAAAGACAGATCAGACAGATATTCTATCTGATACGAAAGCAAAGGCATGGAAAATAGAAAGTACAACAAGAGTAGAAAAACCTGTCCATGTCATTGATAATGGAGGCTATACAGCTAAACAAGGAACTTACTCCATTACCATCAGTGTAAGTGAAAATACCAATGTATCAAAAACAATTTCAGCTATAGTCGTATCTGACCATGGACATTGGGTAGAAGATGCAGAATATATCCTCTATGCTGAAGATGTACTCATTAATACTACAGTGGCTAAAAGTTTGACGAATGAGCAAGTAAAAACCTTGACGAATGCTAAGTCAATTCAAAAAGCAACAGGCTCAGAAGTAACGGTTGATATTTTGGGAAATGCGCATGGAGTTTTGCCTATCGCTGGACTATATCCTGTCAAATTTGTTATCTCTACTAAACCAAGTTTAGAAGTGAGTGCCACAGTAGAAGTTAATGACCGCAATACGCCAGTTTTGGTTATTCCTACAAATCCTGTAATTATCAAAGTGGGAAATCCTTTTGACCCTATGTCTGGAGTGAGTGCCACAGACGTAGAAGACGGAGATCTCACTGGTAAGATTACAGTTAGTGGAACAGTCAATACAGCAGTGGCTGGAATTTATGAACTCATTTATAGCGTAACGGATTCAGATCACAATACGGTAACACAAACTCTAATTGTAGTGGTTGATGATGGAAGCTATGTTTTAGCGTATCCTTATCTGTTGCAAGCAGAAAGCTTCTTCAAAAAAGAATCTGCTGTAAAAGGCGAGGACGTAGAAATTTTATCTGCTACCAAGGCTAAAGCATGGAAACTCAGTCCAACAGATAAAGCAGAAATACCCGTAAGTGTTATCGATCGAGGTGGTTATAGCTCTGCACAAGGAGTATACTCGATTACAGTGGCTGTAGCAGAATCACCCACTGTTACCAAAACAATACAAGCGATTGTCGTATCTGACAACGGACATTTAGTAGAAGAGTCGGAATATGCCATCTACGCAGAGGATGCACAAATCAATACTGCAACAGCCAATAGTATCGATAATGCACAAATTCAAAGTTTAACTAAGGTTAAAGCGATCCACAAAGCCACTGGTGCAGAAGCTGTAGTAGCACTCAAAGGATCCCATGGAGTTTTAGGTGTTGTGGGAAAATATCCAATAAGCTTTGTTGTCGTTCCTAAACCTAGTGTACAAGTGAATGTTCAAATTACCGTTAGCAATGGAAATCCTCCAAAATTAACATTCTCTAGCAATCCTGTTATTTTAGAAGTAGGAGACCTATTTGACGATAGAGAAGGTATAATTGCTATAGATATTGAAGATGGCGATATCACAGATAAGATCACCGTCAATGGACAGGTCAATACATCTAAGGTAGGAATCTATGAGATAGTATATAGCATAACAGATTCAGACACCAATACAGTAAGTCAAACTTTAGTTGTTGTGGTAAATGATGGAACTTATTTTATAGAAGAATCTTATATTTTCCATGCAGAAAGTTTCGTCAAGAAATCATCCGATGTAAGAGTAAGTGAAACCGATATTATCTTAAATGCCAAAGCAAAAGCATGGAAAGTAAGTAATTCAGGCACAAAACTAATGACAATTAGCGTGTTAGATAATGGAGGATACAGTGCAACACAAGGCTTCTACCCCATTACCATCGCCATCACAGAAAAAATTAGCGTAGCTAAAACAATTAAAGGGGTTGTCATTTCTGATTTTAGCAACATTGCCGAGGATGATGAATATATCCTTTTCGCTAACAATATACTCATCAGCATATTAGATGCCCAAAATTTAGATAATGCAAAAGTAAAAAACCTAAGCAAAGCAACAGCGATTTCGAAAAGAACAGGAGAAGAAGTTCCGGTAGAAATCGTAGGCATGCATGGCGTTTTGCCTAAAGAAGGAAGTTATCCTGTTACCTTTGCCATTTCTGAAAAAGATAGTTTAACAATCACCACACAAATTACTGTCAAGGATCTTCATATCAGCTTGGAAGCTAACGATAGTATTATTCCTCACGAAGAAGTTCGCCAGTTGACAGAAAAAAGTGTTAAAGAACGTGCGAATCTTAGAGTTGCACTAGACCTAAGTACGAGAAATAGCAGAAGTTTAGCTCTTCCAGGTGTGGATGATGTAAAAGTTAATACCTTTGAATTCAACAATATCCTAAATGCAAAAGAAAACGGGGGAATTTATCCTTTAACCTTTACTTTGGAAGCACAAGGAAAAACTGTAACGAAAGCCACCAAGATTACCATTAAAGCAGCAAATAATAGTAATACAGGACAAGGAGGAAATGGAAATTCAGGACAATCAAATTATCCAAAAACAGGAGATAAATCCAACATTGTACTCTATACAATTACATTTTTCCTTTCTTTTGGAGTGATTTTCATGCTACTAAAAAAACGTAAACACTATGATGAACACCATAAAGACTAATCAACTGAGCAATATTTTTCACTAAATTTATGTTTTCAATATAGATTCTTGATGATTCATCAATTGATGAAAACATTTATCCGAAAATCTATATTGTACTCCTGGATATCAATAGATCAAAAGCAATTTAGTGCATGTTGTTTCCTGCTATTTAGCGTAATCAAGCCCCATATTCCTCTGTCTGTACCGGCAGAGGAATATGGGGCTTACATAAAAATTTCAGATTGAAACGTAGGGGTGGCATTCTGCCGCCTGCCAGAATGGGCAGGCAATGCAAAGTACCATTTTTTGTGTCATTTTTACGTATTTTCTAACAATGAGCACCCTATAAAGGTAACAAGAAATTCCTGATATTATCTCAAACAGCAACATCAGAGATTTTCTCATTTTCAACATATATCTTATAAGCCATTTCGCCCTAGCTGGTAGCACTTTGCTAACCAACGTTTGATTGTTTCTGGTTTTCTTCCTTTAACATAAGTGAACTTAAGATGTTTTGTCGGTTTAATCCCAGTCATCGTGGACAAAATTTGTTTCTTGAGTACCTTCCCATAATCTTGCATAAAAAATCCTACGGGCGCAGGAGTATCATCTGTTGTGATAATCCATGCTGTTTTTCCTCTGAGATGTCCTCGTGGTAGAACTCCCTCAAAATGGTATGCAAATCCTGTTGCAAATACTTTATCAATGTATCCCTTTAAAATTGCTGGCATACCACCCCACCAAATCGGAAAAATAAACACAAGATGATTTGCCCACAATATTTGCTCTCTATATCGTTTAGTTTCTGGACGATGCTGAATGTCTCGTCTGCGTTGTTCTTGATTAAAAATCAGGACGGGATCAAATTTTTCTGCATATAAATCAAGTATCTTGATCTGATGCCCACCCTCTTCTAAGCCCTTTTTTATCTGCTCATATATCGCATAATTTAAGTTATCATGCGTTGGATAGGCAAAGATGAGTAATACATTTTTTTTCATTTCATAAACCTCATTTTATTGTCTTTATTAGGTACGTCATGATGTTGATTAATCTTTCACTGTGTCAAAAGATTGAAATCAATACGGAATTCAAGTTGCAAATGAAACACTTTAATCAATATGTATTTAGTTAAAATTACCCTGCCTAAAGGCAGGGTATACTTGGTTCAGTCGCAAATTTGTGCTTTAATCATTGCAATGCCTTCTTTTGGTCAAATGCATAAGCAATTTTTCTGGAAATAAGTGCTTTAAGCCCTCTGAGCATTGGAGTTACTTGATTCATGGTAAACTTGATTAGGAAGTGTTTTACTTTCACAAAATATTTCTAAATGTTCTCCAAAATGTTTTTGTAAAAAGTTTTGAAAAAAATAGACAAAAAGATATTCTATCCCATAATGTCCTGCATCAATCACAGCTAAACCCATATCCAAAGCATCAATAGCTTCATGATGTGTAATATCTCCACTAATTAAAACATCTGCTCCCATTTCCCATGCCATTTTGCTCATGCCCTTGCCTGAACCAGGGGATAAAGCAATTTTTTGTATAGATTTTTGCAAAGAACCATAATAAATCAACTGTTCTAACTCGAATCTTTTTTTTACTCGATCTAAAACGATTGAAAGTGGTACTTCTTCAATGTTATTTTGTGATTCTTCCGAATAAAAATGTCCGATCACCCCGATACCATAAGCTTTATTTTGAAATTCTCCCAGCTTTTCTAAGGGTTTTTCTATGGCAAGCCCTAAGACTTCTGCCGCTATTTTTCCCATACCATCAGGGACAACATCAAAATTTGTATGTATACTGTAAGCAGCAATATCTGCTTGTACCAATTGACAAACTTTAGAAGATCCTAAATGTCTTCCATCCAGTGTAGATAAAGGAGAAAAAATCAAAGGATGATGAGAAAGAATTAAATCAACTCCTTTTTCTCTGGCATCTTCTAAAATACGATTGGTAATATCTAAACAAAGATAAACGCTTTGAATATCTTTGTTTAAATTTCCATAAAGCAAGCCGGGATTATCCCATGAACAAGCTAAATGAAGAGGAGAAAAATTTTCTAATATATCCAGAATTTCTTTTAGTTTCATGTCGCACTCCTTCCAAAAAAGAATATAGGTATTGATATCCGCATTTTGCCTTTAAATAGTTATCTATCAAGTTAACGTAGGGGCGGCATTTTGCCGCCCGTCAAATATTGGTTCAAACAAATTTTCAAGAATTTAACGAGCGATATAGGAGGCAAACCTGCCGCTTGTCAGATATCATCATATTGTAATTAACAAAGTCTGTATTCTATAGTTTTAGAATACAGACTTCTAGGTAGCAGGTTGCCCATCTTTGAGCTACTTCGCTTTACTTTAGATGATATGAGGATACTCCGTCCAAATAAGTCTCTAGTAGAGTCATTTCTGGTGACAACACAAGAAAATCTGCTGATAATCCTGGTAAAATGCTTCCACATTGTTTTTCAATGTGTACGCTTTTTGCCGGTACAAAAGAAGCCATATGAATTGCTTCTTCAATTGTAGCAATATTCCAATCTACTACATTTTTCACCCCTTGAAATAATTGCAAAATACTCCCTGCTAAATTTCCAGAACTTAGACGTGCAGTTCCTTCTTTAACAGTCACTGGAAATTCACCTAAGCTGTATTCTCCGTCCGGCATACCCCCAGCACGCATACAATCGGTAATTAAAGCGATATGTTCTGGTGTCTTGACTTTAAGGAAAATTTCAGCTGCCGCCGGATGCACATGATGTCCATCACAAATCATTTCTGCTATCGTATGCTCTGTATTCATGGCACAGCCCACCATACCCGGTTCTCTATGGTTTAAGCCGCTCATTCCATTATAAGCATGGACAAATACCAGAGCGCCTGCTTCCACTGCTTCTTTTGCTTGCTGATAAGTTGCTGCACTATGAGCAAGAGCCACAGTTACTCCTTGTTTTGTTACTTCTTGAATAAATTCTACTGCGCCCGAGCGTTCTGGAGCAATGGCAATTTTGCGAATTAAACCATGTGCCCGCTTTTGCCATTGTTCAAACACTGTCAAATCAGGATCTAAAAAATAGATTGGATTTTGTGCTCCTTTATATTGCTCCGTAAAAAAAGGGCCTTCAAAAAAGATACCTTGAATCTTTGCACCCTCTACTTCTTGAAAATGCTCTCCAATCATTTCTGCAACTTGATTTAGTTTATCTACCGAAGCGGTCAAGGTCGTTGGCAAAAAAGAAGTTACTCCACAACTTAATAAGGCTTTGGAAATTTCTTTTATTCCATCAAAATCACAATCCATGACATCATGGTTAGCAAAACCATGAATATGAGTATCTACTAAACCAGGAGCTATCCATTTCCCTCTGTAATCCAAAATTTCTCCATCTGGCTTTTCTGTTAAATACTGCACAATTTTTCCGTTTTGAACTTCTAAATAACCATTCGTTTTACTTCCTTCTGGAAAGAAAAAACGGTCTGCTTGTATATAATAATGCATAAACTCTCCTTACCTAATATTAAATGCTCAGATTTTTTATCAAGAGTTGTATTGATCATCGGTTTTTCATTGGTATATAAAAACTCCTATAGATAAAATCCATACTGATTAATGTTCAGATTTTTTTGAACAACCACAACACTTACCGCAACCCTTCTCAACTTGTTCTTCTTCATTGTATAGATAATTTTCAATTTCATACAAACAAACAATGGCTTGAGCAGACATTCCCTCTTCTCGTCCAGTAAAACCCAAATGTTCTTCTGTAGTAGCCTTGATATTAATTTGTCTTTCAAATAACGAAAGAGTTTGTGCGATATTTTTACGCATTTGCGGTATAAAAGTGGCAAGCTTCGGATTTTGAGCAATGATGGTAGCATCAATATTTCCAATAATATAAAATTCTTTGTCTAATAACTGCTTAACTTGTTCCAATAAAATCAAACTGGAAATAGAAGCATATTGTTGATTCGTATCGGGAAAATGTTGTCCGATATCTCCTAAAGCTGCTGCCCCTAATAGAGCATCCATAATAGCATGAAGCAAGACATCCGCATCTGAATGTCCTGCTAAACCCTTATTATGGGGAATATGTACGCCTCCCAAAATCAATTTTCTGTTTTCGTTTAGCTGATGTACGTCATAGCCAATTCCTACTCTCATTTTCTCTCCTAGCTGGTACGAAACCTTCAAAAATAACCGAATGATAACGTTTTTTATACTTTTTATAGGATTTGGAATTGTTAAATGTCCAACCAAAAGTAGGAATTTTCCAAACTTTTTTTAATAAAATAAAACTGGGATGATACCATCCGTGATAGGCATAGGAAATAAAATGTGGACGGCTGACAAAATTAGATAGCAAATTTGCTACACAAATAGCAATCCAAATTTTGCGATAGCCTAACTCTTTCCATAAATAAGGAGAAGATAGCTGTCCACGAAAAATTTCCTTACGATGTTTTTTATACCAAGACAAAATAAAAGGATTAAAAGATTCTATACAATAATCTCCTTCATATTGACTTAATTCTTTTTCTAATAAATTACAAACTTCCCCATTAAAAGCAAAGGATTTAATTTCAATTAATAAAGGAACTTTTCCTTTTACCGCAGACAAAGCTTCTGACAATAATGGAATCCTTTCCTTTGTTCCTAGAATACTATAGTTTTGCAATTGTTCATAGGTACAGTCTTGTACCCATAACTTCTGATGACAAACACGTTTTAAAGTCATATCATGAAAAACAACAATTTGTTTATCTTTGGTCATCTGTACATCAAATTCTATACCGTAGCCATGTTTTACGGCGTTTTGAATGGCTGCAATCGAATTTTCTGGTATTCCTTTATGTTGATTATGCAAACCTCGATGAGCATAATCCCAAGATGTAAATAATTGGATTTGTTGTTGGCTAGTCTTACCTGGGAAAATTAAAAATACATAACCTAAAAGTAAGGCGAAAATAAAAAATATTAACACCGCAAAACCCCTTTTCCTACTTTTCTTGTGTGTAAAGTATTTAAATACAGTTAGTATAACACATTTTACCCCACAAATCAAACAATCCAAAAGATCTATTCAGTATAGATTCAATAGGCCTATTACTTGATGAATAAAACCTCGTAAAAGATTTGTGTTAATCTTTTACGAGGTTTTATTCACATGCAAATTTATGCTTAGCTAAGTACTCCCTAGTTTTACAAGTTCTTTATTTTCTTGAAATACACACCGTATATCTACCAAAAATCTGAGTCTCCACAGTAGTGTAAACACATTCTAGCCTCCCAAGTATAAAATTTTTTGTGTCTCACAGTAGATAAACATTACTTTATTATTTGCAGTCTGTTCTAAGACGTACTTGGCAAAATGATAGACCGACGAAAGTAATTAGCATAGACTCTCTTTCACTATATTCAATAATGATATTCTTTAAATGATCACAGTGCTTATACACTTACTTTTTTAAGGTTTTAACCAACGTCCTTATAAAATATAGGAGATATCTTTTGCAATATAGCATAAGGAGTGATCTTCATGGATAATACCAATAATTTATTATAAATACCAGGAGTAATCACTGCCTTTTTTTTCAGCATTCCTTTAACTGCCTTGCTAGCGACTTTGTCTGATGAAAGAACAAAATTGGAAAATAAAAGGGTATGATTGATTCCTGCTTTTTCTGCAAACTCTGTCTTCGTTGCACCGGGGGTAAGCGTTGTGACATTGATATTTTTACTTTTTAATTCAGATCTTAATGCTAAAGAATAATTCAAGATATAAGCTTTTGAAGCAGCATATACCGCATTGAGTGGAAATGGTGCATAGGATCCAATAGAACCCAAATTTAAAATATGTCCCCATTTGCTTTTCATCATGTTTGGCAAAAATAATTTAGTCAAGCGAGTAGTCGCAATATCATGTACTTTAATCATATCAATTTCTTTTTCAAGTTGAGTTTTGGAAAAAGCACCACATTCATTAAAGCCTGCATTATTGACCAAAATGTGTATGGATATACCAACTTCTTTTAGTTCTTGGTAAATTTCGGCCGGTGCATTCTCTTCACATAAATCTTTTTCAATAATATATATCGGTACAGAGTATTTTCTTTCAAATGCTGTTTTTTGCTTAATTAGTTTTTCTTTACTTCTCGATACGAATACTAATCCGTAACCTCTAGTTGCAAATTGTTTTGCAAGTGCTTCACCGATACCACTCGTTGTCCCTGTAATTAAAACGTTTTTTTTTCCATTATGCATGGCTTACCTCCGGCATTTTGATATGATGGTATTGTTTCACTTGTTCCATAAATGCTTCAACTCTGGTTAGTGTGTTTGTTTGCTTTAATCCATCGTCAATAAAAGTAAACATTGGCACGAGGCTTTCTTCATATCGAAATTTATTAATACATGCAGTGGTAATTTTTCCTAAACAGCAATTAAAACCATAGGCATTGATTATTCCGTCTACCTGATCGTTGAGCACAAAGTCAACGGTTTTACCAATAAACATTGAAGGAATTACGGGATTGATTTCACAGTTTACATATTTCTGCGAATATGCAGTAATTTCTTGAATTGTAGGTTCTTTGAAATGATCAGAATACTTTTCTGCAATGCGTTGAATTTCTTTTTTGAAATAATCTAAAACAGCACTTGCAGCCCGATTGGCAAGTGATATAACGTGTCTTTGGTTTTTGGCAAGCGTTTCGCTTCGTTTATATGAACCAAAATTAATAAAATCATTCCATGACGGAGGCAAAAGTACTTGTCCCCCCATGGATTCAACTTTTTCAAAAATAGGATCCATTCCATATTTATGCACACGTGTAAAACCATCTCCTGTTACACCGACCGTGTACACGTCTTTTTTTTGTTTAGAGATATGTTGAATTTTATTCATCGCTGCTTTAAACCCACGAACAATTGTTCCGTTTTGAATACATTGGAAGAAATCTTCTTTAGCTTCTTGATATGCCTTGTTTGTATCTCCTTTGATCAATTCCAATGGACGCATTTCCACCGCATATCTATGCAGATAATCTAAGCAAAGCATAGATTTCCATAAATCAACTGCAATTGTAAGACCAAAATGACTTACCCATTCTAGCGGATCATCAATTAAGAGACTGAAAATATCTAATTCAGGTACCCCGCTCTCTACTAAAACTTTATGATGTAAAGATTTAAATAAAGATAATCTGCACGCACCGTCATAATCAAACATCAAAATAGCAGCTTGCTTATCAAAAAATTCTTGCCTTTTTTGTGTTAAAGCTAAATAATCGCCAATCATTACTTGATAGGTTCTGCAATGTTTTTCATTAGAATATTTTTTCCCTAAGGCATTGGAAAAATCATCGGTTTCTTTCATCATCTCGCTTTTCATTCCATGCTTTTTAAATACAGGAGGGAAGACACTAACGGATTCACAAATGGGATAAACAAATAGTGTTTTATGTTGAGATTTAATTTTATTTAATTTAGTTGTTTCAAAATTGATGGTAGAAAGATTATTAAAGGTAGTATTTAAAACATCTTTTTTGGTAAGAACACTATCCCAAAAGGCTTCACAACGGGTTAATACTCCGGTGATCGAATTGTGTTCATCCACTTCAATTTCCAACCAAGGATTTTCTCCCAATAAGTCTTTTAAGTAAGGAGTCAGCATAGAATCCGCTGCACAACCAAATTGTGTAATAAAAATCGGTAATAACATATTATCATGAGTTTGATTGTATTGATCAATAAAATCAATAGCATTTACTGCATGATTATTGGTTTTCCAATGTAAATCAACAGTTGAAGCTTTTTTTATTGCCGTTTTTAGTGGAAGCATGTCTGCAGAAATTGTTGGCATTCCCATTTTCATTAAACGTTGAACTAAATTCATGTTAAAAAATTCTTCATGTAATACATAGGAATGTCCAATGAGAACAAAAGCTTTTTTAAACTTACCCAGTTCAACCAAAGCTTGAGAACCAATATGGATACAACTTTCTTTAAATTCCTTTAAAGCGAGCATTCCAGTCTCATATGCTTTTATTACTTCTTCTTTGCTTTTATTTAATTGATTACCTAAACCAATAAATGACTGCAAAACAATAGAATCGCTATCTTTAAAGGCCATGGTATGTTTTAAAACGGGGATATTGTTAAAAGCTGAAGTAATTAAATCCGGTATATGCTGAACATATTGACAATTATGAGAATGATGTGTTTGATAATTATCTTCTCTCATATTAGAAATATAGGGTAAATAAACGTAATCTACACCTTTTGCCATTAGATTTTCAACAATACTATAGGTGCATCTAATGGGATAACAGGTATCTACTGGAATTTTACCTAAACTTTTTTGATAAATCTCTTTTGAAATTGTATCAGAAACGACCACCTCAAATCCAAGCTCTTCAAAAAAATTCCTCCATAGCGGATATAGTTCATAAAATAATAAAAACTTTGGAATTCCGATTTTTTTTCTTTTCTTTGTACTGATTGCTGCAGTCTGTTCTAATAATTCTTTTCTTTGAGCAAAAACATTAGGAATACAAGCAGTAATATCTCTTTCTGATTGTTCAAATTTATCACAAATAGAACCGGTAATTGTTCTTGAGCCATCACGAAACTTTGTTAGTTGTAGCATACAATGATTGGAGCAATCTTTGCAGGTGATTTGTTGTTTTTTTTCAATTTTTGTTTCAAAATCAAAACCAGAAAAACGACTTTGTCCATTTGAGGCTTCTTTTGCTAATAAAGCGATTCCTACAGCTCCTGAAACTTCATGATGAGGAACTACCGTAATTTTCTCGTTTAATACCATCGAAAGAGCCGAAACCACACTAAGATTACTTGCTATGCCACCTTGGATAGAAATATTTCCGATAAATGGTTTGTTATACGCTACCTTATCTAAATAATTGTGAGCAATAGAATAACTTAGTCCGGCAATGATATCTTCTTTTGATGCTCCATTTTGCTGATGATGAATACAGTCCGTTTCCATAAATACTGTACAACGGCTTCCTACATCAATAGGTGATACAGAGGCAAAAGCTAATTGAGAAAAGTCTTCTATGCTGACAGACAATCGGTCAGATTGCTCGGTCAAAAAGGAACCTGTTCCCGCCGCACAAGTTTTATTCATCACAAAGTCTACAACATATCCATGATTCATCCGAATATATTTAGAATCTTGTCCTCCAATTTCAATAATCACTTCTGTATTTGGTGCTAAGTATTGGCAGCCTTTTGCTTGTGCCGTAATTTCATTTTTTACTACATCTGCACCTATACATCTGCCAATATAATCTCTTCCAGAACCAGTAACCCCTACTCCTAAAATTTTAGGACTGTTTGAAAATTGGGAAAATTGTTCTTTAAACTCATGAAAACAAGTCGTCAATGCTGCTAAGGGATCAGATTCATTGTTTGTATAGTATTTAAAGCACAAATGCCCTTGATCATTTAAAACGGCCATTTTCACACTGACAGAGCCTACATCAATCCCTAAGTAAACTTCTTGCGTACAAGGTGCGAAGTTTTCTTCTAGCGTTTCGATGAGTTCTGTAGATAAAGGAGAAAGGCTGGATTGTTTCTGTGTGTTGTCGTGCTTTACGTTTAATAAATCACTCAAACCGGCTGTGCTAATTTCACGTTCTAAATGATTTTCAAGACCATAAATCACTGCTCCAATTGCTCCCATTGTATCAAAATGATTCGGAACAATAATCTGATCGTCAGATAATTTCAAGATTTCTTTAAATGCTCGAATAACTCCCTGATTATTGGCTACTCCGCCTTGAAATAAAATGGGGGCTTTGATTTTTCTTCCCTTTGCTAAATTTTCTATATAGGTCCGCACAACAGCCATACACAAGCCATATGAGATGTCTTCTTTTGGTACAGCATCTTGCTGTAAATGGATCATATCTGTTTTTGCAAAAACGCTACATCTACCTGATATTTTACTTGGATTATTAGAATCTAAAGAACGAGAAGATAATTCAATGGAATCTATCCCCATCCTATAAGCCTGCTGATCAAGAAATGATCCTGTACCAGCAGCACATACATCGTTCATTTGGCTATCTGCTATTCTGCTTATTTGCCCATCAGATTCCAAAAAAATGAGCTTTGAATCTTGTCCTCCAATTTCTATAATGGATTGGGCTTTGGGATAAAAATATCCTGCGGCTTTTCCATGAGCAGATATTTCATTACAAGGGAAAGCTCCTAACAACTTCTCAATCAAAAATCTGCCGCTTCCGGTTACAAATATACCAGAAAAAGAAACAATCTTGTGAAGATGTTTTCTTATCGCATATTCTGTCAATAATTTTTGCAGAGTACGAACAGGACTTCCGTTTGATCTTTTATATTGTTCATACAATATTTCATATTGTTCATTGATGATTGCAATTTTAACACTTACCGAACCGCAATCAATTCCTAAATAATGCTTCATTTTCCTCTAGCCTCTCCTTGTTGAAAAATATTCATTATACTTAACAAGCTCATCAAAATGCCCGTAAAGAATAAAGCGATCCATTGTGGGAATTTAATCCATGCATAAATTGCTTCTAATGCCGTTTCAGTCGGTCTAATTACGATCGTAAAAATGGTAAAACATACCCAAAATAATACATGAAGTATCATAGAGGATAATTCTCTTTTATTCGTCCATACACTCCAGGCAAAAAACAGATACAGTAAACTAATTAAAGCATTTTCAATTAATAAAAAACCACCAAATGCAGGTCGGACATTCCATAAAATAATTTCCAATAAAATATGTAGAATGAAACATACAATATTCGTCAATACCAGCAAAACTCTTATCATACTCCCACTCCTAATTTCATTTTTAGCATATACTCTAATATTGGTTTCTCTGCATTATTGGGGATAGGACTTTTTACTAGTAAAATTCTATTTTTGCTACGTGTTTCTAAATACTCTTTAAAGCTATCTAAACTACCTATGGTGATCACATGTAATCCTTTCATTTCCAGTGTTTCTGTTAGGGATATGACAGATTTATTGGTGGATCCAGCTGTGGTGACTAATAAGGAATCCTTGACATCTTTTAACTCTCTATCAGTCATTGTATTAATTTCTTCTATCGGACTTAATCTACTAGATACCCACATGCACTTAGTTTCTACATAAATATTTTCTCGTGTAGGAAACTCTGCACAAATAAAATCATAAATAGAAAAAACATGTTTAGGCAAAAACGTAACATAAGGGAGTAAAAATAAAGGTTTTCCATTTTGCTGTTCCAAAATTTTTTCCTGATAATTACCCATTTGAACCAAAATCATGTCATCTGGAAATAGCGAGGAATAATTTTTGATAATAATATGCTTGGGTTCACATAGCAGTACAATCTGATATTTACTTTTGTCTATCTGAAGAAGATGATCGCGTACTTTTCTTACAAACGGGCAAGGAGCATCGATCAATTCAAAGCCTCTTTTGCGTAGTACTCTCTCTTCGTTGAATATTGAATCGTAACCCGTATTCACGACAACACATTCAGTAGGACTTGGCAAATCCTCTATTTTTTTCGCAATGGGAACACCTAATTTATGCAGCCAATCCAAATCTACGCCTACTTTTCCTCCGTCATTACTAATCCAATCTTCTATGACATAAATTTTCTTTTTTTGTTGATCACGATTATTTTCTAAGATGTCAGGTAATAATTTTTTTAGTACTTTATTCTCCAACCATTTACATCTACCATCATTTCTTAATGAAATAATTTCGTTACCTGAATTTTTCATCACAAGATTAGAATAAAGATAAGATTCAACTGCCTCTTTTACACGTTTTCCTAAAACAGTTTTCGGATGCCAATCTAAATTGTTCTGTCCATTATCTGTGTATTTGGCTTTTGCAGATAATCCATTCACTACACGCATCGTTAATTTTGCTTGACTTCCACCAAATAATTTAAATCTGATTTCAAGAAATTTGGCAGCAAGCATAAAAGGTAATTTAGGGTATACTTTCTTTGGATAGGCAAGATGCATTTCTTTGCCCACTTCCTGAATAAAGTGATGTATGCCAAATTCGTTTTTCGGGATACCGATATATTCTTGATGAATTGATTTTTCATTGATTGCACATAGCCAAAAAAGTTCACATAAATCATCGATATAAACCAAAGGAGCAAGCTTTTGCCCCCCTTTCAATAAAAAATTTACCTTAGCATGTAAGAGTTTGATTACTGTTGGCAACATATTTTGATCATATTTTCCATAGATGTAACCTGGATGTACGATAGTGGTTTTGATTTTTAATGAATACTTTTTTACTACTTTTTCTGCGTAATACTTACTTAAGGTATAATTTGATGCAAATACTCGATTCAATGGCTTAAGATTTTTCACAACGATAGATGAACAATAGATAAAATGGCACTTGGGATTTTGTAAAAGAGCTTCGCATAAATTTTGTGTTCCTTGAACATTTGTTTCCATCAATTCCTGTTTATGATCAGAATTTACACATGAAGCAAAATGATAACAAATATCCAAATCTTGAACAAATGTTTCTAGGCTTTTTTGATCTTGCAAAGAACCGAAAACAAATTCCACTTTCTCCTGATTTAAACTGCTGATATTGCTTGTTGTTCTAACAAATACTTTGATTTCTATAGGACTGTTCTTCTGTAAGAGTACTTCAATAAAACGCTTACCCAAGCCTCCGGTAGCACCAGTAATACCAAGTTTCATCGTTATATTCTCCTTGTAATCCAAACAAAATGCGACAGGTTTAAGAATCCGCATGCATTGAAGACAATTCTTAAAGATCGTGAAATTTTTCACAAATCAAGCCATAAAAAGAGTGGATCTTCTTCTCTAATTTTGCATTGTTTTTTTGAAATCAGACTCCGCTAACTTTAATCTTTGTTTTTCATAAGCAACTCTGTCCTTATACACAAGCGCTCTAAAGAAACCTTTCGCACAAACCATATCATTTTGTATTACGCGAAAAACAGAAAATCCTATGCCACCATTGCTTCGAATTGCTGGTATGCATTGCGTATAATAAGGAACATTTAACTCTATATAGTTTTGGTATTGTATATCCGATTCTAAAATGACACTGACTCCATCCATAGCTATTCCGCAATGGTGAGTGGAAGCTAATCCTGCTTGTCTAATTACTTCAAAAAGGACGATCCCTTCTAAATGATCGGAGGAATGATCAATAATAAATTCATCTGATTGATCAAAATTTCTATAAAATAAAGTATGTCCAACACGTATGGGATGAGAAAGTAAAACGTTGCTATGGGATTTTTTATGAACAAATGCTTGATCAATACGATCATCTGTATAACGTAATTGTTCTTCTACCTCTTTTGGTATAGGAAAATGGTCAATGATACGGATAAGCGTTTTAAAATCTTGTTTATAATTCCACTTGATTTGATGAATTAGCTCTGCTAGATTGTTCACTTGATACTTTTGATAAAGTTTATTCAAAAGACTACATTCATATTTTTCAATGGATTCCAAGTCAACATATCCCAACATACACTTGCAAAAAAGTTCAATTTCTCGTAAATCATCCGATGAATCTTCTTCTTCTTTTTCATTTTTTGAGATAAAATTCAAAACTTGCTGTTCAATTTCACTTTTATTGAGGGTCAACATTTTTACTTTCTCCTTTTCTTTCCAATCTTGTTAAGGACGAATACCATATATCGGGATATCGTTTTCTCCTGTGGCAGTACTATATATGGGAATATCATTCATTTGGGCACCAGTACCATAGATAGGTATATCCACTCTTTCTTCTAGAGCACTCGTTGTAGGAATCTCTTTCACTTCTGGTGTAGAGGCAGTGTGAATAGGAATATCGATCATTTCTGTACCAGTGCCATAAATAGGTATATCAATTCTTTCTTCTATGGTATTTGTTGTAGGAATATCTTCCACTTCTTGTGCAGAAGTAGTATAAATAGGAATATCTTTATTTTCTGTACCAGTACCATAGATTGGCACATCTTCCACTTCTTCCAAGTGCATTTCTTCTGCGAGCAAATCATAAAATTGCACATACTCTTTTAAAGAAACTTCTTCCCTGCTATCTAAGCTTTCATGAATACGCTTTTCAATTTCTGGCTCATCATAAGTTTTTGGTGTCTCTTGCGTTTCTTTTCCAATTTTAGGCGATAATCCCCGTTCATGTTTTACTGAAATTTCATCAATAATATTAGCAACCATTTTTGGTTCTGTAATAAAAGGAACATGACCTGAATTTAGTTGGTATACTTTGTTACAGGGAACTTTTTCTACTAATTTTTGTTGATACTGAAAAGACAATGATTTATCTTGTATGGTCTGGATATAATATTTAGGAGTTTGATTAAAATTGTTTCCTAATTTGATTCCAGAAAATAATGCTCTTGCAGGCTCATCCTCTATCAAACGTTCTCCAATCATTTTATCGCTTCGACGGGCCAAATTATAGACAATCTCTGGTGATATACTCATCGAACCTTTGAGTAAATGAAGTTTTGCATTTGACATAGCCTCAGAATAGGTATCTTGGAGTAATGCACTAGCTACACATTCATTATTCCTGACTAGTACTCCGCTGATAAACAACAGCTTATCTACTTTATCGGGATTTAATTCAGCTGCACGTGAAGCAAAACCGCTTGAAGATCCATGTACTACTAAGATAGATTTTTCGTTAATATTTCGTAAAGTAGAAGTGATCTTATTTACGTAGCTATCAGCTGATGCGTTCCAAGCAAGCGTTTTGTCCTTGCCATGCGCAGGGAGTTCAACTAAGCTCACGATATATCCTCGTTCCTCCAATTCATCAACCAAATGATACCAACTCCATTCACCATGCCAACCGCCATGTACTAAAACAATATTTTTGGTTTCTGCTGCTCGTACTCTCATTTGCGGAAAAATTACCATTCCTAATATACAAAAAAACAGTACTCCAACAACTATCTTCTTAATCTTCATTTATCCTCCTATATTTATGGAATATATATTTTTTATATTAATTCCATAAAAAAAATGTTATATTAATCTTATTAGATCATAAAAAAAGTAAGAAGTCAACTATTAATTTTATAATTAATTCAATACTTTTTTTGATAATTTTTACTCGACAAGTTATTCACAAAAGTAGCAGGTGAATTTTTTTCACTACTTTCACTAGCTTCACTTGAATAACTGTAGTATAATTTATTTACACATCTTTCTATATTTTTGAGGAGGCTGATACAGTGAATTTATATATTTTAAGTGCTAAAGAAAAAGAGGTGATGAATGCTTTATGGGATTCTAAGTCTTCCATGACCGGAACAGAAATTTGTAAGAACAATGGATTGAACATAAATACTGTACAAGCTGCTCTGAAAAAATTACTGAAAAAAGAATATATCGAAGTAAAGGATATTGTTTATAGCAATACCGTTTTGACACGTAGCTATGCGCCGAAAATCACGCCAGATGAATATGCCTCAATTCAATTAGAAGAGTACTATCGCTCTAGTGGTAAGAAGAAATCCTTAGCAAATATTGTTTCTTATTTATTAGATGAAGAAGAAAATCAAGCAGATCAAATAAAGGAATTAAAAAAATTACTTAAGGCTCGTGAAAAGTTATTAAAGGATAATTAACAAGTCCATGATTGCGAAGTGAATCATGGTTGCGGCGAACGTATGTGAGTAAATTCTTTACGTAATCGTGTGCATAAACGGTATAATAAACGTTTTATGTTGACTATACCACAAATTTATATTTCACACCGAAAAGACCAAAGAAAAAACGTACATTATCAACTAAAAATTTTTCGTTACTAACCTTGACCAACTTAGAAAAGAGTCTTAATTATACATAAAAGAGGAGGAACTATGAATATTTTTACAGTTGGTGGCTTTCTCGAACTTTTAAAAATTTCTAGTATTTTCGTTTTAATCCTTTTTATTACCATGAACATCCACAATTTTTTTTGTTCTGTAGGCATCAATACCCTCTTTTTAGCCTGTGTAATTTTAGGCTTTCGTTTACTCGTTCCATTTAATCTTCCCATTACTTTAAAAATTACATGTCCTTTTTTGATATCCTCCCTATTTGATTGGTTTGATTGGGTAATTTATAGCAGTATAAAAGTTTATCATCTGTTGATCTTTGTTTGGATTTTTGTAGCAACGGTCAAAATTGTAAAATTATACATTGATTACAAACAATTTATTTGCTTGTTGTGGGCACTATCTAAAGCTGCTCCCTCTTTTCAGTTTGTTGACACCTTGAAAAAAGTTTTAAAGGAGATACCATTAAAAAGCAATTTTACCATCATTGTTTCGGATCAAATCAAGCATCCCTTTGTCGTAGGACTAAAAAAAATATTTATTGCTTTGCCTTTAAAAGAATATTCCGAAGTGCAACTGCGTCACATTATCTCTCATGAATTATTACATGTAAAAAGTTTTGATTTTCTTTGGAAAGCTTTTTTTGAACTTTTATCATTAATTTATTGGTGGTTTCCCCTGATGTATCTATTGAAAAAGCAATTTTTTAGATTATTAGAAATTCGCAATGATAGCAAATATGTGGACGGATTAACACCAAGTGAACAATATTCTTATCTCTCTTGTATTTTGAATGAATCAGAAACAAATTACTCTTACAATAGATTTGTTTTAGCCTTTTCTACATATAGCAGATCCTTTTTAAGTCAACGATTTTTCATGATTTTAAATCAGGAAAGCAAAATTAACGTAAAAATTCAATTCGTTAACTTACTTATTTATCTTATTTTATTTATTTTATCTATTTCTATATCTATATCTTTTGTACCACATACACCATAGTTGATTTATATCCAGTGGTAACTATAAATCAATATAAAATTTGATTTTTTAGAACAAAAAGGCATATGCTTGATCAGAGTAGAATCGAACTTGATCAAGCATCGCTCTAAAATAAAGGAAAAAGGACAGTTGTGATGAATAAGATACTTCAACAAAATCTTGCTGATGATGAAGATGCCAAACTTATTTCATTGGATTACGGACATTATATTCACCAACACGACCCAGAGTATATTGCAAGAAAATGCAAAGAGTTCCTAGTAAAAAAGATCTTTCAGAAAAAAGAATCTTTGCACCATTGATGGGTGCTTCCATAAATAACATATTTAATTTTGTTTGAATATCAAAATTTTTTGAATTTTGTCTAATCTTGCTTGTGATGTCTTGATAAAAACGTTGTTGTTCAATAATTTTATGTCTTAAATATCAAAAGAAGTCTGCACTCGTCTTTTATGTGCAGACTTCTTTTGATTCACGATATCGTCATCTCCTTTCTTCAATCTGTTCAAGCATATCTAAACGTTTTTGATGCCTTCCTCCTTCATACTGCGTATCTAGCCATGTATCGGTAATCATTTTTGCCATATCTACTCCAATGACCCTTGCACCAAAACAAAGCACATTTGTGTTGTTATGTAATTTCGACATTTTGGCAGTATAAGGCTCACTGCATACTACGGCCCGTATACCTTTGACTTGATTCGCTGCCAAAGAAATGCCTACACCTGTGCCGCAAATCAATATCCCTCCTTCAAATCCTCCTTGAGCCACTGCCCTGCCAACCTTTTCTCCATAAACGGGATAATCTACCGAAGTCGTTTCCTGACAGCCAAAATCTTGCACTTCTACCCCACGAGCTTGTAAATGCTTCATGATTTCTTTTTTCAACTCCACACCTGCATGGTCATTTCCTATCGCTAATTTCATCATTCTTTTCCTTTCTCTATGCTAACCAAAATCACTACTTCCCGTATTCCTGTGTCATCTCTTCGTGTAGGAGAAAAACGATACACTAAATTCTCATCATTCAGAGATATGAAACAAGCTCTTAGCAAGTCTTTGCTTTTCTGAGTTTTTTCATTAAGTATAGCAAAAAATCCATCAATTACAAGATGAGCTTACCAATAAAAAAGTCCATACATATTTGTTTTTGCAACATATTATATTACAGAATTTACCTAATTCTATCAAAGACTCCTTTTCTCACAGGTAGTTTGCTTACTATTACTTTTCAGAAAAAAAGTTTTTCGACTGAGCCAACACAAACTGATCATTGAAATCAATGATCAACAAACAATAGATTTTTCAGTCGATGAAACGTAAACAAATGGAGGAAAATATTCAAAATACCTTTTATCGGATAAAGCGAACTAAAATTAATCAAAAATTAAGGAGGTTTTCTATGGGATATGGTTATCTAAAAATTGAAACCCGTGACTATAACGGTGCTTTACCCTTAGTTGGTGCAAAGGTTATCATTAGTAGTCCGTCGGGTGAAGTATTGGGTGAATTGACGACAAATAACGAAGGGGAAACAGAATATGCTATGCTTTACGCCCCCGATAAAGCAGAAGGTGAAGTTCCAGGTGACAAGGCTTATGCTGAGTACAATATCCAAGTAAGCAAAAATGGCTACGTTGGACAAAACATCATTGGAGCGAAAGTATTTGATCAAGTCTATTCGACTCAGCCTATTTCGCTTAAACCAAAAAACAGTACTTCTCCAGCGTCAGAAACATTGACTTTACCTAAAAAAACTCTGCCAATAGGTGAAGAAGGTGAAGTGCAAACTGGTCCAAAATCTGGAGGCCGTGCCTTAAATAATGTCATTATCCCGGAAACTGTTACTGTGCATATGGGAACACCCAGTTCTTCAGCCAAAAATATTACCGTACCTTATCGGGAGTATATTAAAAATGTAGCATCTAGTGAAATTTATCCTCCTCCGGTTTGGCCGCAAGCTGCAGTAGAAGCTAATATTTATGCGATTATCAGTATTACTTTAAATCGTATCTATACGGAATGGTATCGTTCTCAAGGATATAATTTTGATATTACTAACTCTACTGCCTATGATCAATACTTTGTAGAAGGACAGACAATACCAGATACGATTTCTCAAATAGTCGATCGTATTTTTAACCAATATGTCCGTCAAATTGGTTTTAAAGAGCCTTTATTTACAACTTACTGTGATGGTAAGCAAGCCAAATGTAATGGGCTTTCGCAATGGGGAACAGTAGATTTAGCAAACTCTGGTTTAAATGCTTTTCAAATTCTCCAATATTATTATGGAAACAACTTTGAGGTAGTTTCTACAAATAACATATCAGATATCTTAAGTTCTTATCCCGGATATAATTTGCAAAATGGATACTCTGGAGCTCCTGTTTTGCAGATGCAAAATTATCTTAACCGTATCCGAAGCAATTATCCAGCTATACCTCAGCTTAGCCCGGATGGTATATATGGTCCAACGATGATTGAAGCAGTAAAAAAATTTCAAGAAATTTTCAACCTACCTCAAACAGGTGTCGTTGATCAAGCTACATGGAACAAAATATCTTATGTATATACTGCTGTAACGAAGCTTGCCGAATTAGGCAGTGAGGGAGAATGGATTGATCAAGGTGCAGCTCCTCCCACTTCTGTAATTCAGCAAGGTGCTAAGGGGCAAGATGTTGCGCAGTTACAATTTTTATTAAATTCCATCGGTGGATTTTACCAAACAATTCCTCCCGTTATTCGAGATAGCTCTTTTAGCACAAGTACGACTAATGCAGTAAAAGCTTTCCAGCAAGAATTTGGTTTGACTCCGGATGGAATTGTTGGCCCTGCCACATGGAGGAAACTCTATGAAATTTATCAATCCTTGCCTACTTCAGGAGACAACAATGGAGGTGGCGGTAATAATGGCGGGGGTAACAATGGTGGCGGTCAGAATCCGTATCCATCCTATCCTGGAACAGTGTTGAAAAATGGTTCCAAAGGTAGTGATGTAGAGCTTATGCAACGTTATCTGAATGCTTTGGCTGATGATTATCCTTCCATTCCCAAGGTAACTGCTGATGGAATTTTTGGTCCTGCTACAGCGGCACAAGTAGCTGCTTTTCAAAGATTGGCCGGTCTATCAGCTGATGGAATCATCGGACCAGCTACATGGGCAGCCATTATTTCCGCTTACCGTGAACAACAAGATATGCCTTCTGCTCCTGCTTATCCTGGTTATTTACTTCGCCTAAATTCTACTGGAGAAAGTGTACGTATTTTACAAACTTATCTGAATCGCTTAGCAGCACAATATTCTTCTATTCCTCGTGTATCAGAAGATGGAGTATTTGGACCGGGTACACAGGCAGCTGTCATTGCCGCACAGAATTTGTTTGGTCTAAGTGCAGATGGCATCGTCGGTCCTTCCACTTGGAACGCTATTGTACGCTAAACATAGTAGGATTAATCGCCACTAATATATCATGATTGCGAAGTCAATCATGGTCGCGCCAATTTGAGTGTGCTTTGCACACCATCTTCCTAATCAAATTGTGTGCATCAACGATATAATAAACGTTTTTTGTTTATTATATCATAATATAGCATGAAGAATCCTTGTAATAGAGGTAAAAAATCTTGCAAATCGCCTTACACATTGTGAGAAATCTTGAAATTGAAGTAAAATTTTCAACATAAAATGAGAAAAGATGATTCATCACTTGATACAGGTCATGAATCATCTCTTAATAAAGATAACAATTTTCGTAAATTGCTGTAGAGTTGACACTCTCTCTACCCAAATGCAGGAAATTCTTGTTTCAACTCTGTTGCTATCTAAACTCCGGTAGTCTTACATGGAATCCTCAAGCGTAGATTTCTGTGTTTCCCACGGTATATGAAGAAATATAAATCCGACTGCTTGATGACTATTGTGCTTGTTCTAAAGCATTTTGAATAGCATTGCGAATACCTTTTGAGCTATACGTTGCTCCGCTGACTGTATCTAGCTCCGCCGTTTCTTTTCCCTCTAAAATTTTTTGACTAAGGTAATTCCACGCTCTTTGAAAGTACTTTTGGTCTTCTCGTGAAGAAAGAACCTTTAAATCACTGATTTTTCCTCCTTGAATTTCTACTTCAATTTCAATATTACCACGATAACCTTTTGCACTTCCCTGATAAGTTCCATCTTTGTATATACCGCCCTCTTCTGCTTTTGTTTCTTTAGAAAAAGCAGAAGATTTTTTTGTATCTTGCTTAGATTCTTGGCTGCCCTGTGTTTCCAATTGTACGCTTTCTTGAAGAGAAGAAGGGATCGCTTCAAGTGTTTCTTGTATCGTTAATGTACTGTTTTTTGAAGGACTTTCTATACTTGCATAACTTGCTTCTGTTTGATGACATAAAGCTAAATATACCAAAAATAATAGACAAATAAAACCCGAAAAACTCCTTGCCAGATAAGGCTTAAGTGAAATTTCTTTATACTTGTTTTGGATCACGATTCCGATTCTAAATAAAGCATAAGTACCAAAAATAAAAGTATACACGATTAAATTTTGTATAGCTCCGGTATTCCCCATCTGCAAAGGTCCCCAAGAAACCAAAACAATGTGGATATAAAATAAAGTATAAAATAAGTAGGATAGTTTCTGAATTTTTTTCCATTGTTTTACTGCTATTTTTTTGCGGATACTCGCAAAAGAAGTTACCGTTAATGGAATGAGTAAAATAACCATCCATAAAGAGCTAAGATAAACAAAGCTGTCAATTGTCCCAAAAGAAAAGGCAACTAGATCAACTCTCCTGCTTTGAAATAAATTGTGCGAAAAAATAAGAAAAGAAGCAATAATCGCTAAGTTTGCCCGTAAACCGTAAATTTTTTTCCTCAGTGTCCACTGTTTTGACAAAACAGGTGCAATCATTACATAAAGAAAAAGAACACTAGCTAAAATTCCTTTCCCAAAAAGCTCCTGTACCAAATACTGTATTGTGCGAAAAGCTGGTATTTTATCTTCCAATACCAAAAAAGCACAGAAAGAACAAAGAATACTAAACAGATAAATGGCTTTTGCGTGCCGACGCAAGATGTCGTCGGCAAAATAAATCGCAATTCCTACCAAAAAAATAATAAAAAATAACATCATGATTGGATACTCCCGCTTATTCTAGGAAAACCAAAAGCTTCTAGTTCTAAATGGTATTCCTTATTTTTTTCAAAAATTGCTTCGACATTTCCCTCTCGGTCTATCAATTCTGCATCAAATAGGATTTTACCATCCAAATCAAACAACAATGTGGCTAAATTACGGCTTTTTATTTCTTTTTGGTTTATGGTGACTTTAGAAATAGCAGCAAGATAATCTGTAACAGATACTTCTTCTTCATTTTGACTAAGCGAAATTTGATTGTCTGCAATAAAGAAAACGCTATCCAGCAATTTTGATTCCACAAGCACGGTAAGCCCAATATCTCCATAAGTATCATCTGACCAAGTTAAGGTATATTTTCCTGCCTTTATGGAATGGTCAAGAATGACTTGCTGTTCTTCTTCTGTGTAATCTTTTATCTCTTCCCCATTACTTTTTTTTACTAAAGATAAAGAATAGTGACTATCTTGCGGTAAATTTTTTTGTAGCGCCAATATACTGCCTGCTTGGTCAAAGGCTATGGTTTCAGGTATGGTAATCCCCTGCTCTTTGTCTAGCATTTTTTTACAATAAAGATCTGTTTCTATTTCAATATCTGCTTGATTATTCAATAAATAAGTAATTTTTTTGATAGTTTTTCCGGGAATATCTGAAAAACGTTGATATGCAGGTGTATTTCCATGGGGTTCTTTAAATTCTTGAACGGAAAAAGCAATATCTTCCGGACGTAGCCAAAGATTATCCAAATGTTCCAAGCCATACTTTTTTCCATCATCAGTTTCTAGTATAGCTCCTGCAAGATTCTCTGTTGTTAAGTCTAAATTTTCTATATTCTCCAAACCTTCAATCAGGATTTCATAATTTCCCCAAGTAGAAGAAGTAGAAATACTTGCGCGAAGTCCTTCTGGTTTTGTGCTTTCTCCCACTGTTTGACTAAATACGCCATCAGAATTTAACACTTTATATTCAAGTGGTTTACTTTCTGAAATTTTCCAATCTTGAATCCATTTCAAAATCAATAAGTCTGTATTTCCTCCTTCTTCTAAAGCTTGCTTTGCTTCTTCATAAAGAGAACGATCTATTGCTACATTGACTTCCTTGATTCCTAAAATCTTCATTTTTCCTTCTTGCTCTTCATAAAATACCTGTTCAAACGAAGAAGCTTTATCTAAAGTAACCGAACTTACCGCATCGTACATCCCTAATTTCCGATAGCCTTCCTCTTTTACCTGATCTTCTTTGTTTGACGCTAACGTTTGTTTTCCTTTGTTTGGCTGAACATTGTTCAATTCTCCATAATAAAAATCAGCATAAGGTAAATCTAATGTTCCATAAACATAGTCTACAGTTTCTTGTTTTGGACTTGTTGAAGCTGGCGTCGTGCAGCCATGGATAAAAAACATAGAACACAATAAAGAAAGAAAAACTTGGATGGATTTTTTCATGAATGATTCTCCTTTTTGAAATAGATTATCATTATCATTTATCTTTGTCAAGTAAGTTTATCTCTTTATTTTAGTTGATCTCATTTATACCCAAAAGAAATTTGGTGGTGCAAAAGTCATTTAGGTATAAAATCTGTTACAGATCCTGCTGTCAAGTTACATCCAGTATTCCGGTCACCTTTTTTGTATGAGAACTTGCTTAAGCATCTCATTACGTGAGAATGTTCAACTTTCGGTCTATTTTTCTCCTTTGATGCCTAAATTGCTTAAAATACTTTTCATATTCCTGCGTCACCTCTTCGTACAAGAGAAATAAGGATATACAAAATTTTCAATACTTAAGCAGGCTCTTAGAAAAATGATACATAACATTCTGCTCATTCACAGATACTTAAGCCTATTTCTTAGAATAAGTCTATTCCATTTCCTGTATTTCTTTTTTTACAGCAATCAATTTATCTCTCAATTGTGCTGCTAATTCAAAATTTAACTCCGCTGCTGCTGCGTTCATTTTCTTTTGCACTTCTTTATGGTAAGCTTTTAATTCCTTAAGCGACATAGACTCTAACTCTTTTTCTTCTCCACTTTCTGCTTTTACTGCTGCTTTAGAAATGCGGATGACATCTCTAACTGCTTTTTTAATCGTTTGTGGAGTAATACCATGCGCCAAGTTATATTTTTCCTGTAAGGTCCGTCTTCTATCTGTTTCTCCTATCGCTTTTTTCATCGAATCTGTAATTTTATCCGCATACATGATGACATGGCCATCCGCATTTCGTGCAGCCCTTCCCACTGTTTGAATGAGAGAAGTCTCCGAACGTAAAAAACCTTCCTTATCTGCATCTAAAATTGCCACTAAAGTAATTTCTGGAATATCTAAGCCTTCTCGCAGTAAGTTAATTCCCACTAAAACATCAAAAATATCCAAACGCATTTCTCGAATGATTTCCGAGCGCTCTAAAGCATCAATATCTGAATGCAAATACCTTACCCGTATACCCACTTCTTTCATATAGTCGGTCAAATCCTCTGCCATACGCTTTGTCAGTGTGGTAATCAAGATTTTATTATGTTGAGAAACTTCTTTATTTACTTCCCCGATCAAATCATCAATTTGACCTTGAACCGGACGTACTTCAATTCGGGGATCTAAAAGACCTGTAGGCCTGATGATCTGCTCCGCTCGAAATAATTCATGCTCTGCTTCATAAGGTCCGGGCGTAGCGGATACACAAAGCATTTGGGCAATTTTCTCTTCAAATTCTCCAAAATTAAGCGGACGATTGTCCAATGCCGAAGGTAAACGAAAACCAAAATCTACTAAAGTTTGTTTTCTTGAACGATCTCCCGCATACATTCCTCGAATTTGCGGCAAAGTAATATGAGACTCATCAATCATCATCAAAAAATCTTTTGGAAAATAATCAATAAGTGTAAAAGAAGGCTCTCCCTCTAGGGAGGCTGTTAAATGCCTAGAATAATTTTCTATTCCAGAACAAAATCCTGTTTCCCTCATCATTTCTATATCAAAATTTGTTCGCTCTGAAATCCTCTGCGCTTCTAATAACTTATCTTCCTGTCTAAAATAAGCTACTCTTTCTTCTAATTCAGCTTCAATCGTAGAAATCGCCGCTTTCATTTTTTCCGGAGCTACTACATAATGGGAAGCAGGAAACACAACAGCGTGTTCTAAAAAGGCTTTTACTTCTCCAGTCAAAGTATCAATTTCCGCTATCCGCTCCACTTCATCACCAAAAAATTCTACACGCAAAGCAAACGTTTCTGCATAAGCAGGAAAAATTTCTAAAACATCTCCTTTTACCCGAAAAGTTCCCCGTTTAAAGTCCATATCATTGCGGTTATATTGCATGTTAATCAGTTTTCGGATTACTTCATCCCGTTCTTGCTGCATACCTGGACGAATAGAAACAACCATTTCTTGGTAATCTATCGGACTTCCCAAACCATAAATACACGAAACCGATGCCACAATAATCACATCTTTTCTTTCAGACAAAGATGCCGTAGCGGAATGCCGTAATTTATCAATTTCATCATTAATTGCCGAATCTTTTTCAATATAAGTGTCTGTAGACGGTACATAAGCTTCCGGTTGATAGTAATCATAATAACTAACAAAATACTCTACAGCATTTTCTGGAAAAAATTCTTTAAACTCACTATATAATTGGGCTGCCAACGTTTTATTATGGGCAATGATTAAGGTAGGTTTCTGCAATTTTTGGATAATATTTGCCATAGTAAAGGTTTTTCCCGAACCAGTTACCCCTAGTAAAGTCTGCACTTGGTTCCCTTCTAAAAAACCTTTGGATAAGGCATCTATCGCCTGTGGTTGGTCGCCTGTAGGCTGGTATTCACTTTTTAAGAGGAATTTTTTCAACTTGAGTTTCCTTTCCTAATGCTTTCGTGTAAGCTCCCTTTTAGATACCTGTTTAATCCTTACTTATCGTAGAATAGGGCTCTATTTTTCCTCCTACGGTGTAGAGTTTTCTTGAACTCTAGTATCTCTGTGTACTCCTTCATAGGTAAGAACCTGTTTTAAGGTGTGTTCACACTACCCGCAGAGTCCTTCAAATTTTTCGCTCCACAAGGCAATTTTTGTAGACATACTGTAAATTCTCCTCATTCAAAGATATTTAAAAACACACTCTTAAACAAAACGCATTCACAGAGATTAAACAGGCCACATTTATTTTATCTATCATTGTGTAAAATAGCTAATTTAACCTGGATTCAAAATTCACTTGACAAAATAATACATTGCTTAAATAATACAAGAAGTATAAAACTTCATCAGCAGGACTTTACCCTAAACTTGTATCGTTGAACACGTAATAAAAGGAGCTTTATCATGAATCATAATGACCATAATGTTCTGCTTACTTTATTATCTAAGCTTTTCCCTTTATCTAACCAAAAAACAAAAAAAGACGAGATTATTTCAATTATTTGCTCCACTTTTTCTTGTACAATAAATGAAATACAAAATTTATCTATCATCAAAAAAGGAATGACCAATTCTTCTTTTTCTTTTCATCTCCATGATCAGCAATATTTAATGCGTATACCAGGAAAAGGAACAGAAAAATTGATCCGTCGCCAAGAAGAATATATTGTTTATCAGAATATTGCTCCTTTAAATCTTTGTGATGATATTTTTTACTTAAATCCTCAAAATGGCTATAAAATTAGTTTGTTTTTTCCAGAGGCTAAAAACTGCGATTGCCAAAATTGGTCTGAAGTAAAGGCTTGTATGCATAAACTAAGAAAATTCCATGAATCCCGTTTACAAGTTCCTCATGTCTTTGATTTATTTGCTCAAATTGAATATTATGAACATCTATGGCTACATAAAAAATCTTTATATCCGGATTATGAACAAACGAAAACGCAAATACTTGCCTTAAAAGCCTACATCACTTCTGTGGCATTGCCATTTTGCCTTTGCCATATTGATTCTGTTGCTGACAATTTTATCTTTATCCATGAAAGACCACATCCATCTCTTCAAGGAAAGAGTAATGATCCTTCTGATTACCCTTCTATTGAACCAACAGCAAGTTCACCTTTGACTAATGATCAACAGAATTTGTATGCAAAAACAGAAATACGCCTCATTGACTGGGAATATGCTGCTATGCAAGACCCCCACGTAGATATTGCTATGTTTGCTATTTATTCCGGCTACACCTTGACAGAAATTGACCAACTAATTCAATGCTATTTTCCGGAAACTTGTCCAGCAAAAACACGGGCGAAAATTTACGCCTATATTGCAATTTGTGGGCTTCTTTGGAGCAACTGGTGCGAGTACAAGTATCAATTAGGCGTAGATTTTGTAGATTATGGAAAAACGCAATACGCTTATGCAAAAGAATTTTTAAAAATTTTTGAGCAATTTAGAATTTAGGTGGCAGGAGATTTTCATCTCCTGCTGGAACGCATTCGCACTACCGTAGAGCGTTTATCTTTGGGTCGGTTTTGTACTGGTCTACGTTTAAAGCTTGTTTTCGTCTCTCACTTACGGAAGAATGTTGGTCCATTTTCACTCCTACGGTGTCGAGCTTCCTTGAAATATCTCCAGTATTTCTACGCACCTCTTTGTGTAAGAGTCTATTCATATCTCACTTACAAGAGAATGTTGGTCTATTTTCCCTCCTATAGTGTCGAGCCTCCTTGAAATACCTCCAGTATTCCTGTGTCACCTCTTCGTGTGAGAGTCTATTTTCATATCTCACTTACGGAAGAATATTGGTCTAGTTTTCCTCCTACGGTGTCGAGATTCCTTGAAATACCTCCAGTATTCCTGCGTCACCTCTTCGTGTAGGAAAAAAACTATCTACAACATTCTTTTCGTTCGGAAATATGAAAACAGGCTCTTAGAAAAACTATCCTCAGTATTCTCCTCGTTCGGAGATACGAGAACATACTCTTAAAAAATTATTCATAATATTCTTCTTGTTTGACAAGATCTTTATTTTCTTGAATTACGCACCATATATCTGAAAATTTTACCTTACGGAGCGAAAAATCTACTCAAAATCTGTGCATTTCAGCTAATGTGAATATGCCTAATAGAGTCAAAATTCTTCATTTTTATCTTAAATTTGCCGCTGCTGACAAAAACTTTGCCAACTCATCTTTTTGTCCCTCATGCAACATACGAACAATTTTACTACCGATAACTACGCCATCGCACACTTTACTAAATTGTTGGACGTGTTCAAGTGTAGACACACCAAAACCTGCCAAAACAGGTAGATTAACGTTTTGCTTCAATTCTGCTAAGTGTTCTTCGATATTGTCCCCAAAAGTATTTCTTGTGCCTGTCGTTCCGTTTACCGTCACAGCATAAATAAAGCCTTCCATATTTTGTGTAATTTGTTGAATTCTTTCTTTTGGGCTGGTTAAAGAAACAAGAGGTACTAAAGCAATATCCCGCTTATGTAAAAGAGGAAGTACAAAATCTTGATGCTCGTAAGGTAAATCTGGGATAATCAATCCTTTTACTGGAGTATTTTCTAAACTGGCAATAAAGTTTTCTACACCCAAGTGAAAAATTAATTGAAAATAAGTCATAATCACGAGAGGTATTGTTGTTTTTACTGTCTGTAATTTTTCTACAATTTGTTCTAAATTCACTTTTTGACTCAAGGCACGGAGTCCGGCTTGCTGAATCACCGGACCATCTGCTACCGGGTCAGAAAAGGGAATACCAATTTCTATCGCACTCACTCCATTGTCTTCTAAAAACTGAATGGTTTCTGGAAGTTTATCTAAACCTCCATCTCCTGCCATGATGTAAGCCACAATAATCGGTTCTTTTTTTTCTACTTTTTGATTCAATATTTGCGTAAGTGTTTTCATTTTTTGCCCTCCTTTTGCAGACGTGCTTTGATTTGGTCTACATCTTTATCTCCTCGTCCGGATAAGCAAATAATCATGCTTTGATTCGCTGGCATAGTTTTCGCCAATTTTAAGGCATAAGCAATGGCATGTGAGCTTTCCAATGCTGGAATAATTCCTTCTGTGCGACATAAAATCTGAAAAGCTTCTATTGCCTCCTCATCTGTAGCGCTGACATATTCTGCACGTCCAAGCTCTTTAAAATAAGAGTGTTCCGGTCCAATACCCGGATAATCCAAACCTGCCGAAATCGAAAAAGCTTCTAGGATTTGTCCATTTTCATCTTGTAACACATCCATCATTGCACCATGCAGAATGCCTTTTTTTCCTTTCGCTAATGATGCCGCATAAGAACCACTTTCTAAGCCTAATCCTGCTGCCTCCACCCCGTACATTTTCACTTCCTGATCATGGATAAAAGGATAAAATAGTCCCATTGCATTACTGCCGCCGCCAATACAAGCAACTAAAGCCTCCGGTAATTTTCCCTCTGCTTCTAAATGCTGAGCGCGTGCTTCTTTTCCAATCACACTTTGAAAATCCCTTACGATTTCAGGAAACGGATGAGGTCCTAAAACTGAACCCAAAATATAATGTGTATCCTCAATATTTGCCACCCAGTAACGCAAAGCTTCATTAACTGCATCTTTTAAGGTATGACTTCCATTTTTTACACTTTCTACTCGAGTGCCTAAAAGTTCCATACGAAACACATTAAGAGCTTGGCGTTTTACATCCTCTGCACCCATGAAAACAATACATTCCATATTAAAAAGTGCGGCTACCGTCGCTGTCGCTACGCCATGCTGCCCTGCTCCGGTTTCTGCTACAATCTTTTGTTTACCCATTCTTTTGGCTAACAAAATCTGTCCTATGGTATTATTGATTTTGTGCGCTCCTGTATGGTTTAAATCTTCACGTTTTAAATAGATTTTTGCTCCACCCGCATAGTTTGTCAACTGCTCAGCAAAATAAAGAGGGGTTTCCCGTCCTACATAGTCTTTTAAATAATAAGCAAATTCTTGTTGGAATTTTGGATCTTTTTGCGCTTTTCGATAGGCATTTTCCAATTCTAATACTGCATTCATCAGCGATTCAGATACAAAACGTCCTCCATAACTTCCATAAAATCCTTTTTCATCTGGTGCTTGATAAGCCATTTTCTCTCACTCCTTTTACTTGCTGAATAAAATTTTTAATTTTCGTCTGATCTTTTTTCCCCATTGTTTCTACACTCGATGACACATCCACCGCAAAAGGTTTAAATAAGCCAATTGCCCGAAGTACATTCTTTTCATTTAATCCGCCTGCAACGATTAAGCGTTCTTTCGGCAATTTCACTTCTAAAAGTTTTTCCCAATCAAAGCTTTTGCCATTCCCTCCTACAAAATTTTCTTCCGGAGCATCTAATAAAATCAAGCTATCCGGATATGTCCAAATATCTTGAGAAAATTTTCCGTCACGAACTTGAATTGCTTTGATGGATGGACTAAGTTGTTTTACAAATTCTGGCGACTCATTGCCATGAAATTGAATCAAATCCAAAGGAACTTGTTCTTTACAATTCAGTACTTCATCCAATTCAGGATTCACGAAAACCCCTACTTTTTTTATCGATGGAGGAAGACCTTTTGCGATTTTTTTTGCTTGTTCAAGACTGACTTGACGTTTACTCTTTGCAAAGACAAAGCCAAGCATATCCACTCCATACTGTACTGCCCATTCTGCCTCCTCTTTGGTTTGTATACCGCAAATTTTCACTTTCGGCTGATATTCGTTTTCTGAAAGTAAACTCTGTGGATGAAAGGCAGAGTTTGAATGAAATACACGCAAGCTTTCTGCTACATGTCCAAAATCAAGGTTTTGTTCATTCATCAAAATTTCTCCTACTAGGCGTGTTTACACTACCATAAATGCCCATATTTTGCATAGATTTTCTATCCCGCAAGGCAAATTTTGCAGACAAGCATGCGTATTTCAAGAAAATTCAAAAGCTTGTTCCGTATTTTCAAGCGAGAAGAAAGTTAATGAAAACAGGCTTTAAACACAGACTAACACAAAATCTAGAAAAAAATAGACGTTTCGTGGTAGTGTGAACACACATCCTAAATTCAATATCTTAGCTTAATGCAGATTTTGAACGAAACACACGTAAGCTTTCTGCTACTTGCTCAGGGTTTTGCTCACGCATTAAGGCTTCTCCTACCAAAATTGCCTGATAATGCTCTTTTATGCGCTCTACATCCTCACTTGTCTTAAATCCTGACTCACTAACATAAAAACAATCCTGTCTAGACTGGACTTGAGCAAGCCTTTCACTTACAGCAATATCTACTTGGAAACTATGTAAATCTCGATTATTCACCCCAATCAACTCTGCGCCAAGCTGTTCAGCACGGTGTAATTCCTGTTCATTATGTACTTCTACCAAAGCTAGAAGCCCTAGTTGTTTTGCCTCTTGAAACAAATCTTGTAATTTTTGTTCCGATAAGGCTGCCACAATGAGCAAAATGACATTTGCTCCATGATTGCGTGCTCGAATCAGCTGTTTTTCATTGATAAAAAAATCCTTGCACAAGACGGGAAGATTGATCGCATCAGCTACTTGCTTCAAATCTTGAATTGAACCTTTAAAATACAATTCATCCGTCAAAACGGAAACTAATCCCGCCCCCGCTCGCTCATAAGCTTTTGCTTGTGCAACTGGATCTACACCCATATTAATCTGTCCTTTTGATGGGGAAGCACGTTTCACTTCGGCAATCAATTGCATACGCTGTGGATTTTCTTTTAAAAATTCCCAAAAATCTTTCTTTTGCTTGATTTCTTGTACGCTTTCCTGGGGCATTGCTTGAACTTCTTTTTCTTTTTGCTTTAAGATTTCCGTTAAAAAAGTATTCATTCTGCCAAAATCTCCTTTTGAGTCATCAATAAATCTTCTAATTTGCGTTGTGCCGCACCTGAAGCAATCACATCACGTGCCAATTCCACACCCTTTTTTATCGAAGAAACCAAACCATAAGCAAAAAATCCTAAACCTGCATTGAGTAAAACCGTATCTAAATATGCACCGGCTTGATTGGCTAAAACGTCCTTGACAATCTGTGCATTACACTTGGCATCTCCTCCACGAATTGCCTCAGCAGGCATTCTTTTTAGGCCTACTTCTTCTGGTGTAAAAACAGCTGTTTTTACTTGACCATTTTCCAGTAGAGCATAGTGATTTTCTCCCATTAAAGAAGCCTCATCCATGTTTCCTGCACCATTTACCACAATTGCCCGTTCTCTGCCGATTTTTTTCAATACTTCCGCCATTTGCACCAGTAAATCTCTCCGATAAATGCCCATTAATTGTGCCTTAAGTGAAACCGGATTGGTCAGCGGACCGATTAAATTAAAAATAGTCGGTGTTTTAAGTTCTTTCCTCACTTCCATGACATATTTCATATTTGGATGCATATGTGGAGCGAATAAAAAGACAATCCCTATTTTATCCAATAAATCCGCCATTTTTGCACGAGAAAGTTCAACTTCAATTCCTAGCTCCGTACAAACATCTGCACTTCCCGATTGGCTAGAAATGCTCCTGTTTCCGTGTTTCGCCATTTTTATTCCACCTGCCGCAAGCACAAAGGCACTGGTTGTACTAATATTAAAACTGTTGGATTTATCTCCACCTGTTCCGCAATTATCCATTGCATCGTGTTTCTTATACGGAAGATGTACTGCCGCTTGCTGCATGGCCATAGAAATACCTGCTATTTCTTCGATCGTTTCCCCTTTGATTTTTAATGCCATCAAAAAAGCAGCTAATTTTGGCACAGAAACTTTTCCCGAAAAAATCTCTTGAGCCACAGCATACATTTCCTCTTCGCTTAAAGAATTCTGCTGATAAACTTTTTGCAATAACTCTTCCATTTTATCTCTACTTTCTTTCCATTTTTTGTAATGCATAAAATCGCTTTGTTAATACTCTAGTATAGCGCATGAAAAAGAAATTGTCATGGGTAAATTTTTGTTTGTACTCCCTTGTGTACTTTTTATTTTATACTCTTTTGAACATGAAAAAACTGCCCCCTTCTACTAACATGTTTTGATCACATATCTAGTTTTGGGAGCAGTCCTTCAACACATTTGTTGTGAATAGAATTTAAATTCTACCCAGTTGTTTTTTTCGGCAATATCTTTGATTTTTTTGCGATACATAAATCCCAATCGGACTTTTGATCACGCGGAAAATATCACATTCTTGACAGATTATTTCATCTAAGCAAATATCATAGAGAAAAATTGTCCGTACTTGTGAGAAAACAAGGCAATTTGCAGTTTTAGGATTATAAAATAGGTTTATATTGAATTTTAGTATAATTTCTGCGATAATGGAAATATGAGCTATGATGTGAGGTGCCTATTTTGAAAGTGTTGATAACAGGAGCGACCGGTTTCTTAGGAAAATATATTATTGAAGAATTCGCAACGCACAATTGTGATATTGTTGCTTTTGGCAGAAATGAAAGAGTGGGAAACACACTATCTGACTGCCAATTTATTAAAGGAGATTTCACTCGTCCTGACGAGATATGTGCAGCTTTAGACGGCGTTGATATCGTTGTTCATGCAGGTGCATTATGCACTGTCTGGGGTAAATGGAAAGATTTCTATCAGGCGAATGTAGTAGGAACGCAAAACGTTTTGGAAGCTTGCATAGCACATGGTGTGAAGAAGTTTGTTTATATTTCGTCCTGTAGCGTATATAATTGTGCCTATGACAGGTTAGACATTCATGAAGATGATGTTGACACCAATAACAAGCTAAATGATTATATCAAATCGAAAATCATGGCGGAGAAGTTGGTAAATGATTTTGGAAAAAAGCATGGCTTATCAAGCATAATGATCAGACCTCATGGCATTTTTGGCATTGGGGATACGAGTATTGTTCCCCGCCTGCTCCACGCTAACGCTAAAATTGGAATCCCGCTTTTTAACAGGGGCAAAAACGTAGTCGATATTGTCTGCGTCGAGAATGTTGCTTATAGCATATGGCTTGCCGCAAACAGTTGTGAAACAGGTGTTTTTAATATTACAAATGGCGAAGTAATGAAATATAAAGACATTATAGATAACCTGCTGGAGCAAATCAATGTTCATCCGCGCTATTTCAACATGGGCTTTAAGCTCGCATTTGGCATTGCTGCGTTTTTAGAGTTTATCTATAAAATACTACAAATACGTAAAGAACCGGTTTTCACAAGATACACCTTGTCTACACTCGGGGTTTCGCAAACCTTAAATATTGATGCCGCAACAAAAAGGCTCGGGTATGTGCCGAAAAAAACACTAAGCGAAGGGTTTAGAGAATATGCACAAGATTGGAACGAAAATCACTGACGTGAAAATATACGTTTGCGGTTACTGTGTCAACAATTTGCACCGGGCGATAAAAGGAGCGAGAAATGAAACTCGTCAATTTCCAGCAACAGCAGTATTTTTTCGCCATGATGATGATTGCTGGCTGTTTGACACAGGCTATGCAACTCGCATTTTTAAGTCTGGATGGCAATCACGGATATATCATTGGCTTAACCCCGTGGTGTGTGATGCCGAGAACGAACTGGTAAGGCAGCTTGCAAAAAGGAATATACCTTCATGCGATGTAAAAGGCATCATTTTGTCGCATCTGCATCCCGACCACATTGGGGGACTGCTGGATTTTCCCCAAAGCCGAATCATTATTTCAGAAGGCGTATTATCGACCTTACAAAAACGCACATTGTCCGATCTCGTATTTAAAAGCTTACTTCCAAACGACATGGACAGACGCTGTGAGGTTTTTAGTTGTGTGGAGGATGTTGACCTTTTTGGGGATGGAAGTTTGATGATCAAAGATATTCCCGGTCACGCAAAAGGACAGATTGGCATATTGCTAACTGAGCACAATCTCTTTTTTGCCGCCGACAGTTGTTGGAATTCTGAATGGATCAACAATTCTTTAACGCCTTTAGGACGTTTTCTGCAAAACGACTATACGGCATATCTGGAAACGCTTCAAAAGATTCAAAAAATGCGTGAGGATGATTTGACGGTGGTATTTAGCCACGAGGAAGTGCAATGAATGAAAAGCTGATTATATTATGGAGTTTTGTAAAAACTCGCTGGTTTTCTTTCTTTTGGAACAAAAAAAATTTAAGGAAACGACAACGGAGATTATTCACAAAACAAGTGTCATTGATCAAACGAATTTCTCCATTTTACATGAAAAACTCAGACCTACCCATCATTGACAAGTCGATTCTCATGGAACAATTTAACGATATCAACACGGTCAACATAGATAAGTCTCAGGCTATGGAATTCGCACTTGCCAGTGAATGCACACGAAATTTCAATAATAAAATGGAGGGCATTACCATAGGTTTATCATCGGGGACGTCAGGACACAGAGGTCTATTTTTGGTCAGCGACAAAGAACGAGCTTTTTGGGCGGGAACGGTTCTTGCCAAGACACTCCCAAAAAGGCATTTGTTCGGCGTGAAAATCGCTTTCTTTATGCGAGCGGATAGCGCACTTTACGAAACAGTAAATTCACGTTTGGTTAAGTTTCAATTCTTTGATATGCAAAACGATATGGAGAAAAATATTCGGGATTTATCCGTTTTTGCACCAACAATACTGGTCGCTCCGCCTTCGTGCCTTTTGTGTATTGCACATGCGAATAGTACGCTGCGCATACACCCAAAAAAAATCATTTCCATAGCGGAAGTTTTAGAGCATTCAGATGCTGAGACAATCAAATCTGCCTTTGGTGTGCACGTTGTTCATCAGATCTATCAATGTACCGAAGGCTTCTTGGGCGCAACTTGCGAATATGGCATTTTACATATCAATGAGGATATTGTGCAAATGGAAAAGGAAATGCTGGATGAGACACGGTTTGTTCCCATTATTACCGATTTGAAACGCTGCGCGCAACCAATTGTCCGTTATCGCCTAAATGATGTACTGATCGAGAAAAAAGAGCGTTGCAAATGCGGGTCACCGTTTTTGGCTTTGGAGAAAATTGAAGGGCGATGTGACGATGTTTTTGAGTTCGAAGGGGAAAAGGGAACCGTTTCAGTTTTTCCCGATTTTATTCGACGTTGCCTATTGTTTGTTGACGACGTAGGCGAGTATCGTATACAGCAACGATCTACATCTGAAATTGCGGTACTGGCAGATGATTTAAGCGAAGAAGTAAAAGAACGGATATACAATGAATTTAAGAAGGTATCGATAAATTTCAAATTTTTCATGCCACACATTGTATTCCTGCCATATGATTATGATTTGAGTCGAAAACTAAAGAGGGTGGAACGGTTATGCTAAATGTAGAAATAAAAGGAATGGGTACGGCTTTACCTAAAAAATATGTCGAATTTAGGGGCGGTAGACGGTATCGCATTTCTGGTTCTGAAAGCCATATCGGATTGCTCTGTGAGAGCGCAGAAAAGGCGTTGACGAATAGTGGCATGACAATGGACGACATTGATGTGATTATCGGTGCTTGCGCAGTTGGTGCGCAACCGATCCCGTGTACGGCGGCACTTATACACGAGCGTATTGCAGGTGATAGGACTATCCCTGCCTTTGATGTGAATGCCACTTGTACAAGTTTTGTCACCGCTTTGGATATCGCAGCAAATTATATCCAAAATGGGCGATATCGAAATGCACTCATTGTTTCAGGCGATGTTGCATCCATCGCGCTGAATGAAAACGAGCGCCATAGCTTTGAATTGTTCGCTGACGGAGCGGTCAGCGCAGTTATTTCTCCAAGTGAGACAAGCGGTATTCTGTACGTAAAACAGCTTACAAATTCCAAAGGGGCACACTTGACTGAGATCATGGGCGGTGGAACAAGTCTTCCTGCCTTTGATTATACTTTGGAAAATAAGCACCTCTATCAGTTCCATATGTTAGGGAAGGAAGTTGTAGCGCTAAGTATAACATTGCTGACCGAATTGTTTGCAAATATAGATAAAAACAGTATATGTCAGTTGAAAGACATTGATATGATCATACCGCATCAGGCAAGTTCTGCATTGAAGTTGATTATGCGTAAATTGAACGTGCCAACCGATAAGTATATCGATATCACAAAGGAATACGGGAATATGGTTTCCGCTTCCGTACCCTTCGCGCTGGATTATGCCATTCACACCGAAAGGGTGAAGCGCGGCGATATCGTGTTTTTGCTGGGCTCTGCAGCTGGTTTGACTGTAAACGCAATCGTGATGAAGTATTAATCTTCTGTAAAATGATATCGCTAACTTTCAATGAAAGTGCTTGATCGGCTAAGTACCTTTGATATAATTGGAATAATTTAGATCGCAATAGGGGCGGCAAGATGCCGCCCCTACGTTACCTCATTCAATCAATGATTAAACTACTCTAACTTCTCCTCAACGCATAGGTAACAGAACGATGTTCCCTATATTGAATTAAATGTAAGTTTATTCCTGTCCGGTATATACTCCATACCAGCCAATTCCTTCATAACGCCAGCCTTGTGTGGACAAAATATCTCTTTCATGTGCATCTGCCGTGTAATGATGTGCACCTGCTTCAGCAACTCCTTTTGCATTCGGATTGTACAGTCGATAAATTGGTCTTCTGTTGCTGAAATCAGAACGCCATGCTACCCCTTCATCCTTCCATCCTGATTTGACCAGTTGGTCTGCTTCTAAGCGATTCATTGTATAAAAATGTTCTCCTGAATGGCGATTGTAAAGACGATAAACCAAAGAGCCGTCTACCGATCCATACCAAGCAATATTTTCACCCTGCCAGCCAATTTGGGAAAGATGCTTATACTCTGTTTGGTTCGTGGTATAAAGATGTTCTCCTGAATTCGGATTATATACACGAAAAACAGTGACTAAATCGGGATGTTTGGAATCTACCGTATTGGATGAATCTTGACCTTGTGGAGTCCTGTCTTTTTGTACACTGGCCTGAAGTCCTTTATAGATCTGATATGCCTGCTTTTTCGTAGATTGGTTAGATTTCATTAAGCCATAAGCAGTTCCCTCTTCTGGAGCATCTACCAATTTATTGACAAAAAATCCTTCAACATAAGGATTCGCTTTTGCAAGATTAAATGCTTCTGTTAAGGCCTGCGCCTGCAAAGCTTCTCCGTAATCTGAACTAAGACCAAATTCAGAAAGAAGCAAATGACGCACTTTTTTATCTGGAGAAAGCATCTCTGATCTTTGCATATAGTCGGTAAGGATATTTAGATTTTTGAAATTAATTAAGGGTGTATAGGGATCATTTTTCGCATTTGGATTTTGAGTGGAAAAATTGAGTTGATTTCTTTCTTCTGGGTAAGGATGCCAAGCAATTCCATAATCCGTGCCACTTAACAGTTCATTGATCATAGGCAGCATTTCTTGCGCTTTGTATTTGCCATTTGTCCCTACGTCGTCAATACAATTCCACCGCATTTCAAAAGGAACAAACACACGAGCTTGTGGATTTTGCGCTTTAATCCGATCATAAAAAATTTTAAAGGCAGATGCATACGCCTGTGAATATTCACGTACATCTGTAATCCCTATATAATTCCATTTACTACGGTCATTGATTTCATTACCAATGATCCAATTGGAAATTTTATCTTTATACCGTACAGACAACTGATTAGCAACTTCTGCAATAGCTATTTGTCCTGCGGAAGTAGTTGAGTTAAATTGATAATAAGCCACACCTGCTTGATTGAATGCTACAGGAAGTAACTCCGGTTTTTTATTCTGAAAATCATTCAAAATAACAGCCGTAACTGTAATGTCTTTATCACTTAACTTCTTTAGATAATCATCTAAAGCTTTCATATCGTTTGCATTTGCACTATAAAAACGTGACATAGTAAAATTAAAAATAACCTGTTTTGCACCTAATTCCACCACATTATCCACTAAATTGACCTGTTCACTTGCTACTCCTTTGATGCTTTCTGGCTCATTATAAAATGCTAGGGAAGGAATGGATGCAGGAAAAATCATGCTCAAAATAAGAACCAAAGAACAGATTGCGCTAAATACTTTCTTTATTGTAGGTTTTTGCATCTATGTATCTCCTTTTCATGATGATTTCCAACTAAATCTGAATTCATATGTAGAACCTGTTTAGTATCACACTTATGGTGAATATTTCGGAAAAAACGATATACAAAATTTTTCTTATCCACAGATATTAGGACAGGTCTTAGAATGCAAATCTCGTTGATCTTAATTAGTTTAAATAAATAACCAATATATGTCAAGTAATTTTATTCCATAAAGAAAGACATCACCACGTAGAGGCGGCATATTGCCGCCTCTTAAATGATCGAAAAAGACAATCCGATGATCATTGATTTGGTATAACTACCTAACAATTAACGGATAATGCAAAGTCAATATGCGAATTCCTTTTTCTATCGTTTTGACGATGTTTGAGGGGCGGCAAGATGCCGCCCCTACGTGACCTTGTTCTTGATTTTTCCAAACTGTTCTGATTTTGATTGAAATTCTCATTATATTAGACTTTGGCGGCTTCTAAGGCAAAGCCTACATACATTTTTGTTCCAACGATCAGCGTTTTATCTAAAATTTGAAATTTAGGGTGATGATTGACAAATGGACAACCCTCATCAAAACCACCGCCCCCGATGAAGACAAAAGTTCCTGGTGCTTTTTCCAAATAGTAAGAAAAGTCTTCCCCTCCCAATTGAGGTAAAGCATCTTTACAAGCTTCTTCTCCAAAAAGCTTTATCGCTACTGTTTTTGCTAAGGCAGTACACGCCTCGTCATTGACGAGTGGATTATATCCTTTATCATACAACAATTCATAAGTTGCCCCATGAGCTTTACAAATGCCATCAATGACTTCTCGCAAACGTTTTTCTGTCAATTCTCTCATTTCTTTCGTTGTTGTACGCACGGTAAATGCCAACTCTGCTGTGTCTGGAATAATATTTGCCGCTGTTCCTGATATGAATTTTCCCACGCTAATCACCACACGCTCCAAAGGAGGGACATTCCGTGAAACAATTTGATTAATATTCATGACTATGCTTGCCCCAACCATAATCGGGTCTATGGACTTTTCTGGCATAGATCCATGCGAACCTCTGCCCTGTATTTTTAAGCTTAATTCATCCACAGCAGCCATACAAGGACCGGATATCGTCTGAATCACACCCGAATCCATCGGAGCAAAAACATGAGAACCATAAAAATAATCCACATCATCCAAGCAGCCAGTTGCAATAATTTCTTGCGCCCCGCCTGGATTTTTTTCTTCCGCATGTTGGAAAATTAATTTAATTGTACCACTTAACTCATCCGTAATTTGCGATAAAACCCAAGCCGCTCCTAAGAGCATAGCCGCATGCGTATCATGACCACAGGCATGCATAACACCTAAATTTTGTGAACGGTAAGATACATCTGCTTCTTCTCTAACGGGCAAGGCATCGATATCTGCACGTAAACCGATCGTTTTTCCTGGTTTTTTTCCTCTAATGATTCCCAAAACACTAGTTTTCGTTGGTCTGCTGATTTCAATATTTCCCATTTCTTGCAAGGTTTTTTCAATATATTGACTTGTTTCTACCTCTTGAAAAGACAACTCAGGATGCTGATGCAGCCAATGACGCCATTCTATTACTTTTTCCTCATCAAGGTAACAAAACCATTCCATATCTATTTCCTCTCTTTCACCAAAGGGCTTGCCTTTTTGTTTAGTATATCTTATCTTTTTTTGAAATACAATGAAAATAAACTTGATTAATTGACAATACTTTGTCTTTCTTTTATAATAAATGAAATTTTTAGGAATTATTTTAAGCCTTTTGTTAAGATTCAATTGATCAAAGAACAAAGAGTGACTTATCTTTGATCTAAGGAGGATTTACATGGATTATGAAAACCTAAAACCCAAAAATGCCAATCTATTGGATCGCATATTGAATGCTATTGAAAAAACCGGAAATAAAATGCCAGATTCTATCACTCTTTTTCTTTTACTGTCTTTTTTTCTGCTGATTCTTTCTGCCATCGGTAGCGTCTTTCATTGGAATGCTATTCATCCTGGTACAGGAGAAACCATGACTGTACTCAATCTCTTTTCTAAAGAAGGTTTTCGCATGATATGGGGCAAAGCGATTAGTAATTTCACTTCTTTTCCACCTTTTGGTATGGTTTTGGTTGCTGTGATTGGCTCATCTGTCGCAGAAAAAAGCGGTTTTTTAACCTCTCTCATGCGCAAAACAATTTTAGGCATTCCTCATTCTATGGTTACGTTTACTCTCATTTTTGTGAGTATCAATGCCAATATGATTGGTGATGCCGGTTTTATCCTCATTCCTCCTCTTGCTGCGACGATCTATCTTAGTATAGGCAGAAGCCCTATTTTAGGATTGCTGATTGCTTTTGCTTGTATCTCTGCGGGATTTTCCGCAAATCTTTCTATTGGTTTATTAGATGTCACTACATATAGTTATACGGAATCCGCCGCAAAATTAATGGATCCAAATTATTTAGCTTCTCCTGCGATTAACTGGCTGTTTCTCTTTATCTCCTGCTTTCTCCTTTCTCTTTTAGGTACTGTACTTGTGGAAAAAGTATTGGTGAAACGTTATCCAGTTACAAAAAAACAATTAAGTGATTGGAGTGAGGGAGTAAGTATAGAAAATTTAACACCTGTTCAAAACAAAGCTTTATTACTTGCGGGTATTTCTGCTCTCCTTTATGTCATTATTGTTGTTTTGCTTTGTTTAGGCGATGATCCCTTTTTTGGTGACCCTAATGTACTAAGCAACAAACTTTTATCGGCGGAATCTCCTATGATGAAAGGTATTATCCCTACCATTACTTTGTTATTTTTGATTCCTAGTGTAGTTTATGGTATTGTTTGTGGAAAATATCGATCAGACAAAGATATTTATCAAGATATTATAGAAGGCTTTAAAGAAATGGCACAATATATTTTTCTATGCTTTTTTATTGCTCAATTTATTAATTATTTTTCTTGGAGCAATATCGGTCCGATTCTAGCAATCAAAGGATCAAATTTCTTGAATTCCTTGCATTTTACGGGTATCCCTTTATTGTTGGGTTTAATGTTTATTTCCTCTTTATTAAATCTTATTATTGGCTCTGCTTCTTCAAAATGGGCAATTTTAGCTCCTATTTTTATTCCTATGATGATGATCATCGGTTTTGACCCTGCAGTTACACAACTTGTTTATCGAATCGGTGATTCTTTAAGCAATCCCTTAAGTCCCCTATCTCCCTATTTTCCTGTCTTGATTGGCTTTGCAAAAAAGTACGATAAAAATGCAGGTATAGGCACAATGATTGCTAAAGTCATTCCTTTTTCTGTTGTTTTTACAATTATTTGGATCATTCAATTATTCATTTGGATAGTCTTTAACTTGCCCTTAGGTCCAGGGGGAGGAATTTATCTTCCCTAAAAACAATGGCTTTGAATAAGGACTAAAAACGACAAATTCAAATTATACCATCCTACATCCCTGCCATGGAAACATATTTTTTCACCAGCAGGATAAGCAGTATGGCGGCAGATAAAGCAAGAACGTAGAAACAAACGAACTTGCTAGATCACCACACTCGGTGCAGACCGGTAAAGCGTATTTTTTACACAATAAGTCCGGTAAACACAAGTCAGGTATACTTTCTTAAATCCTTGCTGCCCTATTAGGACTCCTTACTGTACAAAAGATTAACACCATCATACCTATATAACTTGCACGGTAAGTTATACGGCGGCTCTTTAGGTTCAATTTGTCCGTTTAGCAGCATTTGGGCGGCAATACGGCTTTTGGTAAACCATTCTGTTCCTATTGTAGGTGAGCCGTGTGCCGGATGAACGGTATCAATGAGCGTAGCCATCGCCTCCAACTTTCGCAGACTTTCGATGAATGTCTTTAAATCCCGTCCATCTCCAAACATATAAATCTGCGCATCGGATACAGTATCGCCAACAAATAGGCGGCGATTTGCACGGTCTAATAATGCTATACCGCCCGGCGTGTGTCCAGGGATAAGTACTGCCTCTAACATCAAGGTACCAAGATCGATAGTCTGTCCTTCTAATAGTGGGATAGTTACTTTTCCTTTATTGCCTTTTTCGGCATACCGCGCAAATTCTAGCGGATGCATTAAGGGCTTGCAGTCAAAGTATTCTTGACCACCCGTGTGGTCTTGGTCAGAGTGGGAAAGTACGAGTTTGATTGGCTTATCTGTAAGTGAAAGCACAGCCTCCTTAAACTCAGTACCGCCACTAGCACAACTATCAAATAGTACAGCGCAATTTTTGCCTTCAATAAGAAAGCATTGAACAAACTTATCTTCATCAATTGCGTGGACGCCATCTGCAATTTTACTTATATGATATGCCATTGTTACTTATCTCCTTTTTCTTCATTCACCCAAAACAGCTTCCTTTTATTTCTTACAATCGTAATTATTATAGTTTGAAGCAAAATGAAAATCAAGATAGATCGTATGAATGTAATTATCTTGCATAGCCAGCCGCTATACTCTCAAATCCAAAAGCCATACTAATCACTATTTCTCTAGAGATTGAAGGTTGGATGATTCATTTTTGTATTTTCTAAACCTTTGTGCATTTGCAATTTTTACGTCTACCATGCAAAGAACCCACTGTCTCCTTGCGCTATTTTTGTGTCGTAAGTCACAAGAAAGATAGTTGTCCCGTTATCGTATCAAGTAAGTCCCTAATCTCTTTCATTTAGCGCCCCGGTCGGCTCGTCGCCAAATACGATAACAGGATACGAACATATGCCAACTTGCTTTTTCATTTTTCCCTCCTAACAAATTAATCACTCGCACAAATTACTGCGTTTATGCTCTTCAATAGGATAAGACATAAACTTTATAGGATCGTATGATTTAGCTTCCACATTAAAATTTCTTGATCTTTTTTCAAGTGCTAATATATTAGAGACAAGAACTTGATAAACTTGACTTTTCAGAGTATTCTTAGATAAGTGTTTTCTTTTTTGCTCCTGTAACAATCAGAAAGATAAACAATATGTACAATAAACGAAAAAAGCAAGAAGCAATTAGGACAAATACATAAACTTTTTACAATGAACAGATACAAAACTTTAGTGGATTCGTTGGATTAGGGTCATGTTGAAATTGGTACAAGTACAATCTGAAATCAGCAAAAAAGACCTGACGAAATTACTCAGTGTAGTAAACGGATCAGTAGCGAAATCAGTTAAAAATCCAAACCATAACGGATGAGTCAGTTGAACACCATTTCCAACAGAGAGTAGATTTGAGCTATAACATCGTGCTAAGTGAAAAGAGTTGCCGTAACGGCTTTAAAAATGGAAAGTGAGCAACAAAATTGGGGACAAGACTACCCTCTTATTGATTCAGAACTTGATACACTAAGCGAATAATTAAGCATTTCATCGAAGTGTTGAAATGGAAAGAGGAAAATAAAAGGAGGGAACAAAAATAATGATTACAATCATTAAGAATGCAAAAGTTTTTAACGGTGTGGAATTACTTGAACATACCACTATTGCTATTGAAGATGGCAAAATCGTTAATAAAGCTGAAGGTGATATGGTCATTGACGGCAACGATTGCACTTTGCTCCCTGGACTGATTGATTCGCACGTCCACTTATATGGAGTAGAAAATTTACGAGAAACAGCAAAATACGGTATTACTACTGTGTTGGATATGGGTGTGCGTAATCACGTTGTTATTGATGATTTGAGAAATTGCAAGGGCGTATCCGGGATTTTGAGCAGTTGTTTGCCGGCATATGCTCCAAATAGCGGTTTGGCAAAAAAGATGAAGTTTCCTAACTCTGTCATTGTCCAAAATGCTGCTGACAGTGTTCGTTTTGTTCATGAGCAGATCAATTTTAATGCGGATTATATTAAAGTAATTATTGAAGATGAGGGGAAAAATGGCGGTGTAGCCTTTCCAGCGGACATTCTAGAAGGAATTGTTAATGAAGCACATAAAAATGGTAAGCGTGTCGTGTCTCACGTTGTTTCACCGCAGACTTTTGAATTGGCGATAAACAGCGGTGTAGACGTACTAACACATATTCCCTTTATTGTGGCATTACCACAAGCAGTAGTTGATTCCATGGTGAAAAGTGCCTGCATATCTGTTCCAACAATGGTTGCGATGAAAGCTATCGTTGATAACATAGAGGGATTGAAATCAAAATTCCCCTTCCGTTTGATGAAAAAATTTTCTAAAAAGTTGCAAGCTATGCCCACATTCAAGTACAATTATGTTGAGGAGTCCGTAGAGAAGATTCGTCAGGCGGGTATCCCGATTTTAGCAGGGAGCGACTCGAACATGGGTGACAAAACAACACCATTTTCCGTTGAATATGGTTCTTCTTTACACGAAGAATTGAAGCTTTTAGTGAAAAGTGGATGTACACCGATTCAAGCGTTGCAAAGCGCAACATCCATTCCTGCTGACTATTGGAAACTAAGCAATCGAGGACGAATTGCACTCGGTTATCCAGCGGATTTATTGCTTGTGAAAGGCAATCCAATAGAAAATATCGAAGATACAAAAAATATCAAGAATGTATGGATTGCAGGAGATTTAATACATTAACGAAATATAAGGAGGACTATCATGAAAATATTTATAACAGGAGCAACAGGATTTATCGGCACAGCAGTCACTCAAGAACTAATCCGTTCAGGACATCAAGTTATCGGTTTATCACGCTCAGAGGAGAGTGATAAAAAGTTGAAAAACATCGGTGCAAAAGCACACCGTGGCTCACTTGAAGATTTAGATAGTCTCCGCCATGCCACAAAATCGGCTGACGGTGTTATTCATATGGCTTTTGTTCACAATTTTACAGACTTTGGAAACTCGCTCAACCTAGATTTACAGGCAATAACGGCAATGGGTGAAGCACTTGCAGAAACAGGCAAGCCGTTTTTAGCAGTCGCTCACGCTAACGGAACGCAATCCGATAACGCTATATTAGCACTTTCTCAACATGGAGTTCGCTCCTCTGTCATATCCCTTGCGCCAACAGTTCATGACGTGAACAAGCATGGCTTTGCTTCCATGTTAATTGATATTGCTCGTAAAAAAGGTGTTTCAGCTTACGTTGGTGATGGGACAAACAGGTGGACTTCTATTCACAAACTTGACGCCGCATTATTATTTCGTTTGGCTTTAGAGTCTGCTCCTGGTGGTTTGTACCTTGATGGTGTAGCTGAAGAGAGTATACCATTTTATGACATAGCAGAGACGATTGGCAAAAATTTAAACGTGCCTATTGTTGGAATTTCGCACGAAGAAGCACCCTCACATTTTGGCTTTCTCGGTGCAATCGTCGGAGCAGATCTTGCGAGATCAAGTGCAAAAACACGCGAACTTTTGAATTGGAAACCGACACACCCCACACTTTTAGAGGATTTAACCAACGGTTTGAATGCATAAATTGATATGCTTATACTGTAAGAATTATCTCATTCGAAAAATAAACGACTTCACTATGATTTTCTGTACCAAAAGCAAAGCTCTCACCTCTTAGAATTAGGACTACATACCTCCTAAAATAAAGGTTAATCCTGCGTCAAAATAGATCTCGTAGCCACTTCAATATAGACTTTTTTTCTGCAAAAATGACCAATGCAAACAACAAGAGCGTCCCGATGATTGCAAAGATAAAAACATCTAACCCTAGATGTGTAGGCATCTTTAGGATAACGATACACCACAATGATAAAAATAACATATGCGTAAAATACATGACCACACTGATTTTTCGCATATGGGAAAAAATACTATGATTTTTCAAACGAATTTCTTTTGCAAAGGAAAACATAGTAACGGCGCAGATCACGGTAAAGATTATGCTTATTTCAGAAGGAAAAATAAGAACGAATAAGACAGCAAGTATCATACTGATGCTAAAAAGAAACGCTGTAGTAGAAAATTTCATATTCATTTTCTTTTCATTTAACGCAAACAACATGCCCAAAGAAACATAGAGTCCACCGCTCATCAGGCGTGTCGTAGGTAAAAATATTGCTGAATGAGAAAAAAACATTGCCAATAAGCTAGCAAAGGGATTATCTTGTTTTTCTAATAATGCAATAAAATATGCTGAATGCTGGATCAAAATCGAAACGATATGAGCCAAAATAAATACAATCAAATTCATGACAAATACTTGAATTGGCTTAATATTTCTACTAAACAAAAATTTCATTGCAAAAACGCTGAGAATTAAAGACCATACATACCACAAATGCCACGAGTTATAGTGATTACCTATCGCAACAAAACTGAAAACAAAAGATAAGATACTATTGATTAAACCTGTCTTTTCGACTATATATTCATAGATCGTTAGAGGTAAAAAAATCAAAGTCCAAAGAAGATATAAGCGTATACTTTTATTCAAATATTTACTTAAACGCTCTTTGGAAACTCCTTTATTAAACAAAAAATATCCCGATACTAAAAAGAAAAAAGGTACAGCCAAAGAACAGATAAAATCATAAATGGTTCGAAAAGTTTCATGATTTATCTGTTCAAAAGGATGAGTATGTATAGCAACTACGATAAGTGCCATCAAAAATTTAAAGAGATCAATACCATGATATTCTCTTTTGTTCTCCTTCATTGTTCACCGTTTCCTTTAGAATTTATTCGATACCCTTTACTATGGCATAATCAGCTCAAAACACTATTCTACAGTTGATTCGCAAAGCGCATTCAAATTGGTGCAGTCATGATTGACTTCGCAATCATGATCGAATGAAAACCATTTCTTTTTCACTTTTTAAAATTATTTCTTCTGGAATCACTCCCCGGACATTACATAACGGATAAATTTGTGTATTGCGTCCAACCACAGTACCGGGGTTCAACACGGCATGACAACCAATTTCCGCCTTGTCTCCAATCATTGCCCCTACTTTTTTCCGTCCAGTTTCCATCGATTTTTCTGGTAAATGGATAAATACCTGCTCTTTATTGCCTTTTACATTTGAGGTAATTGCTCCTGCTCCCATATGTGCCAAATGCCCTAAAATGGAATCACCCACATAATTATAATGTGGAACTTGCACCCCATCAAATAAAATAGCATTTTTGATTTCCGTAGAATTTCCAATCACTGCTTCTTCTCCGATGATGATACTCCCACGTAAATATGCACCCGGGCGGATTTCGCTGTTTTTTCCGATAATCAAAGGAGCTGTTAAAACGGCTGTTTCCGCAATTTTGACATTCTGCCCTACCCAAATATGCTCTTTTATCTCCTGGTATCCTTGATTATGTAAACTAGAGGAAATTGTTAAAATAAAGTCACTAATTTTATCTAAAATTTCCCATGGATAAGTTGTTGTGATAAAAAGCTCTTTTGCAATCGTATGAGATAGATCAAACAAATCCGCATTATGTATGAGATACTTCATAAATTTCTTTCAACCTTTCTAATTGTTTTTGTAAACCATCCTCTTGACGAAGACTTAAAACAGCTTTTGTCCGCCTTAGGATAAATTGTTCCAACTTTTGCATATATTCTACTTCTCCTATTGTACCCTCTGCTACATAAGTCAAGCCTTTTTCCCAACTTGCTGTTAAATCCGGATTCAAGAGATGTTGTAAAGCGTGATTGACCACTTCATAAACCAATTCCCCGAAAAAAGTCGGCTTAATCACCTGTGTTTTCGTATTCAGTTGTACATATTGAATATGGACTAATTTTTTCAAAATTTCAGCTCTCGTAGCACTGGTCCCAATTCCACTACCTTTGATTTGCTCTCGTAAACTTTCATCTTCAATAAATTGTCCAGCATTTTCCATTGCTAAAATCAACGAACCTGAAGCATAAGGCCTAGGCGGTGTAGTTTCTCCAGCTTTTATTTTAAACTCTTTGGGAATAAATAGGCTACCTTTTTTCAAACCAACAAAAGACTGAGAAGATGTTCCCTCTTCTTTGCTCTCTTTTGCATAAAGGCAAAGATAACCTTCCTCTGCTAATTCTTTTTGACTGTAAAACAGATGTTCTCTACCCAAAATCCATTCTAACTGCCATTTTCTATATTTTGCTGCCGGATAAAAAATACTCAAAAAACGACGCACAACTAAATCATAGATTTTATATGCCAAAGGATTTAATGAGAGCAAAGCCCGCAGTCCTTTTCCAGTAGGAATCAAAGCATAATGATCCGTGACTCCCTTATCATTTACATAACGGGATTTCTCCAAATTTTTTTCTTTTCCTGCGGTTAAAATTTCTGAAACAAAGGGTTGATACTCTGCTACTTGCTGTAAACCTTGTAAATTTGTGCGAATTTGTTTAGCAATCGCTGTAGTAAGTACCCTAGCATCTGTTCGGGGATAAGTGAGCAATTTTTTTTCATAAAGCTCTTGTAGCCACTTTAAGGTATCATCTGGACTGATTTTTAATTGTTTTGCACAATCATTTTGCAATTCAGCTAAATTGTAAAGCAAAGGAGGATTTTTCTTTTCCGTCTTTTTTTCAAGATGAACCAATTCAGCCTGAGCCGGTTCAACTGCTTTTAAGGCTTCAACCAACGCTTTTGCCGTTTCCTCTTTTTGAAAACCCAAATCTTTATACAAATCTGGTGAAGCAAAAAAAGCAGAATCTTCTGTTACTTTCCATTTCGCTTCCCATTCTCCCTTTTCATGAGTTAAACTTACCAAAACAGAATAAAAAGGCGTTTTTTGAAAATTCCGAATTTCTCTTTCCCTGCGGACAACCATTCCCAAAACACAAGTCATTACTCTGCCTACACTCAATACCGTATATTGCTTTTTTAGCAAACGGGAAAGTTTTGCTCCATATTTTAAGGTCAGTAAGCGGGAAAAATTGATTCCCATCAAATAATCTTCCTTGGCCCGCAAATAAGCAGCAGCGCCCAGATAATCGTAATCTGATAAGTCTTTCGCTTCTTTTACTCCTCTTAAAATCTCTTCTTCTGTCTGGGAATCAATCCAAACCCTTTTTCTTATTTTCGCTTTCACTCCCGATAGCTGTTCCACCAAACGGTAGATATATTCACCCTCACGTCCTGAATCTGTACAAACATAAATAACAGAAACATCTTCACGATTTAACAAGCTTTTAACTACCAAAAATTGTTCCTTAACTTGTGTAATGACTTCATATTGAAAAACTTTTGGTAAAAATGGCAATTGTGCTAGAGTCCATTTTTTGAGTGAGGCATCATATTTTTCCGGATAACTCATCGTCACTAAATGTCCTACACACCAAGTAAATAGGGAAGACTCCGCTTCTAAGTACCCATTATATTTTTTAACCTTTGCACCAAGTACTTGAGCAAACTCTCTCGCCACACTAGGCTTTTCCGCTATATATAAAACTTTTTCCATAGGTTCTCCCACGTTAATATCCTAGTTTACTCTCTATCACCATAACAGGTGCAAACTTCCACCGATCTTCAGTTTCAACTTATTCTATTGAATCTTTAAACGCATTGTCAAGCATTTTCTAAATGACGTATAGAGAAAACCGTGGGGAAAACCGTAGGGGCGGTATCCTACCGCCCCTTGGCATGTGATAGACCATATTTGAATCATTGCGCTTTTGGGAGAAGCTTTTTTATCCTATCGGTCAATTGATCCTTACTCTTACTGTTTCCCCAAAAAATTCTAAATCTTATCCTTGATGCATTCGACAAGCGGCAAAATGCCGCCCCTACGGGATTATTCGCTTACGGTATTGATTTTTCTTAAAGTATCCCTATTTGATTGCATTTTGGACAACCTTCCCTTATCATGTTATGATATCTGTCAGATTAATATTAGATTGAACGCCGTATAATGGAAAGTTGTATCCAAAAAGGAGAATAACAGATGAACGATTTAAATAGCAAGGGAAAAACGGGACTGTCCATAGTGGTCTTGTTTGTTTTGCTCATTGTGCCTATAGTAGCTTCGTCGAGCATTGGTCTTGCTGTGACTGCCATGGTCTATGGCAAAGCAACAGTAGAATTTTATATGTCTAATCCATGGCCCGGTTTTATGGTCGGAGCGCTAGTTGCAGCGATTCCCTCCATCATCATTTATCGGTTTTGTGGTAAACGTGTATTAGGGCAGTTGCCAGAATCAAGCGCATCTAGTCACGGCTTGCGTGAACTATTGCTTGGCATTTTCATAGGCGGAGGGACAGTTACTATCGCCACGTTCTTTTTTACTTTGTTCGGCGTTTATCACATTGTTGGATCAGGTTCAGTTAGGGGCGTATTGATTGGACTTGCCCTAGGCATCGGATCGGGCGTAGCTGAGGAAATCCTATTTCGTGGTGTGGTGTTGAAACTGCTATTTGAGAAGTACGGTGCAGTTTGGGCGATTATACAGACATCTATTATGTTTGCCCTTATTCATTACGGAAATAATACCGATATCGCCGAAGTGATAGGCGTTTTCGTGGGGGCGGGTTTGTTGCTAAATGGGGTTTGGTTTCTCACAAAGCGTGTGTGGGTTTGCATCGGTACACATTTTGCCTGGAATTTCTTTCTTGGAGGAGTTTTTGGTATGCCTGTTTCTGGTATAGCGATGGAGGGCGGCATTTTCAAAAGCGAGCTAAGAGGTTCTGAACTGATAACTGGCGGTGTGAACGGTCCAGAAGCCTCTGTGTTGTTTGTAGCGGTGACCGCTGTCGTTGGTATCGCTATTCTAAGCATTGCATGGAAACGTGGTGGAATGAAACAAACATAATGTGATCATTTGTTATTTGTCCAAAAGTTGACGAACGCTATTGACCACCAAAATAATAGAATAGACTGAAAATCTATGTAGAAGGTTAAAAACAGCATTCAAAATGCTCCATGTGGAAAATTGGGATAGCTGTTTAATTCTTGATTGGATATGTCTTGTCCGACGGCGGCTTCATCTAAACTGTTTTCAGACAGCTTCTCCATACTTCCTGGTGTCTTCTCTACAGAAGCTAAACCGCCCTTGACGATATTCAGCTTTTGGATTTGACCCGTAACCGCAAACATTTTTTGTAGCAGCGCTTTTTTGACCGCCACCAGTTTATCATACTCTCGCTGATGAATAGTAAGTAGGTGGTCAAGGGAGGCGAAAAGATCTCCGATCTTGGCCTGTTCTGCGATGTCTTTCGGAAATCTTATAGCTGTATCGAAAAAATCCTCTGCGGAAATATTCAGCAATCCGTGGTTTCTTGCACCTTCTGCAGCGCGTATCGCTATCTCATTGTGCCAGTTATTCGTTTCGTAATATGTCACTAAATAATCTGAATCAACGATGCCAGTGTTCAATGCAAAAACGATGTATAGTGTAGATAAAACACCCATTTCATAACGATCTAAGCGTTTTATCGAACCCCATGGAAAGCCGTCGGAGTAACTTTTGTTATAAGCAAACTCGCCGCGTTTGACCAGGTAATAATTGCTAACGTCGCGGCTCGCAACGCGATTATTGAAGTAAGTTATTTGATCAACCAAACCATGAAGCGACGAGATAGTCAACGGTAGAGTTGACTCAAGATTTTTGTTCTTACGGACAATGCGCATGGCAACATCCCCAAGCCTTCGCCGTTCCCATGCGACAGTGAATCCCGCAAAGCGAATTTTCGGCACGGTTTCCCCCTCTCGTGGGAACATTTTTTGTAATAGTGATTTTTTCACCGCCACCAGTTTATCATATTCCTGCTGATGAATGGTGAGGAGGTGATCAAGGTACTTAAACATCGCTCCAATTTGGGTCTGCTCGGCTTTGTCGCAGGGCACCATTATCTCAATTTCAGATAACTCGTTAGCGCTAATTGCAGGGTAACTTGTTCCTGTGCAACGGTCTAATACCGACTTTACAAAGCATTCTTCTTGTATTCTACTGAACAGAAAACAGCTATCAATATTTGGCCTCATTTGAGCATATCCTGTTGAAAAAACGTAGTCATTGCAGGGCAAATCAAAAAGATAATTGTTTTTTTGATATGGTCTGACGGTCTGATAAAAAACGTCACCACGTCTTGCCAATCTCTGCGCTCTGGATGGGGCGGTCGTTTTTTGCTCTGTCCTATGACCGGTTAAATCAGTACTGACAACTGATTCCAAATCGACATACTCAAAACTGTTCGGTAGCGTTGCCTTCGGGTTGAACTCAGCGATTTCCCCCAACCTCCGCTGTTCCCAAACACCTTTAAATCCCGCAAACCTGATTGCAGGTCTATTTTCATTTTTATCCATTTGTGTCCACTTTCTCTTTTCAAATCGTTTTATCGTTCCACAGTCTCATCTCTCGTTTCCAAGGTTTCAACAAAAACTAACTAATGGTTGCTTTTTTATATACTCTGCGCCGTAGCCTAAAACAAGCTATCTTAGCAGGCAAAATATAATCCTATATCCCTACCAGTAATCTTTTTATGAAGGAAGATCTACAGATTAAGCCTCGATTTATTCTATGGTTACTGACTTTGCCAAATTTTTAGGCTTATCCACGTCACAGCCCCTCTCCATTGCCGCATAATAAGCAAATAATTGAAATACAACTGTACTCAAAAAAGGAGAAAGCGTTTTTTCTGTTTTGGGCAATACAAAACAATATTCCAATAAGCTATCCTCGACTTCCATTCCTTCAGCAATCACCAAAAAAATTTTAGCTCCTCTGGCCACCACTTCTTTTATATTACTGATTGTTTTTGCTAAAATGTTCTCATCCGTTGCAATAGCCACAACGATGCTTCCCTCTTCAATCAATGCAATCGTGCCATGTTTCAATTCTCCCGCTGCATAAGCTTCACTATGAATATAAGAAATTTCTTTCAGCTTTAAAGAAGCCTCCAAACCAACCAAATAATCTAAACCTCTTCCAATAAAAAACAAATGCTCAGTATGAAGCAAATCTAATTTTTGAACAATTTGTTGAACTTCTTCTTTTCTATTTAAAATTCCTTCAATATCCACAATACTATTTTTCAAGCTGGAAACAGCAAGTGAAACTTCATCCTTAGTCATTGCTTGCTTTTGCTGTGCCAAATGCAAAGCCAAAATAAAAAGTAAGATAAGCTGCGTGCTAAAAGCCTTTGTACTTGCCACTGCAATTTCTGGTCCAGCATGAGTCATCAGCAAATAATCTGCTTCTCTGGCAATTGAAGAATTCACTGCATTTACAATTGCTAACGTACAAATCCCTTTTGATTTTGCCAAGCGCAAAGCTGCCAAAGTATCTGCAGTTTCCCCCGATTGGGAAATAAAAATCATCAAATCATCTTGCTTTAAAATTGGATTACGATAGCGAAATTCTGAAGCAAAGTCTACTTCAGTCGGAATACGGGAAAAGGATTCTATTAAAAATTTTCCAATATTGCCTGCATGCATGGCCGTTCCACAAGCCACAAAAAAGATTTTTTTAAAGGGAAGAAAAAAGTTTTCCGGCAAACCATCTTGACGAAAATCTATTTGATTTTTCCTCAATCGAGGAAATAAAGTATTTTTCAAGGCTGTAGGCTGGTCAAAAATTTCTTTCAGCATAAAATGAGGAAAATGATTTTTCTGTGCTTCTTCCAAACTCCAATTCATTTGTTGTACTTTTTTTTCTTTCATTTCTCTCTCTAAAGAATATATTTTCACTTCATTTTCCTGAATTTGCACAATTTCATTTTCTTCTAACAAAATATATTGCTTTGTATAAGGTAAAATTGCCGTTAAATCCGAAGCTAGCCAATTTCCTGTTTGCCCTAAACCAATGATTAAAGGACTATCCTTGCGTATTCCATAAATTTCTTTTGGCCTGTCAGCAAATAAAATAGCCAAAGCATAAGAACCTTCTATTTTCTCAATTACTTTTTTGATTGCAGAAAATGGATTTCCTTGGTAAAAATAATCTAATAATTTTGCTACTGTTTCTGTATCGGTTTCTGATAGAAAATCATAGTTGTTATTTTGTGCAAAATTTTTTAAATCTAAGTAATTTTCAATGATTCCATTATGTACAAGAGAGACTTTTTCTGTATAGTGAGGATGGGCATTGGCATCCGAAGGTTTTCCATGGCTTGCCCAGCGGGTGTGCGCAATTCCGCAAAAACGATCTTCCGAGTCCAGCTGCCCCACTCTTTCTTTTAATTGCTGTAATCTCCCTTGAGATTTCACGGTAACAATTCCATTTTTTCCTGCCAATGACAAACCTGCCGAATCGTATCCTCTGTATTCTAAGCGCGCAAGGCCATCAATCAAAATTGGCTCGGCCATTTCTTTTCCTACATAAGCCACTATTCCACACATAAAAACCCCTCCACCTTTCACTGTCATACTCGCTTCTTGTTAACGCTAAACGAAATCCATCATCATCAAGTAGTACATAAACGTAACAAATGACTTGATTGCTTTCATTATACTTATCAGGTAAAAACTTCCTGCTGATTAAGTTTGAGCTATTATACCATGATTGCGAAGGAATCATGGTTGCGCCAATTTGAATGTGCTGTGCACATCATCTTCCTAATCAAATTGTGTGCATCAACGGTATAATAAACGTTTTTTGTTTATTATACCATGATTGCGAAGGAATCATGGTTGCGCCAATTTGAATGTGCTGTGCACATCATCTTCCTAATCAAATTGTGTGCATCAACGGTATAATAAACGTTTTTTGTTTATTATACCATGATCACAAAGTCAATCATAGCCGCACCAATTTGAATGTGCTTTGCGCATAAACTGAAACTTAATCAGCAGGGGGTTTTCTCTACTGCTGATTGTAGCCCTCGCAATCAAGTGCCTAGTCGCTATTGAACCTATGGTGAATTAGAGCGACTAGGCACTTGGTAAACTTCCTCACCAAATTGTGCCATCAACTGATAATCAGCGCTTTATGTTTACTCTACTATGATGATCGAAACACCTCTATCATTGTTATAAGTTATTCATCAAAAGCACAGCTGACACTTGCGATGTGAATTCCGTAAGGCGTAGTTTTGTATGGAGTATTGAAAAGGGATAGATTCACGACTTTTCCTTCGTTTTTTGCAATACCTTATAGAGAAGGGTGTATAAGGTACCGGCTTCTTCAGTGGATAATGGTATACACTCTCCAAGTTTTTTTGGAATTTCCCTTGCCTGCTCTCTTAGCTTAAAACCCTCTTCGCTTAGGGTTACTACACACTCTCGCTCGTCTTTGTCTGAACGAGAACGTATTACCAATCCATTTTTTTCTAATTTTTTCAATAAAGGTGTAAGCGTACCTGAATCTAGGTATAGATATTGCCCAAGCGTTTTTACGTTAAGTGTCTGATGTTCCCACAACACCATCATTGTGATGTATTGCGTATAAGTAAGTCCGATTTCATCAAGCAAGGGTTTGTACAGCTTGACAACCTCCTTCGCAGCAGCATAAAGCGGAAAGCAGAGTTGGCTCTTTATGTTCAGCGAATCATTGTTCATTTTTCTACCAGTAATTGTTTCATTTCCGCTTCAAGCGCAGTAGGTGCTGTAGTCGGTGCAAAACGGGCAATCACTTCTCCATCACGTCCAATGAGAAATTTGGTGAAATTCCATTTAATTTGCTCCCCCAAGATTCCGCCCTTTTGCGCTTTGAGCCATTTATATAGAGGCGATGCGTTTTCACCGTTCACGTCAATTTTCTTAAATCGTGGAAAAGTAGTGCTGTAGTTGATCGTACAGAAATTTCCAATTTCCTCATCTGTACCGGGTGCTTGGTTCGCAAACTGATTACAGGGGAAGTCAAGTATCTCAAGCCCCTGTTCACGGTATTTATCATATAACTCCTGTAAGCCTTTATATTGCGGTGTGAGACCACATCCAGTTGCGGTGTTGACAACGAGCAGAACTTTACCACGATATTCCGACAAACTGACCTCGTCACCTGATGCTTTTGTTACTGTAAAATCGTAGATAGACATGATAATACCCTCCTTTAAATTTTATACAATTAAATTGTATAAAATTAAATTCTATCTGTCAATAGGATAAATGGAAAAAATTATGATAAATTATTTTATTGTCAATCCCTGTGATACCGACTTGTGTTTTACTCTCTTATGTAGAAAGCGTTAGAAATATCTACAGAAAGCGTATATACTCCCTCTATCAAGTTTATTTGACTTATTCAGCTAAGCTATTATATAATGTACAAAAACACATTTGTATATTATCTATGTCTTTTCTTAAATCTACAGTAAAATAAGGCTTGTCCTTGTATCATTTCAAATTGGATGGGGAAATAACTTTTTTCTATCTTTTAATGAAAGCGGCAAACAAGAATCAAATATAGAAACACTACTAAAACTAGTAAAATTCTTGATCATTAATTTAGACTATCTGTTAGATCTCAAAAAAGAAGATCAAGTAATGAAATAAAGCATATAGTAAATTGAACTTTGATAAAGGAGCGCAATAGCATGATTAAAGAAGAAACGTTTACTTATACTGATACTGATGGAAAAACCTGTACTATTCCCAAAATCAAAAACCCTTTTGAAGAAGCTCTTAAGACAGGGAAAGGCTTACGTAAGTTAGTATTGGAAGAAGAATATACCCATGAATTACCTAAATTACCATAAAAATATGAAATTCATCACTACACACCATAGCAAGGAGATATCATAATTTGTAATTTTAATCCTTCTGTCGGCAGAGAGATTCAAAAAATACGCCCTGCTCTAGTAATTAGTAGCTTTGCTTATAATCGTCATACTGGCTTTTGTGTAGTTTGTCCAATTACTTCTACCTATGATGTGGATTTTATTGCTTTGACAAATATTCATCAGATACAAGGCTATATTAATGTTTTTCAACTAAAATTCATTGATTTTGTCTCCACTGATCGTAAAGTTCACAAAATAGAAAGAGCCCTACCTAAAGAACTTGCAGAGGTAATGCAAGTCATACAATATATTTTTGCGTTTCAATAGTTTTCCTTTCATGGGACAGGTCTCAAAGGGCACGAGAAAGCGTGTTTATACACATAAAAACGTAGAGAAATTGCAATTGAATATTGAAATAATAACAAATTAGTAACAAAAAAGCCTAGTCCCCCCAATAAGGGAATTCTAGACTTTTCGTTTTTAATTAGATACAAAAAAAGTTAATGAAGAAAAATTCTTCATTAACTTTTTTATTATGGAGATGACAAAACAATTCTCTTCACATTTCCATGAATATCTGGAATTTCTAATAATGCTGTGCTATGAGGTAAAATCCTTAACTCGAGTTGAGATTGACTTTCGTTTATCTCAACTTTTTCCAACTGATTGTTGATAAAATAACGAATGCCTGAAAAATTTACGGTTGACTGGTCTTTAATCTCCAAACGAAGCACTGAACGGTCTTGATAAAGTACTTTCACTCCTGGAGGTTCTAGATCTACGCTTGCATCTTGCTGCTGGACAAAATTCAAAGCTTCCACTTCAACCCGATCATTCATAATCCACCATACCATACCCACAAGTAACAAAATACTGGCCACAGGTAAAACCAATTGGAAAGAACGTTCTTGCCTGCTTTTTCTACGCATAGCAATTTTGATTTCTACCAAAATTTGATCATCTGTATCAGAAATCATATATCTTTCTGCCACAATATAACGATATAATAAAGGAAATAGAGAACTTTGTTGAGCATTTTTTAATTTATCCTCTGAAATTCCCTTGGCTTTTAATGCATTGGATACGATTTGATTTAGTTTATGTAAACGTCCTTTTACATTTAATAAAGACAGACCTAACATCCCCGCTGTCTCTCTTTCGGTAAATCCGCTGTAATAGACAAAAAATCCAATACTTCTTAATCGAAAATCCTGCTTCAAAATGATTTCTTTCATAAATTCGCCGATGTTTGTACCAAACAATAAGCTTGTTTCTGAAGGAGTTTCATCCTCTCCCTCATCTAATCCCTCAATTGTCAAAATAGATTGCGCTTTTTTTAAGTACTTACAGCACTCTTCATAAGAAATATGATGCAGCCAAATATGAAAATTTTCCGGTTTGGATAAAGTTTCTATTTTTTGCAATACAGCAATAAAGATTGCCTGCACAATATCCCGCGCCAAATCCTTATCTCGTATAGCGTAGACAGCTAAAGTATAAATATAATGCTTATAATGACGGTATATTTTCTCAAATTGAGATTCATCTCCATTGTGAAAAAGTTGTACGATATTTAAATCTATCGCTTCAAACTTTTTGATCACGCTGTTCTCCTCCTCTAGGTCAAAGGCAAATTTGCTATGGATACGCAAACATCAACAAAGTTTGCTTTCTAATACGAAAAACATATGCATTGTTTCATTTAACCTATACCTATACATTTTTACTCACTACGACTGATCAGCATTTAAATGCTTGTTTTCGTCTTGTCGTTTTCTTTTGGAGTACATCCCATTTCTCTTGCCTCTACTTTTGTTTGATCCAGCATTTCAAAGTGTGACATACTCCCACCACCCTACGCTAATGCTGGAGGGGGCTTCTCTCGCTCAAGACGCCTAGTGTCGCTAGTGCAGCCGAACTAAGCCCGTGTGTCCCACAATTCATTCCTCACTTTAGAAATGAGAGACTTCTGCCGTATTCGTTAAATTTCCCTGTATGGTAGGGAAATATTAGCTTGAGTTAACATGTAGTCTTCGCTTTGCCTTTGATAAATATAGTAAAAAAACCCAAAAATTATCAAAACATTCCAGTTGACTAAATTAATCTTTACTATCTGTTCTATCATATCCTGTTTTTATTCATTAATCAAGATATTTCTTCTTGTTTTTTTATTACTTGACAAAAACAAATGATAAACCATTAAAAAAATGATTTATTTTTATCCTTAAACGATATAAATAGTCTTTTTTCTTGTTTCAAAAGATAATCTTTTTTATATTTTTTCTGTATCTCACTTACAGTATCTATTTCCCCTCCTACGATGTTGAGTTTTCTTAAACTACTTCCAGTATCCCTGTGGCACATCATCTTCATATCGTAGAAAATCTATACGCAACATTCCACTCGTTCACAGATACCCCATAGCCTCTATTAAACAAGCGTAACTCTTTTTTCTCTTTTGAATATGGTAATACATAAAAGAAGAAAGGCTATCAAAGCAATGAACCGTGTCCGCTCAATCATTCAGGCTCCTACTTTAGATGCGCCTTACTTAGGGCAAAATATTGGAATAGCCGTTTTAGATACAGGTATTTATCCCCATCCTGATTTCCACCAACGCATAGCAGGATTTTTTGATGTGACACATATGAGAAAAAAGATTTATGACGATTGCGGACACGGTACACACGTTTCAGGTATTATTGCCGGAGATGGTACTGCCTCTGATGGTCGCTTTCAAGGCATAGCTCCTAAAGCTCATATCGTCAGCGTAAAAGTCTTAGATCATAAAGGAAATGGAAACATTTCTTCCTTATTAAAAGGCATACGTTGGATTCTACAGCATAAAGACCAATTGCAAATCCGAATCATGAATATTTCCGCAGGCACGCCGTCCAAACGCAAAGAAGATGAATATTCTTCCTTAATCCGTGGAGTTGAAGATGCCTGGGATGCAGGACTTGTTGTCGTTACCGCCGCTGGAAATAACGGACCACACCCCATGAGTATTACCACTCCGGGCATCAGTCGGAAAGTAATTACGGTAGGCTGTTCTGATGATGACAAAACTGCCAATATCATGGGTAGCAAAATGATTCACTATTCGGGTAGAGGTCCTACCGCTTCTTGTATCCTCAAACCAGAAATTGTTGCTCCTGGTAGCAACATCACTTCCTGTTCTTCAAAAAAAAGCAGAAATCAACTCTATTGTAGTAAAAGTGGTACTTCTATGGCTACTCCTGTAGTCAGCGGGGCGATTGCTGTTTTATTAAGTAAATATCCCCATTTAAATAATGTGGAAGTTAAATTGCTTCTGCGCAAAACCGCACAAAATATTGGCTTGAACCGAAGTCAGCAAGGCTGGGGAATGATTAATGTAGAAAATTTACTCAATGAAACTTTGCTAACTGAAAACCTTTTAGTCGACTATTTTTCTGGTACTCATTCACGATAAGATGCTGTTTTATCCCGCAAGTCGATGATCTCCATCTATCTTCACGTACTTCAATAAGCACTTTCATTTGAGCAAAATATTTAAAAATTTGCATAATCATGAAAAAACACTATTGATCCAGTAGAAAAGATGACTACGTGGCATTTAATCTTTATGAAATTACCAGTTTTTTTATTTCTCTATTTGCTATATAATATCCTTATCATACTTCTTTCAACCATAGGGGCATCCCCTCGCCCCTTGGCGTGATCATATAAGCATCCTATGTATAATATTAAAATAACGTTTTGAAAAACCTTTCTGTATGGTATCAGCAATGAATCATCTCCTCTACTATCATTTTTCTCTATTTTATTTTTTTGAATAGAACATATTTTGTTATCCGATGAGCCAAGCACAGGTTCGAAATTTTAGGAAGACTCGTAAAGGCGTGTATTGCATGCCCACATATGATATTTTATACACACAATTTGATTAGGAAGATGATGTGCAAAGTGCACTCAAATTGGCTCGACCATGATTGACTTCGCAATCATGATATAATAAACAAAAACGTTTATTATATCGTTTATGCACACAATTTGATTAGGAAGATAATGTGCAAAGCGCACTCAAATTGGCGCGATCATGAGTTGACTTCGCAATCATGATATAATAAACAAAAACGTTTATTATATCGTTTATGCACACAATTTGACAAGGAAATTTACCACGTGCCTAGTCGCTCCAATTCACCATAGGTTCAATAGCGACTAGGCACCTGATTGCTTCAGCTACAATCAACAGTGGAGAAAAACTCCTGCTGATTAAGTTTCAGTTTATGCGCAAAGCACATTCAAATTGGCGCGATCATGAGTTGACTTCGCAATCATGATATAAAAGACCTATACAAACGATAATCTCAAAACAGTAGAATTCACCTTGAAACCATCACTCATATTAACAGATTGTATATAAAAAATAGAATGTAAATTAATACAAAGAAAGGAATTTACTTTATGAGTAGATTTACACTGTCCTCTTTTCCTCCCAATCAAGATGTTTTTGATTCCTTTTACCAAGACCTTTCAAGGCGTTTCGTCGCCACTCCTCCTAATATTTGTCAAGTGGACATGCTAGCTAGCTCTTTGCAGATGATGTATGCCCAAACTTGCGGAAAATGTGTACCTTGCCGTGTGGGACTAGGTTCTTTACAAGATATGCTGCAATCTGTACTTTCAGGAAAAGCCAAACCGGATACTTTAGCGTCTATGGAAGCACTGACAAAAACGATTAAAGATTCTGCTGACTGTGCAATCGGCACAGAAGCCGCTGACTTTGTTTTACGAGGCTTGAAAGAATGCGCTGAAGATTTTCTTTCTCATATAAAGCAAAAAGTTTGTACCAGTAGTCGCATCCATCAAACAACTGTTCCCTGTGTTGCTTATTGCCCTGCTCATATTGATATACCAGGATATATTTCTTTAATTCATGAAAAACGTTATGATGATGCGGTTAAGCTGATTCGCAAAGACAACCCCTTTGCCACAGCCTGTGGCTATATCTGTGAACATCCTTGCGAGGAAAAATGTCGTCGTAAAATGATGGATATGAGTTTAAATATCCGTGTACTTAAACGTTTTGCCACGGATCATGCCCAAAATGTGTCCACTCCACCCTGCGCAGAACCTACCGGAAAAAAAATTGCTGTAGTAGGAGGCGGACCTGGCGGTCTTACGGCTGCTTATTTTTTACAATTAATGGGACACCAAGTGACTGTTTTTGAAAAAAGAAAATATTTAGGTGGTATGTTGCGTTACGGTATTCCCAATTATCGCTTTCCTCGTGTTCAATTGCAAAAAGATTTAGATGCAATTTTATCTACAGGAATTACCATTCATACAGAAACAGAAATTGACGGTCTATCGGATTTTATCCGCTTACGTCAGGATTATGATGCTGTTTTTCTCTCCATTGGTTCACAATTGGACAAAAAACTAAAGCTTGAAGGAGAAGATAGTCAAGGTGTGATCTCTGCCATAGATTTTTTGGCTGAAATGGGAGATAATCATTTTTCTGATTTACAAGGAAAAAAAGTTGTCGTAATCGGAGGAGGAAATGTGACTATGGATGCGGCCCGTTCAGCTATTCGCTTAGGTGCTTCTGTACAAATCGCTTACCGAAGGCGCAAGGAAGACATGACTGCATTGCCCGAAGAAATCGAAGGGGCAATTGCAGAAGGCTGTGAAATTTTGGAACTCTGCGCACCCGCACGCATAGAAACAAACGAGCAAAAACAAGTGAAAGCCCTTTGGCTGCAACCACAAATCATCGGTCCCTATGATGCACAAAATCGCCCTAAACCAAGAAATGCTGATTTACCAGAAATCCACTTAGATTGTGATATCATCATTATGGCTGTTGGGCAATCTACAGACAGTAAACGTTTTGGAGAAGCCGGCTTACCTTTAAAGTGGGACAACTTCCAAGCAAACGAAACAGGAATAGAAAATTTCCCTGGAGTATTTGCCGGTGGAGATTGTGTAAGCGGACCTGCTACCGTTATCCGTGCCATTGCAGCAGGTAAATCTGCTGCCGCCCATATTGATGAATATTTAGGCTATCGGCATCTTATCGGAACAGATGTAGAAATTCCTTCTACTCCTTTTGCTCCAGTTGGTGCCTGCGGAAAAGTTATTCCCGCACAACGCCCCTGTGAAGAACGTAAACAAGATTTTGAACTCGTTGAACTGAACTTATCTTTAGAAGAAGCCATGCAAGAATCCTCTCGTTGCCTACGCTGTGATCACTTCGGTTTAGGAGGATTAAAAGGTGGGAGGAATAATCAATGGTAAATTTAACAATTAATGATCAATCCGTTTCTGTTTCCAAAACATCCTCTCTTTTAGACGCCATACGCAGTCAAGGTATTTCCATTCCCAGCTTATGCTATCTGAAAGACTTAAACGAAATAGGGGCTTGCCGTGTTTGCGTAGTAGAAGTCCAAGGCACAGATTACCTTGTGCCTTCCTGCAATACACCTATAAAAGAAGGTATGGTCGTTTATACTCACAGCGAAAAAGCTATGCAAGCTAGAAAAACCAATATGGAATTGATTCTTAGTCAACATGATTTTCAATGTGGGAAATGTGTCCGGATGGGAAATTGCAATTTACCTAAAGTAATGGGTGAAGTCAAGGCAAAAAAAGATAGTTTCCCTCCAAATATTCCTCCTATGGACTGGAATCTCCAATTTCCTCTAATTCGTGATGAAAGCAAATGCATAAAATGTATGCGTTGTATACAAGTATGCAATAAAATCCAATCTTTAGGCGTTTGGGATCTGATCGGCAGCGGACAACATACAACCATAGGCACAAGTCGCCACTGTGATATAGAAGAAACAAATTGCAGCCTTTGCGGGCAATGTATCACACACTGCCCTACTTCTGCTTTACGAGAACGAGATGACAATCAAGATCTCCTTAAAGCATTAGAAGATCCTGAACAAATTTCAGCCGTGCAAATCTCCCCTGCCGTACTTACTTCTTGGGGAGAAGCTTTTCGCTTAAGTCCAGAAGAAGCTACGCAAGAACGATTATCTGCCGTCTTGCATAGCATAGGCTTTGACTATGTGTTTCCTACCGCCTTTGGTGTAGATTTAACAATCAATCAAGAAAGCAGAAAATTTCTGGATTTTTTCTCTAAAAAAAAGGAAAATGACTTGCCTATGTTCAGCTCTTGCTGTCCCGCATGGCTACGTTTTGTACAAAGCGAATATCCGGAACTTCAAACGCAATTATCCGATACAAAATCACCTCAACAAATTTTGGGAGAAGCCCTGAAAACACAATTTGCCTCTGAACAAAATCTAGATCCAAAAAAACTACATTTTACTGCAATCACATCTTGTTTAGCAGCAAAAGACGAATGTAAGTCCACTACTGCTGATACGCTGGCAGACGTAGATATTGCTTTGACTGCAAGGGAATTCATCCGCTTCCTCAAAAGCAAACGCTTAGACTTTAAAAACATTCCACAAAAACCCTATGATTCTCCTTTTGCCACTCATAGCGGAGCAGGAGTCCTTTTTGGCTATGCTGGAGGATATACAGAAGCGCTCCTACGCAACATTTATTTTTCCCTAACAAAAGAAAATCCACCTCTTGATCTCTTTTACTCATTAAGAGAAGACCAAGGATGGAAAGAAGCAGAATTTATCATAAAAGACAAAAAGATCAAAGTAGCTGTTGTAGATGGATTAGCAAATGCACGTAAACTCATTGAAGCACTTTTAGCAAAAAAAGTTTCCTATGATTTTGTAGAAGTAATGGCTTGCCCCGGCGGCTGCGTGGGCGGCGGCGGACAACCTTTCATTGATGGAGAAGAATTGGCAGGCAAGCGTAAACCTCTCCTTTATGCTTTGGATGAAGAAAATTCCTTGCACTTTGCGCATGAAAATCCTACATCTGTTCCTATCAATTAGTGACTACTAGTGAACGCAAAAAAAATGTGAAAAAAGAGGTTCAAGATCATACCACCTTGAACCTCTTTTTTTACATTTTATTTATCCGATTTTTTTATACAAATCAATCATTTCTACTGCCATCAAATACAGTACTTCCGCACTCATCATCTGATCTTCTGAATGAATCAACAACAAGCTGATTTCGCTTTTTTCTCCTGCTGCTTCCTTTTGGATCACTTCCGCATGTACTTCATGACCTTCATGATAGGCTTTTTGACCTTCATCTAAAAGGCGCTGTGCTTCTGCAAAGTCCCCTTCTTTCGCTTTCCCAATGGCTTCCATATAACAAGAACGTGCCGTTCCGTGAAAAGAAATCATTTGAAAACACAATAACTCCATACCTTCCATAGTGAGAACTCCCCTTATCTTTATCTACTACACACAAAATCCATCTGATTTTTAGCCAATTAAGCCAAGGGCAAAATCCAATACCTTTTCCCCATTACACATTCCATAATCTTGCATATTGATACAATCAATCGGAATGCCCTTTGCATCTGTTTTTTCTTTTAAATTTTTCAGCATAAATTTTACTTGAGGTCCTAACAAGACAACATCTGCTTCATCTAAATTGCTGTCAATTACACTTGCAGAGATCGCCCAAATTTTGCTTTCAATTCCTTTTTCTGCTGCTACTTTTTCCATTTTGCTCACCAATAAGCTAGTAGACATACCGGCAGAACATACCAATAAGATTTTTTTCATTCTTTTACCCCTTACTTCCCGATGTATTCCAGTTCTTGCGAATACAAATTTAGTTGATTTACAAAATAACTAACAAAAATTTTTCGATTTTAAGATTATTTTTATACATTAATTATAAATTAATATGTTGGAAATGTCAAGTCAGGAAACAGAAAGTACTATTTCTAAAGGTTTTTGTCCATAAAGTTCCACACTACGCAAGTCCGGTTGAGTAAAACCTACAAACAGCTGATGTTCACCCTTTATCGTCTTTAAATCCCCATTTTCATCATAGCGGGCAAAGCTATTTATTGATAAAGGTAACACCAACTCTCTTGATTCACCAGCTTCTAAATCCACACCCGCAAAAGCACATAAACTAAGTTTTTCTTTTTGCTCGTTCAAATGAACATATACTTGCACAGTCTCATGCGCTTTTCGTTTCCCTTGATTTTGTACAGTTACTTTGACTTTTTCTTTCGTCGCTTCTAAATTACGTAAAGCAAAGCTTTCATAAGTCAAACCATAACCGAAAGGATACAATACATGACCTTCAAAATAGCGATATGTACGCCCTTTCATTTCGTAATTTGTAAAATCAGGCAATTCGTTGCTATCACGGTAAAAAGTCACCGGTAACTTGCCGCTTGGACTAACTTCTCCAAACAATACCTCTGCAATAGCACGACCGCCCAAAGCACCCGGATAGAAAGCTTGTAAAACAGCCGCAGTATGTTCATCCGCCCAGTTTACACTCAAAGCACTTCCAGAAATCAATACCACAATGACTGGCTTTCCTTTTGCCGCACTGACTACAGCCTCTAACAAGGCTTGTTGACGTCCCGGCAAATCTAAAGTATTTTTATCTCCACTGGAAAACTCATTTCCTGTATCTCCCTCTTCGCCTTCAATATCTGCATCTAAACCTAAACAGACAACCACAGCATCACTGTGCTTTGCTACAATTCTCGCTTCTGCAAAACGGTCATCTGGCAAAGATAAACCGCTCATGCTTTTTTTATAAAGATGACAGCCTTGGGCATACATTACCCGGATACCTTTTTCCTCTGCTAGTTGGCGTATGCCTACCAAGGGAGTAATATGTTCGCTTGCCGTACCTTGATAATTTCCTTCTAAAGCATAGGCACTATCTGCATTTGGTCCAATGACACCGATCGTTTGTATTTTTTTTGCATCCAATGGTAAACTTCCATCATTTTTCAATAAAACCAAACTGCGCCTTGCCGCTTTTAAATTTAACTCCCGATGTGCTTTGCTATCTACCACTTGATAAGGAATGGAAGTATAGGAAGGCTCTTCTTTTGCTCCTAATAAACCCAACTTCATTCTCGTCACAAGCAAGCGTTCTACCGCTTGATCAATATCCTGCTCTGTCAGCAAACCTTGCTCCACAGCAGATAAACAAGCAATAAAAAGATTTCCGCAATTGATATCACAGCCGCTTTTTACTGCCAATGCCACTGAAGCCACCGGAGAACTCGTCACCCCATGATTTAAATAAAAATCCTTAATTGCCCAGCAATCAGATACCACATGACCAGAAAATCCCCATTTTTCACGGAGGATTTTTTGTAGCAAAAATGGAGAACCACAACAAGGTTCGCCTAAAGTACGGTTATAAGCTCCCATTACCGCTTCTACTTTTCCTTCTTTTACCGCTACTTCAAAAGCAGGTAAATAGGTATTCCAAAGATCATAGGCATCACATTCCGCATTAAAAGAATGCCGAATCGCTTCTGGTCCTGAATGTACAGCAAAATGCTTAGCACAAGCCGCCACTTTCAACTGTTCCTTATCTCCTTGCAATCCGTGGATAAAAGCCACACCCAAACGGGAAGTCAAATAAGGATCTTCACCATAAGTTTCGTGACCTCTGCCCCATCTTGGATCACGGAAAATATTGATATTGGGAGACCAAAAAGTCAGACCTTTATAAATATCCCTATCTTCCTCTTTTTGGTATTCATGAAATTTTGCTCTGCCCTCCGTAGCAATAACGTCCGCAATTTCTTTTAATAAATCCACATCAAACATTGCCGCCAAACCAATTGCTTGAGGGAACATCGTTGCTACCCCGCTACGCCCTACTCCATGCAGAGCCTCATTCCACCAATTATAAGCAGGAATATCCAGACGTTTAATCCCCGCTGATTGATGTAACATTTGTGAAACTTTTTCTTCTAAAGTCATTTCTTTCAACAAGTCTTTCGCCCGCTGATGAAATTCTTCCATGATTCATTCCTTTCCGCTATTTCTCACACTAAAGCAAATTCCTTGATCATTTATTTAAACTATCCCAAATTTGTTGACGTTCTTTTCTGGCTTCTTCTGCTCCGGAATTCAGCCAATCCTGCAAACCGTCATCCCAAACTTTATCAAAATCCTTTACTGCTGCCATAATTGCATTGGCTAGTAAAGCTTTTTCTTTTTCTTTTAATGTAGATCCTACAGGAGCTTCACTTTCAATCGGTGTGTTAATTCCAGGGAAATAAAAAGCATCATTCATCGAAATATGATAAGCTTCTTCTGCTAATTCTGAAGCATTTGGATAAGCATTTACTGCATATTGGATATTTTTATCTTCATCCCCTAAATCAAAACCATTTAAAATAGTCACATAATCAATGTTGTTCAAGGAATTCATCGCTTTATCGCCAGTAACTCCTTCTTTTAATACAGGAAGACCGTCAACCATTTCAAAAGTTTCCCCTTCTACACCGGTCTGTAGGAAGTAGCGGTTTTCATATTTTGCCAGCCAATTTAAATACTGCACCGCCCCTTCCGGGTTTTTGGAAGTAGAAGGTACAATGATACGAATACCGGATGGATCGTAAGCACTCTTACGATGTGTTCCATTTGAATCATCAAAGGGGTCAATGGGAACTAATTCTGCTTCAGAAACATTTTGCACTAAATTATTGTAGATACCCGGTGCACTACGATAAGGCCAATCCCAATTGTGCATCAAAGAAGCGGTTTGACCTCTAGCTACTGAATCATCACTTTTATTATCATCATTATAAAGAGAAAATTCTGGATCAATTAAACCTTCGTTGTACATTTTATTAAGGAAACGCACACCTTCTTTATAACCAGGCATTAACATGTAAGACTCATTTACCCCATTTACATATAATTCTTCTTCTGTAATATCTGCCTTCACAAAAGACTGCAAAAGTGGACCTGCACGCCAAGCCACATCACTAGTCAAAGTCAAAGGAATCACATTGGACACGCCGGCGGGATTCTGTTCCTTAATCGCAACTAAAGCCTCATAGTACTCCTGTGTAGTAGTGGGAAGAGACAAATTTAAGGCATCTAACCAATCCTTGCGAATATACGTAGAAAACTTTCCTTTTAACACTCGTTTGGCGGGAATGGCCATTTGTTTCCCCTCAACTTCTCCTCTATCTAGTACATCTTTTCCTAAAAAATCTACTAAATCAGGAGCATTTTCTAAGTAAGGAGTCAAGTCAGCTAAAGCTCCATTTTTATAAAAATTGAAAAAAGTGGGAATACTGTAAGTAAAGGCAATATCGGGTGCTTTTCCAGCTGCCATCAAGTTATTTAGTCTAGGGATTTCCTCTGTACGGGGTACACTGACAAAATTAACCTCTAAACCGATATCCGCCAAACATTTTTCCTGAATCCATTTGGTATAAAAATTGTTCGTCGGATCACTCCCCCCCGGCGTACCTCGATCAAATACTTCTACAGTAATGCTATTTTTTCCTGTAGTATCGGCTCCTGCCTGCGTACTGGAACTGCATCCACTAAACATAGTCAACAACATAGTACCTGTCATTGTTAATGCCAACCATTTTTTTGTTCTTTTTTTCATCTTGAACTCCTTTATTATTCTTTTACTGCCCCTACGGTAACCCCTGCCGTAAAATACTTTTGTATCCAAGGATATACAATTAAAATGGGGATTGTTGCAAACATTACAGTTGCCGCTTTCATACTTTCTCCGGTTACAGCGGTTGTTGCCATTCCCTCTACATGAGAATCTACAGAAGTTAAACTATTCAAAATCTGATACAATTTGTATTGAATGGTGTAATAACTGGGCTTTGTAATATACATCGCAATATCGGTAAAACCGTTCCAACGCCCTACAGCATAAAATAAAGCCAAGGTCGCTAAAATAGACTTAGATAAAGGCAGATAAATATGTCTTAAAATTGTAAAATCTCCCGCTCCATCTAGTTTTGCTGACTCTTTTAAGCTCTCGGGTATACCAGAAAAGAACGACTTCAAAATAATCATATTAAACACACTTAAGCAGTTGGGAACAATCAATACCCATACAGTATCCAGCAAATTTAAACTTTGCATCAACAAATAATTGGGAATCGCTCCGGCAGAAAAGTACATGGTCAAGACAATAAAAATATTGATCCCTTTCTTACCTTCTAAATGCCGTTGAGCTAAAGGGTAAGCACATAAAATAGTCATCACTAAAGAAAGTACTGTACAAAAAACCGTCAATACAGCAGTAAATCCCAATGACTGAACAAAAGACTTATCCGCCCAAATATAACGATAAGCGTCCAAATTAAGTCCAATGGGAATAAAAGACACCTCACGGTTAATAATCGCTTGTGTGGAACTGAGCGAAACGACGGCAATATTCCAAATGGGTAGCAGACAAACTAACATCAATAAAAAGAAGAAAATGATGATAATCCAATCTCCTATTTTTTTCTTTTTCATTTGCTTACCCCCTCACCATATTCCATCTTCGCCAAATTTTTTTGCCACTTGATTTGCTATTACCAAAAAAATCACACAAACTACAGATTGAAATAAACCTACTGCCGTTGCCAAAGCAATACGATTATCTCGTATACCCAAGCGATATACATAAGTAGAAAGTACATCCGCTACATCTTGTAGCCTAGTATTGCGCAAAGACCATGGACGATCAAACTCAGTACTTAAAATCCTGCCTAAATTCATAATCAACATGGTAATAATCGTTGGACTAATACTTGGTAAAGTAATATTACGCATTTTTGCAAAACGTCCTGCCCCGTCAATTTCCGCCGCTTCATACAAAGTCGGATCAATGGAAGTAATTGCCGCTAAATAAATAATGGTATTCCATCCCATACTCTGCCACAAGCCTAAACCAACATAAGTCCCTACCCAATGTGCTGCATCAGTCAAAAAAGGAATAGGTTTTCCACCAAAAGAGGTAATGAATTGGTTGAGTAAACCTGTACTTGGAGCAAAAATCTGAAAAGCAATTCCGCTGATGATGATCCAAGACAAAAAATGAGGCATATACAGTACCGTCTGTACAATTCGTTTATACCGAACAGAAACTAACTCATTCAGTAAAATAGCTAGAATAATTGGAACAGGAAAACCAATTACTAAATCTAAACCATTTAAAACAAAGGTATTTTTTAAAGCATTCCAAAAACTATTATCGCCAAAAGCTTGCTTAAAATATTTAAACCCTGCCCAAGGGGATTTCCACGTTCCAAGAATCAAATTGTAATCTTTAAATGCTACAACAATATTGCTCATCGGAACATATCGAAAAACAATAAAAAAAAGTATGGGCAAAATTAACATGATATACAAACCCAAATTTCGTGAAAGTTTTTTCTTCATGCTTCCTCCTTTCAGAATTTCAATCATCTGTTGAGCGTGTTTACACTACCAAAGGGCATCTATCTTTTGGTAGGTCTTTGCTGGTCTGTTAATCAATAAATCAGTCGTTTCTTCTCATCTGGAATACCGCTCATCCGATAAAAGTAAGTATTGATTTGATCTCTCCACTCAAGTGCATTTTTGTGCTGTCTTTCCAAGCGTTCCCGAACAGATTCATACGCTTGCTCAGGTAATTTTTCCTTTAAACTGTCCCATAAAGATAAAAATTCTTCTACTTCTTCCACTCCTTGGAAATGCGTATCATAAATGTGTTGAATCAAGGTTTTTCCGCTTTTTAACTGATACGTATAAGGTAAACGATGAAAAAATAAAAGAAAATGTTCAGGGCAAGTTTCTTTATTCTCATATAATTCTTGTACAAAAGAATCATATTGCAAGGTAAATCCTGTACCCGTTTTCGTACGATCTATCCCAATAGCAAAACAAGATGCCCGGTGATAAGTTCCCCAATGACTAAATTCATAGCCGTTGACATTTGGACCATAATGTATATCAGGATTAACCATCCAACCAATGCCTAAAGGAGCGTTATAATGTTCATAGACTTTTCTGGAATCTAAAAGAATTTTTCCTACTTTTTCTAATACTTCTGAATCTGTGCCAAAGGTCAAAGCAATCCACTCTTTCGTGATTTCCTCTAAAGAAAAATCTGGATTCCAAGCTACTTTTCCAAAAGCAAAGAGATTGAGTTGTGCTAATAAATGCCCCGTCCAGTTTTTGTCTTTTCCGGTATTGGAAACCGCACAAATACTTTGAATTTGCTTTCCTATACAGTCTTTTAATTTATTCTGTTTGTCCCTTGGCTCATTTAGGATTTCTTTCCATTGTACTGCCCAATGATATAAATCAATTTGATGTCCTGTATATTCTTGTGCCAATTGAAACTCTAAAGCCTGTTTTGTATCAGACATAGCACCAAGTAAAGGTGAATTTGGCTCCCTTACTTGAAAATCTGTAGGTCCATACTTGATTTGCAAATAAACATTGTCTGCAAACTTTCCATCTAAGGGATAAAATTCTTCATAAGCCGCTTTTGGTCTGTCGGTTTTACTGTCTCTCCAATCCTGCTGGCAATTATAAACGAAACAACGCCAAAACAATACTCCATCATGCTTTTTTAAAGCGGAAGCCAAAACATTTGCTCCATCTGCTTGTGTTCTTCCCAAGCTTTTTGGACCATTTTGAAATTCAGAATCTGCTTTAATCAAAAATCCTGCCAAGTCAGGTATGTACTGGTATACTAAATCCGTTGTTTCTTCCCACCAAGCCTTTACCTTTTCATCTAGAGGATCTGCCGTAGATAAACCTCCTAAAAGTACCGGACTGTCAAAATGTACAGAAATGAGCAAACGTATCCCAAAAGGTCTAAATAATTCTGCTAATTTTGCTACTTTCGGTAATTGTTTTTCGGTCAATAGATTCATCGCTGCTGGTTTCACATTGACATTGTTAAAAGATAGTATATTGATCCCTACTGATGCCAGTAATCTAGCATAATCTTCAATCCGAATCGGATCATAAGACAAATCTTCCTCAGAAAAGAAAAAAGAAGAACCTGCATATCCTCTTTCAATACTACCATCCATATTGTCCCAATGGTTAATCACTCGATAAGAAACTGCTGGTTCGCTTTGTATGGTATAGGCAGGTAAGCTACCATTTACTCGCAAATAGAGTAAAAAAGCATAAACCCCATAGAGTAAACCTTGTTCACTACCTCCAGCAATATGATAATCGTCTTCCTTTTTCTCTATACGATATGCCTCTTTTTCTAAATTTGATTCCTCTTTTAGATAAAGTGTACAAAAAGCCTTTTCATTTAAACACTCTTTTCCATAAAATTGTTCTAAAAGAAGCTTACACTCTTTCACTGCTTGTACTTGCTTACCCGTTTCATTCACTATGCGAAACTGCGCAGGAGATTCTCCCGTTTTCACTTGCAACCATGCAGCATAATCATTAAATGGTTTATTCACAAAATACCTCCTCATCCATCTTTTCGTACTATCTTATCATAAAATTATCTAATATTACAACTAATTTCTAATTTTTTAAAAATTTTTTTATTAGATATCACTATTTTTATGAATAATACAGCATATGTTTGTACAAAAAGAAATAGTACAGCATTTCTGCTGTACTATTTCTTTTTCAGAAGTAAGCTTTATCCTTTCCCTTTATTCGGATTGCTTCTGGATATTCGAAATCATAGGAGGGAAAATGGACCAATATTCTCCTATAAGTGAGAGACAAAAACAGACTCTAAACGCAGACCAGCACAAATCTAACAAAAGATAGATACTCAGTAGTATGAATTACGCCCTAAATTATCCTAAATTTTCTCCATTTGTCCGAATCACTTCTTGATACCAAGTAAAACTGTCTTTTTTATAGCGATTCAACGAACCATTTTGATTCTCATCCTGATCCACATAAACAAAGCCATAGCGTTTTTGATAACCATTGAGCCAGCTGAGTAGATCTGTATATGACCAAGTACAATAACCCAAAACACTCACTCCGTCTGTCATTGCTTCTTGAATAGCCAATATATGCTGTTTTAAATATTCAATACGATACTGATCATGAATTTGCTTATCTTCTGTCAATTTGTCGTATTCGCCCAAACCATTTTCTGTGATTAAAACGGGAATACGATAACGACTTGCTAAACGCCTCAAAGCAATCCGCAATCCTTGTGGGTCAATTTCCCAATCCCAATTTGTTCTTTCCACAAAAGGATTTTCTACCCGTTTAAATAAACCTGGTGTTCCTGATTCTTCTGTAGATCCTTTTTTCCCTGAAGTGTTCATTTTACCTAAGCCTACACCATCAATTGGATTAAAAGCATTTGTAGACGTTTGATAATAATTAACACCGATAAAATCCGGCTTCCCTGCTGTTAAGAGTTCCCGATCTCCTTTTTGAATCTCAAGCGAAAGTCCCTGCTCTTTAAGATAATTAAACGCTACAAGCGGATACTCTCCCCACATGTACACATCCAGCCAAAAATGCGCATTAAATTCTTCTGAATTCTCCATTGCTAAAACATTTTTTGGATCACTATTTAAAGGGTAATTCGGACCATAAGCAAAGCTCGGTCCAATCATACCGGGCATTTGCATTTCATGAAATTTTTTAATCACAGACGCATTCGCTAAATTTGCATAATGGTTTGCTTGATACATCCGCTGGATATCCTGTACAGCAGGCGGATGAGTAGCCATCAAGTATCCGTGGGAAACAAAGACATTTTGTTCATTTAAACTTACCCAGTATTTTACTTTTCCTCGAAAGGTCTCAAATAACACCGTAGCATAATTCGTGAAGTCTTCGATGATTTTCCGAGATTCCCAACCTTGATACTCATCTTGAAGTGCTTGCGGCAAATCCCAATGATACAAAGTCAACACCGGCTCAATTCCACTTTTAATCAACTCATCCACTAAATCTACATAAAACTGTAAACCTGCCTGGTTGACTTCTCCTTTTCCTTTAGGAAAAATCCTCGTCCATGCTACGGAAAAACGATAAGCTTTTAAGCCCTGTTCCTTCATTAAGGCCACATCTTCTTTATAACGATGGTAATGATCAACCGCTACATCACCATTTGTTTCCTTAAAGGTTTTTTCTGGAATACGTACAAACTCATCCCATACAGAAATTCCTTTACCATCCTCCTGCCATGCACCCTCTACTTGATAAGCAGCAGATGCCGAACCCCATAAGAAGTCTTTAGAAAATTGCTTCAATTTTTTATGTTCCATTTTGCCTCCTTAAATCATCTAAACCATCTAAAAAAAACAAATTAGCTTGTGCATAGTTGTCTAAAAAAATTACCCTATGCAATGAAAATATCCTCAAAATCTGAGTAATTCAGGTAGTGTTAACGCCCCCTATCAATTACTATACTATTCTATCTGCTAGAACAGCTTCAACAACAGCGCTCAGTAAAAAGATAAAGTCGATATTCCCTGAAATACCTCCTATCGTCCTGTATCACCTTTTCCCTTATCTTTATTTTGTCATTTCTACCGTCATTTCTGCTTCTACTATCTTAATTTCTTGGCATTCCTCTTTTTCATGTAAAATCAAGACACATTCTCCGCTTAATCCCTCTGCGTGAAGGTGTAATATATTACCTTTACGCTTGATAGCAAATACACCTGCCTCCTCTCCTTGATTATTCACTAACTCTTGCCGGTACACGCCATCGGATAATTGATAGCAATGAATGCACACTGAATTTGTATAATCATAACTTGCGCTTACTGGTTCTCCGTTGCTCATCAGTAAAATGGTATTTTCTTTTACCCAAACGGGTAAATGCAGATAATCATGATTTTCCTTGATCCATTCACCATTTTTTTCCACCTGACGGAATTCATTCGTCAATAGCTGTGTCCATTTTCCTTCAGGAAGATAATAATCCACATCTCCTGTTTCTGTAAAAATAGGTGATACTAAAATAGAATCTCCCAAAAAATACTGTTTGTCAATAAAATAAGTATTTTTATCTTGACTATATTCCATAAATAACGGACGCATCATCGGGATTCCACTTTGTGCAGTATAGACTGCTTGAGCATATAAATATGGCATAAGGCGCAGCTTTAACTGTGTAAATTTTCTGCTTACCTCAACCGCTTCTTCATCAAACAACCACGGCACACGGTACTCAATATTTCCATGATAACGGCTATGTGTGGACAATAAACCAAACTGTGTCCAACGTTTATAAAGATCTGCAGAAGCATTCTCTTCAAAACCGCCAATATCATGACTCCAAAAACCAAAACCAGATAATAAAAAGGACAAGCCTCCCCTTAGTGTTTCTGCCATGGAGACATATTCGGAAAGATTATCTCCTCCCCAATGAACAGGAAATTTCTGCGAACCCACTGTTCCTGAACGGGCAAACACAACAGCCTCGTTCTTTCCTTTTTTTTCTTCCAGTAAAGAAAATACTGCTTCATTATATAAATAACTATAATAATTATGCGCTTTTTTGGGATCAGAGCCGTCAAAATAAACGGCATCCACAGGTATCCTCTCACCAAAATCTGTCTTAAAGCAATCCACACCCATGTCTAATAATTCTGATAAAGAAGCTTGATACCACTTAACCGCTTCAGGATTAGTGAAATCTACAATTCCTTGACCTGCCTGCCACATATCCCACTGCCAAACTTCTCCATCTGTTTGTTTCAGAAAATATCCTTTTTCTTTTCCCTCTAAAAATAAAGGTGACTTTTGAGCAATATATGGATTAATCCAAACACAAACTTTAATCCCTTTTTCATGAATGCGCTGAATCATTCCTTTTGGATCAGGAAATGCTTCTTCATCCCATTGAAAATTGCACCATTCAAAAGCTTTCATCCAAAAACAATCAAAATGGAATACTTCTAAGGGAATTTTTCTCTCAAGCATACCATCAATAAATTTCATTACCGTTTCTTCTTTGTAGTCCGTTGTAAATGAAGTCGACAACCACAATCCAAAAGACCAGGATGGAGGTAAAGATGGCTTACCCGTTAAATTCGTATATTTTTCTAAAATTTCTTTAGGTGACGGACCATAAATCATAATATATTCCAGTGTTTCACCCTCTACACTGAATTGTACACGTGAAACATTTTCAGACGCAATTTCAAACGAAACCTTTTCCGGATGATTAACAAAAACACCATAACCGTTGCTGCTTAAATAAAAGGGAATATTCTTGTATGCCTGCTCACTACCCGTTCCACCGTCCTCATTCCAACTATCCACAACCTGACCATTTTTAATGAAGGGAGTAAAGCGTTCCCCCAAACCATAAATCAGCTCATCTATACCCAATGTCAGCTGTTCTCTCATGTAATGAGAACCGCTGATATGAGAAATCTCTGCTTGTGAGCCACATTTGGATTCTGTCAACAATTTTTCATCTCCAAAAAAAGAAAGTGTAAATTTGTCCTTTAAACTTGCTTTTACGCAAAGTGAACTTGAACGAAAAACCGCTTGTTCTGCATCCTTTGTGATACTTACATCCTGTTCATTTGTTTTTAACTGAAAATTTGGTCCCGGATTGTTTTTCTCATGGTGGACAATCTTTACCGAAATTATGTCTTTTTGCGGACTTGACAAAGTAATTGTACTCATCCCCATGTTTAACGTATCTCCACGCTGCCGTATTTCTTGGTACGGAGCATATAAAACTAAATTGTCTTGATTTTCCTTGCAAGAAAAAATTTCTTTTGGGCACCTAAGCGTATACCCCTCTTTACTCATCCAATATCCATTCGTAAATTTCATATCAATCTCCTATTTCACCGCACCATCCGAAATACCTTTAATAATATATTTTTGTAAAAATAGATACAGAATAATAATGGGAATAATCGCAATAAACAAAGCTGCCAAAGCCAAATGCCACTGTTTAGAATACTGACCGAAAAAGTAAAACATCTTTAGCGGAATCGTATACATCCCATCTTTATTGATGACTAGTGACGGCAATAGATAATCATTCCAAAACCAAATGGAATTTAAAACAATTACGGTTACTGTAGTTGGTTTCAGCAAAGGCAGAATAATATGCCAATAAATCTGCAACCGAGAAGCACCGTCAATCGTCGCCGCCTCATCCAAAGACTGGGATATGCCACGCAAAGCACCAAAATATAAGAAAATCGCCATACTGCTTGCCAATCCTAAATACATGATAATCAAACCAGGGCGATTGAGCATGTTTGCTTTTCCAAAAGACGAAACCAGCGGAATCATAATCGCCTGAAAGGGAATCAATAAACCAATGGCAAATACAAAATAAAGAGCATTACTCAATTTGCTTTTATTTCGAGAAAGAGCATAAGCCGCCATGGATGTGCAAATGACCAGCACAACTAAAGAAATCCCGGTAATCAAAACAGAATTGAGCGCACTCTTTAAAAAATCTAAGCGCTCAAAGGCCAGCGGATAATTTTCTAAGGTGAATTGCTTAGGCAAATTAAGTGTATTTGTAAAAATTTCTGCTTTTGTTTTAAAGGAATTGACCACAATTAAATAAAAAGGATACAGCCATAAAAAAACTGGAAATATTCCGGCAATTTTCCCCCATGAAATTTTTTTCTTCTTTGGATTACTCATAAATCAACCTCCCGCTTTCTGGTGATATTGATTTGCACAATGGAAATAATCGTAATGATCATCAAAAAAATCACTGCTTTAGCCTGTGCATATCCCATATTACGGACAGCAAAAGCTTCATTGACAATATTCATCGCTACCATTTGTGTAGAGTCAAAAGGTCCGCCGGATGTCAAAGCCAAATTTTGGTCGTAAATTTTAAATGCACTGGATAAGGTCAAAAATAAACTGACCGTAAAGGCCGGTGCCAGCATAGGAAATTTAATTCTCCAAAAGGCTTGCCAAGGCGTCGCTCCATCAATCTTTGCTGCTTCAATCATTTCACCCGGAATATTGTTAATAAAAGAAATATAAATAATCATAATATATCCGCTCATCTGCCAAATAAAAAGAATGACCAAACCCCAAAAGCCCGTATTCGTTGTAGAAAGCCATCCTTGAAAAAAAGCGATTCCTGTAGCATCTCCAATCGCTGTAAACGCTTTCATGAAAATAAACTGCCAAATAAATCCTAGTATAATTCCTCCGATTAAATTCGGCATAAAAAATACCGTTCGAAAAATATTATTTAGCTTACTTTCCCTTTGAGTTACCAACAAAGCTAATCCTAAACCAATGATATTGACAAGAATAATTGCCGCTACAGAAAATTTTGCAGTAAACCAAATACTATTTAAAAAACGTTTATCCTGAAATGCCCGAATATAGTTTGCTAAACCCAAAAATTGCTTGATTTTTATTCCATTCCAATCTGTCATCGAATAATAAGTTCCTGTAAGTAGAGGAATAAACAATACAACTAACATAGCCAGCAAACTAGGTGCTAAAAACAACCAGAAACTTTTTGATCGATTATTCATTGAACGATCCTCCTCTCAATGCTTTCTAATCCGTTTCTGAAAAAGCTCCTCCAACAAATCTAACTCGTGTGAACACGTCCTAGCAAAAGGTGGAGAATTTACGTCTCCACCTTTTGCTGATTAATTATTGATTTATTTTCTGACTTTTGTCCATTCATTTTTTGCATATTGCATCAAATCATCCCAAGAAATATCCTCATTTAAATATTTTTGGAACTCCGGATAAAACTGTGTCTGTGCATAACCATCTGGATATTCATTATGTACCCAAGGTACGATTTTCCCAGCAGAAACATACTCAAAAATTTTCTGAGAAGTGCTATCTTTTAGACTATCCGTAGAAAAATTAGTATAAGCAGGAATAAACTCCATCTCTTCTGTAACACTTTTCATTGCTTGCGTATCAGTATACATCCAATTCAAAAAATCCTGGCTCGCAGCTACTACTTCTTCACTTTTATTTTTATTTACTCCCCAATACCAAGGCGGACCTGCCGCAATTTTATCCTCTGTTTCACCTTTTACATATAAAGGCAAAATACTTAGCTTATTTTCCACAAAGTCCTTATCCAAACTATTTAATGTCGGAATAATCCAGTTCCCCTGATGAATGATTGCCACTTGATCATTAGCAAAATACTCTTCTACAGAAGTACTGTAATCTAAAGACAAAATAGGCTGGGCATTGTATTCCTTGATGAGGTCAGTATATTTTTTGAACTGTTCCTGATAACGAAAATCAATATTTTTCGCCTCATAAACCTTTTGTACGTCATTATCAAATTCAGGGGAAGTAAAATGTGAACTATATTGACTAACTACCCAAAATTCTTTGGCGCTAAAACCAAATACTGCTTTCATCTTCAATTCGTCTTTTTTACTATCCAGTGTTTTTACTGCCTCTTCAAAATCATCATAAGAGCCAATCGCATCCACATCAATACCAGCTTTTTCAAACAATTCCTTGTTAATTAAGAAACCATAGCCTTCAATATTCATTGGCAATCCGTAAACTTTTCCTTCTACAGTTGCGCCGTCCAGCATGCCCTCAATGGCCTTGCCAGCAAGATCCGAGTCACTTAAATCTGCCAAATTGTCCTGCCATTTTTCCACATCTGCCAAACCACCTAAAAGAAAAATGCTTGGTTCATCTCCAGAAGAAAACTTTGACTGTAAAGCAACCGTAGCATCTTGACCACCGCCTACTGTCGTTAAGTTAATTTTTACACCTTCATGGCTTTTTTCATATTGCTTAGCCAAACTTTCTAATTGATCTTTTATTTCTACTTTAATATTAAAAATATCTACGATCGTATTTGTTCCACTTGTAGAAGAATCTCCGCTTGTACAAGCACTCAATAACAACACTGCACTGATTAACAGCAGCATGAAAAAAGGAATTTTTCTTTGATTCATTTTCTTTCTCCCCTTTTATTTCTGTCAAAGGCAAAACAAATATTCTGTTCAGCTTTGCTCTTTGATATGCAAACATAGGTATACTTCACTTCACTCTATATCATTGTGACATACTCCCGCCGCCTACCTTTCCTTGCTCTGCACTCGGTCACTTAGAGGACGAGAGCTTCCCCCGAACTCCTTAAGCTTCCAGATATTTACCAAGCAATCCCGTGCTGTCCCACGGTTTTATGCCATCCATCCCCTATACTTAACAAGTGGAGACTTCTTGGCAATACAGGTTAAATTTCCTTTGACAACTCCTGAGCCTTTCGGCAGAGGATTCTTGACTCGACGCATCGCTATCCAAAATCCAATAATTTTGTCTAAGGCGGTTCACACTACCTCAGGGTGCCATCTTTTAGCGATTTTTGTGCTGACTTGTGTTAAATTTTCTTAAAATATGTACCGTATATCTGCAAAAATTTGCCTTGTGAGGCGGAAAATCTACTCAAAATCTGAGACTCTGCAATAGTCTGAACACACTCTAAACTCCCCAAGCGTGATCCCCCTGTGTCTCACGGTATAGGCTAAACTACCTTGGACTAAGACCATCACTTATTCACTAATCCTCCTATATCTTATATTAGAAGATATTATACCTTTTTGTCTAATTAGTCAATAATTTTTTATTTTTTTATTTAAAATTATCATTTTTAACTAGATTAAATAAGTATATTTTTTAAATTGTAGTCAATCCATCTAATTCTTGTTAGACTAAGACGAAATAAATAAAAGTTTAATCAAAAAGGGCTTGAAAAGCCCTGCTTCTGAACAAACAACTATCATAAGCCTTGTTCTGGAAGCAAAGGTTTTCAAGTCCTTTGTTCAAACTGCGTAAAAAATCTATTTACTGGCATCCATCAAAAACATAGTGGCGTCTTGATTCATCAACAATTTCTTTCCACTGTAAAAGGAATGCGAAGTGACTGACAAAAATCCTATCTCTTTTAACAACAACGCCAAACTTTTTTGATCGAATCCATTATGCACCATATCTGAGATCACGTTTTCGTTTTGATCAAAATCAACAATAAGCAAACGACCTCCTTGCCCCAATAGAGCAAATAAACGAGAAAGTAGCTTCGTATACTCTTTAACGTGCAGCAATACTTGAGATAGTAAAATATAATTCACTTTAACATCTAGTACATCTTCATTACAAAGGTCAAGGCAAAGCGTTACCGCATTGTGAATAGACAACTTGGATAGCTTGGTTTTTACCTGTTCAATCATTTGCAAGGAAGTGTCTACAAAAATAACCTTTTGAAATACATCCGTTAAGGCAAGACCAACAAGTCCCGTACCACAGCCATAATCCAAAATAACTTGATGAGCAGTATCTCTATCTTTTAATTCACGACGAATTTCAGCAGAGATGATTTTTGCTATTTCTATTCTGTCGCTTGTATCGTAGTGTGCTGCAATTCGTTCAAAAATATCTTTTGTATTCATTATACACTTGCCCTATCTTTTGCATCAGCGTAAAAAGCTTCTATCCTTGCTTCTTTCTCATCCAGTCCTTTTTCTTTCATTTGAGCAATTTTATTCAACATTTTTTGATAGTCATGGGGAACAATTTTCTTAAAACAAGGAAGATATTCCCTCCATTCTTTAAGAATCTTTTCTCCTTTTTCAGATTGAGTAAATTTAACATGTTCTGTCAGCATTTCTTTTAGTTCTACCTCATCTTCCGCAGTCAAATTCTGCACAGACACCATGTCTAAATTTAACTTTTTTTCTACTGCTTCGTCTTCTTCCAGTAAATAGGCAATGCCCCCACTCATCCCAGCAGCAACATTCTTTCCTGTTTTTCCAATAATGGCTACCCTGCCACCAGTCATATACTCACAAGCATGATCTCCCGTACCTTCTACTACTGCAACCGCTCCGGAATTACGCACAGCAAAACGTTCGCCTGCAACACCTCGGATATAAGCTTGCCCTCCTGTCGCTCCATAAAGGGCTACGTTTCCGATAATGATATTGTCTTCTGCTGCAAAAGCAAAGGTTTTTGGGGGATATACCACGATTTTCCCTCCTGAAAGGCCTTTTCCTAAATAATCGTTACTATCTCCCTCCAATTTCAAGGTCAATCCTTTAGGAATAAAAGCACCAAAACTCTGCCCTCCGCTACCTTTTGTATGCAAAATTATGTGGTCTTCTTCCCACTCATTTCCATGTAATCGTGTCATCTCTGAACCAAATCTTGTACCAAACGAACGATTGATATTGAGTACTTCTAGAGAATATTCCCATTTTTCCTTTGCTTCTAAACAAGTCTTTCCTTTGTTTAATAAAATGCTTTCGTCTGCCGTATTTGCTAAAGCAAAATCATAAGTTTGTTTTTCTGTACGTTTTGCTATACATTTTGTTGGGTTGAGATGAGCCAAGAGTGCGTCCAGTTCAATTTTCTTTGCTTTTCCCTCTAAATCTTCTCTTTTTTTGAGTAAATCCGTTCTACCAATCAATTCATCTACTGTACGCAGTCCTAATTTCGCCATATATTCTCTAAGTTCTGCTGCTACAAAATGCATAAAATGAATGACATATTCTGGTTTACCACGGAATTTTTTCCGAAGTTCTGGATTTTGTGTAGCTACACCTACCGGACAAGTATCTAAATTACAAACACGCATCATCACACAACCTAAACTGACTAATGGAGCAGTAGCAAAACCATATTCTTCTGCACCTAAAAGGGCAGCAATCAAAATATCTCTACCTGTCATTAATTTTCCATCTGTTTCTAAAATGACTTGGTCACGCATACCATTCATTAACAAAGTTTGATGTGTTTCCGCCAAACCAAGCTCCCAAGGCAAACCTGCGTGATAAATGGAATTTCTAGCTGCAGCTCCCGTTCCGCCATCCGCTCCTGAAATAACGATGACTCCAGCGCCCCCTTTTGCCACGCCTGCAGCAATCGTACCCACGCCTGCTTCCGACACCAATTTTACCGAAATATTGGCTAAATGATTTGCATTTTTCAAGTCATAAATCAATTGTGCCAAGTCCTCAATCGAATAAATGTCATGATGAGGAGGCGGAGAAATGAGGCCCACACCCGGAGTAGAATTTCTGGTTTCCGCTACCCAAGGATAAACCTTTTTTCCTGGAAGATGTCCACCTTCACCCGGTTTTGCCCCTTGCGCAACTTTAATTTGAATTTCTTTTGCGCTAACCAAATATTCAGAATTTACGCCAAAACGTCCAGAAGCCACTTGTTTAATGGCAGAACAGCGGTTAAAGCCATCTTTTCCGATAACAAAACGCTCCTTATTCTCTCCACCCTCTCCCGTATTCGATTTTCCGCCTAGCTGATTCATCGCTATCGCTATGGTTTCATGGGCTTCTTGAGAAATAGAACCATACGACATCGCTCCGGTTTTAAAACGTTTGACAATAGAATCCACACTTTCTACTTCAGTCAAATCTATTCCTTGTTCTGGAAAATTTACCTCCAAAATATCTCGTAAGTGAAAAGTTTTCCTTTCATCTTTCAGTGCAGCACAATATTGCTTATATAAGTCATAATCTCCCGAGCGTACAGCCTGCTGTAAAGTATGGATCGTTTTCGGATTGTAAAGATGCTCTTCCGCATCAGCACGCATTTTATGCCGCCCAATACTTTCTAAATGGAAATCCTCAAAACTATTATGTGGGTCAAACGCTTTTTGATGGCAAAGACGCATATCCTCTTCAATATCTTCTAAACAAAGTCCTCCAACACGGCTAATTGTTTTTCCAAAGTGTTGTTTGACGAATTCAGAATCTAAACCTAAAGCTTCAAAAATTTGTGAACCTTGATAAGATTGTAAGGTAGAAATACCCATTTTTGAAGCAACTTTAAGCATACCATGCAAAATGGCATGTTGATAATTTTGTATAGCTTGTACATAAGTTTTCTTTAAAAAACCACAATCAATCATTTGAGCCAAAGTTTCATAGACTAAATAAGGAAATACTGCTAATACACCGTAACCAAATAGCGTAGCAAAATGGTGAACTTCTCTTGGTTCTCCGCTCTCTAAAACCAAAGAAATATCTGTGCCTTTTTTACTGCGAATTAAATGCTGATGTACTGCAGAAACCGCTAACAAAGACGGAATAGGAATGTGATTTTCATCAATATCTCGATCAGATAAAATCACAATACTTACGCCTTCTTGATGTGCCTGATCCACCCTTTGCATTAAATTTTCTAAAGCTTTTGTTAAAGAATCACTTTTATCATAGACGATTGATATTATTTTAGATAAAAATCCTTCTTTTTTAAGATGTTTCAAACGCAAAAAATCCTCTTGTGTCAAAATAGGATGATCTATTTTCAAACGCTTGCAATTTTTCGCTTGATGGTCTAATATATTCCTCTCTTTTCCTAAGTAAACAGAAGTAGAAGTAACAATTTCTTCTCTTATCGCATCTAAAGGCGGATTGGTTACTTGTGCAAACATTTGCTTAAAAAAAGAATACAAGGGCTGATAAGATTTAGACAAAATGGCCAAAGGGCTGTCCTCTCCCATGGCCGCAATCGGTTCATTACCCTCAAGTGCCATAGGATAAAGCAATTTTCGATATTGTTCATCTGTATAAACATAAAGTTTATGTAATTGTTTACGTTTTTGCTCTGGCAAAAAGTCAATTTTTTCTTCTGGTAAAGAAATTGCTTCTAAAGATAATAGATTTTCCTTTAACCACTGTGCATAAGGCAAAGAATTTGCATAAGTCTTTTTTAACTCTTCATCACCGATTAAAGTTCCTTTTTGTGTATCCACCAAAAGCATTCTTCCGGGATGCAAGCGTTCTTTTTTCACAATTCTAGCCGGATCAATAGGCACTGCACCCACTTCCGAAGCCAAAATCAACTGCTGATCAGAAGTTAAGTAATAGCGCGAAGGACGAAGACCATTTCTATCCAAAACAGCCCCGACTAAATCCCCATCACTAAAAATAATGGAAGCAGGACCGTCCCATGGCTCCATCATCGTAGCATAATATTGATAAAAATCCTTTTTTTCCTGACTCATTAAAGCATCTCTGCTCCATGGTTCCGGAATGCACATCATGACTGCTGCCGGTAAATCTATTCCATTCAGGGTAAGAAATTCTAAAGTATTATCTAGCATTGCAGAATCCGAACCAGAAACGTTGATAATCGGAAACAATTCTTCATGCCTATCAAAAAAATAAGGGCTTGTGATTTTTTCTTCCCTAGCTAACATTTTTTCTGCATTTCCTTTAATGGTATTGATTTCCCCATTATGCGCAATTAAGCGGTTAGGATGCGCTCGATTCCAGCTTGGCTGTGTATTCGTGCTAAAACGGGAATGCACTAAAGCAATAGCAGAATCATATAGCGGATTTTGCAAATCTGGAAAAAATTCTCTTAATTGTGTAACCAAAAACATCCCTTTATACACTAAGGTTTTAGAGGATAAAGAAACAACATAAGTATGATTTTGCTGTTTTTCAAAAATCTTACGAACAAGATAAAGAATGCGTTCAAAAGGCAAGCCCTTTTCCAAATGTTCTGGTTTTTTGATAAAAGCTTGGGCAATATAAGGCATAGCTTCTTTTGCACGCCGACCTAAAATTTCCGTTTTGGTTTCTACTTTCCGCCAAGCTAAAAAAACTAAGCCTTCTTTTTTGACCAATTGTTCAAAATTCTTTTTGGCTTCCTCCCTCTCCGATTCATCTTGTGGCAAAAAAAACATACCGATTGCATATTCTCGTTCATTACCCAAATCAATCTGTAAAGCCTTAGCTAGCTCTGAAAAAAAAGAATGAGAAATTTGGAGTAAAATTCCTACCCCATCACTCGTCTCTCCATCAGCATCCTTACCTGCACGATGCTCCAAATTTTTCACAATGGTTAAGGCATCTTCTACTAATTGATGGCTCTTTTTTCCTTCTATATTAACCACTGCACCTATACCACAGGCATCATGCTCAAACTCTTTGCGGTATAAAGTAGGATAAGGTATCTCTTTTTCATTTATTTTTCTATTCATTTTTTCATTCCCTACTGATGTATTATTTAGATTTTTAAAGGGATACCTATAAACCCTCACGAAAATACGTTTTTATTTCTTCTTGAAACTTACTCAAATCTAGACATTTCTAGTTCATATTTACCTGCTTTAAAAGCATACTGTTCAAATTTATTGTGAGATTGGCATCGCTATTATGCCGTGAGTTCTCTTCATCTAAACAATAAACTTGACGATTATTCCTGAATATTCATATTATAATCGGATTGGAAGAAGAAATCAATAAAGGCAATTTCTACGACAATAGCCCTCAAGTAAGAAACTCCTGTTGATTCCTTTGCTGTTTATTTTTTATCATATAAATTTCCTTAGCTTATGCATGAATCAACAAAAAGTTATTTTCTCTTGATCTAATCGTGATATTGGAAACATAATTCTGTTGACATTGACTTTTATATCAGTTAGAATTTAACCAAAGATAGCAAAAAATCTCCCACTTTTATATAGTAAAATGAATAAGTTACAGACATGTTGTCATGAGATGCCCCAGCTTGTCTTAAAGAGCACGATCGCAAGCTCTGCGGTGTCAAGCAGTGAAGTGTGCTGGATTAGAATCTTATATAAAGAGGAATTAACATCAGCCTACTTAAATAGATAGCTATGTACTATTCAATAGATTTAAGTAAGTTTGAATGAACGGTTGCGGGAGTAACCTTATTCTTGATAGATAATCAGTTGTCCCTATAGATAGATCAATGAAAATATATTAAATGTATTGTTTCTATCGGTCAACAAAGTAGACAGCTAAGCTTTCTTGATCAAACGATTTCAAAATATTAGGAGTTGATAAAACTTGGACCTAAGTGACGTCATACTGTTGCTTATTTTTTTATTTTTAATGTATATAGGTACGTTTTTTTCTGCGGCTGAAACAGCCTTAACTACTGCGAACAAAATCCGCTTAAAACATATGGCAGAAAACGGAAATAAATCCGCAATTACTTATTTAAAAGTGATAGAAAATCCCAGTTCTATGTTAAGTACCATTTTGATTGGCAATAATCTCGCAAATATTCTTTGCTCTTCTATTTCCACCATTATCGCCTTAAACCTATGGGGAAACGCTGGAGTTGGCATTGCCACGGCTCTTTTGACCATCGCCATCTTAGTTTTCAGTGAAATTACACCCAAAAACTACGCAACCATCAAAGCAGAAAAACTAGCTCTCAGATCTGCAAGACCGATATATTTCTTGATGATCTTATTTACCCCGATTACCTATATCGTCAATTACTTAGCTACGGGAATTTTACATCTTCTGGGGGTTGATCCTCATGCTAAGGCAGAATTAATCACAGAAATCGAGCTTCGTTCTATTTTAGACGTCAGTACAGAAGAGGGAGTTATTGAAAATGACGAACGCAAAATGATTAATAATGTAGTGGATTTTGGGGATTCTTTAGCAAAAGATGTTATGGTTCCCCGTGTAGATGTATGTTTTGTGGATGTCAATGTTTCTTATCAAGAGCTGATTCAAGTGTTTCGTGAATCTTATTTTACACGTATTCCCGTTTATGAAAATACTACAGATAACATCATCGGGATTATCAATATGAAAGACCTTTTGCTTTATGATCAAGACATCCCTTTTCAAATACAAAACTTTTTACGTAAACCTTATTTTACTTATGAATTCAAAAAAACTTCGGAATTACTTAGAGAAATGCGCTTATCTTCATTTAATATTGCAATTGTCTTAGACGAATACGGTATTACTGCCGGTTTAATTACGCTAGAAGATTTATTGGAAGAAATCGTAGGAGAAATCCGAGATGAGTTTGATGCAGATGAGGAAAACAGCGTTTATAAAATTTCCGATTATGAATATATTGCAGAAGCTTCGATGAAATTAGACGACATCAACGAAAAACTAGACCTTAGTTTAGAATCTGACGTTTATGACTCCTTAGGTGGCTTAATTATCAGTGAATTAGACCATTTACCTACAAAAGGGGAATTTATTGTACAAAATGATCTGACGCTCATTGTAGAAACTGTAGCAAATAACCGCATTGAAAAAGTACGGATTCAAATTGCAAATCCATACGCTTTAAATCAAATGAGTAGCTCCTAAACAGGAAAATCCTAAAAGTGTAAACAAATTTTTGTTTACACTTTTTTATTTGTCTGTTTGATTCAAATTATGATAAAAAATATTAATTATTTTATGTCTTTACATTAATTTGACTTTATATTACACTAAATAACACAGATGAAAAATTTGTGACAAAACAAATTTTAACAATATGATCGTTAGAAAAACAATGATCATATCCGTAATCTGCATGCGCTTTGCGTATATCTTCCTTACAGTTGTATGCTTAAAATCAGAAATAATGAAAAGGAGTAATCATTAATGAAAAAACAAACAAAATTAGCCATGGTGCTAGGAGCAGCTTCAGTACTTACTTTAGGAGCAAGTTTATCTTCTTTTGCGGCAGTCAATGGCTGGATAAAAGAAGGCACAGACTGGTACTTTTATGAGAATGACGAAGCCGTAGAAAGCGAGTGGAAGCAAGACTCCAACAACAAATACTATTATTTAGGTGAAAATAGAAAAATGCTTGTTTCCAGCTTCATTGATGAAACATATTACGTAAATAGCTCTGGTGAAAGAGTAGTGAATGAATGGAGAAAACTTCCCTCTATTAATTCTAATGATAGCTTGAGTTGGTTTTATTTTGGTGCAGACGGAAAAGCTTATAAAAATACTACAAAAGATATCAATGGAAAAAAATACGCTTTCGCTGATAGCGGGGAAATGCTCTACGGCTGGGTAGATGATTACTATCACGGCGAAGCAAATGATGGTGCTAGGACAGCGAACAAATGGGCTAAATTAGTAGATACAGAGGACAGTGATGACAAATATTGGTTCTACTTTGATGCAAGTGGTAAAAAAGTTTCCGATAAAACAAAAATCCTTAACCAAAAAACCTATATTTTTGATGACGAAGGTCGCATGTTAAGCGGATGGGTTAATAGTGTTACAAAAGAAAAATTTACTGGTGACGTGGTTTATGGAAATGAAGCTAATTTAGTGTATACCGGAAACGAAAATGACGGTGCAGTAAAGAAATCCGTATGGTTGAAACTTACTGATCCAGGTGATGAAGACAACGATGAAACTTTTTGGTATTATTTAGATAAAAGTGGTCATCCTTTTGCAGGTAATGGACAAGCAAGCAAGAGTATTAAAAACATCAATGGCAAAAACTATGCTTTCAACAATAAAGGGCATATGCTTCATGGATTAGTCCGTTTAGCTGTCACCGAAGATTTCTCTTTTGATGGAAGTACAGCGAGATATTACTTTGGCAGTGAAAATGACGGAAGTATGAAAACTGGCAGATTAACAAAAGTAGAAGATGACAACGGAAATTCTGCTACCATGTTCTTCTCTACAAAAAGCGGTGTGCCGACTAAAGGTCACGGCATCACTGGTCAAGAAGGTGGATACCTCTATGTTGATGGTATTTTAGCAAAAGCAATTGAAGGAAATACTTATTCCCCCATCACGATTAACGCACAAACCTATTTAATTAGCGAAAGTGGAAAAGTACAAAAAAGTAAATCTGGTATCAAAGATGCAGATGGTACAAAATATTACACCGATGCAAACGGCGTGATTATTGCAAACAAAACAGTAGGAACGCCAGGTGAAGCACTAAAACCTGAAGATATTGCCAAGGAATTAAACGATACCAATAGTGCAGCAACTGATGTAGTAACAGAAACTACTACCGCAGCTCCTTCTACTACAGTAGCTCCTTCTACTACAGTAGCTCCCTCTACTACGGTAGCTCCCTCTACTACGGTAGCTCCTTCTACTACGGTAGCTCCTTCTACTACGGTAGCTCCTTCTACTACGGTAGCTCCTTCTACTACAGTAGCTCCCTCTACTACAGTAGCTCCCTCTACTACAGTAGCTCCCTCTACTACAGTAGCTCCCTCTACTACAGTAGCTCCCTCTACTACAGTAGCTCCTTAAATTCAAAAGATTGACCTTTTATCCTTCTTACAGGAGTAGAAAAAACCGGTGAAAATTCCACCGGTTTTTTCTACTATAAGCACCTTTCTTTAAACGACTCTGAGTCAAAAAGGTAAGAGGCTCTAATTTAGTTCAATTTTTTTACACATAAAATATATGTTTCTACAAAATCTAACTAATTTAAATATTATAAATTTTACATTTACTTCTAAAATATTCAACTGCCTTATCCCCTTTGATTAAAGTAGGTTTTTCAATCGTTCCGATATTAATTTCTTTAATCAGTTTGGTTAGATCTAATTCTTCCTTAACAAATGAAAACTTTAAATTTTCAATTATACATTGCCAAAATTCTGTAGAAATAAAGCTACATTCTTCAAAAATAACATTTTTAACAATGCAATTAGAAAAAGCACTGTTTACTACACATTTTTCAAATAATAACTCTTCAAATTGAGTTTCTAAGGTTTCTAAATTTATTAAATTACAATGAGAAAATTTTGAACTCGTCAATATAACATAATTAAAAATTGTTTTTCCTAAGTTACAACTTTCAAATAAAATATCTTCAAAAATACAATCATATAACTCTGCACCACCAAAATTAGTATTTTTAAACACATTACCTTTAAAAAGAGAACTTGTAATATATGTTTCTACAAAATCTAAGTTTGATAAATCATTATCAGTGAAGTCAACCTCATCAAGGATTAATTTTTGTCCTTTTTTATCTTGATTAATCAATGTATTAAGATATAAGTTATGATTTTGTATAAGAATATCTAACTCTTTTTGATTGATTTTTTTCATAGGATCACTCCGGCCACCAAATAATTTTATCTGTTAATCCAGCCTTTTCTATAGCATTTTTTAACTCATTTACATGTTCTGGTGTTAATTTTGAGTTCTGCCACCCGTATACTTGCCATTAGTATCATATCTTATCTTACCTGAATTTTCACTCCTACCTGGAGAAACATTCACTTCCGTATTTACTTCGCTAAGCTTCTCTCTTGTCTGAGAGGCCATATTATTCGAACGATTAAAAATACTCTTTTGTTTCAGTAAATTCTTGTATCTTTTTTCTATTTCTTTATCTCAAAGTGCTGAATTTTTCCGCTTAAAAAACTCTAAATCGTCTAGTTTATCCTCTGCATTTAGATCGCCTACTATTTTCTTTTTCTCTAGCGCTTCAGGTGGCTTGGTCTCGTTCACTCCGGGTTGTTTTCCTACTGGCTGCTGCTTTAATTATGCTCTCTTTAACTATATGATTTTAACTCATTTAAATCCTTTTCAAAGCTAATATATTCTTCATTTAATTCCTCTTTATAGATTATCAAATTCTCTTCTTTAATTAATTCAGTTAAACGATCTTTTATAAAATCAAAATTTGAATGATTTCTTATAAACAAAATAGCAAAATTTAAATACAAACAACATTCTTCTGTTAAACTAAAATCTTCTGCTTGGTCATAATCATTCAGTGATGCAAAAAAGGTATTATACTCATCATAACCCCCTCTAATATACAACCTTTCATATGAATCTTGTACCGCTTCTTTAATCTCATAATATGTTAATACCATAAAACCTCCTATTTTGTATACACGTTTAGTTTAATATTAGTAAAATTCCTTCTAAATTCAAAAATTATATTTGTACAACTTTGGCATACTGGTAACTCAGTGTAAAGATCAATTATACCAAAAACTTTTGGATCTTTAACTTGTGATGCAATATCCTCTAAAATTTTAGCTTCAGTATCATGAAATCGATCAAAAGGCATTCCACCAATCTTTGATGCAGCCGGTTCATACGTCTCAAAAATCCGTTCAGATTCAAGCTTTTTTAAAGAAAAGTTTGCTATATCTGCACCTCTATCACTCATAGAATCAATTTTGCTATGGGCACTAAATTCACTTTTAATTCCTTCAATTTTTACATCTGCTATCGCCATATTCCCACGTTTAGCAAGGTCATTGTTTGGCATTTGATTTCTTAAATTATCAATTTTATTTTGAGCATTAGTTTTAAAATTCCCCGTACCCTCGCTCTTACCTAGAGAAACATCCACATTTGCTTTTACTTCGCTAACCCTCTCACTTGTTTGAGCATTCATACTCTGAGAACGAGCAAATTTACTTTTTTGTAACTGTAAATCCTCGTATCTTTTTTGCATTTCAGACAGACCCTACAACATTTAAAAACTATCCTCAACTTGCTTAATTAAAACATTTAGTGCGATGAGATCAGTATGACTTTTATCATTTAAAGACTGCACAAGACACAGATATTCCTTGGCTTTACTTAGAATTTCATTCAAGAATTCTGTCCAATTGACTTTTTTATCTTTCCAATACTCATATTTGAGATTGGGCATTATTCTACTCTCTAATGCAGTACTACCTACTGGCTTGTCTGCTCTAACTTTACTGATAATCAGCTCCCAATCAATCTTTTTGATTTCTATCCATACATCCGATTTTTCAATGTCGCTAATTAATACATAGTTTGTTTCGTTTAACATAAGTATAGCCTTCAAAAAATAATAGAACCACCAATAAATAGAAACCGAAAAAACATCAATATTTTCGGGTATATATATTCCATAAGTTTCATTTTCTACCTGAAATTCAAAATACCCATTTGCTCCCTTCAATTCATGAGATTCCAATCCTTTATCTTCAAATACTTTAAATCTAATTTCAAACATTTGCTCACCTCTCTTTTTCCATATTTCTCACTTGTTCTACAGTAAATTTGTGCCTGCCATACACTGTCCCAAATCTACCATCTGAATGAATAAACACATCTAATGTCTCGCCATTTACTTCATAAGTCAAATTACCAGTTTTACCCTGTTGGTGCAAAGCATTATAGGCCTCTTCTGCATATTTATTGATGTCATCTTTACTCCAATTAGAGTTAAAAAAGCTATCTTCTAATTTTTCAGCCAGCTGAGTATCTGTAAGATATGTTGACTGCTGTTTTATCGATTCAATATTATGTTTGTTAATATGTTGTTTATTGCTATTACTTAGAGGATATTCAATTTTCCCCGAACTCCCACTTTTACCTGGAGAAACATCCAAATCTGTGTTTACTTCGCTAAGCCTCTCACTTGTTTGAGCATTCATACTCTGAGAACGATCAAAATTACTTTGTTGTCTCTGCAAATCGTTGTATTCTTTTTCCATCTTATCATCCCAAAATTCTGGATGCTGTTGCTCAAAAAAATCTAAATTGTCCAGTTTATCCGCCGCATTCGGATCGCCTATTGTTCTATTTTTCTCTAGCGATTCAGGCCGCTTGGTCTCTTGACCTTCTGGGTTTTTTCCTATTGGCTGCTTTAGATTATGCTGTTCCCATGCCCCTTTATAGTAAGAAGCTGCTCCCATAATGGTATGTACTGCCGAAGTTGCTCCGGATTCATTCATAATCCGTTGGACTCCTAGTCCCCCTTTATTGATTGCAGATAGCAACTGCACAAGGGGACCTAGTTTTTCTCCCGTCCAATCTCTTCCTCGGGCAAGATTGTGCTGGGCTTCTTCTTGATATCGCTCCATACTGATTTCTTGATAGTGTCCCCGTAAAGCTTTTTTCCCATAGGTAGATAAATAATGCTGTAACATTGGATCATGAATATTCCATCCATCCGAGCGAACGATCCAGAGACTTTTTTCCTGATCGCCATAGAAAGGATCATGAAAGAAGTTCACATAAAGCTGAATACGATTCTCTGGCTTTAACAGATAATCTGTTATACACTTCATGAGTATCGCATCCGCTACGGGATTATTCCCTTTTATTCTTTTTGATTTTGCAATGTTTTTTTACCTTCAATACTACTAAACCCTCAAATCCTTTTTTATTTGATTTAAATTCCTATTCAACAATTCTTTATCGTGAGGATTTTTTGCAATATGATCATTACAAACTTCTAAAAGTTTTTCGTAAAAGATAATGTTGTCAACAAACACCATAGTATCTTCATCATCTGCCGGTTTCCAAAACAACAAGGTTACGTATCCTTCCTTATAGTCTTCATCTTCTGAATCATAACAACAAGATATATACTCAGCTCCTTGACCTTTAAATTGTGCCATATCTTCTACTGCACTTATCTGTAATCCGTTTAAGAAGTGTATGTTATCAAAATAATATGCTAAATATTTTTGTTTGTCATCTGATACTCTCATTCTATAATTCTCCTTAAATCATTTATCGTGGTATAACTGGGAAGAAATTTGTGATTTCCCCATTTCTTAGATATCCACGGAATTCTAATCCATTAGGAGCAATTCCTCCAACAACATCACCAGCTCCAATCGGTTTAGCATTACTCATCGCTTCTTTTCCCCATTCCAACATTTGACTATTAGAAATAACATTAGGATCAAAATATGTTTTGGGTTCGGGAATATCTTTAAATCCAAGAAAATTTCCTCGTCCATCGTAGGCAGGTAAACGATAATATTGAGCATATACACCATCTATGGTAGGATGTGAAATAGGATCATTTATTGTTAAATCTTCTAATGGATATCCAGTACTCTTTAATGTATCATTAAAAGAATCCATGTTATGTGCTCCTAATACTCCCCTTTTTTTCGGTCCAATACCATCTCCATAAATAAAGTGTTGATCAGATTTTGTTAACGCTCCCATAAAATCCGAGTCTCCAGCCTTTATAGCCTGTCCCGAACTCTCACTTTTACCTAGAGAAACATCCACATCTGTGTTTACTTCGCTAAGCTTCTCTTTGCTCTGAGCGTTCATACTCTGAGAACGATCAAAATTACTTTGTTGTCTCTGCAAATCGTTGTATTCTTTTTCCATCTTATCATCCCAAAATTCTGGATGCTGTTGCTCAAAAAAATCTAAATTGTCCAGTTTATCCGCCGCATTCGGATCGCCTATTATTCTCTCTTTCTCTACCATTTCAGGTGGCTTAGTTTCTTGACCTTCTGGCATTTTTCCTACTGACTGCTGCTTTAGATTATGCTGTTCCCATGCCCCTTTATAGTAAGAAGCTGCTCCCATAATAGTATGTACTGCCGAAGTTGCTCCGGATTCATTCATGATCCGTTGGACTCCTAGTCCCCCTTTATTAACTGCATACAGCAACTGCGCAAGAGGACCTAGTTTTTCTCCCGTCCAGTCTCTTCCTCGGGCAAGATTGTGCTGGGCTTCTTCTTGATATCGTTCCATACTGATTTCTTGATAGTGCCCCCGCAAAGCTTTTTTCCCATACGTAGATAAAT
>BNZI01000001.1:122500-163786 GCA_026000945.1 Clostridia bacterium | reverse complement strand
TAAAACCGGACGTAAATTGAGATAAATTTTCTATTAAAAGTTATTTTATCATAAAACGACAAATAGAACCAATAAAATTTTACTTTCACTTTTGAAGAAAAGATAAAGAATAAACCCAGATTATTTTCATTTTATCTTTCTTATGAGTAGAAAAAAACCGGTGAAAATTCCACCGGTTTTTTTCTACAATCACTTTTTAAAATAAAAAAACAAACATTTTATATTTATTCTTTATTTTTCCCTAAAAATATACTAAATACACAAAAAAGATTAATGGACAATAAAGCAGTACAAATAGGTACAACATGTACGATGGTAAACTCATCTATACCATCCTTCAAGAGTAGAGTGGGATAAGTGAATAAAAAAATTGTACATAAAATAAAAACGATTAAAGCTAATTTTCTTTTCATCAATCATTACCAAAAGATAGCGGAAGTTTTTCCTTTACTAAATTGACTCACTACTGTGGCATATACAGGTATTGAGATAGATATTACACTAAAAAATAACACCCCTGAAATCATGGAAGTAATATTTTTTTTCATTTTGTCTCCTTTATTTGTATAATATGTTTAAGTATAACATATTAAATATTTATTGTCTATTCATTTAATTATTTTAAAAATTTATTTTTTATATGAAATTTTATTTATAACTTATATACTTAAAATTTTGTTTCATGAATACTTATCTCGTTTTCCTATTTCTATTGATGATATATCTTATAGACTAAATACTTTATAACATGGCATAATAAAAATAAAAAATACTGATTTTTTTACGGAAAGGATTAGCCATGACAATCTTTTATTTTACCGCTACCGGAAACTGCCTTACCGTTGCCAAACGCATAGGGGGAAGGTTAATGTCCATACCACATTTAATTCATGCGCCCAACTTAAATTTTTTTGAAGATGATATCATTGGAGTGGTTTTTCCCATTTATGCGTTTTCACCTCCCCAAATGGTACAAGATTTTCTTAAAAAAGTAAATTGGAAAGCGGAATATAGCTTTGCTATTGCTACTTACGGTAATTCAGACCAATTCACTCTACAGCAATTTCAAAAAGAGATGGAAAGTAACGGAAAACATTTTCATTATCTAAAAACCTTATTAATGGTAGAAAATTATTTACCTAGTTTTGCAATGGAAGATGAAATTAAAAAAATTCCAAAAAAACATATAGAAGAAAATTTAGAAAAAATTTTAGATGATATTGATCAACGGGTAGAAACAGCTCCAAAAACGATTTCCTTTGCAGATAAAATACGCTCCTTTTTTAGCAAACGAAAGGTAACATACCGATTAAATCGAGGGCAAGCAAAGTCTTTTCAAGTCAATAGTCAATGCGTAAAATGTCTGATTTGTGAAAAAGTATGCCCTACGGCAAATATCCAAGTAAAAGAACACGTAGAGTTCGGCAACAATTGTGAATCTTGCTTTGCTTGCTTACATCTTTGTCCTCATAATGCCATTCATTTAAAAAACGAGAAAAGTAGTAAACGTTGGATACACCCAGAAGTCAAACTAGGAGAAATTGTGGCTGCCAACAACCAAATCCATTAATAAAAAAAGACAAGCCTGCTTTTGATTTTTTCAAGTGCAAACTTGTCTTCTTTTTGTTTATTTTCTTTTTTGTGTACTCTTTTTTTCTTGCATTTGTTCCTCTGATTGACCCTTTTGACTGTTTTCCCATAGTAGCTTATACTTTTCTTCTTGATGATGGAATATTTTATTTCCACTAACAGAATGAGCTAACTCGAAATAATGCAAAGCATCTTTTTCCGAACCTAATTCGTACGCACAAATACCTGCATGTAAAGCTGCTAAAGCATATTCTGTATTTTGGGCGGAATGGCAACGCATTTGCTGTGTAAATTGAATGAGACCTTGTACATAGTTTTGTTGATTTAAGTATACTTTTCCTAACGCTTTGATGATTTCTCCCACTGCTTCTGTGTCTCCTTGTAAAGACGCAGGCATGGCTTCCACTGCTTTTTCATAAAAAGCAATGGTTTCATTAACATCTTCAGATACCTGTCCTTGCTGATATAAAGCTAAGGCTTGTTCATACTGCTTTTTTTCCTCTTCAGGAAGTAATTCAATCACAGATGCACTTTTTAAGGTTTGCTGATAAATCCATGGATATTTTGCCCAATATCCTAGATCACTATCAGAAAATAAGAGCGGAACTTTTTCCATTAATTGCTCCAACATGCGCATACCCTCTTCTTCATTGCGATCATTCGCACGAAACATAAAGTATGCCCCCCCGCAAACATAACTGATGGCATAATTTGTCCATGATTTAAAGCCAGCAATTGCTCGATTTCCCACATCTTCTAAAATCGCATCAGCTAAACTTTCTTCAATAAGACCACAAGAAAACGCTAAGCGCACCCGTTCTACAGTTTCACCTAAATCCCATGCATAAAATCCATCTTCTTGAATAACCGGATAAAATTGTTCAGCAAAGCTTTGACACTCTGCAAAAACTTCTCTTGAATCCTCATCCATATCTTCTTCTTTAATGGTTCCTGTTTTATTCCACAATTTCAAAAATTGTAAATATTCACTTTGTGCGCCATCCATCAATTGTACACGAACAGAACGAAGAAAACTATTTTTATCCGTAACACGAAACCTTGTTTGCAAATATTGGCGGATATCGTCTGGTGTAGCTTCCTCACCTACTGAAATAGTAGTAAATGAAGAATGTTTCGACATCAAACTAGCCACTGCACCTAATAAAGTTAAAAATTCTTCTCTTGTACAAGGAGTATGATCCTGGTAATATTTTTTTTCTTGGGCTGACCATTCTTCTTTTTTCTTATTTAAATATTGCTTAATGGTAAACAAAGGGCTTGCTTGAGGTCCCTCTTGCATTTCTGGCATCGGTGGTTCAGTTAAATTTTGATTGTTTATTGCATCTTTTCTATTAAGATTTTCTATTGGTTTCACACTTTCCTCACGAATTGGATCTTCTGTTTTTTGATTTTCTTTCGACTCTTCTTCTAAAATAGAAGGCTTTTTCAATTTTCTTTTATTTTTCGCCATAGCAATTCCTCCTTAAATGCAGATTAAATCATATCAGTTTTTTACAGTTGTTACAAGACTTAATCAAAACCTTAAAAAAATCTTAGACAAATAGTAGGATATCGGTATAATTTTTGCTGTTTTCCTCATAATAAGTGTGATCGCACAGACTAGAATTGTAAAACAATCCCGGTTGCGCCAATGCTTAATGTGAACAGCATATGTCTTCTTTCATGTTAGGAGATGAAAGCGATGTCTTATATTGCACCTCAGATCCAAGAAAAATTCGACACTTTATCTGTCAACCTTCAAGACCAAATCCTATCTCGTGATGTAAAAATTTATACATTACAAGACCTTGTACAAATCCTCGGAAAAATTGTCAAAGAAGCAGAAAGGTAACTTTCTGCTTCTTTGCTCTCCTTGTATTCTTACTACGGCATATCTAAAAAATAACTTTCCCCTCTTTCATATCTTTTTACAATGAATTTATAGGGCAAGAGTATAAAAATCTAGCTATTTATTGCATGGAGCTAATTTCCGTCCCCTCATAAAAAAAACGCAGAATCGTCCGATAGTCCATACCCATATTTCCCATATAAGAAGCCGCAGTTTGACTCATTCCCACACCATGCCCAAAGCCTCCTCCATAAATTTGATAACCTACAATTTCATTCTCTTGATAATGCGCCTCTAGAGAAATAAAAGCACTGGGCAACGTAGACCATCCACTTCTTGTTGCTTGGTCATTGGTGTGAATCACCGAATGAACATTCCCTAAAAAACTTCTCACTTCTCCTTGACTATTAATGACATAATCCTTTTTTTCTCCGTGTACTAAAATTTGCGATACAATTCCATTCTTTCCTCTCTTCGTAATTTCTAATGAACGAATTTTCCCTATATTAGAAATTTTATTTTCTAAAGTATCTAAAGAAAGATAAGTATTCCAACGATACCATTCCGATTTCTGATCAAAAGAAACATACGCTGGATTTTTGATAAAATCTAAGAAATTTTTTTCATTAGATAAATCAATATCGATATTTGCACTCGTCAAAATTGCTCCCGATAAATAGGGATAAACATCCGGATTATTTCCCCAAATTCCAGTATTCGTTGTCACACCAGGAGAAGATGCAAAATAGTATGCCCGAACTACCTCGCTATTATAAATCAAAACTTCTTTAGATGTTTCTTCAATTGCTTGATCGGATAATGCATTCCTTGCAATGTTATTATATACCTGAAATTTTGTACTATCGTCGACATGAGCTCCTAAAGAGCTATAACTATTGGCTTGAATTTGCTGATAAACATAGCTTCTAGCACACACTGCCTGTGCTTTTAACGCTTCTAATCCATAACTAATTGGCATTTCACTGGGAACTACTTTTTTCAAATAAGATTCTACCGGCAATTCATTGACCACTAATATTCCTTGTTCATGCAAAGATACCTCCAATACCCCCTCATAAGACGGTGTACCTAAAGTGCGGCTAATGGATGAAACTTGCACTTCTCCCCCATTTTTTGCCTCTATTTTTATACGTCCTAAAGCAAATGCGGGATTATTTTGGTCTAATAACACAGAAGAATTTGCTGTATATTGATCAGTTTGTTCCCCATAAGACAGCATAAAATCTTCATTCGCCGTAATTTGCACTGTAGAATGGAAAATAGATTTAAACTTAGATGTACTAAGTAAAACACGAATGGTTTGTGCGTCTACCTCTTGTTGCGTAATTCCTCCACAAAGTTTACCATCTGCGACAATAAATTCTTGTACCGAATAGCCGACAAAAATATTATGTAACTGTTGTTCTTGTAATTTTCCATATGTACGGTATACATGAAATTGTTCTGAGAAAGGAATATACCCATAACCTTCTATTTCTATACCAGTTTCATCTACCAATAGTACTTTTCCTTTAATGGTATCTTTTTTTAAATTTAAAGAAATGATTTTTCCGTTTTCTAATTGCAAATCTGCTAAGGTTTCTTTGTAATCTTGATTTAATGAATTAGATGGAAATGTACGAATGTGATGATTAAAAAATACGGTGATTGATTTATTCGTATTTTCTGTAATCCAGACATTTTCATAAGAAATATGTTGATCCAGTATAGCAAATAAAGCTAAAATTTCTTTATCCTGAACCAGAACTTCTACTTTCTGATCTAAATAATGATCCAGATCCATACCCTCAAAATTCAAGACTTCTCTTTCTGTATAGAGTTGCCCAGGAGCGACATCTTCTAAATTTGCCGCTGTACCATAAAGAAGAATTTCTTTTTGGTGAATCGTATCTCTTACTGGACTATCTTGAATTAAAATATAATAGACTTCCCACCAAACATTTCCGGGTACATATTTTTGCTCATATTCCGGAAGAAAAATTGTTTTCATAAATTTCGTAATTGGATGAGAAATACCTATATTTTGCACTAAATAAGCCAATTCTTGATAAGTAAAATATCCTTCCGCCTCTTTAATTTTGGGTTTTGATAATTTAATGTCCCACAAACCCTTCTGATATAAATAATTCATATATTTTACATACCATGGATTTTGTGTAGAAGGAGGGAAAAAACTTTTTTGACTATTATTTTCTATCTCGTTTTTGGTAGCTAAACTAAGTGCCATGCTTTTCGCTACTTGTGATTTCAACACATAATGATTTGCTTTTTGTACGAAACTTTCTCGCATAGAAAAGAAAAATATTCCAACAAAACCAAGCAAACAGAAACTAAATATCAAGCACAAGTAAATGTACTTTTTCTTCATGCCACAACTCCTACTTAGTTTTTTTGATCTATCATAATGTCCCTAGGGTGTACTCGCAGGCTACCTATCTTTTGAGTAGGTTTTCCGCTGATCTGCGTTTAGAGCCTGTTTAAGTTCTCACTTACACTTACGGTAGAATATTGATTTATTTCCCCTCCTACAATGACGAAGATTCCTTGAAATACCTTCCGTAATCCTGTGTACCTCTTTGTGTAGGAGAAAAACGATACATAAATTCTTTTGCTCTAAAATACTGCACAAGCTCTTCATTTCCTTGAAATACTACTCACCTTATGTCTGGAAAAGTGTTTGCCTTGCAGAACGGGAAATCTACTCAAAATATGAAGCTCCGCAGTAGTGTGAACACGCCTTAGTATAATATATTTCTTTCCTCATCATTTAATGCACAGGCTGCCTCTTCATCTAAAAGCAAAATAAAATTTGGATGCAAACGTAAAACAGAAGAAGGAATATCCTCTGTTACTTTTCCCCAAAATGCCTGTTTCACGATATTGGCCTTTGCCTTTCCTGTGGCCATCATCAGCAATTCTTTTGCCTGCAATACACTTTTTGTTCCCATCGTTACGTAATAATCTCCACTTTGCTCTGGAGAAAAACCAGCATTGATTGTTTCAGCAAGCATCATATCTAAAAAATTTGGTTGAATTTTCACGCAATCTTCCGCAGTTTTCTTTACTGTCCATTCATCAAAATGAGCAAGCTTAGGCAAATTTCCGCAAAAATGACCGTCTGCCCCAATGCCCATAAAAATGAGATCCAAGCCTCCTGCTTTTTGAATACGCTCATCTTGTTCCTGATAATTAGCTCCTGTTAATTTTTCTATCTGTTTTTCTGAGATATTAGCAGGATCAAAGAATAACTTCCTTAACATAGACATCGTAATTCCATCTTCTTGATCTTTTCCTCTTAAAGGAATTTCATCAAAATTATAATAATGTACATGATCCAAATAAGACCTGTCCTTGATTTTTTCTGTTAAAATTTTATATGTACAAATAGGCGTTGCCCCTGCCGTAATCGAAAGGTTCACACGCCTATTGCTTAACATTTTTCCGAACAAAAGATCTGCGGCAACTTGACTTGCCCGTTCAGAATTTTTTTCAATTATCAATTTCATTTATGCTCTACCTCATCTGATACTTACTCCCAAGATGCCGGTCTTACCTTTTGACGCCTAGCAATTGCTAGGTGGGCAACCGCATTCATCCTTCTGCCTTTCTGTCGGTGCAGACTTGACATCCACATGAAGATATAGGAATCCCATAAGTCACGATGTAGGTTCAAAATGGCAAGGGTATCGTACATCCCAGGAAATAAAAGTCAACAGGTTTACCCTTCTCAAAATAGGCTACAAACTTCGAAGTGGTTTTTACTGCTGCCACCTCGACTTCACCAATCACTGCAAGCAGGCTTTTGATAAAGGATATTATACAATTATTTACAAATTGTAACATAACTTATTTCATTTGTAAAGCAAAGATTTATTTTGATCTTTTTCAACTTTAATGAATTTCTTTTACCACTGCTTCAATTGCTGCTAAAGCATCACTAGGCAAACGGTCATATCCGCCTTTATCTGTTTCTCTGGATTGAATAAAATGAACTCTATCCTGCATTCTGGCTTTCAAAGCAGCAATATAATTTTGATCTTGTAAATCAGGTACAAAACCATCCCATTCCATAATTTCAATATTGCTGAAATTTCCCCATTGCTTAAATTCTGCTTTATTCTCTACAATTTTTTCTAAAATTCCCAAGGTATCCGCAGGTTGTACTTTTTTACCCATAAAATCTCCGGTATTTAAAATATAACAATCTACCTGTTTATTTGCTACTAGACTTTTGAAATTATGGTAATCACTTGCCAATGGATATGTACGAAACGGATTTGCATACGGTTCAACTACCAAAGCATCTGGATCTACCCCTGGAGCTAGACGTTCAGCACTGCTTCTTTTTGTGGCTAAAGTAGCTCCCATAACTGAAGCCAATTCAGCACCTTTAATTTTTAAAATCGGGGGCAAAGTAGGATCTTTCATAATCCAAAAAATAGCATTTACTGCTTCATCTATCTTATCTACACGGTTTGGCGACCATAATTTAGATTTAATCGCTCTACCATTACCATTTCGTATATCTTCGGTAACCAACACCACTTTTCCCTCTTCGTCTAAAGTGGCGGAACAGTTTTGTGCAGTTAGTAAATAACGATTGTCCTCACAATTTGTTGGGTAGTCTGCTGTTTTATCAAAATAAGTAGGTTCTAAAGCGACACTTGAGCCTGTTTCTAAATTAATGATAAAAGCATCATCATGTAAAACAGTTACATCATATTTATTCCCATGTTTTGCATGAGTAATGGTCGATTTTCCAGAACCTGAAAGACCAAAAACCGATGCAACATAACTTTTTCCCCCACTTAAATTATAACGTTTTTGTCCACCATGACAAGAAGCATAGCCCTGACGATTTGCAATAGCCCAAGCGATAGTCAATGTTCCTTTTTTATGTTCACCAAAGTACTTCATACCTAAAAGTGCTGCACAATTACTTTGTGTATTAAAGTACGTCAAACCTAAAGGATGCTCTTCATGCTCCCATTGTGGATTAGAAACGATATAAATATCACATTCATCTTCCATCAATTTTGATTCTTTATACATTTTCACATATTGTTCCGACATATATTGAAAATTCAACATCCAAGAATATAAAATATTTTCTTCTCCTTCAGGAATCAACAAATGTGCTTTTACCATAAAATCCGGATCTAGACCAATGTAAACTTCTGCATGATATAAAGTAGAGTAACGCATATGATAAACGGCATCCATTAATTTTTTATCTAAATCTGCCGTATCTACCCCTTTTGAACCAGTGATTCTTCTGGCAGCTGCACAACGTCCGGTTACAGAACCGTCATTAAATAACAATACTTTTGCATCTTTTTCCAAGCCAAATTCTTCGCCACGATACACAGGCATATCTGTCACAATTGTGCCATAAGAATCTTTTGCTAGTGCATAGGCTTCTTTCAATGTATTCACTTTAACGACATTATTTCCATAAAACGCTGCTTCAACAATAGAACGAGTAGTGGAAAAACCTGGTTTATCTTTACCAATTTCTGAACGCTTAAAATACGCTTTTGTTGCCATAATCTTTTCTCCTTAACTTGAAATACATTTTTGTCATTATCTCATTTTTTACTAATGCAGTCAATTAAAACTTGTGTTTGTTGTTTTTTCGCTTTTAGTTCATTTAAGCGAATTAAAACAGTAGATGATGATTTTCCACTGATTGTTTTTTCCAATTCTTCTAATTCTGCTCTTTTCTTTTCTAAATATTCCTGAAAAATTTTATCTTTCCTTTGTATCAAAATTGTTCCATATGTAAATTTTTGCGGACGCAAAGGATATAAATTTCGTCTTTTTGCTTTTATAATTAAATAATATTTTTCTTTTTCTTTTATCATTCTCTCATCTTCTAGTACAAATGCATATTGATTTAAGAACGAATAAAATAACTCCCATTCTGACTGCGGAGAAAAAATCCATTCTTGAATATGTCCTGTTTCAGTCCAACGATCCTCTACAATTTTTTGGATTACTTTTCTTCCTAAACCGGATAAAATAACTGTTTGCCCTTCTTTACCCTGCAAAGCCTCTAAACCGTCACTTAGCCGTAGTTCCACTTGTTTGTCTACTTCATAATCTAAAATATGTTCCTTAGCTTGTTTTAAGGGACCTTGTCTGGAGTCAAAAGCAAAAACCTTAGGAGAAATTTTCTTTTGTATCAAAAATATAGGCAGATAAGCATGATCACATCCTACATCAATTACTGTATTTCCTTGACTGACAAAAGTGGCGATTTCTTGCAGTCGTTTTGAGATAAGCAAAGTTCTTTCTTTCATGAGGTTTAATCCAAATAATCTTTTAATTTTTTACTTCTGCTGGGATGACGCAATTTCCTTAACGCTTTTGCCTCAATTTGACGAATACGTTCTCTCGTCACATTAAATTCTTTTCCGACTTCTTCTAAAGTTCTTGCTCGTCCATCTGTCAAACCAAAACGCAAACAAAGCACTTTTTGCTCCCTATCTGTTAATGTTTCCAAAACATCCATTAATTGCTCCCGCAATAAACGAAAAGTAGCCACATCAGCAGGTACAGCCACGTGTTCATCTTGAATAAAATCTCCCAAATGGCTATCATCTTCCTCACCAATAGGTGTCTCTAATGATACGGGTTCTTGCGAAATTTTCAAAATTTCCCTTACTCGATCTACTGGCATTTCCATTGCTTCAGCAATCTCTTCTAATTGAGGTTCTCTACCCAAATCCTGCAACATTTGCCGAGAAATACGTAGAATCTTATTGATCGTTTCGACCATGTGCACAGGAATACGAATCGTTCGAGCTTGATCGGCAATTGCTCTAGTAATCGCTTGACGAATCCACCATGTGGCATAAGTACTAAATTTATAACCTTTTCGATAATCAAATTTTTCGACTGCTTTGATCAAACCTAAATTGCCTTCTTGAATCAAGTCCAGAAATTGCATTCCCCTACCCACATAACGTTTAGCAATACTGACTACTAAACGCAAGTTAGATTCTGCTAAACGCTTTTTTGCCTCATTATCTCCTGTTTCCATTTTTTTTGCCAATTCTATTTCTTCTTCTAAGGACAAAAGAGAAACTTTTCCGATTTCTTTTAGATACATACGCACAGGATCTTCCATTCCTATTCCCTCTGGAATAGATAAATCTAACTGGTCAAAGTCTAACTCTTCTTCTGCATCTAAATCCAACAAGATATCTTCTTGTATATCATCATCTCGTGCTTCTATAGGAGCCAATACATCAATTCGATGGTTTTCTAGAACTTGTAAAATATAATCTAATTTTTCTGCATCTGGTACTGTTTCACCAAAAAAATCTAAAATCTCTTGATATTCTAAGACATTTTTTCTATTTTTTGCAAGCTCTAGCAATCTAACTATTTGCTCATCCAACTGTATTGTTTTTTCGTCCATATCATTCCATCCTCCCTAGCTTGTCTATTAGTTTACCCCTGTTCCAAAGAAATATGCAATTTATCTAAATCCGCCTGTGCTTGCATGATTTCTTGTAATTCCTCCATATTTTTAACTTCTTTGCCTATGATTTCTAAATGCTGTTTTTTAACTTTTTTTACTAATTCGACAAAACTCTTTTCTTGTTCTTTCATTGAAATACTGTCTTCTATCTTATTCTTAAATAAAGCAGTAATCTCTTTCTCTTTTTCTTCCCTTTGTAAAAGATAATTTAATATTTGTGCAGGATTTCTGATTCCTTCTTGCCATTTTGCAAATAAGACTTCTGCTATTTCCCGATAGAAAGGATTGATAAAATCTGTTGGCAAAAGAACAAAAGAAATTTTTTCAATCCATTGTGGATGTTCTAATAAGTAAATTAATAATAAACGTTGTGGCTTATCTTCACTTTCTTCTTTTTCATTTTTTTTATCAACTTTTTTCTCTCGTTTTGCCGGAATAAACCTAATTTCATTACCGAATCGATTGACAAAACTTTCTAAATCTACTAAAGAAATTTCCTGATCTTTCGCTACAGCTTCCAAATAAATTTGTCTTTCCAGCTTTTCGCGAAAACTCACTAATTTCTGTGCAATAAATTGATAAAATTGTGTTTTTTGTTCCGGATCGTCTAAAGCATATTCTTTCTTTTTGGTACGTATTTCAAATAAAAAAGAAGAAACTGCTTCTTGTATACAATGTAAAAAAAAATCAGATCCTTTCGCTTTGATTAGTTCATCCGGGTCTTTAAAAGGAGATAAATCCACTACTCGCACCGATAAACCTACTTCCTGCAAAAGAGGAATAGCCCGTAAACTTGCTTTCACACCTGCCGTATCACTGTCATAAGCAATCACTATCTGATTCGTATAGCGTTTGAGCAAATTTGCCTGCCCTATGGTCAAAGCTGTACCTAGTGATGCCACAGCATGTGAAAAACCCGCTTGACTTAAAGTAATCACATCCATATATCCTTCACAAAGAATGAGGTAATCTTCCTTTGTGTTTTTTGCTTGATGTAAACCATACAGATTGCGACTTTTGTCAAATAACTTTGTTTCCTTTGAATTTAAGTATTTTGGCTGAGCTTCTCCTAAACTTCTTGCACCAAAGCCAATTACCTTACGATGTATATCCATAATCGGAAACATAATACGATTCCAAAATTTGTCTATCGAACCTGTTTCCCTAATTTCAACTAATCCGCTTTCTTTTAAAATTGCATCATCAAAACCTTGTCTCTTCAAATAAACATATAAATCTTCTTTATACTTCAAGGAATATCCCAAACCAAATTGGACGATCGTTTCTGCAGTCAAACCACGATTTTCTAAATAAGACAAGGCAACTTGTCCACTTTGAGATTTTAATTGAAAGTGAAAATATCTCGCCGCTATCTTATTCAAAGTGAAAAGAATCTCTTTTTCTTCCAGCTGTTTTTGACCTTGCTCTGATTCTTCCGGTAAAGCTATTCCCGTTCTTTGTGCTAATGCCTGTAAACTTTCCACAAAAGAATAGTTTTCATATGCCATCAAAAAACTGTAAACATTTCCCCCCGCACCACAGCCAAAACAATAAAACATTTGCTTTTGTTCAGATACTGAAAACGAAGGAGATTTTTCTTGGTGAAAAGGACAAAGGCCCACATATTCTCTTCCTTTTTTTGTTAGATTAACATAGGACGAAATCACCTGGACAATATCACTTTTCACACGAATTTCTTCAATTAATTCTGCGGAATAACGCATTTTCATTCATCCTCATTAGGAAAACAGATCCCTGAAGTCAACGGTAATCTTGTACCTATATTATATTCAAGTTAAACGATAAATAATCCTAAAAGTGTATTGTATATCATTTTACCGAATTTAGAAACCACTTTTTTCATAAAGCCTTGACGAAAACAATTTTGTTTGTTATAGTAAGAAATACAAAAAATATCTATCATCCCACTAAATTCATTCATTCCTATTCAAGAGGGCTAAACAGATGATATCCTCACCTAAAAATTGGTTTTCTCTCTTTTTTTATCCCAGAAAAAATTTTTTATTTATACTTTTAATTTTTCTTTTTTCCGCTTTGTCTACTTTATGCCAGTTATCCATTCCTCTACAAATCGGACAAGCGATTGATTTGATGAAAGAAGCACAAAAAGTTGATTTTCTTTCTTTGCAAAAAATAGCTCAGATGTTATTCCTCTTGTTTTCCTTATCCTTTTTTTTTCAACATTTGCTCTCTTTATGTGTCCAGCAGTTAAGTTATCAGATTACCTTCCATTTACGCTCACATTTATTTAAGCACTACTTACATCTGCCTTTATCTATTATCCAGCAAAAATCCTATGGTGATTTAATCAATAGAATCACGCAAGACATGAACCAAATTTCTCAAGGTATCTCACAAGGGTTATCTGGTGCTTTTTCTGCGTGCATGACTATCTTAGGTATTTTGTTTTTTTTAGCTGATATTTATCCGCCAGCGATATTCTTGTTTTGTATTCTTAGTCCTCTGCCTTTGTTTTCTGCTTCATGGATCAGCAAAAAAACATCTCACCATTTCCAAAAACAAGCTCAAAGTTATGGTGAAATGAGTGCTTATCTAGAAGAAATGATCAGCAACCATCATATCGTGAAATTATTTTCTTATGAAACACAATGCCAAAATCTTTTTGAACAAAAAAACCAAGTCCTCCATGAAATTGGTCTAAATGCTCAATTTTATTCTTCCTTGACGAACCCTGTTACTCGTTTCATCAATGCTCTACTTTATGCCGTCATCGTTTTATTTGGAGGAATACATGCCTTCAACGGTCTGCTTAGCATAGGACAACTATCTAGCCTTTTGGCTTACACCAAACAGTATACCAAACCTTTTAACGAAATAGCAGAAATATTTAGTGAACTACAAAACACACTAGCCAGTGGAAAAAGAGTCTTCGCTTTGTTAGCAGAAAAAGAAGAAGATAAACAAGATTACTGCCCTCTTTTAGCACCCTCCACAAAAATTTCTTCACTCTCTTTTCAAAAAGTCCATTTTTCCTATAGTCCCGAGGAACCTTTTTTAAAAGATATTCATTTTCAAGCACAAGGTACAGAAAAAATTGCTATTGTAGGAGAAACAGGATGCGGAAAAAGTACTCTACTTTCTCTCATATTAAGATTTTATGAAGTTCAAAAAGGGGAAATCGCCCTCAATGGAATCAATATTAGGCAAATACCCAAAACGCAACTGTATCATTTTTTTGGTGTAGTTCTACAAGATAGCTGGATTTTTGAAGGTACAATTTTTGAAAATATTGCTTACGGAAACCCTGAGGCAACATTACCCGAAGTGAAAAAAATAGCGAATATAATGAATATACATGAATGGATAGAACACCTTCCGCAAAAATATGATACAAAATTATCCTCATTCGGAAACAACTTATCAGCGGGAGAAAAACAGCTTCTTTGCTTAGCCCGTGTTATGATGAAAAATCCAGCAGTTTTAATTCTAGATGAAGCAACCAGTTCTTTAGATGCTTACACCGAAAAACGGGTGCAACTCGCTTTTTACAAACTCATGCAAGGTAGAATGAGTTTTATCGTTGCACACCGTTTATCTACTATTGAGCAAGCAAATCAAATCTTAGTCATGAAAAAAGGAGAAATTATTGAAAAAGGAACCCATCAAGAGTTACTACAAAACCGCAGTTATTATCATGATTTATATCAAAAACAATACGGTTCAAACTCATTGACAATCAAGAATTAACTATTCCTCAGCTACCTCAGAAGATGCAGGAGGTTGCACTTGCGAAGCAACAGCTTGTGTATCTATCGTCACAGCACTAGTAGGAGGTACTGTATTTTCAGATGAAGATTCATTTTGATTTTGTGTTACCTTCGTAGGATCTGTTGTAGCAAACGCTTCAGATGTCTTGACCTGTGGAGATGTAGTAGCTGGTGCTGGTGCCTTCGTATTTCGATAAATCACAGCTGCTTTTCCTTTATAAATGCTATTATGAAGTTCTTGTTTAGAAATAACTTCTCCATCTTTTTTTTCAATTAAATACGTAATATATGCCGTACCTTCTGTACCTTTACTTTTTACTTTTTGTTCTCCGTAAGATAAAGATGAATTTTCAATATAAGTAGGTTTCGGTTCTGGATATTTACTACGCAATTCCGTATACATTTCCCGAGTTACACCCTCTTCTAACAAAGGTATACCATAAAGTGAAATGGTCAATGTTGTTCCCTGCAACGAAGCCAAAATTCCTAAGGAATCTATGGTATTATTTTCAAAAATCATATCTAAATCCGGATAGCTGATCATAGCATCTTCTCCAGGAATTACATAACTTGGTTCAAAACTATGCGCATGGCGTTCTACTGTCTTTATTCCTCCAAAAATCAAAGCATTATAAAGTGTAGAAGAAACTTGGCACACTCCTCCGCCCGGTTCTTCTACTAATACGCCATTGACATAGGCCCCCGCTGGTTTATAACCTTTTTCAGGCGTTCTTTCCCCTGTAGCCTCATTAATAGAAAATGATTCACCTTTTTCTATTATTTTTCCATTAATTGCTTTAGAAGCCAAAGAAATATTTTCATTACGATCAGAATTTTTTGTTGTTTTTGTCGTAAAAGTACCAATAATTTGATATTTCTTCTCTACTTCTTCTTTCGTAAATTCAGGAGAAACGTCCACTTCTTTTGCTTCAATTATCGCTTGATAATCTTTAGCCAGCAAAACATTTTCAATATCTTTTGCAAGAGCTAATTGATCTAGTATTACTCCTGGCTGTTCTTTTCCAATAATAAACTTGTTTGTTGTAGGATCATAGCTCTCTAAGCCCGCATTTTTTGCCGGAACATCCCATAAGGCAGCAAGGTAAGTTACTTCTCGTTCTATGTAATTTTGAATTTCCTTTACTTCCAACACATAAGCCTTTTGCTCTTCAGCAGCATAGATTTCATCTAACTTTTTATCCAAAATCTGTTCAAACAAATTACTAACAGGATACTCTTTACCTAAATAGCTAACTCGAAGATTCCATGCCATTTCTTCCATGACAGTAAGTTTGGCTTCTTCTCTGCCCATTCCTTGTAGATTGATCCCATTAATCGAAAGACTACTCTTAGAGATAACAGAACCAAAATTCGTTAAACTCAAGAGATAAATACCAAAAACAGCAGTTGCTGCAATGAGCAAAATTGCGAATATTCGTATATAATATAATTGTATCTTTTTTTTCTTTTTTTCTCTACCAAGAGGTTGGCTTGTAGATACAGTATCCATTTTTCGGTTCTTCTGATCAGCGTTCATATTGTCCACCCTCCCATTTCTTTTAATCTATTCTCGTGGTAACACATCTTCCGGATTTTTTTAACTGACAAGCCGTAGGACTAATTGCCACACCGCCTAAAGCGGTTTCTTTATATTGATACGGCAAATGATCACCCACTTGCTTCATTGCCTCCACTACTTCATCAAAAGGAATAATAGAAGAAATTCCTGCTAAAGTAATTTCCGCACTAACAAAAGCGTTGCTTACACCCATAGCGTTTCGTTTTTGACAAGGTACTTCTACTAGGCCACCTATCGGGTCACAAATTAGCCCCATAATATTCATTAATGCTGTAGCTGCCGCCGACAAACAATCTGCCGGACTTCCCCCTAAAATTTCTACAATAGCAGAAGCCGCCATAGCAGAGGCAGAACCTACTTCTGCCTGACATCCTCCTTGCGCTCCAGAAACTGAAGCATTCCTCGCAATGAGGTAACCAATCGCAGAGGCATTTCTCAAACCATTTAAAATTACTTTTTTTTCTATATTTTTTTCTTCTTCTAAAGACAAAAGTACTCCAGGTAATACTCCGGAAGCACCTGCTGTAGGGGCTGCCACGATCAAACCCATAGAAGTATTCACTTCCAAAGTTCCCATCGCATACATTACAGCTTTGCTGATTAGATTCCCACATAAGGAGCTTTTTAAGTGAGTAAATAGCTTTTGTGCTTCTCCTCCTAACAGTTCTCCCATGGAAACTCTAGGCTGAATAATAGCTGCTTTTGCAGCGTCTTTCATCACATGATATGCTTTTTCTAATTTTTCATCACTGAATTCCACTTGAGCAGGAAAAAGAAAATTTTCTCTTTTTTGCATAATTTGAGAAATTGAACCTTCTTGCTCTTCGCATAAAGCTAATAATTCCTGTCCATTAGTAAAATCCATTTTATCCTACCTTCAATATGTTTATTTATACAAAAAGGCTTGAAAGTCGCCCTGAATTTTGTATTCTATTTTTTAACTTAATTATTTAACGAAACGAAGCCAATCCTGTATCTTAGTCACTCTTACACTTAACGAAGCGTGATCAAACCATGGTCGCACCAATTTGAATGTGCTTTGGCATGCACATGAACTGCCTTGTCAAATTCTGTGCATAAACTCATATAGCATTGAGGATTTCAGCACTCCCCACTTACCTTTTGCTTATTTGCCATTTAAAGTATGAAATTCTCGCTCAAGATCATTATTCCATCGCTGAATATCTTCTGATATTTTGACATCTAACGATCTCGGCTAATACAAGAAAATTTTTTACTAAGCTATATTAAGATACAGTTAAAAACTGAACAGTAGCAATTTGTGAACATTGTTCCAATAAAATCAAAGCATCTTCTGGTATTTTTTCATCCGTTTCAATAATTGTATAGGCCATTTTTCCTTTATTCTCTCGATATAATTTTACCGTAGCAATGTTAATATGAAATTTATTCAAACATTGCGTAATATAAGCCAATACTCCGGGTTCATCTTTTTGTTGAATCAATAAAGTAGGATAATCTCCCGTCAAAGCAACATCTACTTGATTGATCTGCACAATCCTAGCTGCTCCGCCGCCGATAGATTCTCCCCTAATTACCATCTTTTTTTCTTGCTCGTCCCAAACAAAAATTTCCACTGTATTGGGATGAAAATCGTTTCTATCTGTATTGATTTGAAATTCATATTCTATTTTTGTTTTTTTCGCCCATTCAAAAGAATCCCGAATCCGGGCATCATCTTCCCTAAATCCTAAAATTCCACTTAAAAGTGCTCGATCTGTACCATGTCCTTGATAAGTTCTGGCAAAAGATCCATATAAAATAAATTTTACTTTTTTAATCGGATGCTTCATCATTTTATAGGCTAACAATGCAATTTTTAAAGCTCCTGCAGTATGAGAACTAGACGGTCCAATCATATTTGGACCAATAATATCAAACATGCTATAGACCATCTTGACCCCCCATTTCATTCGTTAGAATTTTGTCAATCGGTATATCCCTCGAGTCTAAAAGCAAGAATCCTTGTTTTACCATACGTTGTAATCAAAAAAACAATCGTCTTACCTAGAGTATGTTCACACTATCTGCAATAGTCAAATATTGAGTAGATTTTTCGCCTCACAGATCAATTTTCTGTAAATATACCTGTGTATTTCAAGAAAATTAATGTAGACCAGCACAAACGAAACCTACTAAAATATAGGTGCCAGTGATCGAGTAAACACATCCTAGATTCTCGCATGTCTCATGATAGATAAGCAGTATACATCTTTCGCTTGATCAGGTAATAGAGGTTTGAATGCTCTCTTCATCTGAGCTCTCCATAACGAATGCGAGAAGCTTTACAACATACTGGGTAATTTTTCACATTAATCATACGATACGCTTTTATCTTATTATTTCGCAGCAGTATAAATCTTAATCATATCTGCCATTTTTAGCGAATAAAAATCTCCTACATCACGACTATCGTCCATACTACATTTTTTTGCCATTGTTTGAATTTGTTCTTCCGTAATATCAATACCAAAGTCTTTTATACGAATAGGCATACCTATCGCTTGATAAAATTTCTCCATTGCCTCAATACCTGCCAAAGCCGTCTTTTCTGGATCACTTGGATCATTTTCCACATCCATCACATTTACAGCAAATTGTACAAAACGATTGACATCCTTTTTATATACATATCTTGCCCAACTACCCCAAATTGCTGCCAAACCTGCTCCATGAGCAACATCAAATAAAGCACCTAATTCATGCTGCAAAGAATGGGTAGCCCAATCTCCACCGCCTCCGCATCCCGTCAATCCATTATGTGCCAAAGTTCCTGCCCACATCAATTCTGCCTTCGCCTCGTAATCATTCGGATTTTTTTTAGCAAGCAAAGCATTTTTCATGATTGTTTTCAGTAGAGACTCTGCTAAAGCATCTGTCACTTGCATCGTCTTCACCGAAGAAAAATAACGCTCCATCGTATGCATCATCATATCCGTCACGCCACACTGTACTTGATAATCAGGTAAAGTATAAGTCAATTCAGGATTCAAAATAGAAAAACGGCAACGTCCAAATGGTGTACTAACACCTCGTTTTAACTGCTTTTCTTCATTTGTAATAACCGCAGAATTACTCATTTCACTACCTGCCGCTGCAATCGTTAAAATACAAGCTACAGGTAAAGCAGCCTCTACTTCTCTTGTCCATTCAAAAAAATCCCAAACATCTCCCGGATTGGCAACCCCATAGGAAATTGCTTTGGCAGAATCAATAACACTTCCACCGCCTACTGCTAGAATAAAATCTACACCTTCTTTTTTGCATAAATCAATTCCTTCATAAACCTTAGATAATCTTGGATTAGCTACTACGCCCCCCAAAGATATATAATCTACACCAGACTTTTTCAAAGAATCACATACTCTGTCTAGTAATCCTGATTTTTTTGCACTTTCACTTCCATAATGTACTAAAACTTTCTTACCAGATTCTTCTTTAATCAATTCCCCCACTTGTGTTTCTGTATTCTTGCCAAATACTACTTTGGTTGGTGTATGATAAACAAAATTTTTCACTATCTTCCCTTTCTGCTATATAAAGCATATCCAAGCTATCTTAGAACCTGTTTAGTATCTCACTTGCAGGAGAATTTATGGCCTACTTTTCCTCCTACAGTGCCTGAATTTCTTGAAATACATTCAGTATTCCTGCGTCACCTCTTCGTGTAAAAGAGAAAAATACTACGCAAACTTCTTCTCGTTTTGAGATACTTAAAACAAATTCTTATTCTCTATTTTCTAAATCCCTTTGTAAATTTTCCAGATAATGAACTAAATATCTACCCTTGGTATATACTCGATAGTTTACATCCAATTCCTCATAAGTAAAACTTTTTCTTCCACCCGTTTGCATCCTATCCCAAACTTTTTTCAAAAAAGTAAAAGGAAGATAATACATTTCTTCTTTTTCTGTATATCGCAATAAGATAAAAGAAATTCCCTTTTGTTCTTCAAATTGAGTCATAAAATCCATTTGATGAGCATGCACATTTCCTAACATATAGGTTAAAGACTTGCTTTCCTTTGCATCAAAGCATATCGGTACGCCCTGTACCACTCCCAAATAATCTACCGTACTTTTTTGTTCAAAATATGCTAAGGTAATATTGCGTTTTATTGGATTAATTTCCATTGGTTTTATCGGGGTAGGAATTTTTTGCACTAAGGCCAAGGACTCCTCTTGATAAACTAGGTTCGTTCGTGTAATCCATTCTTCTAAAACACAACCCCGAAGACCTCTAGTACGAAATGGCATAATTACTCCCTTTAGAATCTATAGAATTTTCACTTGCGATAGTCAATGTTTTGCCTAATCAGCTTGAAAATATTTAACCTAAAAGTGACTTCTATGGCAAACTTATTTTTAACTTTTGTAAAATCATTTGCAAGTCCTGAGGCAGCTTTGCTTGAAATGTTTTTTGTGAACAAGTAGAAAAAACCTCTTTTGTTTGCGGAAAAGTAACTTGATAAGCATGGAGAAACTGTCTGTTTAATCCATATTGTTTTTGAAAATAAGTATTGGATGATAATTTTCCATATTTTTGATCCCCAACAACAGGATAACCTAAAAAAGCTAAATGCGCTCGAATTTGATGTGATCTACCTGTCAATAACCCAACTTCCAATAAGGTATAGCTTTTATTACTGGATATTGTTTTTACCGCAGTTTGAATCGGACTATACCCTTTTTGTTCAGTTTTCAAAATACAGACTAAATTTTCATTCTCTTTTTTATACCAGTATGCTTGAAATAAGCAGTCAACTTCCCATTGACCTAAAACTAAACAAAGATATTTTTTATTCAAGCTTTGCTGCTTCATCCACAAAGAAAGCGTTTGTAAAGCTCGTAATGTTTTTCCTGCTAGCAGTAAACCACTTGTATTGCGATCTAAACGATGTACAAAAGCCGGTACAAAAGTATTTTTACTTACATTCAAGCTAACATCTGCTTCTAAAATAAAATTTCTTTTACTGTTTTCTACAAATTGACCAGAAGAACGCTGAATAACAAATTTTTCTTCATCCTCTAAAAGCATTTTTTTTCTATCATTTTTCGTCAGTTGACTAGAAAAATGGAGATCTTCAAATTGTGTCTGATCATCTAAGTATTGTTTCAACATTTCGTTTAAAGCAAAGTCTTTTTCCTGCGATTTTTGCACCAAGACACCCGGAGGTTTATTAAAAACTAATAGCTCTAAATCTTCATATATAATATAGCTTTTAAAATCATTGAATATGCCGGATTCTTTTTCTTTGTTTCTTTTTATATCAAAGGAAGTAACATTTACTGAAAGATGCTGAAATTTGCTTATCGTAGTATCCGATAAAAAAAAAGTAATTTCATCTCCTTCTTCTAGAGTCTCTTTACCAGAAGCCTTCTTTTCATTCAATACTATATTTTTTTTCCGCAACATACGATAAAGAAAACTTTGCGGTGCCAACGGCAATACTTTTTGTGAAAATTTCAGTAAATTTTGCCCTGCTTCCTGATAAGAAATATTCTTTTTTTTCACCGTTTATCACTTTCTTACTCTCTGTGACATACTCCCAGCACTTACACCTACCGCTAAAAAATGAATGGAGCTTCTACTCAAGACAACTTAGTCGCTCGTCAATACACGAAGCTAATCCCATGTAACCACCGTTTAATGTGTTTAGAGTTAGACAGACAATCGTTCGCAAATCTTGGTTGCGAGTATATTGCACATGGATGTGTTTCAATCACAAAATCCACATGTGCAAATGTATACTCGTCTATCGATAATTTCAAGCCCTTTGATTAAAATGATAAAATGTGTTCAGTACAAAACGATGTGGCACAAGCTTAGACAGCACATAAAAAAATTGCATCAAAGGTGGACAAATAGACAATTCTTTACAATGATGAGCATCTGATAAAGCCTTTTTTACGATAGAAGTAGCTGAAGCACGTATTATTGGAGGATAAAATTTCTTAGAAGGATTCCATTGCGCCCTCTGAAAAAATTCTGTATTGACAGGACCGGGACAAACCACAGTCACCCAAATATTTTTCTTACGTAACTCTTGACGTAATGCTCTGGAAAAAGAAAATACAAAAGATTTCGTGGCTGAATATACAGAAAAATTAGGTTGTGGTAAAAAAGCTACCGCTGAAGAAATTTGAAGAATATGACTACCACAAATACAGTAGGGTAAAACGATATGCGTTAGAGAAGACAAAGCCTTCACATTCAAATCAATCATACCTATCTGTTCCTCAAAATCTCCACTAAAAAAGCTGCCTAATTTTCCATAACCCGCAGCATTAATCAAATAACTAACCACAGCTTCACTTTTTTCTAGTTCCTTTTTTAATTGTACAATACTTTCTTTATTTTGCAAGTCTAAAGCAAAAATTTTTATTGAAACTGAAGAATGTTGATTAATCTTTTGCTTTAATTGTTGCAATCTTTCTCGTCTACGTGCGATGATCCAAATTTCTTCTACCTGACTACATTTTTTATCCTTTACTAATTGATAAACAAAATGACGACCTATTCCTGAAGAAGCCCCTGTAACAATTGCAATATGTTTCATGAATACACTTCCTTTTTTTAGTAAAAATCAAATAAGTCTGCATTTGTTAAAGAAATACACAAAATACAAACTTATTCCACATGGGTAAGAGGATTGAAAGCCTCATTTACAGTTTTGGAAAGCGCTGCTTTACCCTATATACCTCTGAAAACGTACGCCAAAAGCGCACGGTAAAGAAAAGAGAAATAAAATCTCTCAATCAACGAATAAGAGACAGCTAAACTGCTTATCCAGTATATAGCTACCTCCCATTAAACCATTCGATTGATTTTCATTTTCACCAGAAGGACTTTCAAGGTATAGCAACTGCTCATCCTTTTAAGTATTCCTTTTCTTTATTTTCCTTGTTTAGCGATTAACCTGCTTTATTAATACTTTCTATGGCTTAATATAAGGAGCTCATATCCTTTGATTAAAATAATAAAATACGCTCAATAAAAAACGATGGGGTACAAGCTTAGATAGCACATAAAAAATTTGCATTAAAGGCGAGTAAATAGAGAATTCTTTACACTTGTTGGCATCTGATAAAGCCTTTTTTACGATAGAAGAAGCTGAAGCACCTATCTTTGAAGCATCAAATTTTTTAGAAGGATTCGAGAGCGCCATCTGAAAAAATTCTGTCTGAACAGGACCAGGACAAACCGCAGTCACCCAAATCTTTTTTTTACGTAACTCCTGATGTAATGCTCTGGAAAAAGAAACTACAAAAGATTTCGTAGCTCCATATATAGAAAAATGAGGCTGCGGCACAAAAGCTGCTGAAGAAGAAATTTGAAGAATATGACTACCACCAATACAATAAGGTAAAACAATATGTGTTAAAGCAGACAAAGCCTCCACATTCAGGCGAATCATGCCCATTTGTTCCTCGAAATCTCCGCTAAAAAAACTACCTAATTTCCCATAACCCGCAGAATTAATTAAATAACTAACCACAACTTTACTTTTTTCTAGTTCTTTTTTAAATTGTATAATACTTTCTTTATCCTGCAAATCTAAAGCAAAAACTTTAATTAAAACTGAAGAATGTTGACTGATTTTTTGCTTTAATTGTTGTAATCTGTCTTTTCTACGTGCAATAATCCAAATTTCTTCTAACTGGCTATATGTTTTATCCTTTGCTAATCGATAAACAAAATGACGACCTATACCTGAAGAAGCTCCCGTAACAATGGCAATGTGTTTCATTCATACACTTCCTTTTCCTTCTAGCAACCTAGTCGTCTACTAAAGGTCTTACTCAAATGAGGATATCTCGTTTTCCAGTAAAAATCAAAGAAGTCTGCATTTCATCAAAAAATGAACAAAATGCAAACTTATTCTAAATTCAAACAGGGGTAAGAGGATTTGAACCCCTATTTACGGTTTTGGAGACCGCTGCTCTACCATTGAACTATACCCCTAAAAACATACACTGAAAAGCGCATAGTGAAGAAAAGGAAAACAAAATCACTCGACCAATTAGTAAGGATCAGCTAAACTGGTTACCCAGCGTACACCTACCTCCTATCAACCTAGTCGTCTACTAGGGGTCTTACTCAAACGAGGGATATCTCATCTTCAGGAGGGCTTCACGCTTAGATGCCTTCAGCGTTTATCCCAACCAAACATGGCTACCCGGCTATGCCATGAATATAGCAACCGGTACACCAGAGGTTCATCCATCCCGGTCCTCTCGTACTAAGGACAGCTCCTGTCAAATATCCTACGCCCACGCCGGATAGGGACCGAACTGTCTCACGACGTTCTGAACCCAGCTCGCGTACCGCTTTAATGGGCGAACAGCCCAACCCTTGGGACTTACTTCAGCCCCAGGATGCGATGAGCCGACATCGAGGTGCCAAACCACTCCGTCGATGTGAACTCTTGGGAGTGATCAGCCTGTTATCCCCAGGGTAGCTTTTATCCGTTGCGCGATGGCAATCCCACTTTCTACCACCGGATCACTAAGTCCTACTTTCGTATCTGCTCCACCCGTCGGTGTCACAGTCAAGCTCCCTTATGCCTTTACACTCTTTAGTTGGTTTCCGACCAACTTGAGGGAACCTTTAAGCGCCTCCGATACCCTTTCGGAGGCGACCGCCCCAGTCAAACTCCCCACCTGACTTTGTCCTTGACCTGGATCACAGGTCTGAGTTAGAAATCCTTTCAATCAAGGGTGGTATCCCAACAGCGGCTCCAGAAAAACTTGCGTCCTTCCTTCATTGCCTCCCACCTATCCTGTACATGATTCAAAAAATCCCAGAATCAAGCTAGAGTAAAGCTCCATGGGGTCTTTCCGTCCTGGCGCAGGTAACCAGCATCTTCACTGGTACTTCAATTTCACCGGGTGCATGGTCGAGACAGCGCTCAAATCATTACGCCTTTCGTGCGGGTCGGAACTTACCCGACAAGGAATTTCGCTACCTTAGGACCGTTATAGTTACGGCCGCCGTTTACCGGGGCTTCAATTCGTCGCTTCGCTTACGCTAACCACTCCTCTTAACCTTCCGGCACCGGGCAGGCGTCAGCCCATATACCTCACCTTTCGGTTTTGCATAGACCTGTGTTTTTGCTAAACAGTTGCTTGAGCCTATTCTCTGCGACCAAGCTTTCACTTGGTACCCCTTCTCCCGAAGTTACGGGGTCATTTTGCCGAGTTCCTTAACCATGCTTCTCCCGTCGACCTTAGGATTCTCTCCTCATCCACCTGTGTCGGTTTACGGTACGGGTGCACTTAAGACAATAGTGGCTTTTCTTGGCAGCTTACCCGGAAACTTCGCTACTTATATTTCGCTCCTTATCACACCCTCTGTTTGTCAAGTCTTTTACTCCTTGACACATCCTGTGCTTAAACCGGTCTTTTTATTCCCGGCTTTTCCTTCCTCTCTGCTTCCCCACTCTTCTGCTTAAGTGCAGTACAGGAATCTTCACCTGTTATCCATCGACTACCCCTTTCGGACTCGCCTTAGGTCCCGACTTACCCTGAGCAGATCAGCTTTACTCAGGAAACCTTGGATATTTGGTCGGAAAGATTCTCACTTTCCTCTCGCTACTCATTCCGGCATTCTCTCTTGCAAGCTCTCCACCACAAATTCCTTTATGGCTTCTTCGATCTTTGCAATGCTCCTCTACCAATCTTTCGATTCCACAGCTTCGGTGTTTGGTTTTAGCCCCGGACATTTTCGGCGCAGGAGCTCTTGACTAGTGAGCTATTACGCACTCTTTCAATGTATGGCTGCTTCTAAGCCAACATCCTAGTTGTCGATGAACTCCCACATCCTTTTCCACTTAACCATTACTTTGGGACCTTAGCTGGTGGTCTGGGCTGTTTCCCTTTTGACTATCCAACTTATCTCGTATAGTCTGACTCCCATGAACCATCTGTTTGGCATTCGGAGTTTGATATTCTTCGGTAAGCTTTGACGCCCCCTAGGAAATTCAGTGCTCTACCTCCAACAGACTATCATGAGGCTAGCCCTAAAGCTATTTCGAGGAGAACCAGCTATCTCCGGGTTCGATTGGAATTTCTCCCCTATCCACACCTCATCACCACCCTTTTCAACGGATGTGTGTTCGGTCCTCCACCTTCTTTTACGAAGGCTTCAACCTGGACATGGATAGATCACCCGGTTTCGGGTCTGCCGCCTTGGACTCATTCGCCCTATTCAGACTTGATTTCTCTTCGGCTTCGTACCTGAAGTACTTAACCTTGCCCAAAACGGCAACTCGCCGGACCGTTCTACAAAAAGTACATGGTTCTGCCTTATCAGCAGTTCCATAGCTTGTAAACATTCGGTTTCAGGTTCTTTTTCACTCCCCTCCCGGGGTTCTTTTCACCTTTCCTTCACAGTACTTGTGCTCTATCGCTCACTCAGGAGTATTTAGCCTTGGGGGGTGGTCCCCCCGACTTCACGCTAGGTTTCTCGTGCCTTGCGCTACTTTGGATCCTACTTGCTGCTTTCTTCTTTCCCTTACGGGGCTTTCACCCTCTTTGGCAGGTCTTCCCAGAACCTTTCTGGTAGAAGTTGGCTCGCTTATTGTAGTCCTTAACCCCAAATGGCACGCCATTTGGTTTAGGCTCTTTCCCGTTCGCTCGCCGCTACTTAGGAAATCGATGTTTCTTTCTTTTCCTCTGGGTACTGAGATGTTTCAGTTCCCCAGGTTCCCTTTTTCAGGCTATGAATTTACCTGAAAATACCTAAGCTTTTCTTAGGTGGGTTTCCCCATTCAGACATCTTCGGATCGTAGGATATTTGCTCCTCCCCGAAGCTTTTCGCAGCTTATCGCGTCTTTCCTCGGCTCTGAGTGGCTAGGCATCCACCGAATGCTCTTTCTTTTTTTGTTTTCTTTTCTACTTTCACTATGCACTTTTCAATGTACGTTCTTTCCTAGATTTCTCTAGGTCGTGGAGATAAAGAGATTCGAACTCTTGACCCCCTGCTTGCAAGGCAGGTGCTCTCCCAACTGAGCTATACCCCCATAGTGGATTTCTCCTGATTTTGATTCCTGGGCTTAAGTGGACTCGAACCACCGACCTCACGCTTATCAGGCGTGCGCTCTAACCGGCTGAGCTATAAGCCCGTTTTGTTCTTCGTGCTTAACCGACAATTCATTGCTACACAACATCATCATAGATCACATGAGACACCATCTTTTAGTCAATGGCTAACTAGTAAAGCTTACATGCATAGGAAAAAGAAATCTCTCTTACTCCATTTCGTGAAGTTTCTAGCCAATACTTCCCACTATGCAGACATCCTAAGCGGATGATCTTATTTGTCTTTACGAATCAACAATTACCCTCATGTGCGTCAATTTTGCTTGTACAAAACAAAACGATCTCTCTTATCCATTTGCACAACACTATGATGTTATTTGGGAGGACTAATCCTCTTATTTATACAAAGCACATTTCCTTACTTTAGAAAAATAGCTTGCATCAAAAGCCGGCAACCTTCTACTTTCCCCTACCGTCTCCAGTAGAGTATCATCGACCGAGTCAGGCTTGACGAACGTGTTCGGGATGGGAACGTGTATTTCCCTGTCTCGCATCATCACCGGCTATAGTGTATTTATCTGACCACGAACGGTTTTTTTACGCTTTAATACTTTATCATTCTCTGCCCCATTTGTCAAGCATTTCTCATCGACTAAATTGCTTATTTTAATAAATGCTCTAAAACGCCTCATACCTAGACGCAGAAGGAGCTAAAATATAAACAAACTGATAAAGATATAGCCAAAACATAAGAGACGGATTTGTTTCTTTCAGGCTTTTTCAATCAGGCATTTTGGTGAACCTCTTAACGATAGCATCTCACCCATTTCAAAACGAATAAACTTAGAGATGATTTTTCGCTTTCTCATCTCTAAGTTTATCAACTACGGAATCAACAAAATTTGTTTAGGAAAAATCAAATTAGGATTTTTTAACTGATTATATTGCGCTATTTTCTGCCATGTCGTCCCAAATTTTTTTGCAATTTTAGTCAAATTATCGTTTATTTTCACTTCATATTTTTGTACCTTTTGTGTCGAATTTTCTTGCTGTATATCTAAGCTTTTTTCTGCCTTTAAACTGCCTTTCACCTCATCTGTAATGACAGGATTTGTTTTTAAATAAGCAAATAAAGCATCATCTATAGAACCATATTCCCAATATTTTTCTTTCGATTGAAGCATAGTATAGCTATCTCCACCGAAAGATAAAAAGTCATTCATTGCTACGATATATTTCTTGTTCCTATCAAAAGCCGTACCATCTTCCATCTCTACATGGCCAACACGACTACCTGGTGGCTGTGTTGGATCAAAACTAATTTTCATCCCTCCAATTTGTGCAAAACCTCCTAGTTCATTTGGATAAACGGAGAGTCCATGTTCTACCGCTAAGAGAAAATTAGCTCCTGAGATTTCTTTTGTCACTACCATATTTCCAAAAGGCAGCACATTAAATACGTTCTCTATCCGTATATCTCCTTTTGGTATACTGCTGCGCACAGCGCCTCCATTGAATATAACCAAATCTGCCTGCGTATAATATCGTAAAGCATCTGCGATTAAATTTGTCAAATTTGTTTCTTGCGTTCTAACTAATTCTCTCTCACCTTTTAACTCCACAGGTGTATTGCCAACAACTTGATTAAGTACAGTTTGGTTTTCTTGCTTCATTTGTTCTAGATATTGCTTAATTTCTTCATTCTCTTTTATTTCGCTTTTTGTTAAATCACCAATTAGAGTAGCTTTTTTTTGTACGAGTACTCCATTTTGAAAAGTTAATTCCACTTCACCAATATTTTCACCATGCGCTCCTGTTTGCGCAATTAAAGTATTCCCTACCAAAAGCCCTTCTGGTAAAACAGTATGGCTATGTCCATCAATAATCAAATCAATTTCCGGCACTTCTTTAGCAAGATTATCTGAACGATTTACTGCCAAACTTTCTTCATCTACGCCAAGGTGAGTTAAAGCAATAATCACTTGTACTCCCTCTGCTTTTAATTGTTTTACTGCCTGTTTTGCCGCATCTATCGGTGGCAAAAATTCTATTTGACTTACATTTCTTGGATCTGTTTTTGTCTCCGTTTCCGGAGTAATTAAACCAAAAACACCAATTTTAATTCCCTCTATTTCTTTGATGAGATAATTTTTTTCAAACACATTTTTTTGATCTGTTTTTCTTACAATATTTGCTACTAATAAAGGAAAATTCATTTTTGCACATAATTCTTGTAAACGTTCCAAGCCATACTGAAAATCATGATTACCTGCTGTCATTGCATCATATCCGACTAAATTCATGATATCTACCATACTTTCCCCTTTGGAAATACTGGCAAATGGTTGACCATGTAAAACATCCCCTGCTGAAAAAACCAACACATTTTCCTGCTGTGCTTTCTTTTGTTCCACTAAACTGGCTAAATAAGTTTCTCCTGTTGTTCTAGCATGAACATCATTGGTGTGTAAAATCGTAATTTTTTGTTCTGTTTGCACTTGTGCAGAAGCATTGATAGGCAAAACAAACAACATCACAAATAACATGATCACTTGCGACACAATATAATTTTTCTTGATCCTCATCTTTTCTATCCCCTCACTTTCTTGCAAAACAAATTCTATTTTTTCTAGTAAGCAATAGACTTTTCTATTTCTAGCAATACTAAATTCATACGATTTTCAAAATCATGCGTATGATCAAATGTTGATATCCATATCACTTGTTTAAAATTTTTTTATCGTATCAAACTTCCTTTAAAGTACCTCCCCTATGTCTACGCTATCTATTGATTGAAAAAGAAACGATACAAAAAATTCTCTTCATTTACAGATACCCCTCAAGCTTTTAACGCTGAGCTTTTTCCCCGATATCTTTTCGATAAAAAAATGCAGGATTATCTAATTTTTTCATTTCAGTATATAATTTCTCTCGTGCCATCTGCATATCTTTTCCTCTCATATGCAATAAAAGCACTCGCCCACCCTGGGATACAAATTTCTCCTGATTATCCTTCTTGACTCCGGCATAGTAAACCTGTGTATTGGACGAAAGATTTTCCAATCCAGTAACTTGTTCACCTAGATGAGGTTTCTCGGGATAACCACAACTTGCCAATACAACTCCTAAGTCTATACCTTCTTGGCAAAAATGTATTGTCGGCTTGCGATGTTGCAATACATCCAAGATAATTTCTACTAAATCACTTTCTAAGCGTGGTAAAACAACCTGTGTTTCAGGGTCCCCAAACCTTGCATTAAATTCCACTGTCTTTACACCATCTTTTGTTAACATTAAACCAGCATATAAAATTCCGGAAAACGCCCGCCCTTCTGCCACTAATCCTTTTGCAGTCGGTTTTAGAATTTTTTCCACTGCTTCTTCAACATATTTCCTCGAAATATGTTGAACTGGTGAATAAGCACCCATTCCACCGGTATTCGGACCTTGTTCTCCGTCATACGCACGTTTATGGTCTTGAGCAATTTCCATCGGATAGACGTTTTCACCATCAACAAAGGCCATCAAAGAAATTTCTTCTCCCTCTAAGTACTCTTCAATTACCACTTTTTTTGAATATTTTCCAAATTTTTCTTCCTGCATAATCTCTTCTAAGGCCAATCGTGCGTCCTCTATCGTCATCGCTACAGTAACCCCTTTTCCGGCTGCCAAACCGTCGGCTTTGATCACAATAGGCGCTCCTTTTTCTTCTATGTATGCACAAGCAAGGTCATATTCGGAAAAAGTTTGAAAAGCTGCCGTAGGAATTTGATATTTTTGCATGAATTGTTTCGCAAAATCTTTACTTCCTTCAATTAAAGCTGCTTTTTTTGACGGGCCGAACACAAGTATTTGATTTTTCTGAAAATCATCCGCCAAACCGTTTAGCAAAGGAAGTTCTGATCCAATAATGACTAATTCTATTTTTTTTTCTTTGGCAAAAGCAAGCAGTGCCTGATGATCCGTTTCCTGAATCGCTACAGTGAAAATTCCTTCATCCAAACACATCCCATCATTACCAGGAGCTACAAAAACCTGTGTTGTATGTTTGGATTCTAAAAGCTTACGGCTAATACTATGTTCACGTCCACCGCTTCCCACAACTAAAATATTCATTTTTCACTCCTCTTAGTGCTTAAAATGCCGAACATGGGTCATGACCATTGCGATTTGATAACGATTTGCCATATCAATAGAATCTTGATCTTTAATTGAACCTCCCGGCTGGATAATTGCGCTAATTCCTGCTTTTGCAGCCGCTTCTACTGTATCATTCTGAGGAAAAAAAGCATCAGATGCTAACACTGTTCCCTTTGCTTTTTCCCCTGCTTGACTTAACGCAATTTCTGCCGCCCCAATACGATTCATTTGACCTGCTCCCACTCCAAATGTCTGCTGTGCATTTCCTACCACGATTGCATTGGACTTTACATGTTTTACTACTTTCCACTGCATAAGCAAGGCTTTCCATTCTTCTTTTGTAGGTTTTCTTTCTGTAATGACTTCAAAAAAATCCTCGTTTTCCTCTTGTCTATCCTGAGCTTGAAAAAGAATCCCTCCACCAACAGAAACATTCTCTAAAGAAGGTCTGTTTTCTCCAAATGGTAAGGTTAGCAAACGAATATTTTTTTTCGTACAAAGGATAGCAAAAGCTTCTTCAGAAAAAGCAGGTGCTAACACAATTTCCAGAAAAATTTTATTCATCAGTTCCGCAGTTTCTTTATCCACTTCTCGATTTAAGGCAATAATTCCGCCAAAAATAGAAGTTTTATCTGCTTCGTAAGCTTTCACATAAGCTTCTTGTATGGTTTTTCCACAACCTACACCGCAGGGATTCATATGCTTTACCACGACAGCTGTAGGCTCTGTAAATTCCCCAACCAATTTAAATGCAGCATCCGCATCTCGCAAATTGTTATAACTCAAGGCTTTGCCATGCAACTGCTTCGCTACACTGATTGTATTTGCCCGCAATATTGGTTCCCGGTAAAAAGCTGCTTCCTGATGGGGATTTTCTCCATAGCGTAAAGATTGTTGTTTATTGTAACTTAAGGTGATTTTTTCTGGAAACTGTTCTCCTATATTTTCTGTTAAATATTGGGCGATTAAAGCATCATATTGGGCTGTGTAACGGAAAACTTTAGCAGATAATTTTTTCTTTGTTTCTAGACAGGTATCTCCCTTTGCTCTCAGCTCATTCAATACAAACTCGTAATCTATAGGGTCAATCACTGCGGTAACCGCTGTATAATTTTTGGCAGCGGAACGCAGCATAGATGGTCCTCCAATATCAATATTTTCAATGGCTTGTTCAAACAAAGCTTCTTTTTGTTCAATGATTTCCTGAAAAGGGTATAAGTTAACACAGACGAGATCAATTGGCTCTATTTCATACTGCCTAAGCGTTTCTTGATGTTTAGGAATTTCTCGCTCAGCTAATATACCCGCATGAATACGAGGGTGTAAGGTTTTTACCCGTCCGTCTAAAATTTCTGGGAATCCTGTAATATCTTCCACACTCTGAATGGATAATCCAGCCTCTTGTAAGACCCTTTTTGTTCCTCCTGTGGAAATAATTTCAATTCCTAAACGAAGAAGCTCTTTAGCAAAATCAACAATTCCTGTTTTATCCGATACGCTGATTAATGCCCTTTTCATTTTTTAACCTTCCTTTCTTTCACAAGCTACATTACCCAAAATCAAGTCACACACAATAGTCGGATAAAAGCGATGCTCCGCTTGATGGATTTTTTGTGTTAATTCTTCTTCTGACTCTCCTTGGAGAATGGAAATCCTTTCTTGAGCAATAATCGGACCTGTATCTACACCGCTATCCACAAAATGAGCAGTAATTCCTGTCTGTGCTACCCCTGCCCGAAAAGCCTGTCCGATTGCATCTTTTCCAGGAAATTCTGGTAAGAAAGACGGGTGTAAATTGATTATTCGTTTTGGATAAGCGGCTAATAAGGTATTTCCTATCATTCTCATATAGCCTGCCAAAACACAAAAATTGATTTGATGTCCTTTTAATTTTGTTAGAATTTTTTCTTCAAAACTAGCCTTATTTACATGATCTTTTGCCAAGCAGACAAATACAGGGATATTTTCTCTTTCTGCACGACTGATGACCTGTGCATTTTCTTGGTCACATACCAACAAGCGAACCGCCGGACGGATTTTGGGATCATTAATCAATGCCTGAAAATTACTTCCTGTTCCTGAAGCGAAAATAGCGATGTTATTCATTGCATTCCTCCATAGACCTAAACCCCACAGACAACTTGCTATTCCATACCCACAAATACAATTTCTTTTTCTTGACGTTGAATCACCCGTCCAATTACGTAACTTGCCTCCTGATTTTCTTGTAAGGATTGCTGAATGTTTTTCACTTCTTGTTCAGGAACTGCCAAGACTAAACCAATTCCCATATTAAAAATATTAAACATTTCCCTATCATCAAGATTTCCGTATTCTTTCAAACAATGGAAAATAGGTAAAATCGGCCATGTATCTGCTGTGATTTCTATGGCTAAATCTTCAGGCACAATACGGGGCAAGTTTTCAATAAATCCGCCTCCCGTAATATGAGATATGCCATGAACTTTGCTTTTTTCCAGTACCTTTAATACGACTTGAGCATAGATTCTCGTAGGTTTTAACAGTTCTTCACCTAACAAACAATCCAACTCCGATAGTTGCTGATCTAAAGAAAATTTTTGGTCTTTAAGGAAAATTTTACGGACAAGCGAATATCCGTTACTATGTATTCCGCTAGAAGGAAGTCCAAGCAAAACATCCCCCTCTTTTACTAATCCTTTGTGAATTAAAGCAGATTTTTCCGCAGCTCCCACGGCAAAACCAGCCAAATCATAAGCATCTTCCGGATACATATCCGGCATTTCCGCCGTTTCTCCACCAATCAGCGCACAGCCTGCCTGTATACAGCCTTGGGCAATGCCTTTTACAATTTGTTCAATTTGTTCAGGCTTCGTCTTTCCCGTTGCAATATAATCCAAAAAAAATAAGGGTTTCGCTCCCTGTGCTAGAATGTCATTTACGCACATCGCCACACAATCTATACCAATTGTGTCATGCTTGTCCATCATTTGGGCAATGAGCAATTTTGTCCCCACACCATCTGTTCCAGAAACCAATACAGGCTCCAAAAGAGAGCTTTGACTTAAATCAAACAATCCCCCAAAAGAACCAATCGAACCCATAACTCCCTTTTGTTTGGTGGCATCTACATGCTGACGCATTCTCTCTACTGCTTCATAGCCCGCTTTTACATCCACTCCGGCTTGAACATAAGCTTTTTTTTCTTTTTTTTCCATTGATTTTTCTTTTATGCTCCTTTTATTTATCCAATCATTTACGATTGAACACATATCCGTTTTCATAATCACACAAGGGTGTTGGATAGTCCCCGTTAAAATACGCCATACACAGCCCTCCATAAGGTTCATCAGGATAGGGTCTTCCAATCGCTTCTACCAATCCATCAATACTTAAATATTCCAAAGAATCCGCAGCAATCATCTGACAGATTTCTTCTTTAGTATAGTTGGCTGCAATCAATTCACTTTGTTGTTGGATATTGATCCCATAAAAGCAAGGATAAATCAAAGGAGGAGAAGCAATACGAACGTGTACTTCACTTGCACCCGCATCACGGAGTAATTGAACAATTCTTTTGCTGGTTGTTCCTCGCACAATGGAATCATCAACCATCACCACTTTTTTATTCTTGATAACTCCGCTTACCGCTGAAAGTTTCATCCGCACACCTTGTTCACGAAGTGCTTGGGAAGGTTGAATGAATGTCCTAGCCACATAACGGTTTTTAATCAAACCCAATTCATAGGGAATACCTGATTCTTCAGCATAGCCAATGGCTGCAGAAATGCTAGAATCCGGTACTCCCGTCACAATATCTGCTTGGATAAAGGCTTCCTCTGCCAACATTTTCCCGCTTCTTTTTCGTGCCGAATGCACATTAATTCCTGCAATATTGGAATCAGGACGAGCAAAATAAATATATTCCATACTGCATATAGAATGTCTGGTATCTTTAGTAAAGTGTTCAATATGTAAACCTTTTTCATCAATACAAAGTATTTCTCCCGGTTCTACATCCCTGACAAATTCTGCTCCGACTGTTTCAAAGGCACAAGTTTCCGAAGCAACAACATAGCTATCTCCCACTTTTCCAATAGAAAGAGGACGAAAACCATTCGGGTCTAAGGCGGCAATTAAGGCATTTTCTGTTAAAAGCAAGTAGGCAAAACCGCCTTGAACACGTTTTAAGGCCATTTTACAATCATCCCAAAAATTACCTGTTTGGCTTTTTTTGATTAAATGTGCTAATACTTCTGTATCGGAACTGGTTTGAAAAATTGCTCCCGAAGCTTCTAATTCACGACGCAAAGAAACAGCATTAATCAAATTGCCATTGTGCGCAAGAGCGAAAGAAGATTGCTGAAAATGGAACAAAAACGGCTGTACATTATTTAAGTCTTTTTCTCCCGTTGTAGAATAACGGACGTGTCCAATTGCTCCCTTCCCTTGTAAGTTTTTCAATTCACCATGTTTAAACACATCTGCCAACAAGCCTAAATTTCGATGACCTTTTAATTTGATGCCATCTGTCGATACGATTCCTGCTCCCTCTTGCCCCCTATGCTGCAAGCTATGTAGCCCATAATAAGTCATTTCAGCTGCCTGAGAGTGATTCCAAATCCCAAAAATCCCACATTCTTCATTTAACCCTTTGATTTCAGCAAACATTGTATAGCTTCTCTCCAAATTTTCTCTAATTTTTCTCTTTCCAAAGAAACTATGCCATCCCTTCCCCTGACCTCAAGGCAAGACCCATTTGTTACTTCACCCAACGCAAAAACTGGTGTTTTTTTCATGACTTTTTGAAATAACTCTACATTTTCCATTTTTACAGAAACCAAAATCCTAGATTGAGATTCACTAAATAGGTCTCTTAACAAAAAGGGTACTTCAAGAGACAGACCGACTTTTCTTGGAAAGGCAGCTTCACTTAACGCTACTGCCAGACCGCCTTCTGATAAATCATGCGCACTTTCGATTAAATTTTGCTGAATCGCTTGCCATAATTCCTCTTGTAAATTTTCCTCTGATTCCCAATCTAAACTAGGCGGTATGCCTGAAATTTTATCTTGCAGCAACTTTTGCAACTCTGAACCATTAAATTCAGGTTTTGTTTCTCCCAGTAAAAAAATTTTATCTCCTTCTGCCTTAAACTCTTGCGTAGTAATGGCTTTTGTATGCTCAATTAAACCAACCATACCAATGACAGGCGTTGGATAAATTCCCTTGCTGTCTGTTTCGTTATACAAGGACACATTTCCGGAAATGACAGGAACAGATAATTTTTCACAAGCCTGTGCAATACCATCTACTGTTTTTTCCATTTCCCAAACTACTTCCGGTTTTTCAGGACTGCCAAAATTCAATCCGTCTGTAATGGCTAAAGGCTTAGCTCCAGCGCAAACAATATTTCTAGCAGCTTCAGCCACCGCTATCGCTCCCCCAATTTCAGGATCTAAATACAAATAACGAGAGTTGCAATCGGTAGTCATCGCAATTGCTTTGTCCGTATTTCGAATACGTACTACAGCGGCATCCGAACCGGGCGTAACTACTGTATTTGTCCTAACTTGATAATCATATTGCTGATAAACCACTTGCTTACTTGCAATCGTAGGTTGAGCAAGCAATCTTTCCCAAATTTCTTTACTATTGATATTTTCCGGAATAAAAGCTTTTTCTGTTTGAAAGCTTAAATAACGCTCAGGCTGTTTAGATGCTTTGGGGACAGCAAGTACATCCTCTGTTAAAGCAGCAACTGGTATCTGTGCAACAATTTCTCCATGTTGCATTACGGTATATTGCCGATCGTCTGTCACTTTTCCCACAACAAAAGCTTCCAATCCATAATGTTCGACAATATGCTTGATTTCCTGCTCATGTCCTTTTTTTACACAAAGAAGCATACGTTCTTGTGATTCCGAAAGAAGCACTTCATAAGCCGACATCCCCGCTTCACGTTGGGGAACATCATCAATCATCAACAGCAAACCAGAACCTGCTTTGCCTGCCATCTCCGAGCTAGAGCTTACTAGTCCAGCAGCTCCCATATCCTGCATTCCTATCAGAATATCTGCATGATTTTGAATAATTTCTAAACAAGCTTCTAGTAAAAGTTTTTCACGAAATGGATCTCCTACTTGCACGGCCGAACGTTGTTGTTCTCCCTCTTCGCTAAATTCCACTGAAGCAAAAGTAGCGCCATGGATGCCATCCCGCCCGGTTTTTGCGCCTACATACATTACCGGATTGCCAACTCCTATGGCTTGTCCTTTTTGGATATCTTGCGTTTCAATCAGCCCTACACACATCGCATTCACCAAAGGATTTTTTGCATAACAATCTTCAAACTGAATTTCCCCGCCTACTGTCGGTATGCCAATTGAATTTCCATATCCTGCAATTCCTGCTATAATTTCTTGAAATAAATATTTGGTTTTTTCTTCGCTTAATTCTCCAAAGCGTAGAGAATTAAGCAACGCAATCGGTCTTGCGCCCATGGAGAAAACATCTCGAATAATTCCACCGACCCCTGTTGCTGCGCCTTGATAAGGTTCTACAAAAGAAGGATGATTATGACTCTCTATTTTGAAAGCAATGCCCAAGCCATCACCAATGTCTACAATACCAGCCCCTTCTCCCGGTCCTTGCAAAACCTGTGAACCGGAAGTAGGAAACTTTTTCAACAAACGTTTGGAATTTTTATAACTGCAATGTTCCGACCACATCACAGAAAAAATTCCTGTTTCTGTATAATTGGGCAAACGACCTAAAATTTTGCAAATCGCTTCATATTCTTGATCCAATAAACCCATTTCCCGATATAATCCTTGTTCCTGGATCTGTTCCTTAGTTGGCTCATGATTGGGCAACTTGTATTCCCTCCTTCCAAAACGACAAAATGGACTGAAACAGACGTAAGCCATCACAGCCGCCAATCAAGTTCTCAACCGCACGTTCCGGATGTGGCATCATGCCTAAAACATTCCCTTTTTCGTTGATAATCCCCGCAATATCCGCTACGCTACCATTGGGATTCTCCGTTACATAACGAAAAACAATCTGACGGTTTTCTTCTAGAGATTGCAAGGTTTTTTCATCACAATAATAGTTCCCCTCACCATGAGCAATCGGAATACGGAGAATTTCTCCTTTTTGATACAAGTTGCTAAACATCGTCTGATGATTTTCCACTTTTAACTCTACCGTTTGGCAAACGAAATGGAGTTTATGATTACGCAGAAGCACCCCGGGTAAAAGTCCACTTTCCGTTAAGATTTGAAAACCATTACAAATACCTAAGACTGACTTCCCCTCCTGAGCAAAACGCACGACCTCCGGCATGATATTGGCAAACTTTGCGATAGCTCCCGTACGTAAATAATCACCGTAAGAAAAACCTCCCGGCAATAAAACAGCATCAAAACCCTCTAAGGACTTCTCTCCGTGCCAAACATAGCTGACTTCTTCTCCCAACACATCAGCAATTGCACAGTACATATCCACATCACAATTGGAACCCGGAAATTGGATTACAGCAAACCTCATTTTATTCCTCCTGCTTTAAAAAGCTGTTTACATTCTTCTTATTCCAAGAATTAAAGCAGACTCTTAAAGCTTCTCCATTTCATAATGATACTCTTCCATGACAGGATTAGCTAAAAGTTGGTCACAAAGTTTGTCTAATCTTTCCTGTATATCCTGATCGGATCCTTCCCATTCTAATTCCATATATTTTCCTATTCTGACATTAGCAAGTTCCGAATAACCCAAACTTTTTGCGGCATTTTTCACAGCTTCTCCTTGAGGATCCAGCACACTTTTTTTCAATGTGATATAAATCTTTACTCTATGCATGATTTAAACCCCTTCCAGACGTTTTGCTACTTCTTGATAAACAGGCAGTAAATCCCCTAAATTACGGCGAAAAACATCTTTATCTAATTTTTCCTTTGTTTTTTTGTCCCAAAGTCTGCATGTATCCGGCGAAATTTCATCCGCCAAAAGAATCTCTCCGTCTTTTCCCCTGCCAAATTCCAATTTAAAATCAACCAAAGTAATTCCTATTTGATCAAAAAAAGGAATAAGCACTTGATTAATTTTCCTTGCTAGATCTTTTAACACCGTCAGCTCTGCCTGAGATACAATCTGCAAAAAATGGATATGATCTTCATTAATAAAAGGATCATCTAGCGCATCATCTTTATAATAAAATTCTACAATTGCCTCTGGAATTTCTATTCCCTCTTCACAGCCTAATTTTTTTGCCAAACTTCCCGCCATCACATTCCGTACAACGACTTCTAGCGGAATCATCGAAATTTCTTGTACAAGTTGCTCATTTTCCGAAATTTGTTGAATAAAATGACTGTTTATCCCTACAGACTGCAAATGCCGAAAAAGCTTACTACTGATTTGATTATTCAACACACCTTTCCCAGCAAAACTTTCCTTACGCTTTCCATTTAATGCTGTCGCAGCATCTTTATATTCGATACGTAAGACATTAGGCTCCGAAGTGCTGAATAATTTTTTTGCTTTCCCCTCATAAATTAATTCATTTTCCAATAAAGTTCCCTCACTTATTCCAGATTTTCGTTTTTTCTAGTTCCTCTTGCACTTTTTCAACGTCTTCAGTCAATATCGTCAGATGACCCATCTTTCGGTTTTCTTTTCTTTCTTTTTTTCCATAAAAATGTACAAACCAATGTGGATTTTTTCCTCTTTGTTCTAATACTTCCTGCACATGCTGACCCAAAATATTCACCATAACTACCGCTGTATTTAACTTAGGTTTCAATAAAGGTAAACCGACTATTGCCCGAATATGCTGTGCAAATTGTGAAATATTACATGCTTCTATCGTATAATGACCTGAATTATGAGGTCTGGGCGCTAATTCATTGACCAATAACTCTCCAGCTTTTGACACAAACATTTCAATTGCTAAATTTCCTTGCAATGATAAAGACTCTGCAATTTTTTTTGCCAAATTTTCTACCTTCTCGGCAAGTGTTGAAGAAATTCTAGCAGGTACGATACTTTGGTGTAAAATATGATTTTGATGAATATTTTCACTGACCGGAAAAACCTCAATTTGTCCGTTCCTATTCCCTGTTACGACAACAGAAATTTCCTTTTCTAAAGCAATTTGCTTCTCTAACACACAAATACCCTGTTGAAATAAATTTAATGCTTGCTCAAGATCCTCTTCACTACGAAGCAGTACTTGTCCTTTTCCATCATATCCACCTCTTACTGTTTTCAGAATTACCGGATAGTCTAGGCTGCAAATTGCTTGAAGTAAGTCCGTCTGATCGTTTACCACCACATAAGGAGCAAGCTTGACTTGGCAAGAAGAAAGATACTGTTTTTCCAAAATACGGTCTTGTGTAATCTCTAGCAAACGCGAACCTTGAGGCACATTCACTTGATTTTCAATTTTTTGCAAGGCCTTAACATTCACATTTTCAAATTCATACGTCAGAACATCCGCCATTTCTGCTAATTTCTTCAAAGCTTGCCCATCTGTATAATTAGCAATTATTTTTTGATCAGCAACTTGTCCACAAGGAGAATCTGGACTAGGATCTAATACAACAATGCGATAACCCATAAACTTGGCCGCCAAAGCCATCATGCGCCCCAGCTGTCCGCCCCCAATAATGCCAATTGTAGAATTTGGTTCTAGTATATCTCTACTCAAGACTTGCACTGCTTTCCAAAGTATTTGCTTTAACTTTTTCTCGTCGCTCTTCTAATTTTTTATGTATTTTTTCGTCCGAAAGTGATAAAATTTGTGCAGCAAGCAAAGCAGCATTTA
>BNZI01000001.1:0-117500 GCA_026000945.1 Clostridia bacterium | reverse complement strand
TGAACATTCATACTTTGAGAACGATCAAAATTACTTTGTTGTCTCTGCAAATCGTTGTATTCTTTTTCTATCTTATCATCCCAAAATTCTGGATGTTGTTGCTCAAAAAAATCTAAATTGTCCAGTTTATCCTCCGCATTCGGGTCGCCTACTATTTTCTCTTTCTCTCCTGCTTCAAGCGGCTTGGTCTCGTTCACTTCAGGTTGTTTTCCTACGGGCTGCTGCTTTAGATTATGCTGTTCCCATGCCCCTTTATAGTAAGAAGCTGCTCCCATAATGGTATGTACTGCCGAAGTTGCTCCGGATTCATTCATGATCCGTTGGACTCCTAGTCCCCCTTTATTAACTGCATACAGCAACTGCGCAAGGGGACCTAGTTTTTCTCCCGTCCAGTCTCTTCCTCGGGCAAGATTGTGCTGGGCTTCTTCTTGATATCGTTCCATACTGATTTCTTGATAGTGCCCCCGCAAAGCTTTTTTCCCATACGTAGATAAATAATGCTGTAACATTGGGTCATGAATATTCCATTTTAATTATTCTATATGGTATTTTTGTTTATATTTATTTAATAATTTATTCAGAGTTTCCCGTTTATCTGGATAATCCTCAATAAATGTTAAACAAATTATTTGTAAATACTTATACAAAGTTTCATAATTAATAACTACTTCTTCACCATTATGTAGACCAAACTCAACACCTTCAAATATGCCTCCTGTCGCAATGTCATATTCATCTAAATCATCCGGAAAGATACATGCTCCAAAGTTTTCTCCAAATCCTTTCCCTTCACTTATTCCTTCAATAATCTGAATAAATCTCTCATCACTAACCATATTAAAAATTGCTTGTACTGGAAAGTGTTCTTTGTCCAACATATTTTGATCATTAAGCCTAAAATCTCTTTTCATTATTAATCTCCTAATCGGTTTCTTTTATTGTTCTGGATAAAACGATGTAATGTTTCCATTTCCATCACTATATCCTCTCCATTTTACTCCGGTACCATCATTACCAACCCATTCTCTTGGTAGCACACTGCTCAAAAAAAGTTAGCTTTGAATACTTTCAGTACTTTTGTACCAAGAATATTCAAAGCTAACTTCAATAAAAATGCTCAAAATAATGTATTTAATATTATTTAATTGGCCCCATAAATTCAGTAATAATTTGTATATGTTCTTTTATTTTTATCTTTTGTAAATTTTCTACTTTTTCAGCACCACCTAAACCGAGTAACGGCTCATATCCAAAGCACTCGTCATATTCTAATTTCCCATATCTTTCAACAGCATCTGGGTATGGATTCCAACAGAACTGTTCATCTAAAATAGATTCACTCTCCATCATCATAAAGAAGGTTTTAAATCTTCTCCCAACCCCTTTTATCACTCTTTTTCTATAATTAATTAGCATAAAATAACCCTTAGAATCAATGACAATAATATCTCCCATCCCCGTTACAAAAATAGGTATAGATTCTTTATCAACGTAATAAGACTCTACAAGTATATCAAGCCATTCATTAGGATTAATAATCTTTAAATAACCACTTTTTACACTTCCAAAACCGTAATTTCTCCAAATTTCAATTAATTCATTTGGAACTTTAGTAATGTATTCTTTAACAATACTATCTTCGCTCTTTTGATACAGAATAAAATCATCAAAAAACAATTCATTCATAATATTTCTCCTATTGGGTTAATTTAATATTCAAATGTGTGCTCTGTCTTTCTGCTTCTGTCATCCCCTCGGCTGCTTTTCTAATTCGTTCATCCACATCATCTATCCTGTATTTCCATTGTGATCCAAGAGATGAATTTATACCTTTATCACCCATACCGCTTATATTTAAAGGATTTCCCCCTGCTATCTGATCAGGATTGTGCAAAGCAGCTTGTGTATCCATCCAATCATTAGCTTGCTTCACGGCATCTTCTATAGTTTTTCCTGAATCTATAAGTTCTTCTATTTTATCCGTAAGCGCTTGTTCTCTAACTGCTTGTTGTACTGCATTACCTTCCAAGGCCCTGCCTTCTGCCAAATATCTATCCCTATTGGTAAGATACTCATCAACAGTAAGTTGATTCATTCCATCTTCCTGTGCCTTAAGTTGTCTTGCAAATTCAACTGAATCATGTTTAGGATTTTGATTGAATTTAACTTCTATTTCATCAAGTTTTATTATGTCCCTCGGATCCTCGCTCCTACCTGGAGAAACATCCACATCTGCTTTTACTTCGCTAAATCTCTCGCCTGTCTGAACATTCATACTTTGAGAACGATCAAAATTACTTTGTTGTCTCTGCAAATCGTTGTATTCTTTTTCCATCTTATCATCCCAAAATTCTGGATGTTGTTGCTCAAAAAAATCTAAATTTTCCAGTTTATCCTCCGCATTCGGATCGCCTATTATTCTCTTTTTCTCTACTGATTCAGGTGACTTGATCTCGTTCACTTCAGGTTGTTTTCCTACTGGCTGCTTTAGATTATGCTGTTCCCATGCTCCTTTATAGTAGGAAGCTGCTCCCATAATGGTATGTACTGCCGAAGTTGCTCCAGATTCATTCATGATCCGTTGGACTCCTAGTCCCCCTTTATTGACTGCACACAGCAACTGCGCAAGAGGACCTAGTTTTTCTCCCGTCCAATCTCTTCCACGGGCAAGATTGTGCTGGGCTTCTTCTTGATATCGTTCCATACTGATTTCTTGATAGTGCCCCCGCAAAGCTTTTTTCCCATACGTAGATAAATAATGCTGTAACATTGGGTCATGGATATTCCATCCATCCGAGCGAACGATCCAGAGACTTTTTTCCTGATCGCCATAGAAAGGATCATGAAAGAAGTTCACATAAAGCTGGATACGATTCTCTGGCTTTAACAGATAATCTGTTATACACTTCATGAGTATCGCATCCGCTACTGCATTTTCCCCTTGTCCATCATCTAATACCCAGATGATACCACCTTCTTGGCAGACCATTACTGATTCTGTGTCCAGCGCAAACACATCTTGTTCCCCAGGAACTTCTACGCGAAGGCTTTTATCTTCCACTACCCAGCGTTCTCGATAAATCTCCGGCGAGCAAGGCTGATTTCGAAGCTTACACCATCCAAAAGATTCAAAATTTTCCTTAATCACACAATCTAAACTAGTCGCTACTCCCTTATGTCCAATATAATTATTTCCTTTGGAAGGATAACCCACTAATATACAAGTTTCCATTCCTTCGCTGCACTCGATCTGTGCGCCAAATACTACTCTACTTTTTACGAATTGATGTTTCCAAAACCACTGATTTTTTCCGATCATCTGTCTGTATCCTTCTTCTGTTTTCTATTTTCTGTTTTTAGATAAAATCCAAGTTTGTTGTCGATAAAACCGGACGTAAATTGAGATAAATTTTCTATTAAAAGTTATTTTATCATGATTGCGAAGTGAATCATGATTGCGCCAATTTGAGTGTGCTTTGCACAGCATCTTCTTAATCAAATTGTGTGCATAAACGATAAAATAAACGTTTTTGATTTATTTTATCATAAAACGACAAATAGAACCAATAAAATTTTACTTTCACTTTTGAAGAAAAGATAAAGAATATACCCAGATTGTTTTATTAAATTGTTCAATAATAACCATTACTATTTTTTTACCTATCTTTTAATCAGGCAACAGAAGAAAAAAAGAGAAAAATTTTCTCTTTCTGTACAGGAAAATCAAATACAATTATAAGAAGCGATGTTCTACTTTTGAGAAGACCAACTTCGTTGATACTGTAAAACTAAAATTTCAAAGATAAATCCGACGATTTGCACGCCCATTAAACTCAACAAATGAAATTGATGAAAAGATTGTAAAAAGAAAAAACAACCCAAAATAAAAATTGCTCGAAACAACACAATGCGATTAGCAAAATTCGCTTTCTGCATAGCAAAATATTTTGCCATGACTTCTCTCTCCGCCAAAAACAACACCGAATACACTAAATAAATCCACAAAAAGAAATCTTGTGTAAATGTTTTTATTCCTAAATAACGATATACCCCAAATCGCATCCCACATAACAGTAAGGTATACAGTATCGTATTTGTTTTTGTAGAATTTTTTAGACCCTTTGTTGTAGCATACAACACCCATTCAAAATAAGCATAGGGTAACATCAAAATAGGATCAAAATAATTTAATACATTATAGTAAATATTGGAATCTTCTACGATTAAATTAACAAGAAAAAAACGGGAAATAATAGTCATTGAAGAGGAAGACAAAAATTTTTCAATCGAATAAGAAAAACCCTGACGGAAAAAAATCATCGTAAAAACAGCTTTTTCTTTTAATTTTTCCCGGAAGGCAACAAAGCGAATATAAAGCAAATATAGTAAGATAATCAGCACATCACATAACACAGTAGCCAAAGCAACATTTAATAAGGGAGAATTTAATAATTGTTCGTGAACAAACCATTGATTGAAAAGCACTTTACAAACCACAGTTAAAGCGGAAAACACAACGGTAATTTGCGGTTTTCCGCTACCACGCATTAAACCTGTACAAAGATACAGGATACTCAAAGGAATTAAATCCCAAATAAAAATACGGTAATAAGATAAAATATCTAAATATAAAAGATGCTTTCTCGTGTAAAATAAAAACAGCTCCGCTCCGCACAATGCGATGACGACTGCCAATACAGCAAAAACAAAAATGACGGCAACAGAAGAAAAAAAGGAAAACTTCTCTTCACTCGCTGTTCTTCTATTACATTCAATGCCTAAACCAATAAAAAAAGTAGACAACAACAAAACTGGCAGTGAGGCCAAACCTTTTACGGAAATAAAGTTGGCGTTGTATTGGTTCAACAAATAATTGTCCGCAATGCTAAGTAAAGTATTGATTGCCATCGCTAGCCAAAGAGGTAGAATAAATTTTAACATAGTTTTCATAAACATTCACACTTTGCAATAATTGGACAATAAGGATCAGCTATTATTTCTAAAGCTAAAATCTGTAAATTTTTCATTCTAATATTCCCTCAAGCAACTTTATTGATTATGAATGACAAAAAGAGTAGATCTACATACATCTACTCTTTTTATCTCAGTTTTCACCTATCTATATTCATGGTCTGTTTTTCGAATCATTTTCAAGTCCCTCTTTTATGTAAATTATTCATATAAAATATAGTTTAGTGAATATTTTATTGAAATTTTATAGTTTATCATCCAAATTTATCATTTTTAATATATTTTTATACTATGATTTACCATTATATATATATAATATAAATAGATTTTCTTTACAAGCTTTATCTCCATTCTTTTCTTTAATGATGATAGAAATTATAGAGACGATTTTACTTACCTACAATCTGAAACCGTAGGGGCGCATGATTAACTATAACAAAATCCAATGAACAACAATTCATAAACAACCAACACAAATCTAAAGGGCGGCAAAATGCCGCCCTTACGTCATATCTCGTCAGATATCAGACTGAATAAACGTGTTTGCAAAGTGATTTTTCCTTCATTACGGATTTGCTCTTTGGGGTTCAAACCCTACGCCTTCATGCGGAGTTTCCCGATCAACAAGCAGCAACGTCCCTGATGAATTCGTTTGATAAACCGAACCTTCTCCATTACTAACCGTAGCATTTCTTTGTATTTTTCCCATACTGTCTACTACATAATTCTGATGCACACCATTTTGCACAAAAGAAACCACACGAAACACTTCTTTTGCACTAGCTTTTTGTAGTTTACCTTTATAATATAGACTATCGTCTCCCGCTCTTACTCCTGTGAGACCTCTACCATCGGCTTGAAAATAAAATGTCCCTAATCCGTCGGCTTCTTTCAGACTAGCAATATAGACATCTTTTTGTACCCAGCATTGATCTTTACTTCCTAAATAATACAACTCATCTCCGATCCACTGTAGACCATGACAAACTCTGCCATAAATATCAAATAGATATTCTGCACCTTTAATGGAAACAAATTTCTTTTCGCTTTCTGTGCTACTATTTTGTACTTGACCATTATCTTTAAAATAAAACCAGTAATACTGATCATCATTTAAAATATTTTTTGACAAGGTTAAGTATTTCCAAGTGTTTGTTTTCATGCTTCCATCATTGGCAGAACCAAAATAAGCATAGTTTTCAATAGAACGACTAGCATATTGGTTATTGATTTTCACCCAACCAAAGAGCATTTCTCCAGAAGCATTAAAGGCATAAGTTTTTCCCCCAATGATTTTAGTAACTCCCTCCACATTTGACGGAACACTTGCAGGAGTCCAAAGATTTCCTCTATCTTCTGTAAAGTACCTCCAACTTTGGTTAATTTTAAACCAACCAATTTTTAAAGCCCCATCATCTTCTCCGCCGTAATAACGATTACCTACCCATCCAGTCAACATACGACCTTCCGCACCCAAATAATATTTAGCAGAACCAATATATTTTTCTGTATTCTCTAGGCGTTCTCCCTTATTGTTGAAAAAATACCAAAATCTATCACTTTTATTGGGTGTTTTTGTATCTCCTGGAGCTGGTATTAACTTGGCCCAAGTGTTTTTCAATCTTTCCCCATTTTTATCTACATAATATTTACGATCTACCCATTGTTCAGTTTTCTTCTTTCCGTCTTGACCGTAAAAATACCCGCTACTCTCTGCCTTCTTTACTGAAGCAAAAGCAGGAATTTTAAAAAATGTAGCAAATACTAAACAATAAACAAGCAGAAAAATCACTTTTTTGCTCACTTTACTCACTTTTCCTTATCTGATAAAATCATTAAATACACCTAACCCATTTCTTTTGAAATCGCATGATTGGTGCTCTTTGCTTATCATACCATAAATTTTGCGCAAAACAAGACACAGGAAAAATTGTAAGACTATTGTAAAAAAAATGTCAATGACAAATAAAATACATACTAAACCTTTTATTTACTTTCTATTATGTTTTCTAGAATAAGAAATTACTTGAAGAAATATACTAACTAATAGATAAAAAATTGCTATAATTTGAAATAAATATAATACATGATTAGATAAAAAAACAATAAATTCTTTCATATACGACGGTTCTACATTTAATGGAGAATATAAAGAACGTACGAACACTCCTGGAAAAAAAAACAAAACTAAGCCAGCACCAGCAAAAGAAAATCCTAAGGACGAAAATAATCGATGTCGATAACGATTGACTTTATACAATAAATAAAAAAGCAAAAAAAACAAAGCAAAATTCACAGCCAGCACGACTAATATGATTTGTCGATAATGATTTTTCCATTGAAATAGAGTATCAAAATAGGGTAAACGAATATGTTCCCCGTAACCGCTTAAAATTTCTTCAACTACCCTTTGACTTTCTTGTTGTTTTTCCATGTTGATTTCATGATCTTGCTTTTGCAATTCATTTAAAATATTTTGTTTAATTTCTTCTTTTATTTTCTCTTGTTCCATAGCAAAAACATTATTTGAATAAGTTTTATCTACAGCCACAAGACTATCTCTGCGAAATACTTCAAATGTTAAGGTCTGTTGATAAATACCCGGGGGTAAACCCATTTTCAGAAGATAGTCAGCTATATCTTCTTGAAAGTCAGCATACGCACTTTTTAAATAGTTTTGCTGATTCAAATGTACAGAAATACCTTGTTTTCCAAAAAGACCGATATAGACTGCACAAATCAAGGCTATAACATAAAAATTAAAAGCTTGCATAATTTCTAAAGTTCTGCTAACTACACGTCTTTTTAACCCTTTCATCTTTACCACACCACCTTTGGTCCTTTTATTTTCTGTGCATACACAAATAGTCGATCTGTTTTCAGTGAAGACATCACTTCAAAAGGATAGCAAGTATATAACACTAAAATTTCTTCATCCTGTTGGGACAAATCATAGGCCTTTGGGTCATTATAGGCATGAACCTGAATTTTTCTTACCTCATATTGAAATTGTCCATAGCTTGTATCAATTTCTAAAATATCTTTTTCTCGTATTTTAGATAAAGAGAAAAAATGCGTAATATTATGCCCAGCTGCTAAAATTGTCCCTCCATAACCAGGTAAAAAACTGCCTAAATATTGACCTGCTCCCCTTTTTAATTGTGCCTCACTATCTCCCATCATCAAAGGAATTTTCATCCCAATACTTTGTCCGATTAACATGCCATACTCTTCTCCATATTTGGGTATCGTCACGGATGTATTGAAAAATTCTTCTGATGTTTCCTGTATCTGTCCGTCTTCTTCCTCTGTTTCATTCAATGTAATATTCGGCAACTCTTCGAGATTATCTCCACTCTTTGCGGTATTTTCATTCGATGAAATCATCAGCGAAATAACTCTACCATATGTAGTATGATCAAGAAAAAATATCGCTCCTGAATACATAAACAAATAAATGACAATTGCTATCGCAATTGGAATAAACAAGGCAGACATCATCTGCGACATTTTACTCTTGCGTTCTGTCATGGCTGCTGCTCCTTTCCATTTTCTATATAAGCTTGTCTTATATAAGTTTGTATTTTCTTAAAGCATATTTTTTGTAGGAATGATCTAAATACAAAAAGCGTTTGATCCAATCATCATAAAGCCCCTTGTCTTAACTATCGTTTATCTGAATATAAGGCGAGAAAATAGGAGAACATTCAAAGAACAACTCTTTTTTGATAGCGCATGTGCATCTACTGTGAAACACGTGAAAATCTACGCTTGGGAACTTGAGAAGTCTAAAGTTTAAGTAAGAAATTGTATTATCGTAATGGATGCCAATCTAAGAGTCCATTAGATTTAAACAATGAAGTGTCCGTTCATCTAGAATCTATACCATGCTACTTGATCTTAAAACGAAGAACATGTTATATATTGTTTTTCTTTTTTAAGATCAAGTTTAGATTTTCACGCATGCACAGGTGGGCTGGAACGTGTTCTTCTACCTCAAGGCTTCTATCTTTTGGGTAGATTTTGTGCTATTTTATGTTTAGAGCCTGTTTTCGTTATTTCACTTACAGGAGAATATTCGTCTAGTTTCCCTCGTTCAAAGATACGAAAACAGACTATTAGAAAAACTATGCACGACACTCTCCTTGCTGGTAAAATACTGAACAAGTTCTTTATTTTCTTAAAATACGCATCGTATGTCTGCAAAATTTGCCTTGCGAGACGGAAAATCTACGCAAACTCTGGGCATTTTGGATAGTATGAACATACCCTAAAATACTAGAAGTATGCTAAGAAACTTCAGACACTGTATAAAACAAACAAGTAGACCATATCCTCTATCATCAGTGAGATGTTAAATAGCTTCTCTTCACGAAGAGGTGACTTGGAATACTAGAAGCCATTCAAAGAACTTGAATACCATTTTTTCAAATATGATTCTTTTGATTCGAATAAGTAAGGTGTTGTTTCGTATTTCAGCTTAAAATTCTACCTTATCTTTTTTCTAGACTTTCCTCAATAGGACTATACACTCTAATCCATGTTCAATAAAAAAAACAAACTGTAAAATTTACCTTTCAGCACTAAAATAATCATGAAATATTTTGATGTTTTCTATGCGGATCTCTATCTCGATGATGGGGTCTTTTCATTAAAATAATTGCAATAATCAACACTAAAATAATACCTGTTAACCAATAAGTCGTAGAAGTCCTTATTCCCGTCTGTTTAATAATGTTATTCTCTAATGGAATGATCGACTTATCTTTTCCTAGCAAAGAAAAAGTACGCTTACTTGCATTCCACGTCAACGTCATCCCTAAGGCAGAAGCCGCATTTACCGCATGATTTAAAACCTGCTCCTTAATACTTCTCGGCAATTTTTCTATGGTTGACTCTGTAACAACTTTGCCATTCACCGGGTTTTGATCAATAATCGAATAGGCATCCCGTAATTCTTTTATTGCTTTTTCACTTTCCTCAGCCATTACATCAATACCATCACGATTAAAATAATTTTTCGCAATATTGACATGCGAAGCACTAATACGCTCTGATAAAACATTTAGAATTTTCTGTTCAAACTCATTGATTCCAGATGCAGCAAAAACAGGTAAAGTATTAACCATGAATAAGACAAGAAATAATAAACAGTAAATTTTCTTTTGTATTTTCAAGAGAAGACCTCCTTTAGTCTGAGTATCAGCATTCACATCTTAACATACATCAAAGACACAATATTGCCTTGAGCATCAAATTGTTCCTCTGTCATAAGAAGCTGTAGAGTATCCACTCACCGTAACCGCACTATCTATTTTTGATTGTTTTCCTTCCGTCTCCATTGACTGAACAAACGAAAAATATCCTGTCTTTTGTGGATAAAATAATTAACACAAAGCAATAAATATACGCTTCCACCAACTAAAATTTTCCAAAATAAAGTAAAAGACTTCAAAAATTTAAAATGATTGAATGAAATCAGAACAATATTCATAACCATACCATAAAGAATAAATCCATAAGCTGTACTAAAATAAGTTTTTAAGGGCAATTGCTTCCTCATTTTCCAAGATTGAAAAGCTGAAACACTAAATTCTGTAATAACCGTTGCGAGGCAAGCTCCTAGTGCACCCATGACAGGAATACATAGGCGGTTAATGATTAAATTCAAAAGTGCACCAAAAAAAATCGAAACAATATATACCTTGTCTTGACCCGTCGGAATAATGTATTGCATCCTTAATACATTACCCCAAGAAATAAAAATTAAGGTCACACTCAACAAGGCCAATAAGATAATACTCCCACGAAAATCTGCCCCATAAAGCAATAAAATTAAATTGTCAGCAACGGCAATCATTCCAAAACACATGCCCGATGATAAGAATAAAAGAAATGTCATCGAGTAATCTAAATACTTTAAGATTTCTCTTCGATTATTTTTTGCAAATAAATGCGAAATTTTTGGCATCATTACTACACCTAATGAAGCAATAAACGAACTTAAACAATAAATCAACTTCTCTGCATATTCAAATAAACCTAATTCTCCTTCATTGCTTAATAAACCTAACATCACTTTATCCATAGAACGATAAACACTCATTGCCAGTGTAGGCAACATCAAGACCAAGCAAGGGAAGAAATGTTTTTTCATTATTTTTAGTTTAACCCCAGAAAGGGAAATATATTTCCGAAGTATTATCCATAAATAAACATATCCTAAACTATAACTTAAAGCAGTAATAAGAGCATAAACCAAAACATCTTCTTTCGTTTTAACTACTAAAAAGATACAAATTGTTGATAATAATTTAATAATTGTACTACGTGTAACTGTCCGTTTAAAATCTTCCAATCCAAACATCAGCCAATCTAAATCAAAAATAACACTGACTAACCACAAGCCAAAAATGAAAGCGACTTTTTGCCGTAGATCTTGCAAAAATATCCAAGAATATCCAAAATAAATGCATGAAATAATGATAGTAAGTAAAATTTGTATTCCATAAAGATTAGAAAAAGTTTGTTTTAACTGTTCTTCATTTTCACGTACTGCAGAAATTTCTCTCGTCCCATAATTACTCAAACCTAATTTAGCAATCAAAGCGCAAAATTGTGCAATCGTAAAATAATAAGTATATAAACCAATCCCCTCTTTACCCAAAATTCGGGCTAAATAAGGAGTAGTGATTAAAGGCAAGGCTATAGTTAATAAGTTATATAAAATATGATAAAGATAATTTTTAATCGTTTTCAACTTTTCCTATTCACCTTAACCTTTTTCGGTCCATTTGTAACGCCTAAGAACCTGTAGGGCATCTCTAAATGAAGAAAAATATACTATGATATTTTACTCTAAATCAGATATTGGACAAGCTCAAAGGACTCTCAACACTTCTTCTACTTTTTTACGATAGCTACAAGGAATTTGATTATGTTCCGCATAATATCCCGCTCCAATCGCTACAACTATCTTTTCTCTTAAAGGAATAGATAATCTGCGTTTTGTTTCTTGACTTTGTGCAGCCGTGTTGCTCCACTGCAAAAAACATGAGCCAATCCCCTGTTCATGTAAGGCAAAAGCAAAAGTCATTGCAAAAAGACCTGCATTAAAAAAGCCTTGGTTTCGTTCTCCATAAAAGTTAAACGAACTCAAGTCAAATGTAATCAGAAAATACTGCATGTACTCTTTTTCAAATCCATTAACACCGATTACCATTTTATTCAAAAACTGTCTATGTTCTTTTTTCTTCACTGCATATACCTTACACATTTGACGATTACAAGCTGACGGAGCAGTAAGGGCGGTTTTTACGCAGTCCCATAAAACTTCTTCACTGATTGGAGTAGATGAAAATTTACGTACAGAATGCCTAGAAGCACAAAAACGAGAAAAGGGAATTTGCATCCCTTTCGTCAATTCTTCTTTGCTGATTTCTTTAAACCCTACAGCAAGTTGAGAATGATTTTCCTGTTTTTTTAAAAATTTATTAACCAAAGCATAATAAGCATCTTTTTGCCAATGATGTTCCTCATAAAATAATCTCCATTTATTTAAAATGGAAAAAGCCATCTGATAAGCAGATGATTCTTCTGTTTTGCTAAGCTGTTCATAACGATTAATTAAACGAATTAACTCTTGACACTTTTCTCCTCCAAACGGCCTTAACTCTTTCATACACATTCCTTTTTCCAAACTATGAACGAGTAAAAGCATTTGATACTCCAAAACATTTTCTGATTTTCCTTCTTCTAGATAGTATGTGTTGAATTCCTTCGCATCCTGCAAAAATTCAGCAGTATTTTTTTTCTTTTTTACCAATTTACGCAAAACTTCATTTTGTTTTAATAATTCTTTTAATTCCTTTATCTTTTCCATTTCATTTTTTCTCCTATGTGTACTCTTAGTCTACTTTTTATCTTTTTTGAAGATGAATTTTTCACCAGGGTGTATTCATATTACCCGAAATGCCCAGATTTTGAGTAGATTATTTGTTGATCAGGAAATTTTTTTCAGACATATGATGCGTATTTTAAGAAAATAAAAAACTTGTTCAGTATTTTTCCCGCAAGAAGAATATTGTGAATAGTTTTTCTAAGAGCCTATTTTCATATCCCCGAACGAGGAAAATCTTGTGGATAGTTTTTCTAAGAGCCTATTTTCGTATCTCTGAACGTAGAGAATGTTGTGTATAGTTTTTTTCCTACACGAAGAGGTAACGCAGGAATGTTGGAGGCATTTTAAGAAGGCTCGACACCGTAGGAAGAAAAATAGACCAATATTCTCCCGTGAGTAAGAGAGAAGAGCAGGCTCTAAACACAGACTAGTCCCAAAGTTATTAAAAGATAGACGCCCTACGGTAGTGTGAACACATCTTAAGACTGAAGTGATTTTTTCAAATAAGATAAACTTTCCGTTTTCCATTTTTGAAAGGTAGTTTCCAGCTGTTGATTGTCTATCTTCTCTTTGGCTAAAACATCTAAATTCTTTAAATCCGACACTAAACGCTGCCGCAAATTTAAAGAAATCAATAATTCCTCAACCTTTTTCTTTTGAAAATCCAAAATAAAAAATTGTTTATGAAATAACAAAGAAAAGATTGTCCCATGAAAAGTATTACTGATGATATAGTCCGCTTGGTAATAGTAAGATAAAAAATTTTCTAAAGTAGACTCTTTATGCCTTTCACACCAGCTCATTTTCTTTCCAACGGAAATCAGCATAAGATGATTTTTTTTTGCAAATTGAAGAATCTGTCTCACTTGTTCTTGTTCTAAATCATCAAACAAATAAACGAGCATATAATTTTTTTCTTTAACCTTTTTCAAAAATGGCCTATACTCTTTTTTATCCAATAAAAACGTAGGATCACAAACTCTTTCTATCCTTTGCTGGCTTAAGGATTGAACTACTTGTTCAGAATGCCCATCCCTGACGCTGATCCGTTGAAAATCTGTTAAAGCTTTTCTTGGATAGCCTAAAGATAGTATTTCTTTTTTTGAAGAATTGGCAACAGATGCCCCATAAGCCACTTTATACTCCAAAGGAAAAGCAGTACCCCAAAAAACATCATAAGAAGCTAAAAAATACTTTGAGCGAATGTCCCAAATGGTATCGCTGCCAAAGACATATGCAGAAATTGCGCTATGTTTAGCTTGTTTAATCGTCATTTGTGGTAAAGATTTTATCCATAAGTGATATTGTTGATATTTCTTGATGATGGGAAAAATATCTGAAAAATCTTTTCTTACTATAGTTTGCAAAAGATTTTTTATTAAACGTTTTAAAGAATGCCCAGAATAAGAATTTTTTGTAGAAATCAACACCACTTGATAGCCCAATTTTTGTATAGTTTTCATTAAAGCATACGCTTGTAAAACACTTCCACAATTTTCTGTATAATACACCGTAACTAAAGCTACCACTTTCAAGCAAAGACCTTCTCTCTCTCTGTATTTAACTGGAACACGATCATATAAAAGGTAACCCACACACTGAAATAATTAAAAATATGTGAAGTGATTGCCACTACCATTAAATAAACCATCATCACAAAAATCCAATATTCTTTTCTACTTAACTCTACTAAGCTATGCGTAATGGCAATAACGCCTAAAATGCCTGTTTCTAAATAAATTCGAATATAATCATTGTGTAAAACAGCATTCCAATACGTCCCAAAAACAGAAGCAACATAAGAGGATAAGAAGTGATTCACCGATCCATATCCATTATAATAAGGAATAGCTTCTACCAAAGTATAATAAATGCTTACCCTTCCAGACATAAATACATTAAGATCCTTCTTAAATAAACTATAAAATAAGTCCTGCCCTGCCGGACTGTATAAAGCTACCATAAATAAAGGACTTACAATCACAACGATTTTTAGTAAATTAGCCCATAAAGAAGAAACTTTTCTTTTTTTTGATTCTTGTTGAAAAAATTTAATTCTTTTGCAAAATCTAGGAAAATAAACAGGAAGTAAATCAAAAACGAAAAGTAACGGAGCTAAAACGAAACTCAGCCTTTTCATTGAAAGCATACAAAATATCATACTAATGAAACTTCTTTTTCGCTCCTTTTTCCATAAAAAATAACATTCTAAAATAAAAAAGTCATGAGCCAAAGAAGATTCAAAATCAGAATAAGAATTTGACCAAGACATACTTAAAAGTGTCTGCCAATTCATATGCTCTAGATTCGACCAAAGAAAATGCAAGATAAATCTTAATAACAGTAAATCAAAAAAATATTTTTGTTCGGATTCTTTGACCGTATTGATCCAGAAAAAAGCACTGACAATGGGTAAAGTAATTCGAAATAAACCCACCCACAAATAAGAAGAAAAATCACCATTGAATATTTGCATACCTAGAGAAATGACCAGAAAAGTCACGACATAACTCAACGAAAGCTTAAGCGTTCTTTTTCCTAAAGTCTTTCCTATTTGATTCAAATAAGACAAGAAATAAATCGTAGCATTTAAACAACAAAATACAAATAGTAAAAATAAATAAATATTTTGGGAAATATAAGATAGCATATATAAAATATAAGCAAAATTATAAGCAGCAAAGCAGACTAAGCGGAATAAACAAGAGGGGATAACAATAGAAATGGTTTTTGGTTTAACATATGCATCTTCCATCTCAAAAACTCCCGCAATGCAAATCTTTTAAGCCACGATTAAAGCTTGCCTTACTCTCTTCCCTAGACTTTTGTAGTAAACGATTGACTTTTTGATAAGAAATTTTTGCAGGTATCTTCCGTAAATCTTCTGGATCATCTAGAATACGATTACTTAAATTCACCTCTTGTAATATCGTCAATATGCGATCCGAAAATTTACTTGGTAAAGTAACATAAAAATTGCGATTAAATTGCAGTGAAAAAGCTACACCATGAAAAGAATCTGTAAAAATATAAGCTGCATAACGAAAATATCCTAGAAAATTTTCTACCTCAGGCAAAACTTTTTTTCTGGATGATTTTGCTCTTTGATGATACATCGTCGCAATGCGGATTACTGGAATACCTGTCATTTTTTTGAATGCTAAAGCCATATCCAATGCCTTACTATCTGCATGTAGCTGATATACTAAAAGATAAGCACCTTTTACTTTCCTTTTTTTAGAAAGTTTTTTCCATGCATCTGCCTCTAATAACAAAGTAGGGTCTAGTATCTTATCACCCTGATATCCAATTTCAGATAAAATCCTCAAAGCTGAATTTTCACGAACAGACAAATACCTATACTTTTTTAACTTTTTTTGAATAAACTTTAACTCTGCTTGATCAAAATTCTCTTTACCGAAACTAGCTGAAAATGAAATTTTTTTTGCTTGTTCAGGTAAAAAATCTAAAAAATAAGCAGAATCAAACTTTTCTGTAAAATAATTATTCCAAACTTGATCACTTCCTGTACAATAAAGATCTGCTTGAGGAGGAGACTTTTTCAAACTTTCAATTGAAGGATAAGGCTTTGTTAAAGGAATATATTTTTGAAGAAAATGCCAGAATACATCAAGCTGTTTTTGATAAGAAAATATCTTGATTAAAGATAAAAAAATGCGCAAAGGTGGTGTATAGTGACGTAAACTAATCTCATGATAAGTTGTAAAAAAACTTCCATGATGCCGTAAATGGGAAGGCGTATAGTTTATGATTTCTATGTCAAAACCTAATTGCCGAAAATATTGTACTGTAGCAAAAGTTTGCAGCACAGAGCCATAATTATAAGCCCCATGATAAGTAATACAAGAAATTTTCATAAACAATCCCTTCCTTTTTCTCTTATATCTTTGCTTTATTGAGTACACTGTGTAAAATCATTTTTACTTTTCTCATGTGTTCTTCTAAAGAAAATTTTTCTTGAATTAAACGAAAAGACTGATTACTAAACTCTTCCCGCAGCATAGGATTTTCCATCAATTCCCTAATAGCTTTAGTCAATTCTTTTTGATTACCAGGAGAAATCAAAAAACCATTTTTTTTATCTTCGATGACTTCTGGAATGGAAGCAATCTTTGTACTAATATTGGGAATTCCGTAAGACATCGTTTCTAAAATACTCATCGGTAATCCTTCTTGATAAGAAGGCAAAATATGCATAGCACTATTGAGCATAAATTCTCTTTTTTGCATACCATCTACCCAACCAACATGCGCTATACGATGTGTTAAAGACAAATCGCGTATTTTCTTTTTAACCAAGTCCAATTCTCCGTCTCCACACAAATAAACTTTTGCATGAGGAGGTAGCTGGCGATCCAAATTGTGTAAAACCTCTAATAAATTATAAATTCCTTTTCTCTCACCTAAACGTCCCAAAAACAAAATATTTTTAGCAGATAAACTGTACTGATTTTCACGGGAAGTTTTAACGGCATTATATAAAACAGTGACTTTTGCTCTTGGTGCTTTATCCAAAATCATGGGAACTAAACGACTGCTCAATACCACATTCAAATTAACATTTTCTAAAATTTGTTTTACATACTGTTTCTTTTTCAGGGATAAACTTTGGTAAAAATATTCAAATTCTGCCGCATGATGATGCATAATTGTTTTAATATGAAACTTCTTACACGTTTGTACTAAAAATGCTTTCCGAAAAAAACTACCTCTTTCTGCAGTATGTAAATAGGCAATATCAATCCTTCTCAACAACAAAAGCATACAGATTTTGAACCATGCAACACCAAAATAAAGAACAAGTAAAGGTTTTGCCTTTTCTATATGGGTAGGAACATAAATGATTTCAAATTCGCCCCATTTTGTATATTGCAAATAATTTTTCATTACAGAAACCATTCCCCCTTTTACGGACAGGGCGGAACAACACATCAAAACACGAATTTTTTTCTTTTTATTTCCCATTTCTTTGCCCTCTGTATTTTCCTATTAATTTCAATATTTGCATATCTTCAATAAAATAACGCTTGAATAAACGTCTTGGCTCTTGCAAAAAACGATAAAACCACTCTAAACCACTTTTACTCATCCATTGCGGAGCCCGTTTTACTCGCCCTGCCAAAAAGTCCACCGTAGCCCCGGCACAAAGTGAAACAGTTGCTTGGTATTGCCCAATATTTTGACTTACAAATTTTTCTTGTTTCGGACAGCCTAAACAAACCAATAAAATATCGGGTTGTACTTGAGAAATTTTTTTGTTAATTCTTTGAATTTCTTTAGAATCTTGTTCAAAATGAAAAGGCGGAGCATAAGTTCCTACGACATGAAGACCAGGATACATTCTTTCCAAATTTCTTTTTGCCCTTTGTGCTACACCTGGCTTTCCGCCTAAAATAAAAAGCGAGTAACCACACTGGGCAGCCTTTTGACAAAGTTTTGGCACTAAATCCGAACCTGAAATTTTTTCTTTTATTTTACGATGATACAAAAAATGCGAAACCCAAAGCAAAGGCATACCATCTGCACAAACTAAATCCGCTTTATCTACGATTTGTTTTAATTTCCGATCTTTTTCTATTTTGACCATGACATCTACATTTACCGCAACAACATAGGCCTTTTTCTTTTGCCTAATATATTGTAAAATTTGATTCAACATCTCTTTCATAGTCATATTGCTAACTTTTGTATTTAGTAAAGGAACTTTTTGCATTTTTTCTCTCCTTTTTCTTTTGTTTGGAATGAAATAGATGCTTTTACTACTCCGGAGAATAATGGATTACTTCACTACCTTGATTTTCAAATTTAACAGGAATCAAAAGCAAATCTTTCAAGGATTCTTTGACTTTTTCTTGTTTATCTTCTTCAACGTAAAAAATAAAAAATCCTCCTCCCCCTGCTCCTAAAAGTTTTCCTCCTAAAGCACCTGCTTGCATTGCTTTATGATAAATTTCATCTAACGAATCTGTAGAGATTTCTTTGGCTATTCCTCGTTTTAGTTTCCATGTATAATCCAATAAACGTCCAATTTCTGTTAAACTTTTTGTTTCATCTGTAAAGATATTTTCTGCCTCATTTACTAGAGAAAGAATTTCTAATAATTGTTTATTTTTTTCTTTTTGAGATTGCTGAACAGAAGATTGAATTTCTGAAGAAAACCGTGTAAAACCAGTAAAAAACATCAGTAAATTTTCATTAAATAGTTGTTTTCTCTTAGGAGAAATAATTAAAGGTCTGACAGAATATCCGTCTTCATTCATGTCAATACGATTAAATCCACCAAAAGCTACTGCAATTTGATCTTGGATTCCTCCCACTTCTTGACAAAGTGTTCTTTCTAAATAAATTGCTTCATCTGCTAATCTCTTTTTATCAATATATTTTCCTTGTAAAGCATAAAAAGCTAAAATCATTCCCGAAGCAAAAGAACTACTTGTCCCTAAACCTGACCTCGCAGGCAAGTCCGCTTCATAAGTCAAACGGATATGATCTAGATCTAAATATTTCATACATTCACGAATAGCAGGATGCTTAATTTCTTCCCTACTAGTGACTCTTTCTGTCTTCGAATAAGACAGCTCTGTAGAATACTCAAAAAAAGCTGGCAAATGCCTAACATGCACATAACAATACTTATCAAAAGTAGTAGAAATCACTGCGCCTGTATGTTCATGGAAAAAATCTGGAAAATCTGTTCCTCCTCCAAAAAAAGACATACGAAACGGTGTTTTGGTAATGATCATGAACCCTATTCCCCTTTTTTCTTTTACATTGACCCTTTTCTTGTCAGAACTACAAAAAACGTTTTCAGGATAATTTTACAATCCAACCATAACGACCAATGGATAATATATTGTTTATCTAAAGCTACTACTTGTTCAAAATCCACAATAGCACTACGTCCACTGATTTGCCACATTCCAGTCAACCCCGGTTTAATCGCCAAACGAGCTCGATGATGAGCCAAGTACTTTTCCCATTCATCAATTGTAGGAGGTCTTGTCCCTACCAAACTCATATCTCCTTTGAGAATATTGAAAAATTGGGGCCACTCATCTAAAGAATATTTTCGAATAAATTGTCCAATTCCTTTGATGATGCGAGGATCTGAATCTATCTTAAACATCATACCACTTTTTATACGATTGTGCGTCATTAATTCTTTTTTTCTTTCTTCTGCATCTAAATACATACTACGAAACTTATAAATTTTAAACTTTCTTCCATTTTTTCCTATTCGAATTTGAGAAAATAAAACTGGACCTGGAGAATGAAAATAAATCAAAGGTGCCAATAAACAAAATAAAATGATGGCGATTACTGTCCCAATGATTCCCACCCCAATATCTATCAAACGTTTTATCCCTAAAGGAATAAAATGAATGATATTAATACTACTCGTTAAAACAGTATAGTTTCCGATATGTTCTATGGATTGCTTTTGTCCTTCAATATTGATTACTTTTGCCAAATTTAAATGAACGGTAATGCCCATCATTAAAAAATGATTATTTAACATGATCGCAACTTCTTCCACTTGTTTTGGCAAAGAAATAAATACTTCATCTACCCAATTTTTACGTACGTATTCTGTGACATTGTCTAAACTGGCTACAATCGGGTAATTTGTACCAGACAAATTTTGCCCTACCAAACTTGCATCATCTACAAGAACGATTCCTTTAATTTTTTTATGATACTCACTACGATCGCAAATATTTTGGATAACGATAGATATCGTATTTTTTTGCGTAATCACTAGCGTCGAATGATACACTCTATTTTGCTTAGCGCGATAAGAGCTTTTCCACGTAATACGTTCGAAATAAGTCAAAACAAAATAAAAGAATGTGGCAGAAAATAAAGAAACTTCCGTCCAAATATGATTGGAGTAAATCACGTGTAGATAAAGTAAAATAAAAAGAAAAACAAATACGCTGTGATTTAAAGTCGCTCCTATTTCATCCACCCAGCTCCGTTTCAAAATATCTTGTAAATCATCAAAAATACTAAACGTAAAGATATCCATAAACATAAAAACAAAAAGCTGTTTAAACTCATTCCAAAGAATATCTTCTGGAATTTCTTTCTGAATAAAAAGTATACAGCAGACTAAAGCCAGACATAAAATATCCCATAGCACGAAATCCCAATGCTTAATCCACTTATTCGGAGTCTTTTCATACACCGCTCCCACTTCCTTTGACTGACTGACGGAATCTGCATTTACGAGCCAGTGCAGACTTAATACGCAAGTTACTCCATTTCTCCTGCACCGTAATAAGCATAATGAGAATTTTGCGTCTGTGCCTTATTCATAATAAATCCTAATATTTTACAATTAGCTAATTTTAATTGATGAATTGAACGCTGGATATTTTTCCTTTTTGTTTGCCCTGAACTAACCACAAACAATACACCATCCGCTTGCCGTCCAATATGAGCTGCATCAATGACACTTCCAATAGGCGGAGTATCAATAATGATATAATCAAACAGTCTCTCTATAGACTCAAAAATCTGGCTATAACGATCATTTAACAGCAATTCCGTAGCATTTTTAACTAAAGGTCCAGAAAAAACCATACACAAATTTGCTATGTTGGAACAATAAATAATTTGATCCAAAGAACACTGACCGGATAAATAATGAGATAAACCAAATAAATCATAAATATAAGCATTATGGTCAATAAAGCGATGAGAATTAGATTTTCTTAAATCAGTATCTAAATACAATACTTTTTTTCCCATTTCGGCTAAAGAAGCAGCAAGATGAAAAGAAGTGTCAGTTTTCCCCTCTCCTGATGCCGAACTTGTTACTGCAATATTGCGGTACTGACTTCCCGTGAACTGCAAATTTGCTCTGAGCGTTTTATAAGATTCGGCGTAGAAAAAATTTCCTTCCTTAAACGGAACATTTAGCGATAAAAATACAAAATCTTCTAAATCCATCTCTTGAATATCTTTAGCTTTTCTGATTAAAGGAACGGTAAGATTTTCTTCCTCATCTCTCACCTGTATGGGTTGTTCATTGTCTATTTTTTGTGGTGTTTGCACCTTTTGACTTGACATAGTGGTAGAGTGGTTTTCCACTGCTTGCTCTGGTGCATTCTGATTATTTACAGCAGCAAAATTATCTACTATTGCTTGTTCTGGCACCTTCTGTGTCGTTTGATTATTAATCACAGCATGTGGATTTTCCACTGCTTGTTCTGGTGCATTTTGCTTATTTACAGCAGCAAAATTATCTACTATTGCTTGTTCCGGTACCTTCTGTGTCGTTTGATTATTAATCACAGCATGTGGATTTTCCACTGCTTGTTCTGGTGCATTTTGCTTATTTACAGCAGCAAAATTATCTACTATCGCTTGTTCCGGTACCTTCTGTGTCGTTTGATTATTAATCACAGCATGTGGATTTGTTACTGCTTGTCCTGGTGCATTCTGCTTATTTACAGCAGCAAAATTATCCACTATTGCTTGTTCCGGCACCTTCTGTGTCGTCTGATTATTAATCGCAGCATGTGAATTTTTCACTGCTTGTTCTGGTATGTTTTGCAATATCTGATTATTTACCACTTGTTGCACTGATGATATCTGCTTTGTATGGATTGTAGTATGCTTGTTAATCACTTGTTGTTCCGGCAACATCTGAGCCACATCAACCTGCTCAATGGGGTCTGTTTTTGATGATGATACCTGTTGTGTATAGATTGTGGTATGCTGATCGATCACTTGTTGATCTGGCAATATCTGTACTGTCTGATTTGGTATAGTAACAGGCTTAGTTGGCACTGCTTGTACCGGCGGTCTCTGTTCTTTCTGACTTGACACTAGTACTTGTCCTGTTGGGATTGGGCCGGTGTCACTGTGATCAGCCGGTGTCTCTGCTGCTGGTATTTCTTGTTCAGCTTGAACGACAACAGTTTGCACAGGAGGGGCTTGTTTTGCAGTAATGTTCTTGCTTGCGTTTTTTTGTACTGCCGAATTTGCTTTCGTTGCTTTTACTTTTGCCTTTATCTTAGCCACCTTAACCACCCTTTCTTCCCTTTGACGTTTTTGTTTCTGATTTTGTATAAACAGGAATTACACCTAAAACTTGGTATGAGAAATATTTTTCTAAGTCTTCCGGATAATAAATACGATCATCTACAATTCCCTTGATTAATACACCTATCGCTGCAAAAATCAGCCCTGCCAAAGCCCCTAAAAGCATATTTTTGATAACATTAGGCGAAACAGGTTCTTTCCCTGGTTCTGCCACATCGATAACTTGTACTTTTTCTGCTTTCGTAATATTGATAATTTCCGCAGAGCTAACATCTGCCAAAGTATTCGCAATATCTGCTGCCAAAATCGAATTTTTATTCAACACAGAAATATCAATTACTCGGGTATCTACCGGACTACTCACGCGAATTTCTCCTAAAATTTCATCTTCCATACCTGAAAGTCCTAAACGTTCCTTCACTTGATTTAGAACCTTTTTTGAAGTCACAATTTTCCGGTAATCCTTGCTCAATTTCAAAGCAGAATCCAAATCTCCACTCGTAACACCATTTTCTAAACTGACTGAATTTAAAATATAAACATTTGTGGTGGAAAAATAAATTGGTGTCATAAAATATTTACTTACCGCAAAAGCAATAAAGCCTCCAAATAAAGTGCAAATCAATAAAATGATTTTTGCGTGCCAAAAAATTTCCCAAATCCAACTTAAATTCACCTGATAATATTTTTCATCCAATTCATCTTTTTTATCCACAGCAACTTCTCCTTAGAGGACTTGATTTTGTAATATTTTTTCCTGATTTTCTTGAAAAATTAATTGCGCATAAGATTTTCCGCTGTAGAATTTAACAATTCTCCTTGCTTTTTTCAAATACGGCATACGTTCTAAATTGTGGCTGTCACTAGCAATGAAATGAACAATTTTTTTTCTCAGCAAAATGATTTCTGTACAAAAAAAAGACGAAGCATTTCTTACCACTGTTGTTGCATTCATTTGTAAATAAGCTCCCATACTAACTAAATTTTCGGCTTTTTCCCACTCATGCATGACATGACGATAACGTTCAATATGAGCAATGATAGGTAAAAAACCTAAAGACCTGAAAGATTTTACCGCATTCGCAATTGTTTGATAAGCTTCCTCTGGATGAAATTCAAGCAAAATGTATCGACTGCCTGCTAAAGTAAAACATTCTTGGTTTAATAGTTTTTGAATGGTATCTTCCCTATAATAAATCTCATTTCCTAAATATAATTCTATGGGAATTTGTTCTTCTTTTACTTTTTGTTTTAATAAAGAAAATTGTTTCTCATAAAATTGCTTTTCTATTGGAAAAATTAAATGGAAATGAGAGGTAGCAATAATCTTTTTTATTCCTATCTGAACGGCTAAAGTCAGCATTTTCATCGAATCTTCTATTGATTTTGCCCCGTCATCTACTTTCGGTACAAGATGAAAATGTATATCTGTATAAGAGAAACTCATTTTTTCCTCCACTAACAAAGTGTTCAAAACGACTTAGCACACGGTAAAAGTTAACATCGTTTAAGACATGTTTACATTACTCGAAATACCCAGATTTTGAGTAGATTTTCTGCCCCGCAAGGCAAATTTTTGCAGACCAGTACAAAATCTACCAAAAGATAGGTGTTAAGCGGTAGTGTAAGTACGTCTTAATATACAAATAGCAAAATTCAAGCTCTTGCCTTTAATATAAGCAAACTTATATCGAAATATTCCAACTTGCAGATAAGGGAAAATAATGCTATAATAAGCAGAAAAAACTTATGTTTTGTATAGATAATTTTTTAGGAGAATACAATGGATGGATTAGTGTTTGGTTGGGATTTTTGTAAGGATTATAGTCAAATTATCGCTTTCCATCTCAAAAAGATGGTAGCTGAACCCATACATATTGCTGCAAATGAATCCGATCTCATTCCCAGTGTGATTGCGAAAAAAAAAGACAGCACAGATTGGAAAATTGGCGAAGAAGCTTGTCGTTTATCAGAAGAATCTGAAACCGTATTTATTCAGGATCTTTTTAACCATGAAAATACAGAAGAATATCTTGCTATCTTTATCAAAAAAATCCACAATCATTTAAAAGAAAAATTCCCTGACGAAGAATTTCGTTGTCTAACTATCGCTCTACCCTCTTTAAAGCCTGTTTGGATTGGACATATTCGTAAAATCTTAGAAGATCTAGACTGGAAAAAAGAAAAAATTCATTTTATTAGCAGGAGCGAATGCTATTTTTATTATTTATTAAATAAGAAAAAGGAATTATGGAACGATTATGCCGCTCTCTTTGATTTATCTGACAGCGGTTTCCATTATTACGAATTAAAAATCAACCGCTCGGCAAAACCACAAACAGCAAATATCTATTATGAAAAATTAGATGATGGTTTTAATCCCAAGATTTTAGATACCTCTGCCGGCGGAAAATTAGCAGATCAGATCTTATGCGGCTGCGCAGAAAGACTCATGCAAAAAAAATCATATTCTTCTATATTATTGACAGGAAAAGGCTTTGTCCATAGCGAATGGGCAGTGAATTTTATTAAATTGGCAGGCAGTCATAAACGTCTCTACTATGCTCCCGATGTCTTAGCTGAAGGAGCTGCACTAAAAGCCTATGAATATGTGGCAGAGGGCAAATTACACCCTTATGTCCTTCTATGTGAGGGTACACTCTCTACTACAATCAGCCTAAAAGCAGAAGTAAATGGAACAGAAAAACAAGTTGCTTTTGCCTTGGCAGGTGATCACTGGCATGATTTGACCAATACCTTAATTCTATTAGTCAATGCATCTCCAAGCATTGATTTTTACTTAAGCCAAAACCACCTAAAACAAGTACAAAAATTAAGTATCCCTTTAAAAAACTTACCCGAAAGACCAAAAAAAACCACGAAAATCGAAGTGCAAATTACCTTTATCAATGAAAATACTATGCAAGTCAAAATTCGTGATTTGGGTTTTGGCGAACTCTTCCCCGCATCTTTTATGGAAATTCAAAAAGAAATTTGTTTTCAACCTACGTAAAGCTTCTTTTGACCTTTGTTGATTATAGAAGCAAATGGATTTTGTTTATCTGGATATCGTATCAATTGTTTCTTTGCAAAATTCACCAGATAAGCTAAGTTCTTTCTTCTTTCCATAGATCTTCATAGCCTATTCATTCAATCTTTGATCAAAGAACCAGCTAGCTAGTTCTTCTATACTGATCAATTCTTCAGCATCCTTTTTCTTTTAACCATTCATCGACTGAATTTTTTCCAGCCATATCCTACTAACTTGTAAAAAACAACTGAGTTTGTTTCCTTCTTCTTTGACAACTTTCTTCCCTATGATCATTCTTTGTATGGCCACTTTACTCGGTTTTCGTCTCATTTTATTGATCTAATAAAAGCTCTTGACCTTTTCCACAGCGACCTTTTACAGCATAAATAAACTGCGTGAATAAAGGATGGGAGCGGTTGGGTCTGGATTTAAATTCTGGATGTCCCTGTGTAGCCACAAACCACGGATGTCCAGATAATTCTATCATTTCTACAATATTTCCATCTGGCGACAAACCAGATAAGATCATGCCATGATTTTCTAAAAGGGAGCGATAATCGTTGTTGACTTCATAGCGATGCCGATGACGTTCTGTGATTTCTTTCACTCCATATGCTTCAAAAGCTTTTGTCCCTGTTTTTAAAATGCAGGGATAACTGCCAAGACGTAAAGTACCCCCAATATCCTGAATTCCATATTGTTCTGGCATAAGATGTATCACCGGATCGTTGGTATTGGGATCAAATTCTGCACTGTTTGCATCTTTTAAATTCAAAACATTCCTTGCATATTCAATAATTGCCAATTGCATCCCTAAACAAATCCCTAAATAAGGTATTTTATTTTCTCTAGCATAACGCACTGCTGCCAATTTTCCCTCGATACCTCGTTCTCCAAAACCACCAGGAACTAATATTCCTTCAGCAGTTTTCAATATTTCTTGTGCATTTTCTGCATCTACTAAAGAAGAGTCTACCCACTGGATATTTACCTGGACATGATTAACTACTCCAGCATGTTTTAACGCTTCTACTACACTGATATACGCATCATGTAATTCCACATATTTCCCCACCAGTGCAATGTTAATTTGATCTTTATTTGGTATTTTCCAATGATCAATCATCATTTTCCATTCCTGTAAGTCCGGTTTTGGACAAGGCAGATTCAAGCACTTACAGACAACTTGTGCCAATTGTTCTTCTTCCATTGCTAAAGGTGCTTCGTATAACACCTCTACATCTAAATTTTGTAAAACTTGTTCCTGTGGAACATTACAAAATAAAGCTATCTTCTTTTTTACTCCGTCATCTAAAGGCTTTTCACTTCGGCATACAATGATATCTGGCTGAATTCCCATACCTTGTAAATCTTTTACACTGGCTTGAGTAGGTTTTGTTTTCAACTCCCCTGAAGCCTTTAAATAAGGAATAAGGGTAACATGAATCAAAATAACATTATTTTGTCCTGCTTCATGCTGAAACTGACGGATCGCTTCTAAAAAAGGCTGACTTTCGATATCACCTACCGTCCCCCCCACTTCAATAATCGCAATTTCCGTTTCTTCCGTGGTATAATTGCGATGAAATCTCTCTTTGATTTCATTTGTAATGTGAGGAATAACTTGTACCGTACTGCCTTTAAAATCACCTCTACGCTCTTTCGATAAAACTGTCCAATAAATTTTTCCTGCCGTTACATTAGAATTTTTTGTTAAATTTTCATCAATAAAACGTTCATAATGCCCCAAATCCAAATCTGTCTCCGCTCCATCTTCCGTCACGAAAACCTCTCCGTGCTGAATAGGATTCATCGTACCAGGGTCAATATTAATATAAGGATCAAACTTTTGCGTCGTAACCAGATAACCCCTTGCTTTTAATAAACGCCCTAAAGAAGCGGCAGTAATTCCTTTTCCCAACCCGGATACCACACCTCCGGTGACAAACACATATTTGACCGACATTTTTCCTCCTCTGACCACGTAAAACTACTTACACTTACCTTCGTTGTGTACAAGTTATAATTTGCTATTATACTTCTTTCATTTCTCAAGTTCAAGCTAGAGCATGTTGAACCATCTTTCAATACAGCCTAAATGATAATATCTGCTTTACTGATTTCCCGCTTTAGTGTATAGTGTATGATAGATTTCAGACTTTCATCGAAACCAAAAATAAGCCTGCATTCTCGCTTGCCTTTATTTAAAGAAGGCAAGATTTACAAAATCTGCATTCCAGAAAATAAATGTAGATTTAAGGGTGGAGTTTAATCTCTACCTCTCGCTTGTAAACCCTCGTTAAAAAAATAACTGCATAGTGTTTTTTCTAAACGGTGGTTCAAGCATTCTGATCAAGTTAAGGAGAAAAAGTATGGAAAATAAAAACCCGAACAACAAAAAACCATTTTCTTTTAAGAATTTTTCAAACACTACCCTAATGCTTATTGCTCTTGTGACCATCTCCATTTTTTTTCTATTCATTCGTTCACAAGCTGCCAATTTGACAAACAAGGAAATTAGTTACGATGAGTTCATTCAAATGGTCGAGCAAAACTTGGTGAAAACTGTGGAAATTAATAGCAATCGAATCCGTATTTTTCCTAAGCAAGATATTAAATCTTTTTTGCCTTCCATTACTTACTATACAAAACCTCTACACAACCCCGACCTAGTCAATTATTTATTGGAATCTGATGTAACCATTAAAGGAGTAAGAGATGAAACACCTGTTTCTGACTGGCTATTTACTCTTGCCATGTTTGTCATGGTCTGCGCACCTACTATTTTTTTGTTCCGACGTATGGGCGGCGGAATAATGAATGTAGGTAGAAGCAATGCCAAAGTCTATGTACAAAAAGAAACAGGGGTACGCTTTAAAAATGTTGCCGGTCAAGATGAAGCGGAAGAATCTTTAAAAGAAATCGTAGATTTTTTGCATAATCCACACAAATATACTAAAATTGGTGCAAAACTCCCTAAAGGTGCTTTACTTGTCGGCCCTCCCGGAACAGGAAAGACTTTGCTCGCAAAAGCCGTAGCAGGAGAAGCAAAAGTACCTTTTTATTCATTGACTGGATCAGATTTTGTAGAAATGTTTGTCGGTGTAGGAGCTTCCCGTGTAAGAGATCTCTTCAAACAGGCACAACAAACTAGCCCTTGCATTATTTTTATTGATGAAATTGATGCCATCGGACAAAACCGTAACGCTCGCTTAAGTTCTAATGATGAAAGGGAACAAACCTTAAACCAACTTTTATCTGAAATGGATGGCTTTGATTCATCCAAAGGTTTAGTTGTATTAGCAGCAACGAACCGCCCGGAATCTTTAGATGCCGCTTTGCTTCGCCCCGGTCGTTTTGACCGCAGAATCATTGTAGATAAACCAGATTTAAAAGGCAGAGAAAATATTTTGGTTGTTCATGCCAAAGATGTAGCAATGGACAGCTCTGTAGATTTTAATGCCATCGCTTTATCCACTCCTGGCGCAGTAGGTTCAGATTTAGCAAATATGATTAATGAAGCAGCCATCAATGCAGTAAAAGCCGGTAGAGAAGCCGTATCTCAGGCAGATTTATTTGAAGCCATTGAAGTGGTTTTAGCCGGAAAAGAAAAAAAAGACCGTATTATGAATGCACAAGAAAAACGTCGAGTGGCATACCATGAAGTTGGACACGCACTGGTTACTGCTTTACAAAAAGATTCTGAACCTGTACAAAAAATTACCATTGTTCCTCGTACGATGGGTGCTTTAGGCTATGTCATTAGCACGCCGGAAGAAGAAAAATACTTGACAACAAAAGAAGATTTACTCAGTGAAATGATTGTTTTATTAGCCGGTAGAGCTGCTGAACAAGTAGTTTTTGGCAGTATCAGTACCGGAGCAGCAAACGACATCGAACGAGCAACTAAAATTGCCAGGTCTATGGTTACGCGCTTTGGTATGTCTGATGAATTTGGCTTGATCAACTTAGAAACCATTGAAAGCCAATATTTAGACCCTAGAGCAGTTTTACAATGTGCTGAAGAAACAGCTGCTAAACTAGACCGTGTAGTACAGGATATGTTAAACACAGCTTATCAAAAAGCGGTTTCCTTACTGGAAAACCATCGTGATCAAATGGATCGTATTGCTCTTTACCTTTTAGAAAAAGAAAGTATTACTGGTAAAGAATTTATGAGTATTTTTCGTCAAGAAACCTTAGATGAAGATCAACCACAGGAAGCAAAAAAAGAAGAAAATAAAGAAGAAAACAAACAAGAAAATATCCTAAAAGAAGATATACCAAAAGATGAAAATAATTCAACAATCCCTCCTGTAACCTTATCCAAAGAAGAAAATGAAGTGCTAAACCAAGGAGAAGATACTCGTGTTTAACATTGAAGAAGAATTAAAAAAACTCCCGCAAAAGCCGGGAGTTTATTTAATGCATGACCGACATGATGAGATTATTTATGTCGGTAAAGCCATCAATTTAAAAAATCGTGTGCGACAGTATTTTCAAAGCAGTAGAGGAAAAACTTCTAAAATACAACAAATGATTTCTCGTATCGTTTACTTTGAATACATCATTACTGATTCAGAATTGGAAGCTTTGGTTTTAGAATGCAATCTGATTAAAGAACATCGCCCCAGATATAATACTTTGCTAAAAGATGATAAAGGCTATCCCTACATTCAAGTTTCGATTTCCGAACCTTATCCTCGTATTCGCATGGCTCGCTCCATGAAAAAAGATAAAAATAAATATTTTGGTCCTTATACCAGTATTCGAGCGGTCAAAAATACAATTGAACTCATTAATAAAATTTACCATTTACGCAGCTGTAACCGAAACTTGCCTAGAGATATAGGAAAAGAACGCCCTTGTTTAGACTACCATATGAAACTCTGTGACGCTCCTTGTCAGGCTTACATTTCCCAAGAGGACTACCATGCACTGGTCAAAAAAGCTTTAGAATTTTTGCAAGGTAAAATGGATTTTGTTTTGGAAGATTTAGAACAAAAAATGTTGAGATCTTCTGAACAATTAGACTTTGAACAAGCAGCCATCTACCGTGATCTGCTAGAAAGTGTCCGTCTTATTTCCCAAAGACAAAAAGTAATCAGCAGCTCTTTAGAAGACAGAGATATTATCGGTTTTGCTAGAGAAGGCGCAGATGCTGTGGTTCAAGTATTTTTTATTCGAGAAGGCAAGTTAATTGGTAGAGAACATTTTCATTTAACGATTGACCAAGAAGAAGAGGATGCCTCTTTGCTCAAGCAATTTTTTCTTCAATTTTATTCCGGTACGCCCTTTATTCCCAAAGAAATATTTTCTCAAGAAAAACCTGCTGAAACTGATATCCTTTTGGAATGGCTAGAAAGTAGACGAGAACAAAAAGTCAAAATCATTATCCCTCAAAAAGGAGAAAAAAGCCGTTTAGTAGAATTGGCACAAAAAAATGCTGAGCTACTTCTATCTAAAGATAAGGAACGGATAAAACGGGAAGAAAAAAGAACCATCGGCGCAGTGAAACAAATTGCCGACTTATTAGGTTTAGATCATATTAACCGCATGGAAGCTTTTGATATTTCTAATATCAGCGGATTCCAAGCAGTCGGTTCTATGGTTGTCTACGAAAAAGGTAAACCAAAACGTAATGATTATCGAAAATTTAAAATCAAATCTGTAGAAGGTCCTAATGACTATGCTTCTATGGAAGAAGTACTCACCAGACGTTTTGAACATGGTCAAAAAGAAGAGAAGAAAAATTCTTTTACCTGCTTTCCTGATTTACTGCTTATGGACGGGGGTAAAGGTCAAGTCAATATTGCTTTAGCTGTTTTAGAGAAGTTGGGCTTAACTATTCCCGTTTGCGGTATGGTCAAAGATGATTCCCATCGCACGAGAGGACTGTATTACCAAAATAAAGAATTACCTCTATCCACTCATTCTGAAGGTTTCCATTTGATTACTCGCATACAAGACGAAGCCCATCGCTTCGCTATCGAATACCATCGGAATCTACGGAGTAAAACTCAGATTCATTCTATTTTGGACGATATCGAAGATATTGGAGAAATACGACGCAAAGCTTTGATGAAAACTTTCGCTTCCTTAGAAAAAATCAAAGCAGCCACAATAGAAGAATTACAAAATGTACCCGGAATGAACGAAAAATCCGCTAAAAGCGTATATCAATTTTTTCACCAAAAATAAAAAGAAGTCTGTTTTCGATTTTATCGCATGCAGACTTCTTTTTATTTTAGCTGATTTACTGATTTAAAAAAATTAACTATTTTGAAATACATAAGCTACAATCGGACTTTTACTTTTTCTACGTAAAAGATCATATTTCTTAATTTATAAAATTTTATAAAAAACGGAGCACCCTCTTTATACAGGAATACAAAGTATGTCAGAAGATAACTTGATTCATCATTTAAAAATTTTGGATATTGTTATATGTAAATGATATTTTTTGTGCTTATTATACGTTAAATGATGATTGATCCACTCCGCTAATTAGATTCCTCCCAAATGAATTACAATGCGAAATAATTAGTAATATTTTACATTTTTTATCATATACATATAATATTTAACTAATGTATCTAATTTTTCATTGTTTCTATTAAAACACAACGAATCAAAAAGGAGAGAATCTATGAAATTACGAAAGTTATTTTACGGTTTATTTTTATGTTCTTTATTTTTCTATTTGAGCCAAATTTCATCTTTTGCTGTTCCCGCACTAGAAATAGAAAGCGAATATGAGCAAGCAAATGGAGAGAAATTTAAAGCTACTTTACGAGGAGACGAATGGGTCAATTATTTAGAAAGTGAAGATGGAGCAATTTTAGTCAAAGGCAAAGACGCTTATTGGTACTATGCTTCTATTCATCAAGCATTATTTTCTAAAAGTGCTAATCTCGTTGCTTCCAAATACAAATATTTAATTGATGAAGCACCAAAGAAACCCTTAAGTCAAGAAAAAATTAGTAATACGCCTGCTCTATGGTATAAAGCTAATCAGGCAAAAAAAACACAAAATAAATTAACCAAACAACTAAAATCTACCGATCCTTTCCCTTATCTTGGTGATCAAAATCTTTTAGTTTTGCTTGTTGATTTTGATGATGTGCAAATTGAGTATGAGGACCGCTGGGCTGAACAAGCTTTTGGAACAAGCAGTCGCTCTATGTGGGCATATTATCAAGAAGCCACAGAAGGAAAAATTCATTTAGTACCAGCCAAGGAAAACCAAGGAGAAGAAAATGACGGTATTGTACGCATAAATATAGGCTATAATCATCCCGATACCAACGGAGTAATTGATGAAAGAAATCCAAATCTTACTTGTGATGCGATAAAAAAAGCCGCTGAATATGTAGATTTTTCAGCTTACGATTCTAACGATAATGGAGTAATTGACTCCAACGAATTACATATCATGATTATTGCCGCAGGCTACGAAAGATCTAGCGGTGCAATTTCTCCTAGTATATGGGGACACAAATGGGAAATGGATCCTTATCCGACGATTCAAGGAAAAATTTTTCAAAGTTATACCCAATTTGGCGAAAAATTTCACCCTCGTTTTTATGCCGCTCCTGACGATATGATTACGATCGGTATCATGTGCCATGAGCTTGGTCATGATTTAGGTCTTCCTGACTTATATTATTACAACAATCCCTCAGGATTAGGTGATGGCTTAGGCACTTATAGTCTTATGGCTTATAGCTGGGCCACTGTGGAAGATGATCGATATGGTGCTGTTCCCACCCATTTTGACGCCTATTGTTTAGAAGATCTTGGTGTCATTGAACCAGAAGTACTAGAACCCGCCGAATTGTATGACAAAGTCCTATGTAGTTCAGATACGGGAGAAAAAAATATCCTAAAAATTCCTGTCAATAGCCAAGAGTATTTTCTAATCGAAAATCGCCAGTTAAGTGGTTTCGACCAAGCAATTTTCCGTTATAATACCCCACAAATACGCAAAGGCGGTATTGCAATTTATTTGGTTAATCCGACTCTTTATGGTAATGAAAATAAAGAAAATCAAGAAGTTACTCTACTTGAGGCAGATGAGGGTATTCTTGGTTACTCCATTTTGCAAGATACGAATGACGTCAATGATTCTAATGCCCTTTACGCACTAGATAATCTGACGCAACAAACGGTAAACAAAGACACTACTCCCTCCAATCTTTCACATAAAACGAATCCAACTTGGTTTGAATTTGAAGTAATATCTAATTCTGAAAATCAAATGTCAATCCGTTTAGGCTTAGATCCTGACTTAGAAAATACCTCTTACACTGTCACTTATGATTATTCGTATAACGGAGGTACATCAGCCACTGAAAGCACTGCACAAGTAAAGGTAACACAAAGTGTTGACTTAAGCCCTACTGCTGAAAAAGATGGTTATTTATTTGTTGGTTGGCATACTGATCCCAATGCACAAGAAGCTTTAGATCAACTGGTGATGGGAACAGAAGATATTACCTTGTATGCGATCTTCCAAGTAGATACTGCCGCTACTAACGAAAGCTCTACTGAAGAATCTTCCACCGAGGAAAGCTCTATACAAGAGTCCTCCACTGACGAAACTTCTACGCAAGAGTCCTCCACTGAAGAAAGCTCTACTAAAGAGACTTCTACCGAGGAAAGCTCTACTGGGGAATCTTCTACCGAAGAAACTTCTACGCAAGAGTCCTCTACCGAGGAAAGCTCTACTGGGGAATCTTCCACCGAAGAAACTTCTACGCAAGAATCCTCTACCGAGGAAAGCTCTACTGGGGAATCTTCCACCGAAGAAACTTCTACGCAAGAATCCTCTACCGAAAGCTCTACTGGGGAATCTACCTCATCAAATTATTATAATTCTTCTTCTAACAAAGAAACAAGAAAACCTACGATCACGATTAACACGAACGACACTACTTGGATAAAAATAGACAATAACTGGCGTTTACAAAGAATAGATGGTTCTTATGTAAAAAATGAATGGATTTTTGACAATGGCCAATGGTATTACCTGGATGAAGCTACCAACATGGTTGTAGGTTGGAAATATATCAATAATCAATGGTATTTTTTCCATTCCAATGGCTCAATGGCTTACAATACTTGGCTTTTATTAAATCATAAATGGTATTATTTCCATCAAGATGGAACGATGATTCATGACAACTGGCTTTTTGATCAAGGTCATTGGTATTTCTTCTATTCTGACGGTCAAATGGCATATGATACACAAATTTCTTTCTTAGAAAAAATCTATCATCTAGATACGGCAGGTCACCTATTACCCTAAACGAAAGCTTGCATCAACAGGAGGTTTTATTCAACAATTGAACTAAGCTTTGGATAGAACAAACGCAAAAGAATATCCATAACAGCAAAGAGGAAAGATGGCAAAGTCATCTTTCCTCTCATTCTTCTGAACCCAATCTATTCCGAAAATCTTCGTAAGCAAACTCTTTAATCAAATGTAGTTCGTCATATTCACTATAAACGTAAAAACTAGGCAGAGCTATACCATTAAATGTATTGGTTTTCACAGTAGTATAATGCATCATATCACAAAAAATCAAGCGGCTACCAATTTCTAAAGGTTCATCAAAAGAATAATCACCGATGATATCTCCTGCTAAGCAAGTGGGACCACCTAAACGGTAAAGATAAGCTTTTTCTTCCGGATTACCCGCTCCAACAATTTCAGGTCGATAGGGCATTTCCAGTACATCTGGCATATGGCAAGCAGCCGACACATCCAAAATCGCAATTGACATTCCATTCTCCACAATATCAATCACTGTTCCGACTAAATATCCGGTTTGCCATACCACTGCTTCACCAGGTTCCAAATACACCTGTACTTGATAACGTTCAGCAATTTCTTTTAAGCAAGCAATTAATTCTTCTACTTGATAGTCCGGTCTAGTTAAGTGATGGCCACCACCTAAATTTAACCAATCCATCTGATGCAAGTACTTTCCAAATTTTTTCTCCACTACATTAAGCGTTCGTCTCAATGGAGGAAAATCCTGTTCACATAGCGTATGAAAATGTAAACCTTTTACTTGGGACATAATTTGTTCGATATCTTCTTGCTTTTCAAATTCTTCAAAGGGAATACCTAAGCGGGAATATGCTGCGCTAGGATCATACATCTCTACTTTTCCCTCGGAATGCTGAGGATTAATTCGTAAGCCACATTCAACTCTACGGCTTTTTTGGACAATCATAGGATAAAACTTACGCCATTGTGCAAAAGAATTAAAAACAATATGGTCACAATACAATAAAATTCTACTCATCTCTTTTTCTTGATAAGCTGGAGAAAAAATATGGGTTTCCCATGCTCTTGTCCTATTTTTGGTGGAATAACAAGAGAAATATTCTCTTCCTAAGCGAGCTTCATATAAAGAACTTGCTGTCGTTCCATAAAGACTTTCTGCTAAAAGTGGGTAAAAATCGTACGAAGAAAATGCTTTTTGTGCTAACAAAATTTTTGCTCCACTTTCTCTTTGAATGTACTCTAAAATAGCCAAATTTCCTTTTAGTAAAGCTTCATCCATCACATAAGCTGGGCTGGAAAAACTACATTTTTTTAATGTCTTACTCAGTCTTATTTGGCTGATTTTTCTTGCTTCGGTCATTTTATTTTCCTCTTATTCTACTAAAAGCGGTGAAAAATCTTCTACCCAAGGTAAACCATATTGATTTAAAGCATCCATGAAAGGATCGGGATTAAGTTCTTCTACATTATAAACTCCTGGTTTTTTCCACTCACCGGAAAGTACCATAGCTGCACCAATCATTGCAGGTACACCTGTAGTATAGGAAACTGCTTGTGAACCTACCTCTAAGAAGCATTTTTGATGATCACAAATATTGTATAAACGATAAGTTTTATCTTTTCCGTCTTTTTTCCCTTGAAAAATACATCCGATATTAGTTTTACCTACTGTCCTAGGACCTAAAGAAGCAGGATCAGGTAATACAGCCTTTAAAAATTGTAGTGGAACAATTTTTTGTCCTGCAAAATCAATGGGTTCTATACTTGTCATTCCCACATTCTGTAACACTTCCAAGTGTTTTAAATAGCTCTCACCAAAAGTCATAAAAAACCGTATACGCTCTATTCCAGGCAAATTGAGTGCTAAAGATTCCAATTCTTCATGGTGCAAAAGATACATATCCTTTTTTCCTACTTCTTCAAAATGATATTGCCTTTTGATTTCCATAGGTTTTGTTTCTATCCATTTTCCCTTTTCCCAATAAGATCCATTGGCAGTCACTTCGCGAATATTAATTTCTGGATTAAAATTAGTAGCAAAAGGATAACCGTGATCTCCACCATTACAATCTAAAATATCCAAATACTGTATTGTATCAAAATGATGTTTCAAGGCATAAGCAGAAAAAACACCCGTAACTCCCGGATCAAAACCTGAACCTAAAATAGCAGTAATCCCTGCTTTTTGAAATTTTTCTCGATAAGCCCATTGCCAGTGATATTCAAACTTTGCTGTATCTAAAGGTTCATAATTTGCCGTGTCTAAATAGTCTGTTTTTGTTTCTAAACAGGCATCCATAATACTTAAATCCTGATAAGGCAAAGCGACATGAATCACAATATCTGGTTTCGTTTTTTGAATTAAAGCAATCAATTCTTTAGTGTTGTCTGCATTAACAGCTTCTGTAGAAATTTTTGTCTTGGTCGTCGTTTTTTGCAATTTTTCTTTTAAGGCGTTACAACGGGAAAGTGTCCTGCTAGCTATACACAATTCTGTAAATATCTGATCATTTTGACAGCATTTATGCGCTACAACTTCACCGACACCTCCAGCGCCAATCATCAAAGCTTTTCCCATTTTTTCTTCTCCTAAACCAAGTTTTATGTGAAAATTTTCTTGCTACGAAAAAACTATTTACTTAATCTATCCTTGCCCTACTTATTTGTACCGCTTTGTTTAGATTATTGATCACTACTTTCTTACCTATTCTATTTCTATTTTATTTGACTGAAATGTTTATGCCAAAACAGAATACCAATAGTCTTTTAACTTTTTATTCAAGAAAATATAATAACATTTCTCTTAGTATCTTATTAGCAACGATCGTTGATACTCCACTTGGATCATAATGAGGAGACAATTCATTCATATCTGCTCCCACTAGATTACATTTGCTAACTAAAGAAATGGCTTTTCTTAATTCATTAAAAGAAACTCCGCCGGCTTCTGGTGTACCCGTACCTGGAAAGATCGAAGGATCTAAAATATCCAAATCCAGAGTAAAATATACTGGCCTGTCCCCTAACTCCGCCACAACTTCTCGTAAACCATGAAAATTAAATCGACGGGTAGACACATGATCCTGACCCCAAAGAAATTCTTCTTTCTCTCCACTCCGAATACCAAATTGAAATATTTTTCCATCTCCTACCAACTCATGACAACGATGCATTACACAAGCATGGGAAAGTTTTCTTCCTAAATATTCGTCTCTTAAATCTGCATGTGCATCAAAATGAATAATTGATAAATCTGGATAAAATTTGATTAAAGCTTTAATTGCTCCTAAAGTAATCAAATGTTCTCCACCAATCATAAAAGGAAATTTTTTATTTTCTGCAATTTTTTCTATTCTTTTTGTAATCAATGCTAACGCAGGCTTTGGATCACCGAACGGTAATTCCAAATCTCCACTGTCACAGATTAAATAATCTAATACATCCTTATCTTGATAAGGACTATAACTTTCTATACCATAACTTTCATTGCGCAAGGCGGATGGACCAAAACGTGCTCCCGGACGATAACACGTAGTACTGTCAAATCCCGCTCCAAACAGAATGATTTCACTCTCTTCAAAGCTTCCCTCACAGCCTAATATCTTCTGCATATTTCCCCCTTCTAAATAAAATCCTATTTAGTAAAGTAATTCCTTTACATAAGTAGGTAAATAAAAACTTCCTTTGTGTAAATCTGTATTATAATAACGAGTTTTAATCTCTAAACTATTCCATTTATTTTCTTTTAGATCTTCTAAAGGGTCATACTTTTTAGAAGCAAAACCAAAAAGCCAATGCCCTGATGGATAAGACGGGATATGGCATTGGTACACTGTACTGTAAGGAAAGACCAAAGTAATTTGTTTATGTGCTTTTTGCACACTGCGGGAATGTTCTGAATAATAAGGGCTTTCATGCTGATTAATTAAAATGCCATCTTCTTTTAAAGCTTTATAGCAATTCCCATAAAACTCTCTTGTAAACAAACCCTCTGCCGGTCCATAAGGATCAGCACAATCTACAATAATCAAGTCGTATTCATTATTTTTTTGTCTGACAAAACGCAAACTTTCTTCAAAATACATCTGTACTCTAGGATCTGTTAGTTTGCTTGCTGTTTCTGGAAAATATTCCATGCACAACTTTGTAACCATTTCATCAAGTTCTACCATATCGATGTGCCTAATATGGGGATATTTTGTCAATTCACGAATCGTTCCCCCATCACCTGCTCCTACTACTAACACTTCTCGTACATTAGGATGTACTGCCATGGATACATGCGTAATCATTTCATGATAAATAAACTCATCTTTTTGGGTAATCATCAATTCCCCATCCAGTACCAAAACTTTACCAAACTCTTCTGTTTTTAAAATATCAATCTTTTGATATTCACTCTCATAGCTTGCTAGTTGTTCTTCCACTTTCATGGAAAAACGGACTGTTTTTGTATGCTGGTCGGTGTACCATAACTCCATCTTTTATTCTCCTAATACTTGCAAAGTATTCACTTCCATATCTTGTGTACCGGTAAGGAAACAGCCTTTTTCTTTCGCATACCGAATATAATCCACAATATCTTTCGTAATCATTTCTCCAGGAGCTAAAATCGGTATGCCCGGTGGATAACACATCACAAATTCACCACAAATTTTCCCACAGCTTTTATCTAAATCAAAAGCAACACTATGACTATAAAAAGCTTCTTGCGGCCCTAACACCACATTCGGGCTAATATACTCATGATCTAGCAGACCTACTTTATCCTTTTGATGCAAGCGTTTAATTTCAGACAAAGCAGAAATCAAACGTTCTATTTCTAAATTTCTATCTCCGGCAGAAATAATTGCTAAAATATTTCCAATATCCCCAAATTCAATTTGTATTCCGTAGTCATCTCTTAATAAATCATATACTTCAATTCCTGCTAGTCCAATCTCTCTAGTATGCACAGATAGTTTTGTCCGATCAAAATCATGCACATATTGCCGCTCAATAAGTTCCGACCCAAAAGCGTAATACCCTCCCAGTTTATTGATTTCTTCTCTAGCATAATCCGCATATTGCATTGTTTTTTCAAACATTTCTTTCCCGTGCAAACTGAGCGTTTTTCTAGCAATATCCAAAGAAGAAAGAAGCAAATAAGAACCACTTGTCGTTTGTGTTAAGTTGATCACTTGTCTTACATAATTGGGATTAATGGTATTCCGTGTTAAAAGCATGGAACTTTGAGTTAATGAACCTCCCGTTTTATGCATACTAATTGAAGACATGTCAGCCCCAGCTTCCATTGCCGAAATCGGTAAATCTGGATGAAAATAAAAATGTGTGCCATGTGCTTCATCCACCAGCACAAACATATTTTTCTCATGCGCCAAACGGACAATTTCTTTTAAATCCGAACAAATACCATAATACGTAGGATTATTAATCAAAATGGCTTTAGCATCCGGATTTTCTTCCATGGATTGAGCAATGTCTTTTACAGACATTCCTAAAGGAATTCCCAATTTTTTCTGAATGCCTGGATTGATATAAATCGGAACTGCTCCGCAAACCACCAAAGCATTGATGGCACTACGATGGACGTTCCTTGGCATCAATAACTTGTCTCCTCTTTGGCATACGCTCATAATCATAGATTGTACTGCGCCGGTTGTGCCATGTACAATAAAAAAAGCATTATCCGCACCAAAAGCTTCTGCTGCCAAACTTTGGGCATCTTTAATGACAGAAACCGGATGACATAGATTATCCAAAGGTTTCATGGAATTCATATCTAATTTTACACAGGTTTCTCCCAGAAAATCCTTTAATTCTTTATTTCCACGTCCGCCCTTATGACCCGGTACATCAAAACGAGCCAAACGATTGATACACTGTTCTTCTAAAGCCCTGTGAATTGGTGTATCTTGCTGCGTAAGTCCTACGATTTTATTTTCCATACTATCCTCATGCTCCCAACGCTATAGTTTAGTGTTTAAGTATAGCCCATTTTATATTCTATTTCAAGCATATAGTCAAAGCCTACGAAAAATGGTAAAAAAGGTTTAATCCCCTTACTCTTTCTGTTCATTGAATACAATTTTATTCACTAAATTTCAGCATTGCCTATGCTAAAAGAATCCAAACAACAAGTATTTTTCTCAATTCGATATGATCGTTACCAGATACTAAGCACGATCTCTTAAACAGTGTTTACTTTTTTATGATAAAAAGAAAAAATCCTGACTTACACAAAATATTGCAACACATCTTTAATATGTTCTGCACCTAAAAGCTGGACATTTAACTCGACATCCGCACTAATTCTTTGTTTAGAAGATTGAGGTAAAATACAGCTTTCAAAACCTAATTTGGCAGCTTCTCTGACTCTGCTTTCCGCCATAGGAACGGAACGAATTTCCCCAGACAAACCTACCTCACCAAAAAAAACTGTTTTACTGTCGATCACAAAATCCTTATAGCTAGAAATAATGGACATGATAATCGCCAAATCTAAAGCAGGTTCTGTGACTTTAAGCCCTCCTGCAATATTGACATAAGCATCGCAATCAGAAAGGGAAAGGCCTAGCCGTTTTTCTAAAACCGCCACCAATAAATTCAACCGATTATAGTCTGTACCAGTTGCAGTACGCCTAGGCATACCAAAATTTGTATGGCATACCAAAGCTTGTATTTCTAAGAGCAAGGGGCGACTACCTTCTAAAGAACAAGCAACCACAGAACCTGAAGCTTGTTTTGTTCGTCCTTCCAGCATATATTCTGAAGGGTTAAGTACTTCCACTAAACCTTGTGTTTTCATTTCAAAAACACCAATTTCGTTCGTAGAACCAAAACGATTTTTAACACCTCGAATAATACGGTACAGAGCATGTCTTTCTCCCTCAAAATAAAGCACAGTATCCACCATATGTTCTAATACCCTAGGTCCTGCTACGACTCCTTCTTTGGTCACATGCCCAATGAGAAAAATAGAAATCGATAAACTTTTTGCGAGCTGCATAAATAAGGAAGTAGCTTCTTTAATTTGGGCAATACTACCGGGTAATGCCATGCGTTCTGTATTGGTCATCGTTTGGATGGAATCAATAACGACTACATCTGGTTTATGTAAACGTAACATTTCTTCTATTCTTTGCAGACTCGTTTCGCATAAAAAGAAAAGTTCGCCTGTAAATTCTCCTACTCTATCCGCCCTCAAGCGAATTTGTCTTAACGACTCCTCACCAGAAATATAAAATACCTTTACTTTACTATTAGATAAATTCCTACAAATTTGTAACAATAAAGTTGACTTTCCAATTCCAGGATCTCCCCCTACTAAGATTAAAGAGCCTCGGACAATCCCTCCACCTAAAACACGATCCATTTCAGTAAAACCAGTAGAAATTCTATCTTCATCTTGTTCAGGTATTTCATGCAGTAGAGCAGGTGAATTTTGTCTTCCGTCAAAAGTAGATGAATGGTCATAATGTTTCATGATTTTTTCTTCACTAAAGCTATTCCATTCTTTGCATACGGGGCATTGTCCTAACCATTTCGTAGATTCATATCCGCAAGTCTTACAGAAAAAAGTATTTTCTCTTTTTTTTGCCATATCCTCTCCTTTTTCTGATTCTCAATTAAATAATGCTGATACTTCCTGCACATGAGTTGCGCCCTCTCTCATCTTGTTCAATAATTCATTTAAAATTTTTGTTTGCGCAGATATTTCCTGCAACCTGAAAGCATCCAAATATAAATTACCATAATAAATTAATTGAATTCTAAGAATTTCCAATTCTTGAGCATGAAAACGAATTAAAGGATTATCTTTTTGATATTCTGCAAACAAATCTATCGTGAGTAAATCAATGATTTTATTGCGCAAATCAGATGCTAAGTTTGGATTTTTATTGGTCAACACCTCAGCATATTCCTTAATAACTTTTTGCAGGCGAATATATCCATCAGACTGCACAAATTGCTTATATTGCGCTTTTAAAGCTGAAAAATGATTCGTTGAAGAAATAGATTGCAAATCTTTCTTTTGCACTTTCCTTTCTATCCAAGCTCCACTCTTTCCCACTGGATAAGCGTCCGGTGTAATCGTTTGCGTTACTAAAGTACCCACACCACTTAAGTAATACCAAATATTTTCAATATAAATCCAACCTGTCTGCATCGCTCCACTGGTATTGAGATAATACCAATAATCCCCTTCTTTCAACCAGCCAGTTTGCATTGCTCCACTAGCATTGAGATAGTACCAAGTATTATTTTCTTTGAGCCATCCAGTATGCATCGCTCCACTTTCCCGTAAATAGTACCAACGTTCTCCGTCTTTGAGCCATCCAATATACATGCTGCCATCACTTCTCAAATAATACCATAAATGATTGTCTAAAACCCAATTGGTTTGCATATAACCTCGTTCATCAAAACGATACCAAAGACCATCTATCTTTTCCCACTGATTTTGGGCAAATTCCCCAGAGCCATATTCATACCACCACCCAATACTATCCCTTTTCCACTGTCCAGCAGCAAAGGTAGGAAAAACTGCGATATAAATTGTACTAATAAAAACGAGAACAGTAACAATAATTCCTTTTTGTTTTTTTTTCATCATTCAAATCTCACTTTATTGTTGAAGCAAGCTCTAAATAGCAGGCAATCAACTCATCTAAAACCACACTATCTGTATAGACCTCATGAAAAGATTTCCCTGACTCTAATTCTTGTTGTAATTTATTGCGTGTACTTTCAATATCTTCTTGTAATTGATGTATTTTCAACAAAATGAATCACTCCGTTGTTTAATGATATTCACACTTCGACCAGCTTTACAGCTTCTTACAAAGAAAACAAGTGTCATAGAATCAAAGGGCGAAAAGCCCTCGCTTCTAGAAAAAAGCTGCTAACAGCCATTTAACAAAGCGATGGTCTTATCGCCTATCTTGTTTAAACAGCAACTTTGCTATTTACTTGTTTTTTCCTGATTAATAAAATTGCGCATATTCCTAATATACACAACAAGGCAGACAAACATTGTGAAACTGCCAAACCCGTCGAAAAAAATTTTAATTGGTCTGTTCGCAGACCTTCAATCCAAAATCGTCCTAGTCCATAGAGTAAGAAGTAAAAAGCTAATACTTCTCCATCAAATTTTTTACGCTTGGTATACCAAACCAAAAAACAAAATACTCCGATATTCCATAAGGATTCATATAAAAAAGTAGGATGTACTTGAATATATTCTATTCCTTCCACTAATTTAATATTATTTTGTAAATTTGTACTGATCACTGATGGTTCAACTAAATCTTTCCGTATTTGCATAGCAAAAAGACCATCTGTATAATCTCCGAACGCTTCGCAGTTAAAAAAATTCCCCCATCTGCCTAGTATCTGTCCACTGACTATCCCTATACAAACAGTATCTACCATTCTAAAAAAAGATAGTTTTTTCACTCGACTATAAACATAAATGGCAAGCAATCCGAAAATAATTCCTCCATAAATAGCCAAACCACCTGCCCTAAGATTGAAAATTTGTATTAAATCCTGTTTATAATAATCCCATGAAAAAATAACATAGTACAAGCGAGCACCAATCACGCCAAAAATAAGACCATATACTGCAGCATCTGTGTAAATTTCAGGTGCATCCCCTACTCGTTTAGCATTCCATTCTGCTACCAAAATTGCGGTTAACATACTCAAGCCAATAATTATACCATAAATTGCAATGGGAAAGCCAAAAAAATGAATCGTTCTTGGTAAATTTTGTATTTTTATACCAAGATGGATAAAACGAACAGAAAAATTTGTATACAATACTTATCTACACCCCCCTAATCTATTAATTTTTAAAAATGAGCTTACTTCCTATATCTTTTATTAGAGATATGAACACTAGCCAAAATGTCCAGATTTTGAGTGGATTTTTCACCCTGCAAAGCAATTTTTCGTAGATATACGCGTATCTTACAAGAAAATTTAAAAGCTTGTTTAGTATTTTCAAATGACGAAAAGTTCGTTTATCGTGTTTCTCCTACACAAAGAGATCACACAGGAATACTAGATGTATGTTAAAAAGTCTCGACACCGTAAGAGAAAAAATAGACCTAATCTTCTCCCGTAAGTAAGTTACTAAAAACAAGCTCTAACACAGACCAGAGGAAAATACACCACAAGATGGACATCAAGCGATTGGGTCAATACACCCTAATGTAAACTCGTTGACTTATTGTAATCTAAGCCGAACAAAAGAGCAAGATGTTAATCCAATAGCCTATAAAATCTCTTCTTAAGTTTATGGCCAAAAACAACGTAACGTAGGGGCGGCATTCTGCCGCCCAAAAAACCTCGATAAAACAGAAATTCGCATATGACCAAAACATACCCCGCATTATCCATTATCTATTGATTATGATGTGATTATACCAAATCATGATTATCAGGTTATACCAGTAGAAATTCACATATGCTCAAAAATATACCCCACATGATTTGTTGATTGTAATATGAGCATACCACACGATAATTATTGGGTTGTCATGGTTCATCATGCCAACGAGCGACAGAATGTCACTCCTACGATTTTAGATTCAAATTTGGGGGGATTGCCCCTAGATTTTGCTTACCCTTGAAGCCTTTTTGATAAAAAACTTGACTATAAACAAATTTATGTTACACTAATTTTTAGCTTATCAAAGGCAAAGTAAAACCCTGTGTCTGAAATTTTTATTCTGTTTTTAGGAATACACTCCCATTGCTTAGCCAATCGAGTCAAGAAGCAAAGGCAGACAGACAATTTAAGTTTTTTTAGATGAAAAAATACTACTTACCTTACTTGTATAATAGCCTTTTCATTCTATGATAAGTGAAGGCTTTTACAGGTTCTAAAAAGAGAAAGGATTGATTGCATGAAACTTGGTATCGTAGGCTTACCCAACGTAGGGAAAAGTACTTTATTTAACGCACTGACCAAAGCAGGCGCAGAATCAGCAAATTATCCCTTTTGCACAATTAATCCGAATATTGGTGTTGTAAATGTCCCTGATCATAGATTATCACAATTAACTGAATTTTATCACAGTAAAAAAAGTATTCCTGCGGTAATTGAATTTGTAGATATTGCTGGTTTAGTCAAAGGAGCGTCTAAAGGAGAGGGCTTAGGCAATCAATTTTTATCCCATATCCGTGAAGTAGATGCCATTGTCCATGTAGTTCGCTGTTTTGACGATGATAATATTGTCCATGTAGATGCTTCGGTAAATCCACAAAGAGATATTGAGACCATTCAGCTTGAGCTTATTTTGTCAGATTTAGAAATTTTAGAGCGTAAAATTGCCCGAACAAACAAAGGCGCAAAAAACGATAAGCTTCTAGCCAAACAAATGCCTATTTTAGAAGCACTAAAGCAACATTTAGAAGATGGTCAGCTTGCCTCCTCTTTTGCTATACCAGAAAAAGACGAAGAAATTGGAAAAGAAATTTTAGATTCCCTTGCTTTACTCAGCAACAAACCAGTCATTTATGCTGCAAACGTAGAAGCAATGGATTTAAAAGATAATGGCTCATCCAATCCACACGTACAATCTGTTCATAAAATTGCTCAAAAGGAAAAAGCTGAAGTATTTGTTATCTGCGCTCAAATTGAACAAGAAATTGCGGAAATTGATTCTGATGAATCTCCGCTTAATGAAGAAGAAAAACAAGCTTTTTTTGAAGAAGCAGGAATTAAAGAATCCGGTTTAGACCAACTTATCCACGCCGGTTATCGTTTATTAGGTTTAATTAGCTACTTAACTGCTGGTGAACAAGAATGCAAAGCTTGGACGATTACAGCAGGCAGCAAAGCCCCAGCAGCAGCCGGAAAGATTCACAGTGATTTTGAACGGGGTTTTATTCGTGCAGAAGTGGTAGATTATCAGGACTTACTAAATGCCGGAAGCTATGCTCTTGCCAAAGAAAAAGGATTAGTACGGGTCGAAGGAAAAGAATATATTGTACAAGACGGCGATGTAATTCTTTTCCGGTTTAATGTGTAACGCTACCCACTAAATAGACTAGCTTAATAGAGTCTATTTATAAAAAAGATATGAGGTATAATATGGAATCACCAAAACATGAAGATTTAACATTAGAAGAAACGAAAGTAACGCTAACCTTAGAAGATGATAGCGAATTAGATTGCATCGTTATCGACCATTTTGCAGCTGGAAGCCATGAATATGTTGCTGTAGTTCCTGAAGATGAATTAGATAATGAAGAAGCAGAAGTTTATCTATATCGTTATGTAACTACAGAAAAGGGAGAACCTAATTTAGAAAATATTCAAGATGACGAAGAATATGAAATTGCATCCGACGTTTATGAAGAACGTTTAGATACTGAAACTTTCCATGAATGGGATGACGAGCACGATGAAGAATAAAATAAAGAAAGCTTAGTCGTTTTTTCACCCTGAGGGCGAATGCGAACAAAGTTAGTACGTAATCAACAGATAAACGATTTTCTACCTTTTTGATTAATTTTAATACAACTGTACATACTATCAAAACAAACTTAATTCGAAAATACGCTCCTTGATGAATCTTACGGAAGAAAATGGAGGTAAAACAATGGGCAAATACCGTGTATGCGTATATGCAATTACAAAAAACGAAGAGAAATTTGTAGATAAATGGGTAGATTCTATGAAAGAAGCAGATATGATTGTCGTAACAGACACTGGTTCTACAGATAAAACCATTAAAAAATTAAAGAAACGCGGAGTGATTGTCCATCGTGCAAAAGTCAAACCTTGGCGTTTTGACGTAGCACGCAATATTTCTTTGTCGCATGTACCCAATGACGTAGATATTGCTGTTTGTACTGATTTAGACGAAGTCCTTTTACCTGGTTGGCGAGCTGCTTTAGAAGAACAGTGGACTCCACAAATGCATATGGGAAATTATCTCTATAATTGGCGTTTAAATCCTGACGGGACTCCTCACACTCAATTTACGTATTTTAAAATACATAAAAAACAAGACTATACATGGGTCTGCCCCGTTCATGAATATTTAAAATTTACCGGTACTGGTCCAGAAAATCGAGTTTATATTAAGGGTCTCACACTAAACCACTACCCCGACCCAGCAAAATCCCGCAGTGCCTATTTGGATTTATTGGAATATGCAGTCGAAACTGAACCGGACAACGTCCGTATGAAATATTATCTAGGTCGTGAATACTTTTACAAACGTAGATGGCAAGAATGTATTGAAATGAGCAAAACTTATCTTACTTTACCTGGTGCCACATGGCATGAGGAACGTTCCGCATCCATGCGGTATATTGCAGGTTCTTATGCACAGTTAAACAACATTCGAGAGTCCTACAATTGGTTTCATCGTGCTATCGCTGAATGTCCTCACATGCGTGAATCTTATGTGGATTGTGCTAATGTCGCCTATAAACAAAATGACTGGACTACCACTTTTTTCATGTGCGATAAAGCTTTGCAAATTACAGACAAATCAATGACTTATGTCAATGCTGGTCACGTTTGGAATGAAACCCCACACGACTTGCTAGGCATTGCTTGCTATCATTTAGGTATGCTTGAACGGTCATTAGAAGCCGCAAAACAAGCTTTGACTTTTGTGCCTGACGACGATCGACTGAAAAACAATGTTACATTGATTCAAAATGCTTTGAATAAAAAGCAAAATAAGACCGAAAATTAAATAAAAAAACAAAAGGTCATGATTATTGCGTAATCGTGACCTTAATTATTAAAATAAGTTGAGGCATGATTTTTACAGAAGCTTTAACTGCTGATTCCACTTATTTTTTGGTCTATACAACTAGTTTTTTTCATCCTCTATTTTGAGACGGCTTTTTTTGAGAAATAAATTCAATTGATCAATTAATATCGCTTGTATATTAGGGTATGTCCATTCTATAGGGAAATCATCCCTGAAACAAATCTCTTTTATTTCATAATCTGGCAACTCTCCTATTTTATCTACTTTTCCATAAAAAAAGATTCCATATTTTAGTTTTGAACTCCCTTGTAATTCATTCTTTTGAACAGAAAATACACCAATGGGAGTTAATGTAAAATCTATCGCACCTGTTTCTTCATACAGCTCTCTATTTGCTGTATCCATTATACTCTCATCTACTTCTCTACATCCTCCGGGAAATTCGTAAGTAGATTTTTCTGCATTTTTGCACAATATCCATTGATGTTGGTATTGTGCACATATAACGGCAAAAGATAAGAAACTTTCTTCTATTTTTTCTAAATCATAAAATTGTACTTCTCTCATCTTTTACTCCAAACGGCATCTATTTTTTTCTTATCTGTACACAAAATTTGCTTCTCCTATCCTAGATAGTCACTGGAATTTTATACTTCAAAAAGTATTGTCTAATTTTTTATATTTTACCCTGCACGAAAAGCAACATCAAGTCTGTATCCATATTGCAGCCAAGTAAAAGCAAACTGAATACCCTTTATAAACAAAATGGACGACAGAGTTTAGCTATCGCCCATTTCTATTTTTTCATCAGAATTTACTCTCTTCTAGATTCTATGTTACATTTCTCTCGCAATCACGTAAGATCTGCATTGACTTCCTGAATTTTTTTTAGCATATTTACCCCATATTCTATCGATTGATCCAAAACAAAAGTCAATTCTGGTGTATTCCGCAAATTTAGAGATTGCGCCAATTCCCGGCGAATATAGGCAGAAGCTTGATTTAAACCTTGTATCGTTTGTTTTTGCTCATCTTCGTTTGCCAGTACACTAATATAAATTTTCCCATAATGTAAATCTTTCGTAACTTCCACCGCAGTAACTGTAGTCATCTTATGTATACGAGGATCTTTTAGATTTCCTAGAATCTGACTCAATTCTTTTTGTACTTCTCCATTGATCCTTGTACGTTTCACTGTGATTTTTTTCATCTTAATTTAAATTCCTTCCCCGATTAGGCGATTAGGCTTCAAAACGTCGACTAAATTCTTCCCTATTGAGTAAAATTTTTCTTGGCTTACTGCCTTCTTCCTCACCTACCACACCTTCTCTTGCGAGTTGATCCATAATTCTTGCCGCACGATTAAAACCTATCTTGAAATTACGCTGCAACATCCCAATAGAAGCCTTATCTCGTTCTAAAATTAGACGTCCAGCATCCAAAAAATAACTATCTCTATCTTGTACATCTTCCTCTTCTGTATTTTGTTCCATTTGTGCCAATTTTTCTTCCAGAGATTCATCAAAAATAGGAGATTCTTCCTGAGACTTTAGAAAATCTACTATTTTATTCACTTCTGTATCTGAAACAAAAGCGCCCTGCACCCTTTGCGGTTTTTGGTAACCGGATGGATAAAAGAGCATATCACCTTTACCTAACAGTTTTTCTGCTCCGTGCATATCAATAATGGTGCGGGAATCCACACCCGAAGACACAGCAAAAGCAATACGTGAAGGTATATTCGCCTTAATCAAGCCGGTAATGACATTTACTGATGGTCGTTGCGTAGCAATAACCAAATGTATCCCCGCCGCTCTAGCTAATTGAGCAAGACGGCAAATCGCATCTTCTACTTCTCCAGGAGCGACCATCATCAAATCTGCTAATTCGTCTACAATAATTACAATTTGCGGTAAAATCTCTTCCTGTCGCTTTTCTTTCTGACAAAAAGCATTATACCCTTTTAAATCCCTTACCTGAGCTTCAGCAAATTTTTGGTAACGGCTGCTCATCTCAGCTACTGCCCAATGCAAAGCACCCGAAGCTTTTTTCGGATCAGTAACCACCGGAATAAGCAAATGCGGAATACCATTATACACGCTCAGTTCCACTACTTTTGGATCAATCATAATCAATTTCACTTCATCCGGTTTTGCTTTATATAAAATGCTCATAATGAGCGTATTAATGCAGACAGATTTACCTGAACCCGTAGCTCCTGCAATGAGTAAATGAGGCATTTTTGCAATATCCGCTACGATAATCTGTCCCGCAATATCTTTTCCTACTGCAAAAGCAAGCGGTGACTTATGTTTTTGATAGTCTAAAGATTCGAGTAAATCTCGAAAACGGACAAGCTGATTTTCTTTATTTGGTACTTCTATCCCCACCGCAGACTTTCCAGGAATAGGTGCTTCAATACGAATATCTGTAGCTGCCAAATTTAGCTTGATATCATCTGCCAAAGAAACAATTCTGCTCACTTTCACACCTTGCTCTGGTTGCAGTTCATAGCGTGTAACAGAAGGTCCACAGCTAATTTCAGTAACTCGTACTCCTACGCCAAAGCTTTGTAAAGTTTTTTGTAATTTTCTCGCAATTTCTCGCAATTGAATATCTGTCATTCCAAAATTTTTCTTTTTTGATTCTTTTAATAAATTTATATTAGGAAAATGATATTCTTTTTTTGGAGATAAAAACCCAGAAAGTTTCTTTTGTGTTGGTTCTGTTTCTTTTATTCCCTGTTTTTTTGTACCAGACAATTCCTCTTGTTGCAAAGTACTTTGTTCTTTCTTGATCAGCGCTTCCTCTTGCATATCTTCTATAGATGAAAAAGAAGATAAAACTAATTCTTCCAATTCATGTGTAGAGGTAAAAAAACGATTATCTTCCTCATCTGCCACTGAGTCCTTATTTTCTAAACTACTCGTTTTTGCAAAGCGGATTTCTCCTTCTTTTAAACTACTTTCTTCTTTTCTTTCTCGTTGAAAAATAGGAGGAGGAGAAACAGTAATCGTCGGGCTATTATTGGTAAAATAAAAGGTTTCTCTTTCTTCCCTACGCAAATCAGTTTCTTCTAAAAGCTCTTCAAAATGATCTAGCTCTTCTTCCCATGTCATAGAAACAGGAGCAGAAGCATTTTCTAACATTTCCTCCGCACGCAAAGGTACCATCTCCTCCTGCGTAGAAAGAGCAGAATCTAATGTACGAACAGGAATTTCCGATATAGCCTGTTCTAGCAATGTCTCCATATCTGTAGCATCTTTAGAAAAGTTCACCCCTTGCTCTGTCTGCTCACTCTCCCCAACATCAATATTTTCCCCTTGAGCTAAATTCGTATCGGGAAACATCGTTTCATAGGAAAGATCTTCTACCCTATTTTGCCCCTGCTGCTCAGTGTTTTCCAAGCGATTACTAAAATCTATTTGTTCTGATTTTGAATAAGTTTCTTGCTCATCTGTATTTTCTGGATCTAATTGGAAAAATATAGGCCTAGGTGGCTTCACATCCCTATATTTCTTAGCTACATGATGAACACCTAAGCGATCGCTAGGAGAAGCGGAAGAAGATTGAATTTTAGGATACATTGTGGAAAAATTAGTTTGATCTTGTCCTATATTTTTCCTTTCTGAAAGATGAGAAATCCCCTTTACCTCTCTATCTCTACGGTAAACTTGTCTTTCTTTTTTTCGTACTTGTGCTTTTTCTTTATAATTATGTACGTCTTTTTTCACTTGATGATAAACTTTCGTACTACGGGTACTAACGTAGTGCACTAAAGATTTTTCCGTCAATAACACAAGCGACACCACTAATAAAATAAATAAAACAAGTAAGCTTCCCCACCATCCAAAAATAGGAAGACAAATCGTTAGCATTACCGTACCCAATATCCCTGCTACATTGTTGCCAGACTCTTTCACTTGCTGGTAATGAAAAAAAGAATAGCGAATAGAAGAATCTTGCCCCATCAATTGATAAATTCCACAAAAGAACAACAGCACACAACTGGCTAAAATGATTTTATGATAGGCTTTCTTTGCATTTGTATGAGAAAAATAAAAGCAAGTACATATAAAAAGATATAATGGAAAAAAGAATCCAATAGGACCGAACAATGCAGCCATCATAAAACGTAGCCATTCTCCCAATATACCAAATAATCCTAAATTACTTAACAAAAGAAAAAATGAGCAGGATATAGAAAAAATAATTGAAATTTCTTTTTTAGCTAAAAATGATTCTTCTTTTGGCGGAATTGTTGGCTTACTTTTGCGTTTTACTTCTGAATGTACTACTCTTTTTGTTTGCTCTTTTTTCTTTCTCGCAGCATTAGCACTCACAAATTCTCCCCTCCCTTACGTTTCCTTCCCCAAAACAAAAGGGAAGGACTACAAACTACACTACTTTTTCTTTTTATCTTTTTTCTTTTGCTTACTCTCATCAATTAACTCATGAAGTTTTTTTAAAGCATCTTTAATGCCACCAATTTCATTAATTAGTCCTTCTTTAACTGTTTCTTCTCCAATTAAAATCGTTCCTACGTCTTTGGTTAGAATACCCGTTGCTAGCATTAACTCTTCCAAACGTTTTTCGGAAATCTTTGCATGATTCACCACAAATCCAGTAATTCTATCCTGAATTTTTTTGAAATAATCATAAGTTTGTGTAACACCGATAATCGTTCCACTCATTCTTACTGGATGAATTAGCATTGTTCCTGTTGGAACAATAAAGGAATAACTAGAAGAAACTGCTAAGGGAACACCAATGGAATGACTACCTCCCAAAACCAAAGAAACCGTAGGTATTGTTAAGGAAGCAATCATTTCTGAAATCGCTAATCCAGCTTCCACATCTCCACCTACGGTATTGAGCAGAATCAGCATTCCTTCTATTTCCTGCGTATCTTCAATTTCTGCTAATTTTGGCAAAATATGCTCATATTTCGTTGTCTTTGAACTACCTGACATACTTTCATGACCTTCAATTTCACCGATAATACATAGCAAATGAATTTTCGTGCGACTGTCATCTAAAGTAACTTGTCCAAACTCTTTAATTTGTTCATTTTTTTGTGAAGCTTCCTCATCTGACTGCCGCCCCCTTGCCCCATTACTTGCTTGCTCTTGTTCTTTGTCCATTCGGATCCTCCTTTCATACTTATTCCTAGTATGACCGAAAAGATTCCATTTATACCATGTTTTGAGGCAATCATATAATCACAGTTTAATGTCGAATATGTCACAGAGTTGATCAAGCAATTCTCTTCTCGTTTCTTTTTATCCTAAATGTTAAAGCGTTGAAGCAAGCGTAGCGCTCAAAGGTTGACATAAGACACATCACAAAATTTATAAATAAATTCCTCTTTCCCTAAAGGTTTAGACAGCAAGTAACCTTGAATCATATCTACACCCATTTGTTTGAGAACTTCAATTTCTGCGATATCCTCCACTCCCTCCATGCAAACACAAATATTTACTTCATGGCAAATTTTTACTATTTTTTCTACTAAGGCTAACGTTAATTTATTGCTTCGCATTCCCTGCGTTAAAATACGATCAACTTTGATAATATTCAAATAAGCATTCATTAATAAGCTTAAATTAGAATATCCTGAGCCAAAATCATCCATTGCCACTTCAATACCCATTTGCTGAAAGAAAGTAATTTGATCGTTTAACATTTCTAAATTAGAAATCAAACAGCTTTCTGTTAGTTCCAAAACGATATGTTTTGGCTCTAAATTGTATTTCATTAAAGTTTGTAAAATAAAATCACTGAGTGTAGGATCTGCAAACTGTAAATAAGAAATATTTACACTCATTACGAAATCCGGAAAATAAGAAATCCAACTTTTGCAAGTTTTCACAGCTTCTTCAAAAATCCACTTACCTACAAGATGAATTAATCCTGTTTTTTCTAAAATCGGAATAAACTCTACAGGTAAAATATTTCCATATTCTTTATGGTTAAAACGTACCAATGCTTCCGTCCCTTTAATGGTCATTTGTTTTAATAAGATTTGAGGCTGAAAAACCAAAGAAAACCCTTCGCAGTCATTTAATACTGCTTCTTGCAAGGCAGACTCTAATTTTATTCCCTTTTCTTTATCCCTTAACAAATAAGATACAAAACATTGTACTTGATTTTTCCCTTTTTGTTTAGCAAACTCCAGAGCGTATACGGCATAATTCATCAAATCCAAAAAACCTTCTGCATCTTGATTGATAAATGCAACTCCTCCAGATACACTGCAATAGTAACGAAAATCTCCTATTTCATGATATTGGTTTGCATAGTAATGAACTCGGCTGTAAATGGCATCAATTTCTTTTTTACCTCCATCTTCTGTCACAATGGCAAAACGATCTGTATCATAATAAAAAAATTTTGCTTGATAAGTCAATAAATTTTGCACATCCTGTGCAAAACAACGTAAGATCTGATCAGCTTTTTGATGACCATGTAAATGATTAATCTGTGAAAAATTATCTAATCCTAGTAGAAGTAAAGCTCCCCCTGCTGTTCCTCTTTTTTTTTCAAAAAGAAAATTTAAATACTTCTCACATTCTGAACGAGAAAAAATACCTGTTAAATAATTCACTTTTCCTTTTGTCTGTAAAGGGGTAATGATACCAGAAAAAAAAACAGGTAAACCTTGATCATCTCTTTGCATTACCCCTCTGCATTGCACCCATATCCATTCTTTTTTTCGATTTAATAAACGATATTCCAAATTATGTAGATTGTCTGTCCCAAGAAGTAATCTCTCAATGGACAAACAAAACTTTTCTTGATCTTCTGGATGTACGATTTTTAACCAATGAAGAAACATATCAGACATTATCTTTTCATTAATTTCCAAATCTCGTAAAATATTATCGGAAACAACATAAAGATTTTTACGCAAATTTCCAAGATAGATATAATCATCTGTACTTTGAATAAAAGTCTCATATAAAAACCCTGCATCTACACCAATTAATTCAATTGCTTCTTTCATTTGTTCTCCTTAACAAACGGTGAGTTGCCTTTATCTTTACCTCATTGCGTCAACAGAGTTTGCCTTCTCAAAATAAAATGCAAACGCTAAGGTGGTTCAAGCTCCCACTTCTTACTTACTTGTTTCCCAGTTCTGAGAAAAATAACGTTAAGCCGTCTTTTTCTCAGTCTGTAATTCAAGCTCTGTGTTGAAACTGATAATACATTCCTTGTTTACGCATAAGTTCGTCATGTGTGCCCTCTTCTTCAATACCGTTTTCCGACAATACCAAAATACGGTCCGCATCCTGTATCGTGGTTAAACGATGGGCTATCGTAATACTTGTTCTTCCTTTTGCCAATCTTTCTAAAGATTGAGAAACAATATATTCACTTTCATTATCCAAGGCAGAAGTTGCCTCGTCTAAAATCAAAATAGGAGGATTTTTTAAAAATACCCGTGCTATACTAATTCTTTGTTTTTGTCCGCCTGAAAGTTTGACGCCCCTTTCCCCCACATAGCTATCATATCCTTCAGATAAACCCAAAATAAATGTATGAGCACCTGCTAATTTTGCCGCTTCCTCAACTTCTTCTCTTGAAGCAGATGGATTTCCATATAAAATATTTTCATAGACTGTACCAGCAAATAAATACACATCTTGCTGCACAATACCAATATGTTTACGCAAACTAGACAAACGAATCGATAATATATCTTGTCCATCAATCAAAATCTTGCCTTGAGTTGGATCATAAAATCGAGGAATCAAATGACAAATTGTTGTTTTTCCTGCCCCTGAAGAACCTACTAAAGCAATTTTTTCCCCTGCCTTTACAGAAAAAGATAAGTTCTCTAAAACCTTCTGTGAGCTTCCTTCATAAGAAAAGCTAACTTGTTCAAAAGCAATACTACCTTGAATTTTATCTAAGGTTTTTGCGCCCTCTTCATCAAAAATTTCAATAGGTGCATCTAAAATTTGAAAGAAACGCTCTATCCCAGACATTCCTTTTTGAAATTGTTCCGTAAATTCAGCAATTCGCCTAATTGTTCCTAATAAAGTACTAATAAACAGTACATAGGCAACTAAATCAGCCGCCTTTAAATAACCTAAATAAACAAAAGTTCCGCCTACCAAAATGACAACTAAATACATCAACGCTTCAAAGAGACGATTCACCACTTGTAAAGCAGCAAGATAACGGTACGTAAATCTTTTAATAGATAAAAACTCTACATTTCCTTGCTCGAATTTCTCTTTTTCCAATTCTTCATTGGTAAAAGCTTTCATCACTTTTTCACCCAATAAAGTATCTTCTAGCTTTGCATTTAATTCTCCAATAAATTCTCCCTGTTTTCGAAAAGCCGCTCTCACAAAACGAGTGCAGTAAGAAACCGCTGTTGCCATAAAGGGTAACAAAAGAAAAATAATGACGGTAAGCCAAAGATTAATTCTCAGCAAAAGAATAAAAGCAATAACAGATTTCAATGCAGCAATAAAAAATTCTTCCGGGCAATGGTGAGCAAATTCTGTCACCTCAAATAAATCGGTTGTAATTTTGGACATAATTTGTCCGACTTTATTGTTATGGTAATAATTTTCAGATAATTTTGTCAAATGGGAAAAAGCAGCTGTTCTCATATCTCGCTCCATTTTTGCCCCCATGATATGTCCTTGTCCATTCATATAATATGCGGCACAGATTTCCACCATCCGCAAAACAGCATAAAGTAAGCCTAAACGTACGACTAACTCCAAGGTCATACTATTTTCCATACCTGCACTGGTTAGCGCACGGATAATAAACGGCAAAGCAATTTCACAGACAATTGTACCCGCAGCACAACCTAAATCAATCAGCAAGTCTTTGCGATAAGGATGAAAATACGGATAAAACCGCTTAAATAACTCGCTATTTTTTCCTTTGCTCTTACTCAAACTATATTCTCCTTTCTCTAAATACCGTATAGTACAATGAGCTGAGCTCACACGATTTACTTTTCACTACGTCAATTTACATAAATTCTCATCAACTGAAGCTTAATTCAGTGAAAATTTTCTTAATTCCTTAATTTTATTTTACATCAAAAGGTAGCAGAAAATAGACCGACATTCTCCCGTAAGTAAAATAACGAAAATAAGCGCTAAACACAGACCAGCACAAAACCTACCAAAAGATAGATGCCCCGTGGTAGTGTGTAGATTCCTCAAAAGTAGATATTAAATATTGCAAAAGATGTGGCAAATAAACTATTCTCATGCCGTGCAATCAGCTCAACCACTTACTCTCTCTGATCATACTCATCTAAAAAATGATGGAATTCTCCTTTTTTGTGATAGGCAACCACTGTATCTAAGCGAATATTTTCCATACTATGAAAAATATTCTGATCCATCAAAGGATTTAATTTTCGCAAATGACTGACTAACTCTTTCATTTCCCTACGTTTGGAAATCTTTTGTTCATCTGGTGAACATTCAGTAAAACGACAGCCGCACTGTAAAAATTCCGATCCATGAAAAGTCCAAAAATGTTTAATATCTTCCTCCTTAATGAAAGATAAAGGACGAATCAATTCCATTCCTTTGAAATTTTTGCTATGTAATTTGGGTAGCATGGTTTTAATTTGCCCCCCATATAGCATATTCATTAAAATAGTTTCCACGACATCATCAAAATGATGACCTAAAGCAATTTTATTACAGCCTAATTCCTGTGCTTTTGCATACAGATGTCCTCTACGCATTCGGGCACACAAATAACAAGGGGATTCTTCTATCCCTGCCACAATATCAAATATTTCTGTAGAAAAAAAGCGTATTGGAATATTCATTTGATTCGCATTTTTTTGAATCGAAGCTAGATTATCTTCCCGATAACCTGGATCCATGACCACATACTCTGCTGTAAAAGCAATTTGTCCATGCCTTTGCAACTCCTGTATGCATTTTGCTAATAAGAAAGAATCTTTTCCACCGGAAATACAAACCATAATTTTATCTTGCTCTTGAATCAAAGCATATGTTTTGACTGCTCTAGTGAATTTTACCCAAATACTTTTTCTATATTTTTTAATTAAATTGCGTTCTAATGTTTTTGCAAACATACTTTCATCATTTAACATTACTTTGCGTCAAAGGCTATCTGTTATCCGATCAAGCGCATAAACAGGTTCTTTACTTTGCCCTTGATAAAATCTCCTTGAATTTTATATTTTAACACTTACTACCTTATTTAACAAGTAAAAACGGTCAGCAATTAGCCAGTTACCTTTGAATCAAAAATCCTGTATTCAAAAAAGGATATGGAAGCACGCCCATATCCCAAACGATATTCTCTTAATCTTTCATCGCTAAACGCAATTTTTCCAAAGCTGCCTTTTCAATCCTAGAAACATAAGAACGGGACATACTCAATTGATTTGCAATCTCTCTTTGCGTAAATTCTCCGCTTCCTAGAATTCCATAACGCATTTTAATGACTGTTTGTTCTTTTGGTTTCAGATATTGAAAAGCTTCATCTAATCTAGCAATGTCTTGAATTAAAACGATACGGTCAGGGATTTCCTTTTCATCGGCCTCCATCACATCAAAAAAGCTGATTTCTTTTCCTTCCGCATCAAAACCCAAAGGTTCATATAAAGAAATATCCTTGGAGTGTTTACGCTCCGAACGTAACATCATCAGGATTTCATTATCTATACACTTAGCGGCATATGTTGCCAATCTGCTTCCTTTATCTGTGTTAAACGTATTTACCGCTTTGATTAAACCAACCATACCTGTAGAAAGCAAATCATCAAAATCCCGTTCTGCAGAATGATACTTTTTGGCAATATGGGCAACTAAACGCATATTTCGTTCAATCAAAGTATCCTTAGCCGCTTGATCGCCCTGTTGATAGAGAGCAAGATATGCCCGCTCTTCTTTTGCAGACAAAGGCTTAGGAAATGTTTTCAACTGCCTCACCCCGCAACCCGTTTACTACTAAGGTATGCGAAAAAAAGGCTTTAAGTGCTTTTACTCTTTTTACTTTATTTTAAAAATACATCTCATTGATTCATTAGTTAAGCTAAATAATGTTTCATCATTTTTAAGGCATTCTTTTCTAATCTAGATACTTGTGCTTGGGAAATACCGATTTCTTTAGCCACTTCCATCTGTGTTTTCCCCTCATAAAAACGCATTTCAATAATTTCTTTTTCCCTACCTGGTAATCTCTTTAAGGCTTCCCCCAAAGAAATATCTTCTACCCAATTTTCTTCTTTATTTTTTTTATCCTTAATTTGATCCATCACGTATAAAGTGTCTCCGCCATCTGAATATACCGGTTCATACAGACTTAACGGACTTTGGATCGCATCTAAGGCATAGGCGATTTCTTCTTTGCTGATTCCCACTTCTTGTGCAATTTCATGGATTGTTGGCTCTTTTAAATTTCGCTTCATTAATCCTTCTTTTGCATAAATGGCTTTATAAGCAGTATCTCTTAAAGAACGACTGACGCGGATTGGACTGGAAGAATCTCTTAAATATCTTCGGATTTCTCCCAAAATCATAGGAACAGCATAGGTGGAAAATTTAACTTGTTGAGTGACATCAAAATTATCAATGGCTTTGATGAGTCCAATACACCCAATTTGAAATAAATCGTCCACATTTTCATTGCTATTTGAAAAACGTTGGATTACACTAAGAACTAACCTAAGATTACCCTTAATATAATCCTCCCTCGCTTGCTTATCCCCTTCAAGAATTTTTTCAAATAATGCTTCTTTTTCTTCGTTTTTCAGTAAGGGTAATTGTGAAGTATTCACCCCACAAATCTCTACTTTGTGTATCGCCATACCTGAAAACCTCCGCATCTTCTTGTTATCATTTGATACTCAAATCATGCACGATTTCAGGGGCTTTTATACACCTCTTGCAAAGCAATTATTTCCTGTATAAAGACTGTATAAATAAACAAAACATCGCTATTTCAAGCAAACAATTTCCTTTTTTGAGCTGCTCAATCACTTTTTTTGCACGTCAGATATTTCCCTAAATCAACAGACAAAACATCACTATTCAAAGCGAACGATTTCTTTTTTCAACTGCTTGATAATCTTTTTTTCCAAACGTGAAATATAAGACTGAGAAATACCCATTAAATCTGCTACTTCCTTTTGTGTCATCTCCATACCGTCCGGTGTACTCAAACCAAAACGAAGCATAACAATTTGCTTTTCCCGTTCATTCAAATGACTGATTGCTTGGGTTAATAAACCCCTTTCTACTTCATCTTCTAAATCACGATAAATGACATCTTCTTCTGTTCCCAAAATATCTGATAAAAGCAATTCATTTCCATCCCAGTCTACATTTAATGGTTCATCAATAGAAACCTCCATCTTTGTTTTATTATTTCTTCTTAAATACATTAAAATTTCATTTTCAATACATCTAGAAGCATACGTAGCTAACTTAATATTTTTTTCTGGATTAAATGTATTAATCGCCTTAATTAATCCAATTGTTCCAATAGAAATTAAATCTTCGACTCCCACACTAGTATTGTCAAATTTCTTTGCAATATAAACCACCAAACGTAAATTATGTTCAATCAACAAAGATTTTGCCTCTTTATCCCTCTCTGTTCCTAAACGACGAATAACTAAACCTTCTTGTTCTGAATCTAATGGGGCAGGTAAAACGTCCGCACCGCCTATGTAATGGATCTCCCCCTCTTTGACCCGCAGTAGATTTCGAATAGCAGGCATAATCTTAAATCGAAAACAACGTGGTATATAAGCGCGAATAATCATGCGCAAACTCCCCTTTCTTCCTCTACTAAACTTGGATGCAATAGCATCTGATAGCGACCGTCCCTACTCAGTACCCCTTGATAAATTCCAATCATTGGTTTTAAAATGCAAGTTTTTTTTTCTTTTTGCCAAATGATCATTTCTTGCATTTGAATACCAACTAAAAATCCATTATTTTTTCCTACACTCCGATAAGGAATATAACGAAAAGAAGTGACTTTTTGAATGACTTCACTGCAAACTCCATATTCTAAAATACTGACCACCTGCCCACTGATCGGTTCACGCAAGGCGTTCCCCGTATCACATAAAGCTTTGAGCATAAAACTTTTCCCCTCATAAATTAGTTCTACTTCATAAATATTTTGCTGGCTCTTTTTCCTTTGTTCCCATAGCCAAAACAAGCAATAACTAATCCCGATCGAAAATAAAGCAACAACAAACCACTGTCTTAACTTCCCTACTGTTGTATGATAGAATAAAAAATTACTAATTCCTCCCACACAAAAACTAAAAAAATACAGACAAACTACTCTATACAAGATTTCCATGAGTTTTGTACTAGGAAAGGCAATCAGAACCATTGCCACACTAACTAAGCCATAACTACAAATCCACTCCAAAAGTCTTGGAAAAGAAAAAACAACTACGGCGCACAGCCACACTGCACCCAAAAGTGCAGCCAAAGCAATCCGAAAGTACTCAGACTGATCATGTAAAATACGTTTCATTAACCATAAAATTCCTAAATCCATCAGAAAATTTACAAGAAATAAAACATCTAAATATACGGTATAAACCGTAGCCTCACCTCCAAAACCTTCTAGTTGATCAAAGAATCTTGTTTAATTATAAAGTTTTTTTTTGAAAAATTTGTAAAAAATAGGGGATTTTATTTTTTTTATATTTCTTTTTGTTATATAAAAAATTCCTGAATAATTATAAAATTTTTCCCTAAAGATCAAAAATAAATCAGCTCAATCCAAAATAAAAATTAATTTTCATCCTCATTTTTTCTTTTTTACTTAATTTCATCCTAACTTTTTCCGAGTATTCTCTTGTTTTCATGCAAGGGGTATGCTATAATTTCATAAAAGCAACATAGTTTGTAATATGAGAGCCTATGGGGTATTGATAAACAAATAAAATTTTATGTATATTTTTTCACTTACACAAAAAGGATCACAAAAATACTGAAAGTCCTTCAAGAAATCTCAATAATGTAGGAGAAACAATAGACCATGATATTTTATCGTAAGTGAAATAGATATGAACAAGCTCTTAATCCTATCTATAGTTTTTGTACTTAACCAGTACAAAAAGTCCCTCACTTCTAAAAGCAGTATGACGAAACATATTCGCATAAGCGGCATTTGAGTCTATGAATACAGGTTTTCTAAGCTCTGTTTCCAAGAAATTCTCCCACTTTAAAAGTTTGTAGCTTAAGTGGTGAGTAGTTTACTAATCAAGGAGGAATGCATGAATGAAAGTACTGTGGAAAAAATATAGCCACAACCTCATTATGCTGTATGGTGTATTTTACCTTTTCTGGTTTTTACATTTAGAAAAAACAATTACGGATTACCACCTTATGCATAGTTTTTTAGATGACTTTATTCCTTTTTCTGAATATTTTATTGTCCCTTATTTACTTTGGTTTGTTTATGTTGGTTTTGGTTTTACTTACTTTTCTTTTTTTGAAAAAAGTAGCTTCTACCGTTTTTGTGCGTTTATCTATATTGGTCAAAGTTTTGTAATGTTGATTTGTATGCTTTATCCAAATGGTACAAATTTAAGACCTGTTATTGATCCGAATAAAAATATTTTTTCTGCTTTAGTTGCACTTTTGCATACTACCGACACTCCTACCAATGTTTTTCCGAGTATACACGTATTTAACTCCATAGGTGTTCATTTAAGTATCCTCCACTCCCCAAAATTAAAATCTAAAGTTTGGCTCAAACGCGCTTCTTTCATTCTTATGGTTTCCATTTGCGCTTCAACTGTATTTTTAAAACAACATTCTATTTTGGATGTATTTGGTGGAATTTTATTGTCCGCAGTATTTTACATTTTGGTTTACCGCACAGACTACAGTGCCTTATTAAATTTAATCAAAGTTCCAAAAGAATCTGGTAAAGAAGCATAAACATAAAATTCTTTATACATAGCTAAAGCGAAAAACCCTAAATCACTTAACCTACATTGCCAAGAAGTTCCCACCTTCTAAAATGGTGGGAGGCATTCCTAAAAACGTGAGAGGCACGCAGCGGGCTTAGTAGATACTGACACGCTTGTGAATCTTAAGCAAAAAGCCCCACCTCTATGGTGGAGGGAATACATTACAATAAAAATAAAAAAAGGAAAAGCCTGTCAACTAACATTGATAGGCTTTTCCTTTTTATAACTCTGCAATTTCTAGAAATAATCTCTCTGAGTCTTCCCATCCCAAACAAGGATCTGTAATGGACTTTCCATAAATATTATTTTCCCCTAAAGTTTGCGTCCCTTCCACTAAATAACTTTCAATCATTAAACCTTTAATAAAGCCTTTCAGTTCCTCTGAATGTTTCCTACTATGTAGTACTTCCTTGGCAATACGGATTTGCTCTTTGTACTGCTTATTGGAATTAGAATGATTGACATCTACAATACATGCCGGGTTTTTTAAATTACGTTTTTCGTACATTGCACACAGCAGATGCAAATCTTCGTAATGATAATTCGGTAGGTTACGTCCATGCTTATTAACCGCGCCCCTTAAAATTGCGTGGGCCAAAGGATTTCCTTCTGTTTCTACTTCCCATTGACCAAAAATAAACGCATGTTGTGACTGTGCAGCAACAATAGAATTGAGCATAACAGAAAAATCTCCTCCAGTGGGATTTTTCATACCTACCGGGATATCCACTCCACTACTTACCAAACGGTGCTGCTGATTTTCTACAGATCTAGCTCCTACAGCCACATACGATAGTAAATCAGATAGGTATTGCCAATTTTCAGGATAAAGCATTTCATCCGCACAACTCAAGCCCGTTTCAGTAAACGCCTTTAAATGTATTCTGCGAATAGCTGCTAAACCTTCGCTAAGATCTGGTTCTTTCATTGGATCAGGCTGGTGAACCATACCTTTATACCCTTCTCCTGTTGTACGAGGTTTATTAGTATAAATTCTAGGAACAAACAGAATTTTTTCTTTTACTTTTTCTTGCACACCTGCTAATTTTTCGATATATTTACAAACGGAATCTTCGTTATCTGCTGAACAAGGACCTACAATTAATAGTAAGCGTTGATCTTGACCACAAAGAATATTTTTAATTTCTTGATCTCGTTCCTTTTTCTTTAACGCAAAATCTTCTCTCAGAGGAAATCGTTCTTTAATCTCTTCTGGAGTCGGTAGCAACTTTTTATAACGCAATGACATTTTTTTCTCCCTCTAGTTTTTTATTAGCAAAGTGAAAGTTCCTCTTGAAAACAGCAAAAATGCTTAAAACACCACTACCTAAGTTTACGCCCAGTTTTATCGCACGACAAATTGCCTTTAGTCAAAGCCCACTTACTTTACTTTTAATAGTAGTATAATCTATATTACAAAATTTCACAAGCATGACCATAATATTACCATCTGACAATTCTTTGAAAGATAACGAAATCTGCCTTTTCCTCGAATGTATGGGCGACGATCAATCACACGATATCATATGAAAATATCACCCAAAACACTATTCTTCAAATAACCTATTTGTCATTTCAAATGTGTTAAATATAATTTAAAACAACCGTAGGGGCGGCAGGATGCCGCCTCTCAAACATCGACAAAAAATTTTTCATATCATCCAAAAACATATCCTGTGTTATCCGTTGCTTGTGATGTTATTATGCAAAATCTGTTCATTGGGTTGTCCCCAATCTTGCCAAATAGGCAGCAGAATGCCGCCCCTACGATTTTTGTTTGGATTGCAGATGATGAATAAATTCCCCTGTGATTTTGAGATTACAAACGATTAATAAACTACCCTATGATTTCGATTATCATTAAAGAGGAAACCTTAGACCACTAAACAAAAAAATGGTTGAGAGTTTCCAACAAAGCTACAATAATTGGCATACTGATTCCTAAAATTGTTAATTTAGAAAAAATTTCGATTTGATTAGCCATAGATGAATAACCCGCATCTTTACAAATGCCAGAAGCAAACTCTGCGATATAGGTAATGCCTACGATTTTTAACAAGATCACAGTATAAACCTGATTAATTTTAATATAACTTTCAATTTGATGAATGACTTCTAATACACTTTTTAATCGCAATAAGGCATAAAAAGCAATCAAAAGACCTCCCGCAATGGCTAAATACAAACTATATTCTGCTCGAATATTTTTAAATTGGATAGACAACACAGCGACAACAATGCTTAATATAGCAATAGAAAGAACTGACATTTTTTTCACCTATCTTTATAACGCAAATAATCGCTTAATGGTATCAAACAGTTCGTAAATATAAGGAATAATCCAAAACAAAACCAAAACTAAACCTGCCAAACTAGTCAAAAAAGCGTGCTCTTCCCGCCCACTATGCTTTAAAATTTGGCAAATTACAGAAACCAAGATCCCTACTGCGGCAATACGAAAAATCAGATTAATCGTCATCTTTTTCTCTCCCTAAATGAAGTTCTCTCCTAAAGATTTTAGTGTTAAGACCTATTGAATCTTTTACAATAAAGGAAAGATAAAATAGATTCTTAAGGTTTACCTTCTGTTTTTTGACTACAAAACTTCATTGACAAAAAATAGATATTGTATCCCTTTTCTCATCGTAGGTCAAAGAAAAATAATCACAAATAAAATACCGCTCATTACCCCTAAGGAAGGATAAAGCTTTCCTTTTTTTTGATATTCTTTTTTCCCCTCTTGTATTTGTTCTTCTAAACGTGCAAAATAAAGCTGAAATTGTTTTTCCTGCATATCTTTATCTAAATAACCTAAATTTTCTCCCATGGACTGTAAATCCTGTAAATCTTGTTTTTTTAAATCAATTTGTTCAGATAATTTTTGTGTTTCATCTATCCAAATTGGATGAAACGCATAACTTTGTTTTTCATCCAACTTTTTAACCATTTGCCTACAAAATCCGGAATAAGGTTCTGCTAAACGAAAAGAAACAGCGAATAAAGCTTCACTTAATTCTGCTTGATGATAAAGGATTTCTCCACGCAGTAAAGTCATGATTTTTTTTAAATCATTTAAATTGCTTATCCGGGATTTTAGATTATTTTGTAATCTCATCCCCCAAATAAAGCAAGCAAAAAAAACCAAGCCAGATCCCAGCATTTTTACCAACATGACATTTCCTTTCCCTGCGCATCATAAACATGCATAAAAGTATTCCTTTCTGTTTGCTGTGTCAAGCATATATAACGCTGAAATACCAAAGCACGTACAAGCGGAGAAAAATCAGGTTTACTCTGAACATCTTCCAAAGAATATCCATGCACGGTAGCAAATAATTTACAACCACAATGCAAGGCATAATGGATTGCTTGAATTTCTTCTGCTCCCCCTAACTCATCTACTGCCAAAACTTCCGGTGACATGCTGCGAATCATCATCATCATTCCCTTATCTTTCGGACAAGCATCTAAAATATCTGTACGCATACCCACATCATTTTGTGGCAAACCCATATAGCAAGCCGCAATTTCCGAGCGTTCATCTACCACAGCAACTGTTTTGCCACTATGTTCAACATTTCCGTTAGAAACTTGACGGATTAAATCCCGAAGTAAAGTAGTTTTTCCGCAACGAGGCGGCGAAATGATCAAAAGAGAACACAATCCTTGTCTACGGTCATAAAGATAAGGCAGTAAACGATCTGCACAACCTAAAATTTGATGAGAAAAACGAACATTGAGACTGAAAATTGCCTTCATATTACGTATAGAACGATTTTCTACAACGGTTTTACCAGACAGACCTATCCTGTGCCCCCCTTGAATGGTTAAAAAACCCTGTCGGATTTCCTCTTCAAAAGCATAAAGAGAATAGTTACTGATATAAGAAAGCGTTTCTGTTAATTCTGCTTTGTCCAAAAAATAAGCTTGAGCAAAATCTGTGGTAAAGCCTCCTTGCTTTGATAAAATGTACTCTTGATTTTTATACCAAAGAAAAACTGGTTTCCCTATACGCAAACGAATTTCTTGCAAAAATGAAAAATCTAATTCACATATCGCCAACACTTTTTGCAAAGACAAAGCAAAAATTCCTAGCCAATCTTGAGTCGTTTTCTTCAATTCTTTCCTCCTGCTAAGACGTGTCCACAGAGTGAACATTCCAAAAATAGAATGTACACTTTAAAGTAAAGGCTTAAAAAGCCTTGATCAAAAACAAGCTTTAGCAAAATATATGTAAAAGGAAACAAAGTTTAGAACTATTGTCTAGATAATTTTTGTACATACCTAACACAATACGTGTTCCCCTAACGCAGAGCGCGCAGGGTGTCTATCTTTTGTAGATTTTGTGCTGGTCTGCATTTAGATCTTGTTTTTGTATCTCATTTGCGGAAGAATATTTGGTTTATTTTCCCTCTTGAGATATTGATATTACTTGAAATACTTCTTGTATCCCTGCGTCACTTCTTCGTATAAGAAAGCCTATTTCACTATCTCACTTATGGGCAAATGTTGGACTATTTCCCCTCTGACTGGGTCAAGAATTTCTTGATATACTTCCCCGTATTCCTGCCTCACTTCTTCGTGTAAGAAAACCTATTTAAGTATCTCACTTATGGGCAAATATTGGACTATTTCCCCTCTGACTGTGTCAAGAATTTCTTGATATACTTCCCGTATTCCTGCGTCACTTCTTCGTGTAAGAAAACCTATTTAAGTATCTCACTTATGGGCAAGTGTTGGACTATTTCCCCTCTGACTGTGTCAAGAATTTCTTGATATACTTCCCGTATTCCTGTGTCACTTCTCCGTGTAAGAAAGCCTATTTCACTATCTCACTTATGGGCAAATGTTGGACTATTTCCCCTCTGACTGTGTCAAAATTTCTTGATATACTTCCCGTATTCCTGCCTCACTTCTCCGTGTAAGAAAACCTATTTAAGTATCTCACTTATGGGCAAGTGTTGGACCATTTCCCGTATCCCTGCGTCACTTCTTCGTATAAGAAAGCCTATTTCACTATCTCACTTATGGGCAAGTGTTGGACTATTTCCCCTCTGACTGTGTCAAGAATTTCTTGATATACTTCCCGTATTCCTGCCTCACTTCTCCGTGTAAGAAAACCTATTTAAGTATCTCACTCACGGAAGAATATTGGTCTGTTTTCCCTACTCCTGTGTCAGAATTCTTTGGAATACTTCCCGTATTCTTGCACATTTTTTCGTGTAGGAAAAAAATTATCTACAATATTCTTCTCGTTCGGAGATACTGAAATAGGCTTTTAAAAAATGATACACAATATTTTCCTTGCGGTGAAAATACTAAACAAGCTCTTTATTTTCTTAAAATACGCACATGTCTGCAAAATTTGCCTTGCGAAGTGAAAAATCGAAAATCTACGCAAAATCTGGGCATTTCAGATAAGTTGAACACGCCTAGTCAGATAAAATAAACAGGCAATATGCCTCGTATGTCGGTTTTCGAGTTACCAACGGTAACCCTCATACCGAACGGCATTCATCACCCACCTATAGAGGATGGGCGACTTCTCCTGATTAAGTTAAATACTTCTTTGCTTCCTTAAAAAAACTTACTACAATCAAAATCATAATTAAGCCAATGGGAAAAGCAGCAATAATCGAAAGGTTTTGCAGCTGTTTCAAAGAACTTTCCGAAAAAATCAAAGCAAGTGGCAGTAAAATAAATAAAACGGCCCAAAATACACGAATCTTTTTATCCGGAATCTCATCTTCTTTTAGAAGTTTATAGGAATAAGAAGAAACCACAACCGTTAAAGCATCAAAAGTAGTGGCATAAAAAGAAATCATAGAAATGACTAACAAGATCAATCCTAGTTGAGGTAAAGGCAAAGTAGAAAAAATACTCATAATCACTTTTGAAATAGAAGTCCCTCCTGCTAATTGGCCAACTACATCTATGCTCCCTTTCATTTGCTTCGCTAAGCCATAATTACCTAATACAATAAATGAGGTAAACGTACCCGCAAGTCCCCATGCATAACTACCTAAAACCGTTTCTTTGATGGTTCTTCCTTTGCTTATCTGCCCAATAAAAAAAGGAGTTGCTACACACCATACCATCCAATAAGCCCAATAGTACACCGTCCAATTTTGTGGAAAAGAGGTCTTTCTCATGGGGTCTATCCACGTAGATAAGTGAATAAAGTTTTGTACCATATTCCCTAATGCGCTAAACCCATTTTCTAAAATATAACGGGTTTCTCCTCCTAAGAAAAACACATAAAATAATAAAGAAAAAAACATGATTAAGCAAAAATTCGCTAATTTTTCTATGCCTTTCATGCCTGTCCAAACAATAGCAATATACACAAAAGCCGTCAACAGTAATATACACACGGTCAAACCTGTACCTACTGGAAGAGAAAACACCTTCGCTAGGGCCTCCGAAAGCAAAGGTGTTGCCAAAGAAAAAGTTGTAGCTGTACCTGCTAGCAAAGAAAAAACAGCGATTAAATCAATACATTTCCCTCCGATTGAATCCACTTGCTTCCCTAAAACAGGACGACAGGCCTCTGAAAATTTTTGTTTGCCTCTTCGGCTTACATGTAGCATGAAGCCAAAAGCAACAGCCATCACAATATAAAAACTCCAAGCAATAGGACCCCAATGAAACAAAGAAAAGGTCTCCGCCCACAAATCCAAAGAATCCAATCCTTGCACATGCTCCTCACCTGCATATAAAGCCCATTCACACAAGGAATAAAATAAAATATCTGCTGCCATTGTAGACGTAAAAATCATACTTCCCCATGAAAAAGAACGATATAAAGGTTTTTCTCCTTTTCCTAAACGGATCTTTCCATAACGAGAAAAAGCTAAATATAAGCTAATAAGAAAAAAAGCAACACCCAAGAATAAATAATAAATACCAAATTCATCTCCCAAAAAAGAACGCAGGGAAGACAATACCCATTGGCTTTGTTCCGGAATAAAAGCAAAGAAAATCCCTAAAACCACGATCACACATAAAGGAATGATCGTGACTGCCCAGTCAATTTTTCCTTTCATCGTAGATTTTTCTTTTATCAATATTTCACCTTCTTTATTATCTTTTTTAGCAAGACTTGCTTTAGAATTATTCGTTCATTGAGCATATCTTGAAGCTCTAAAAACGAAGAGAATGTTAACGATCGTTTTTCAAGAGTCCGTTCAGCATCTCCAAATCAGTATAATATGACCTATTGTTTTTTAAGCTTGTTTAAGTATTTCCGAGCGCAGAAAATGCTAACGATCATTTTTCTAGGAATCTACGCAATATCTTCGAACAAGGAAAATACACCAAACGTTTTATTGTGAGTAAGATACTAAAATCAGCTTTTCATACATAAAAAGGTAACACAAAGAATACCGAAGGTATTCAAAATAATCTCGACACTGTAGAAGGAAAACCAGACTGTACATTCCCCGTAAATAAGATACTGAAAACAGCTTCTCATACATGAAGATGTAACACAAAAAATACCGGAGGTATTTCAAAAGCATCTTGGAACTAGACTGAATATTCTCCTATGAGTGAGATACTAAAAACAATCTCTAACGCAAACCTGAAAAAATCTACCAAAAGATAGACACCTTGCAATTGTGTCCACACACCTCAAAATACTACAGGTAATTCAAGGAATCTCAGTACAGTAGAAAGAAAAATAGAGCGAGAGTATCCTAATCAAGTGAAAGATTAAATAGATTTCAAAACATAAGTCATCACCTTTTTTTTAATGTATGATGATAAACTGCTCCAATTAAGTTAGCATCGTTTCCAAATTGACAAGCTTCAATTCGGTAATCCATGGTAGTCACATTTCTTTCTATTAAAATTCTGTTTACATGTCGCTTAATGTTTTCCAAAACTTTTTGATTAGCAGAAACACCGCCGCCCAAAATTACTAATCCTGGATCAAAACTCACTAATAAATTAAAAATCCCCATTGCTATAGCACGAAAAAAACGTGTAGTAATTTCCTCAGCAAGTAAATCCCCCTGCTCCGCCAATGTAAATAATTCTTCTCCTTTAATCTTTTTTCCCATAGTTTGATTGTATTGCCCAAGTGCTCTTACCATACTACCTGATATACTCAAACATGTCGAATCATTTAAAAACATATAGCCAAATTCCCCGCAAAATAAATTCTTCCCTCTAAACAATTCTCTGTTGATTACGATAGCTCCACCAATACCAGTACCAATGACCAAAAAAATACAGTGCTGTGCATCCTTAGCCGCACCTTGCCAAACCTCTGCCAATGCTGCACAATTTGCATCATTTTCCATTGTTACCGGCAAAGCAAAGTATTCTTCTAACTCTTTTTGTATAGGAAAACGATGAATATAAGGAACTGCACTATCCCCCTGAATTTCCCCAGTTGCTTCATCCACCAGACCGGGAGCGCTTAGTGCGATGCCACTAATTTGTTTATTCTCGTTTAATTCTTCAAAAATTTTGTAAAATGTTTCTTTCATGCTCGTCCAATCTTTCGGAAGAGCTACTGCATTTTGCTTAACTAAGTGATCCTCTTCCCATACACCGTATTTTACTGCACTACCACCAATATCAAAAGCTAAAATTCCCATATATTCTCCTACTTTCTCTATATTAACTTTAACTAAAAGGACTCAAAAAACCTTGCTTCTCGAACAAAAAAACTAAAACAGTCTTTTGTTGTTTGATCAAGAGAGCTCTTTGCTGTTTTTTATTTTATCAGAGATACAAGAAATTGGGTAGTATTTTAAATCATTTCAACTTAATGTCACTTAGCTTGTATCCATCATTCAAAGTCATCAATAGATTTTTGGAAAAACAAAAAATCTTTATAAAACATAAGTATAACATGTGATTTTTAACATAAAAGACCCCCAATAATGGGGGTCTTTTTGCAAACAAATAAAACTTTTTAATAAATTTGTTGAAAGTAAGATTGGACAACTTACTTTACAAATATTATAATAAGATTCTTAGAGACTGTCAAATATTAATTTACAGTTTTAACTTTCTTGTTATATTTCTTATGCATTTCATGAATATCATTTTCCTAATTTATAGATTTAAATATCTCATACGTCTCTCTATTCCTTCTCCTTTAAATTCTCTAAATACGGCGATTTTTGCGTTTCGTTTGAAATCGGCGTATGACGTGTAATTTTTCACTCTTCCATTATTTTTCCGATACCTTATCTAGGGAAAAATCTATATCCTCTGATTCGATATCCTTTAATCTCTTTCCGTTTTTTGTCTTCCATTCCACAGTGCCGTTGGTCGAGGCTCCCAGAACAAAAGCGGATGCCCCAGAGGGTGTTTTGAATAAGAGATCTTTCAAAAGAACATGGTTCTTATCTATGTTTTCTTTATTATCTTCACGCACAGCTTTTACATAGTCCGGACAACTCGGAACAACGTCTCCACGAATAATACTACCAGCAAGTACGACAAATCCCTCATTTGTCAAGCGGCTTTTTGCATTCGCTCCACTTCGATTAATATAGAAAATCTGCTCATTAGGATCAACGTTTACTGATGCATCTAAAGGTGTAGACTGTTGAAATAGTGGTTCGAATACCTTATGTCCCAATGTTCCCATAATAATTTTAGCATAATCGATAAACTCTTCGAGTTCACTTCCCTTTTCTTCAGTGATGTGTCCAGATGCCGGATCATTACTATTTTTGATGATATAACGCTTTGCGTCCGTCGCCAAAGTACAAAAACGATTTTCAAGGTAACTAATTTCAGTGGGACCAAAAAAGTTGTTCGAGGTTGTGAATACAACAGCTTCGGTCCAATAATCTTTATCAGGATTGCGTTTATGCTCTTGCAAACGGAATAGAATACCCTCGCCATTCTTTCGTACGCCCGCTTGCCCAATATAAACAACATTCTCCCCAGTTTGGTCAGAACTACCAAACAGAAAATAGACACCACTTCGCTTCAAGTCATCACGTTCTTTGCATTTATCCAACTCAGTGCGTGGAATCTTATATACTACTCCAGTCCAATTTGCAAGAGTACATTTTATACGACCATTTACCGTTCCATCCATTAAAAAGAGGTTAATGTTCTTACCTCGTATTGCCATACATCTACCTCCATTTTTAATATTTAGATCGCACCCAATTTTCTCTAATACCATGTTAAATATTTCCAAATGAGAAGAACTTTCCGGATAGTTTTTCTAAGAGTCTATTTCCGTATCTCCGAACGCGGAAAATGTTGTGTATAGTTTTTTTCCTACACGAAGAGGTGACGCAGGAATACTGGAGGTATTTCAAGGAATCTCGACACCGTAGGAAGAAAACTAGACCAAACATTCTCCCGTAAGTGAGGTACGAAATAGGCTCTCTCACACGAAGAGGTGACGCAGGAATACTGGAGGTATTTCAAGGAATCTCGACACCGTAGGAAGAAAAATAGACCAAACATTCTCCCGTAAGTGAGATACGAAATAGGCTCTCTCACACGAAGAGGTGACGCAGAAATACGGACGTAATTCAAGGAATTCAGCACCGTAGGAGAAAAGTGGACTACAAATTTTTCCGTAAGTGAGATACTAATAGTTTCAAGATGCTTGAACACTCTTGAAACTCAAACACTAAAAGTATTTAATGCTGATTCACTGACAAATACAACTTGCTTGATTCCACAATCATTAGGCCTCTCTTTCAAAACTCAACGTTTTTTTCTTTGTTATATGTATCATGCTTTCCACCCCAGCAAGTGTTACAAAATTATGTCATATAGCTTTATCTTTTGAAAATACTTCAAAATATAGATTTTTCTTCATACATGTCCCTTTTTTTACCTGAGTGATATACTGTCGCATGGGAACAGCGGAGGTTGGGGGAATGCAAAGATGTAAGAGACGGTACACATGATTCTCCCAAATATCATGAGGATGGATTTCCCCTTGTAACATCTAAAAACCTGTCTGAAAATGGTTTAGATTTGCGAGATGTTTCTTTGATTTCAAGTGATGATTATGAAGCAATAAATAAACGTTCAAAAGTTGACGTTGATGACATTCTTTTTGGAATGATTGGGACTATTGGAAACCCTGTATTGCTTGATGTAGTAGGCTTTGCCATAAAAAATGTTGCTTTGATAAAAGATGGTGGATTACTGTCGAATTATTTTTTGATTCAATTATTGAAATCACCTATTTTCAATAGCTACATTCAACTAGAAAATGCCGGTGGCACACAGAAATTTCTCAGTTTAAGCAAGATACGAAATTTCGCATTTTTAGCGCCAAATATCGAAGAGCAGAAAAAAATCGGCGAACTATTCTCCTCCCTTGACCGCCTACTTACTATTCATCAACGTGAGCTTTTTTAGATAAAAATACAACTAACAAGGAGATTTAACTATGCTAACACAAACAACAAGTCAGACTGAATTATTCAGTCAATATTATGCCCGCTGGATTAAAATTTACAAAGAGGGTGCAATCCGCAACGTAACCATGCAGAAATATCTGATGACACAGACGTGGATTAAGAAATTGGTACCGGATTTACTCGTAAACGATATGAATCGAATGGCTTATCAACAACTGTTAAATGACTATGCAAAGTATCATGAACGGCAAACAACCATGGATTTCCATCATCAGCTAAAAGGGGCAATTATGGATGCCGTTGACGAAGGCTTAATCACTCGCGATCCTACTCGCAAGGCAATCATCAAAGGCAGGCCGCCAAAAGAGAAAAAACCGAAGTACCTAAACCAATTTGAACTGCATACGCTTCTAACCGTTTTAAACTCTAACCCTGAAATCAGCTGGGATTGGTTCATCTTGCTGCTTGCCAAGACCGGTATGCGCTTTTCAGAGGCTTTAGCTCTGACTCCAAAGGACTTTGATTTTTCACACCAATCACTATCCATCAGCAAAACATGGGACTACAAAGGTGATGGCGGCTTTCTACCAACCAAAAACCAGTCATCCGTGCGGAAAATCCAAATCGACTGGCAAACTGTCATCCAATTTGCAGAACTCGTGAAACATCTGCCACCTGAAAAACCCATCTTTGTCAGTGGGGCGATATTTAACTCCACTGTAAATGACATTTTACGTCGCCATTGCCTCAAGGCAAAAGTACCTGTCATTACACTTCATGGATTGAGGCATACACATGCATCCCTTTTGCTTTTTGCGGGCGTGTCCATCGCCAGCGTTGCACGACGATTGGGACACGCAAGTATGACCACTACGCAAAAAACGTATCTCCACATTATCCACGAACTCGAAAATCAAGATGTGGCATTGGTCATGCGTTCTTTATCGAATTTAATCTAAGAACAAGTAAATTGATGTTCATGAAGTAGATGGTAATAAAGCCCACCTTAATAAAGTAGTGGACAAGCCAGAAAAATGTTCCTTGGCTCGTTTATCGCCTGTTTGGTATCTCACTTACGGGAGAAGGTTGGCCTATTTTTCCTCCTACAGTGCCTTATACTTCCAGTATTCCTGAGTCGCCTCTTCGTGCACGAGAGCCTAATTTAAGTATCTCACTTACAGGAAATGTTGATCTATTGTTCCTCCTACGATGCCTTATTTCTTGAAATACTTTCAGGATTCCTGCTTCACCTCTTCGTATACGAGAGCCTGTTTTCGTATCACACTTACGGGAGAATATTGGTCTAATTTTCCTCATACGGTGCCTGAATTCCTTGAAATACCTCCAGTATTCCAGGTCGCCTCTTCGTGTATGAGAAAGACTATCCACAACATTTTACCTCGCTTGGAAATACGAAATCCGCTCTTCATTTTCTCGAAATACACACAGTTGTCTACAAAAATTTGCATTGCGGGGCAGAAGGAAAATCGACTCAAAACCTGGACATTTTGGGTAGTGTGAACACACCGTAAAATACTTCCTGAAAATGTTGTATCATGGTTGCGCCAATTTGAATGTGCTTTGCACATCATCTTCCTAATCAAATTGTGTGAATCAGCAGGAGTTTTTCTCCACTGCTGATTGTAGCTGAAGCGATCAGGTGCCTAGTCGCTCTTGAACCTATGGTGATTAGAGCGACTTGGGAACGTGGTAAACTTCCATGATATAATAAGCGTTTTTGTTGATTATATCATACACTGCCTTGCTTCACATCAAAGTCGCCTTCTAGTAAAAATTTACGCAAGCGGTTATCAATCTCTATAGTCACTTCCTTCAGCGGAAGCTGCTCGCCTTTTCGTTGCTCAAAAAATGCCTTTGCTTTTTCTGTGTCCACCGCATCTTTTAACTTTTTAAAGCGACCATAATCATCCAAATTTTCCTCAGTAAGCTTTAAGTTCATCATTTCATACAGTGCGCTTAGAGGCAGCCCTAAAGCATCCGCTACTTCTTGTATTTTGTCTGCTTTAGCGTTTGTCTGATATTCCGTGATATAATCACGACAAGTTTTACCAGCAGTCGGACGCACGTCTCCGCGCTGTATCTCGTGACAAAAGATATCCGCATACTTCTGCTCTTCTTGCGTCAGGGTAGCAAACGTTTTGTGTAGGTCATTTAGCGCTTCCGCAAGTAAGTCCTGTGTCGTTTCAGGAAGATTCACGAGACGCAAATATTTCTCAAAGCGTGAGTTCATATAGTCTGAATCAATCTTTCCTGTGTCGATTTCGGTTAGATATCCATTAATTTCAAAGGGAATATCTTCGACGCCATCTGTACCTTCTTTCCTGCTAAACAGCTCTTTATAGCGCTGTGCCAGAATCAAATACGTCGTTTGGTTAAAGTCCATCTTGATGCTAATTTTTGGCATTTCTTCATTTTCATTACTAGGGTATTCTGATTGATCCCAGTAAAATCCCTGAATTTTGGCAGCTTCAAGATGTTTATTAAACGTCCCCCAGAGCTTTGCGAACATGCCGCAAGAGGCTTTATCTTGCGGATTTTTTTCAAAATCAGGAACGCTCGCATCTGTGAAAACTTTTTGAATCTCTGCAAACAACTCGTTTAGGCAGTTCAAATTTTCCGGCAATTTCTGAACAAACATGCCCACCGGTCTGTTACCGGAATAGAGTTCTACTGCCTCGGCAATATAGCGAGACATCGTGTGTGGTTTACGGTAATAGCGAATCGTACCAAAAGGCTTGTCGGGCCCAAACAGGCGATTTGTGCGAGAAAATGCCTGAATAATATTCTCGTATTTTGGCATTTTATCTAGATAAAGCGTGTTGATCCATTTTGAATCAAATCCCGTCAACATTTGGTCAACAACAATCAACAAATCAATTTGCTCGTCCGGTCTTCGCTCTATGTTCTTGTGTGCCTCTTTATGTGCAAGCCGCGCAGCAATATCCTTTTTAAATTTGGCGTGTGTCGCAAGATCAAATTTTGGTCCATAACGGTCTTTGTAGTCGGTCATAATTTCAACAAGACCAGCTTGCTTGTACGTTTCACGGCTCACTTCTGTCTTAGCAGATGCGCTATAATAGGGGTCATCAATGTTGCTATCGCTATCTGTATCGTCGATATCCAAGCCGGGATCGTCGATGTCGATACTACCGCCCTCTTTGTAGCTATGTGGATCAAACAGCGCTGTGACCTTTAATGTAGAGTCCGTCGCTTTAAAAAGACGATAATAGGCAATCGCTTCGGGGATACTAGATGTCGCAAAAATGGCATGGAACTTGTTACCATGGCTGTACCTAGTCCAGTCCTCAAGAATATCCTCCACCACCATCTTGCGATGCTCTGTGCGGTTATATTGCTCTTTTGATACGTAATCCTCAATACCTTTTACATAATTGTTTACGCCGTCATAAAAACCCGCCATTTTTACCTTTGAAGAATCCATGAATCGGTAATAGACAGCGGATTTTGCTGGGTCGGCGACCGCTTCAGCTACAGTTTGGGCATTAGCTTGTTCAACAGCAATTTTTTCGCGCAACTCCTTATCTTTGTAAGTCAAAACCATATAGGGGTCAAAGCCCAGCACATTTTTATCCCGAATGCCATCAGCAATGCTATAACGATGTAGCTCATCACCAAATACCGTAGTCGTAGTATTCCCTCGCCGTTCGTTTTCTTCATGGATTGGCGTACCGGTAAAGCCAAAGAAAATTGCGTCGGGGAAGGTCTTCTTGATAGTACTGAGCATATCGCCAAAAACGGAGCGATGACATTCATCCACAATGAACACAATACGCTTGGCGGTTATGTCTTCAAGCTCAGTGGCGTTCATACCACCATCTTCACGTATCTTGCTCATTTTTTGAATGGATGTGACAATCAGTGTATCTGCCGAGTCACAGCTGCGTAGTTTCGTAATCAGCATATGTGTATCTTCTGTCTCCTGCACAGCCTCTTTTTCTTCCTTGAAGTTTTTATATTCGCTCAAACTTTGCATACCAAGCTCAATTCTGTCCACCAAAAAAATTACCTTATCAGCGTCACCGCTGCCTGCAATCAACTGTGCCGATTTGAAACTGGTCATAGTCTTACCGCTACCGGTGGTATGCCAAATGTAACCGCCATAGAGATGGTCTTTTTCCGTCCACCTTGTTTTCGCCACTTTGTCAGAAATAGCGCTGGCAGCATAATATTGATAGCTACGCATGACCTTTAATACCCCGTCGTTTTTGTCCGGTACAGTATAAAAACCGATCATCTGATGTGCCATGGGGATCGACAAAAAGTAAGACGCAATATTTTTCCAATCATTTATCGGTTCATTATCAAAATCAGCCCAATGGAAATAATAGTCGGGGTTAAACTTGCCATCTGGACCGGGGTTTGCAAAGTAGAGCATCTCTTCTGGATTCATCGCAACGAAAATTTGCACCAAAGAAAACAAGCCACTGAAAATTCCGGCTTGCGCATATTTTTCAATTTGGTGTGTTGCTTGGCTCACGGGAATACCGCTCTTCTTCAACTCAATATGAAAAAGTGGCATACCGTTAATAAGCAGCATCAAATCGCCCCTGCGGTCGTTCAAAATACCCTTTGTTGGAAATTTTGGCTGCTGCACAATCTGATAGCGACTTTTTCCGGCGGCAATTTCGCGGCGGTCATAAATATGAAGACTAACCTCTTTTCCAAAATGGATTGTATCCTTCGGATTGTCCCTCTTGATTGAAACAGACATGCCATTGATAAAGCCGTTTAATTTCAGTGGCGTTCTATACGAAATAATCTTCTCAAGGATCTGCTGCATTTCAGTCTTTGTGAGTGGTTGATGATTGAGCCTGTCCACGTCCTGATTGTTATCAAAGAGGATTTGCGCCCAGTTATCAATTAAATCCTGCTCGCTTTTGTTTTTAAGTACTTCCTCCCAGCCCTTAGACAACAAAAGCGTGATCAAGGCTTCTTCAAATTCGGCTTCTCGATTAAATGAACTCATAACTTTATCCTTCCAAAATATCGTCTTCTTGCTCGTAATAATACGAATAGTCCACACCTTTCATAAAAACCTCGCGGTCATGGATTTTATCCGTCAATGCTGACTGTAGCAAATTTTTAATCTCTACAGGATTTGTTACACTTTTTTCCATTGCAGTAAGGTAACTCTTTTTATCAATCTTGCTCCAATCTACGCAGAGTGCCAAGCGCTTCTTTAAAATCAAATCCAGCCAAATGCGTGTGCTTCTGCCATTGCCCTCCATAAAGGGATGGGCGACATTCATTTCCACATATTTGTCTGCGATTTCGTCAAAGATATTTTCAGGCATCTCCTCAATGCTTTCCAGCGTGTTCACTAAAAACTCCACGGGCGCAAATCTGAAACCACCCTTAGCGATATTCAGCGTTCGAATTTGACCCGCAAAAGCATACAAACCACCAAATAAATAGCCGTGTATCTGCTGTAATCCCTTGACTGTACCGACTTCCAGTGTATCAAGCAAGGAGCTATCGAAAAGCGCATACGCCTTTGATTTGCTCTTACCATCAATTGTTTCGTCGCTGAAAGTAAACCATTCGATAAAGCGATTTGCTTTTTTACTTGGAAAATTCTTGGCAAGTTCAATAATGCCGTCATAATCAAGAACATTTGCAAGCCGTTTTTTGCCGTCTGGTGCGGAAAATTTGAACTGGGTAGTCACACTACCCACTTGATTATTTTCACGTTTTAACTTAGCTTTCATATATTTCCAATAATTTCTGTTTTTCTCATAGTCGGTTTCTCCACGCAGAACGCCGACTATATCCAGTACTGAAAACCACCACTTGGCATGTTCATCATCCCAAACGGCCCGAACTTCGGTATCATCAAAAAAGCGAATGGAGATTTTTTGATTGGGCATTTTAATCACCCTCCCTTGACCTGCCTGACGAATGAGCAGGAAACATCTTTTGTAGCAGCGCTTTCTTTATCTTTTGGAGCTTAGAAAGCTCACGTTGATGAATAGTAAGTAGGTAGTCGAGATGATCAAATAATGCTGTAATATCAGTCTGCTCATCCTCGGATGGGAAGACAATTTTCATATCAGCAATCATATCAAGCCTTACAGAATCGACAGAAGTTTTTGCTGTCATTGTCATGACACGTTCATAAAAATGGCTTGAAAAATAATAGTAAAAATACTTCGCTGAAACACCAGAGTTAAAGCCAAACATCCTGTAAACACGCTGATGTAAGTCATATTTTCCGTTCACATAATGAAACACTTTTCCAGTTCCAACACCATCACCAACAGTTAAAACAGCCTCTTCGTCATATAGGTATTTATGACTTCGTTCAATAATAGGAGAACGCACATAAAATGGATACTCTCCTCCATCAATTCTACTTTGTGCATTACTTTTTTCTGTTGATACAGTTAAAACAGCCTCTTTATCTAATAAGTCCTTATTAGATAGGTATAGGCACTTAGGACTCTGTTCGATAACAGAAGAAGGTACATCAATTCTGTCTTGCGTATTACTCTTTCCTGTTGATATTGAGCACAGCTCAATTGCCTTGCACTGTTCCCATGCGACAGTGAATCCCGCAAAGCGAATTTCCGGCACGGTTTCCCCCTCTCGTGGAAACATTTTTTGTAATAGTGATTTTTTCACCACCGCAAGTTTATCATATTCCTGTTGATGAAGGCTAAGGAGGTGATCGATACGATCAAATACTCTGCCTATTCTGGCTTGCTCTGCTATACTTGGTAAGGCAATGGAATTCCTACACAGCTTGTCATAATAGAAGTAAAGCCGCACGCCACCCTCTTGATATTGCTCTATCATTTTGCGGAATCTGTCCGTCTTAAACCAATGCCAGAGAAATCTGTCATCAACATCCGCAATCGTCTTGAAAACCTCATAAAGCGAACTCACAATTACATTTCTGCCCAAATCCTGATACCCGATGGAGCCAACATTTATCCTTGCTGGGTTATAGGCAAATGACTTTGGTGAGACAATGTAATACATCGTTTTATCCGCATCACGCATAGTACCGCCGTTCTCAAATTGTTCGTTTTGAGGAATAAAGCCACTTTCATTGGTGATTGAATAACTCTCTAATGGGAGATTTTCTCGGTTTTTTTCTCCTGCCAGATAAGTAATGTCAGTGAACTTCCGCCATTCCCATTCATCGTTAAATCCAGCAAAGCGAATTGCTGGTTTACTCATGATTTACACCGGTTAACAACGACTGTAACTCTCTCAGCCCTTTCATATCGTATTCATTTCCGCAAAGCCCATCAATGAGGGTTGAAAGCGTGTTTTTTGTTTCGGCAATTTCAGCGGCAACCTCAGCATATGTAGTGGCGTATTTCGCAGCCAAAGCCCGAACCTTCGTCACCAAATCAGCGATAATACCATCAGGAATACCCCAAAGTGCTGATAGCAGAGGAGAAATCCATTTTTGCTCCAAAAGTTCCAGCGCTTGCGCATCAGTCAGTGCCTCGATGGTCTCTTTCGTCTTCATATGTAAGTCGACAGCATCTTTTTTGACAGCAGCTTTCAGTATTTTTTCTTCCTCAAATAACTCAGAAACTTGAACGAGCTTGCGCTCAAAAGCCTCTTCGTCAAGCGCACCAACAGCAGTCTTAGCTTTGGCAAGTGTACCAAAAATTTCCTTGATTTTTTTGAGTACAGCTACAGCGATAAAAGCATCTTTATTGTCATTTAACACATCGCTCTCTTTATCTTCTTCCGAAAGTGAATCAATAATTTCATCATAAATAGCGGTGATTTCGGCAAGTCGTTCTTCTTTAACACGCAACGCAGTAGCTTCAGTTGAGAGAAACGTAGACTGTACCAAATCAAACGGAATTACATGCCCCACATAACCGTCTTGCACTTCTACGTCTTGCCCATTTTTCTTTTTGGGTACCATGTTTGGGTTAACTTTTTTTGTGGCAGCAAATCCCTCAGTCTGGATAATTTCTAAATCAACAGCAGTTTTACTCCATTCATCATCAAGCACTTGATACACACTGTAGCGGTCTACCAAGGAAATAGTAGACAATCTGGTAAAAATCTCATTAGCAAGAAGCGTTTCTTCTTTGCCTAAATCAATAGAACTCATACCGTCAATGAGCCTGGTTTTTAACAAAGCAGCAAAGTCACCAAAAGCCGCCGAATAGCGTTCTTTAAAGCCCTGTACCGAAGTGTCGTTTTTCATTGCGGTTTCAATATCGTTCGTGGCAAGTTTGCAATAAGGTGTGCCGTCGTTAGAAAAAAGTGACTGTTTCAGACTTACAAATGCATCCCAATAGTTGCCCAGTTCGTCAATCTCACTTACAGGAATGCCGCCAAACATCGAAGCAAAAATGTCCCAGCTTTCCGCACCTTCGGAACTGTCAACATAGCGCGGAATATTTAAATTATACTCATTTTGACGAATCTCTTCACGGCTAACCAACCGAGAAAACTTGGGAATAGTGACTCTACCTGCAACCGTATCCGCAATTTTCTTGATGTCAGAAGCACGCAACTGATTATTTTTACCCACTTTGGCAAAGCCCTTAGAAGCGTCGATAATCAGAACATCCTGCGTATCTCGCAAACGTTTTAACACCATGATGATGGTGGGAATACCCGTGCCAAAGAAAATGTTAGCAGGCAAGCCTATAATCGCATCAATATGGTTATTCTCAATCAAATTTTTGCGGATTCCGCCTTCTTCTCCACCACGAAATAAGACACCATGCGGTAAAACAATAGTCATAATGCCGTCAGGTTTAAGATGAAACAAATCATGTAGCAAAAAGGCAAAGTCAGCCTTTGTTTTAGGTGCTAGTCCAAATTGTGCATAACGTGGGTCACCGTCTTTTCTAGTCGGATCCCAGGCTTGCGAATAAGGTGGATTGGAAACTACAGCGTCTGCATAAAGTGGACTGTCATCAGAGCACGGCCAGTCATCCTCCAGCGTGTCGCCATTGCGAGTAAGAATATTATTGGGTTTTATCCCACGCATGACCAAATTCATCCGTGTGAGGTTATAGGTGTTTTCCTTGATTTCCTGCGCATAGTATTTGATGTTGTCCGAATCTGCGATATACCTGCTTATGCTGCGCCCGATATTAATCAATAAAGAACCGCTGCCGCTTGTCGGGTCATAAATATCAATCGTTTTACGATCTTTGAGATGAAAAGCCACGATTTCGGACATCAACAAAGCTACCTCATGCGGTGTATAAAACTCTCCCGCTTTTTTGCCCGCATTTGCGGCAAACATGCTGATGAGATACTCATAGATAAATCCCAACACGTCATAGTCCTGCTTGCCATCCATTGGGATAACTTTGATGAGTGAAATCAGATCCGATATCGCCTTCGTTTGGCTGCCACTACTATCGCCGAGCTTAGAAAGCCCTGTATGTAAGGTATCTAAAATACGATCAAACACTTTTTTGTGCGTTGAGCTAATCAAGCGACTGAATGCGGATAGCGCATCACGAACATTGGATACGTCAAAATCCCGCCCTTTAAGCATCCAAGTAGTAAACAAGTTGTCGTAGGCAATAAAATATCCGATGTTTCTTTGAATGAAAATTACCGTATCTGTGTCGCCCTCATCAAGCGCTTTAATGTCGTCGTCGCTAAAGCCATTTTCACGGCAGAATTTGACCTCAGTATCAGACAAATATTTATAAAAAATAAAACCTAAAATGTAGTCCTTGTATTCGTTTGCTTCGATCTTGGAGCGCATTTTGTTGGCGCTTTCCCAGATTTTTGAAGCTAATTGTTGCTTGTTCATCTCGCTTTCTCCTTATTTCTTGTATTAATTTTTTATCCATAAAAGGGAATTACCCTTAAAATAAATGGTATTTTGCAATATAAGATCCTTTGAGTATCTTCATATAGCTCTTATTCCTAATATGAGAGTTCAAAAGTTTTTCGTAATTTGTTGTCTTTACGAAGATGTTCTATAACCCACGATTGTAGTATATATGGGAAAAGGTTATCATTGACGTCTGACATTGAATCAATGCATCCTAATCCTGATAAAAAATATTTCAATCATCCCCTTATCACGTAAAAAACAAACATCTTCATTATAAAGAGGTAACTTCATTATGTGGTTATCTTTTTGGAACAAGTCATAGATGATTGTTCTTGAATATCTATTAAGTGACTCTAAATCTTTTTTTTCCATTTCCTTTGATTTCTTTATTTTAGATTGATTACGTAAGACTTCAACTAGACTAGCTAATAAACTCACCATAAGAATCGAAACACATATAACAAAAATCAATCCTAAAGAAAAACCATATTTGCTTCTAAAATCTAACAAATACATTTTATTCAAAAAACAGTCTAAAACTCCAACTCTTCATACGCCTTTCTCAGCTGCTCCATCGCCCGCTCCAAGATGACTTTAGGACAAGCCAAATTCAAGCGCATAAAACCTTTTCCCTCTTCACCAAACATTGTTCCACTATCCAGCCACAACTTTGCTTTTTCTTCAATAAAGCTTTCTAATTCTTCTTGTGTATCAAAAAGTGCAGAACAATCTAGCCATGCCAAATATGTAGCCTCTTGTGGAAAATATCTTATTTTAGGCAAATATTGTTGAATAAAGCCTTGTAAATAAGAAATATTGCCTCGCAAATAAGTTTTCAACTCTTCTAACCACGCTTCCCCTTGTTCATAAGCAGTTTGACAAGCAATTAATCCCATTATGTTGCATTGGCTATAGCCATTTTTCTCACTTTCTTGAATAAACTGCTCTCTTAATTGCGGATTGGCAATGAAAATATTGGAAATTTGTAAGCCTGCTAAATTAAATGTTTTACTAGGAGCTGTGCATAAAATAGATTGTTGTTCCCACTCTTTAGATAAGGAGGGAAAAGGAATATGCTCATGTGAAGAAAAAACAAAATCACAATGAATTTCATCAGAAACAACGATACAACCATGCCGAAAGCAAATTTCACCTAAGTGTAACAACTCCTCCTTTGTCCATACTCTCCCCACAGGATTATGCGGGCTACATAAAAACATCAAGCGAATAGCATACTTCTGAATTTTTCTTTCTAAATCTTCAAAATCCATCCGATATTTTCCATATTCTTGAATTAAAGGATTCGTCACCAATTTTCGATTATTTTGCTGAATCACGTCTGCAAAAGGATAATATACGGGGTTTTGAATCAAAACGCTATCTCCTTCTTTCGTAAACGCTTTGACCGCTATAGCCAGAGCGTAGACTACACCAGGAGTTTTTACTAAGGACTCCTCAGCTGGGCGATAAGAAAAACGCTTACTAAACCACTGAATCACACTTTGATTATAATCCTCTTTGCCATCACTGTATCCAAAAATTCCATGTTTTACTCGCTCTTGCAAAGCTTTCTGTACCGGTTCCGGAATAGGAAAATCCATATCCGCTACCCACAAAGGAAGTACATCCTCTGCTTTATTACGTTCTGTGTGAAAATCATACTTAAGCGACAAAGTATTTTTACGTTCTATCACTTGATCAAAACGACTATTCATATTTATACGATCTCCTTAGAATCTATTTAAATTCTCACTTATGAAATAATTTTTACTATATTTTCCCTTTATAATTCCTAAATTTCCCAAAATACGTCTAGTATCCCCACACACCTTTTGTGTGAGAGTCTATTTTCGTATCTCACTTACGGGAGAATATTAGTCTATTTTTCCGATATTTGAAGGGTGGCAGAATGCCCGCCCCTACTAGTATTTCTGTCTTCCTCTTCGTACAGGAGAAAAAGAAAAACGATCTACAACATTCTCCTCGTTCGGAGAGATGAAAACAGGCCTTAGAAAAACTACTCTCCTCGTTCAAAAATACTAAACCAGTTCTTTATTTTCTTGAAATACGTATACTTGTCTGCAAAAAATTCCTTGCTAATATGGAAAATCTACACAAAATCTGGGCATTTCGGGTAGTTTGAACGTACCCTAAAAAATCAAGGTTCAAAACCATCTGGATGTTTTTTCTGCCAGCGCCACGCATCGGCACACATCTCATCTATTGTTTTTTGTACTTTCCAACCTAACTTATCTTCCGCTTTTTTAGTATCCGCATAGGAAACCGGAATATCTCCCGCTCTACGTGAGTCTACGACAAAAGGAATTTCTTTTCCAATGGCTTTTTCAAAACTTTTAATCATCTCTAAAACACTAAAACCGCTGCCACTGCCCAAATTAAAAATTTCATACCGACAATGCTCTTTTTCTAAATAAGTAATTGCAGCCCGGTGTCCTGCCGCCAAATCCAAAACATGGATATAATCTCGTACGCAAGTACCATCTGATGTAGGGTAATCATTCCCGAATACATGTAATTTTTCCAACTTCCCTACTCCAACTTGTGTAATATAAGGAGCTAAATTATTGGGGATACCTTTAGGGTCTTCTCCCAAATCTCCGCTTTTATGTGCACCTAGAGGATTAAAATAACGCAATGCCACCACATCCCAGGCATCATTTGCGTCACAAAGATCTTGTAATATCTGTTCAATCCATAATTTTGTCCTACCGTAAGGACTCGTCGCCCCTGTCAGATCTGTTTCTAGTAGAGGCATTTTTTCAGGTTCTCCATAAACCGTAGCCGAAGAACTAAATACTAATTTTCTCACCGAATACTCTTCCATAACTTCCAGTAATGTAATGGTTGATATGAGATTGTTGTCGTAATAACTTAAAGGTTTTTGTACAGATTCTCCTACTGCCTTCAAACCAGCAAAATGAATAACAGCATCTATTTGATGCTCTTGAAAGATCTTTTCTAATTCTTTTTTTTCTCGAATATCAACTGGATAAAAAGGAATCTTTTTTTGACTTAATTCTTCTAAAACCGGTAAAACTTTTGCGCTGGCATTGCTCAAATTATCTACAATAATGACAGAATATCCTTGTTTCACTAAATCAATAACCGTATGTGAGCCAATAAAGCCCAATCCTCCCGTAACTAAAATTGTATTCATTTTTCCTCTCTTTCTGTTTCCAAAAACAATCTCAAAGGAATATGCACTCTGTTTCTGAGAATACATCTCTAAACATGGTGTAAACTGCCCTGTTTCACTTAGAACCGTTACTTTGAAACTCTTGATCAAACATATAGACAAAGCTTCTGTGTTTTCTATTACTGACTGATATAACTAGCGAATAATTACACTATTTTATCTGTTTTCTAAAACAATCATCACCGGAGTATACACTCTGTTTCTGAGAATACATCTCCAAACATGGTATAAACTGCCCTGTTTCACTTAGAACCGTTACTTTGAAACTCTTGATCAAACATATAGACAAAGCTTCTGTGTTTTCTATGACTGATTGATATCTAGTAAGTAATTACATCATTTTATTTGTTTTTCTAAAAACGATCATCAACGGAGTATACTTTCTGTTTCTTAACATACAAAAGCTATGTATAAGCCATCCTTTAAAATCTTTGATCAAATACCACCAAACAAATTGTTGGGTGACTTCTGCTGCTGATCAAGATAACTAAGAAACACTCCCTGCTTTTTCGCAAGTTTGGAAAACTCACTTGCCCACTATCTCACTAACACTAAGGAAGAAAATTTAGACAAACATCTTTTGTAGCAGCGCTTTCTTTATCTTTTGGAGTTTGGAAAGCTCACGTTGATGAATGGTGAGCAATGCATTCAACTCCTGAAACAGCTTACCAATTGGCTTTTGTTCAGCCAATTCGGGGATACACAAAACAATCTTCATCATCGCATCAGCGTTGAGCTTTGCCCTGCCGCCACCAACTAAAAACGGTTCAATATCCGTCTGCTGTATGGCAAACATCAAAAATCTATTATCGGCAATTTGAGTCTTAGATTGCAGGACATGAGCGTGATTATTAACCCAAACACGCCCATTTACATACTGGACGGGATAATTTTTGAGGTCATTCGCCCCGTCCTCGGCAACCAAAATAAACTCTCCATCATGAGTATATCCCTCAACATAATCCTGAATGCCGTTCGATCCATAATAGGGAGTGCGACCAGAAACACGGTTTGATTCTTTAATAGGAATACGCAAATTATCGTATCTATCAGCTAAGTCGTTAATTGGTCGCTGTTCCCATGCGACAGTATATCCCGCAAAGCGAATTTCCGGCACGGTTTCCCCCTCTTGTGGGAACATTTTTTGTAACAGTGATTTTTTCACCGTCGCCAGTTTGTCATACTCACTTTGATGAATGGTGAGGAGATGGTCAATCTCCTTGAAAAATTTTCCGATTTTTGTTTGTTCTTGAAGTTTAGGGACTTTAATTGGTGTCTCCCTAATTGCTTTAAGTCCTAAATTTTTGATTGTTGTACCAGTCAAACTATTGAGATAGTAAGTTTTAACTCCACTTGTCTGAAGAAATGTGTAGATAAATTTCTTATCAAATCCGTCAACTTTTATAAAGGCTATACTTTTACCTAGCATCAGTTTTTCGTTGTTATACCAAGCCAAATTTCCGATTGTACCATTTATTGATATCAAAATCGTATTTTTATCAAGGGTCTTATCTGCCTTAGATTGTTCATCAGTTGTAACCTTATTTGTTTCTGGAGTAATAACTATTTTTCCGTTGACTAAGTTGTTTCCATTAACGAAAAATACATCTCCAACATCGTCATATTTCGGTGTTCCATGTAGTCCATCGCCAATTTCAGACGCACCTTCCTTAAGCCTTCGCCGTTCCCATTCATCCTCAAATCCAGCAAAGCGGATCAAAGGCGACTTTACATTTTTATCTATCCTTTCCACCTCCACTCTTCCAAAAATTTTTCAGGTGCGGCCTTTGCTTTCTGTTGTCGTCCTTCCTCCCTATTTTTAGATGATTTTTTGATGATTTCGAACTGATAAAAACTAAATCCGTTCATCCTAGCCTAAATACCCATATTTTACGTAGGTTTTTCATTTCGTAAGGTTTTCATTTTATAGAAAATTTTTTCAGACATATCTGTGTAGCTAAAAACTATCCCGTGATCCAGAAAAAAATCTAGCAAAAGATAGGCGTCTGAGCTAGGGTGAACATGACCTAATTTGCAGTTCTGCACCTTGTGCCAATGGTTTTATCTCAAGTTGAAAATTCTTGGTCAAACTGTCTACAAATCAACTGTGCTGCTTTTCTACCGCTGACCAAAGCAATCGGCAATCCTCCTGGCTTTGTCATACGGTGTCCAGCAAAGTACAAACCTTTTACACTGCTTACGTCTCCCGGATAGCGTTTGAGTATCTCACCCACACGAAATACGCTCATCCATGAACCATGATATGCACTCGTATAACGCTCATACGTTAAAGGTGTAGCAATATCAATCACTTCTATTTTTTCTTTATATCCTGGAAATTTTTCTTCAAAAGCATCCGAAATCTGCTGTGCTAAGTTTTCCTTCTCCTGCTCATAGCGCCCTTCCTTTTTTGCTTTTTTCCAAAATTTATACGTATCTCCTAGCATTTCCATTGTAAGAGCAGTACAACCTTTTGGAGCAAAACCATCTTCATCTGAAAAAAGATTAAAATCTAAAGTATCGTGTGTTCGATTCGCATATTCAAGCGGTTTTTTTGGATTCCATACCGGAAGATATTCGAGTTTTTCCCGAATTCCTATACAAATGAAGGTACAAACTGCAGGTTTTGTATTCCTACAAATCTCTTGAATCCATTTTTCTGTTAATGGCTGTTCAAAAAGCTGTTTGTTAGCGGCGATTGTTTCTTGTGTAACTACCACTGCATCTGCTGGAAAAACTTCTGTTTCACCTTCTACAGCGTTTACTTTCCCTTGTTGAATATTTACTTTTTTCACCTTGGTCTTTAAGTGAAGTTTTCCTCCCGCAGCTAAAAACGTTTCTTCCATCCGTTTAATCATCGGCAAAGATCCGCCCTCCGGATACCCAGCATCTTCAGCATGTATCGTACCAAAAGTAAAAAACATTGCTGCTGCATTAAAGTTATCCGGCGTAATTTTAAACAAATTTTTTAATTCCGGTGAAAAATCTTTTAAGTAATCTTTACAGCTTTGATTACTTAACTGTACGATACGAAAAAAAGCCGGCGTCATTTTCAGCCATTTACTCCATTTGATTTTTGGTTTGTTTTTCATACGCAAGTGCTTAATATTTTCCGCTGGCGTTTCTAATTTCGCGATGGTTTTTACATCTTGCATCAAGCGCAGTAAATGCTTCTTTTCCTTAGGATATAAAGGAAGAAGCTGTTTCACTGTTTTTTCAATATCTCGATAAAAAAATAAAGGACCATGTACACTTTCTACCATGCGAAATGGATCTTTCAACTGAATCTTGACCTTAGGATTTAAAGCCCCTGTTTCATTCCAAATTTTATATAAGCCTGTCTTTTCACTAGAACCAGTTAGCCAATGCAATGTTCCCTCAAATAAATAGCCTTTTCGTCTCCAGCTTGTACACATACCTCCTGACATACTATGTTGCTCACAAATCGTCACATCAAAGCCTGATTTTTGTGCATATATGCCCGCAGAAAGCCCTGCAATTCCTGCTCCAATAATTACTACTTTTTTCATTCGTACTCCTCCTTTCTACTATATTATCACGTGTTAATTTGCTTTCATACTACTACAGAAAAAACAATACTACTTGAATAGGTTCCTAAGAGCCAATTAAACTTAATCAACAAGGAAATTTTTGCGCTTATTTGTCCTACAAGTCTATTAAATCTCTGTAAATGAGAAAAATCTAAATTGCTAAAAGCAAAAAACCTAACATTTACAAAATAAATGTTAGGTTTTTTCGCCAATCCTAGCGGAAAAGGGAGTCGAACCCCTGACACTACGGGTATGAACCGTATGCTCTAGCCAGCTGAGCTATTCCGCCAAACAGCTTATAGTATAACTAAAATTAAAAAAAATGTCAAGATCACCTAGGTTTGCACTCAAAAAAAAACAGAATGCAAACCTAAGTGCAAAAGTTACACACTCACCGCTGCTCTTTCACCTTATCAATCTACGCAAAATCTGGGTATTTTGGGTAGTCTGAACAGGCTTAGAGCGTAGTAAGACGCAATCACTAATCTTATCTGCAAGAGTTTTTTCTCTATGGTTGGCTTAAGCCCCCGCAATCAACTACAGAGTTTCTCTGATCATAGCTCTATTTTTTCTACCCAATAAGCCAGATTTTCCACACTCACTTTTACTTGATCCAATAGCGATTTTGCAGACTGTACAGCTTCCTCACACTCTGTCAGTCCGGTTTGCGCAAACTCTGTAACTTTTGCCAACATTTCATCTAAAGTGGTGATTTTCTGATTTACTTTATCTTCTAAACTATCTAAATTTACACTAATTCCTGAATTCAATTCTTCCGCTTCTGCTAAAATTGCCGTTGCTTGTTTAAGAATGTCCTTGATTTCTTTTTCATATAATTGCGGAGTAGTATTCCATCTTTCATCATCCGCTAATTTTTGCACCACATGAATATCATTCAGCATAGTTTGAATGCTTTCATCAATAACATTTAAATTAATCTTTTGTGTGTTAAAGAAATTTTTATCATAATCTCCTGAACCAAATTCCTTTTTTGCCTCAAGTAAATCTTTTTCTAAATATTGCAATGCTAATTCTGCTTCTCTTTTTTGCTTGTCTGCTTCAATTTTTAATGCTTCCGTATCTTCTTTTGCAGCCATAGCACTATCGTAGCCTTTTTTTCCCTCACCTTCGGCTAATTGCTCTAATAATTCTCTATAGTTTTCTACAATTCTTAAATACTCATCTAGTTCTGTCTGGTATGCCAAATCTAAAGCAATCCTTTGTTCATCTGTATCTTGTATGATCAATAGCAGTTCGTTCACTTTCGCTTCATAAGCACCTGCTAATTGCTCATTAATGATTGTATACAATTGTTCTATACGAGCTGGATAATCCACATAGTAAGACTGTGCCTGAGCCAGTTTTTTCTTCGCTTCTTCCAAGCTCACTTTTAAAGAAGACACATCTTTGCTGACTTGATTCGAAGGAGGAAGATAGACGTCATGTTCTACAATTTGTTCTACCATTCCTGTAAGTTGATTTAACATTTCTTCTCTTAGTTCAGCTGAAAAACCTTCTCCCGTATAATCAAACACTGGCACGGCATTTTTTTCATCCAAAACAATTTTGATGACATTTCCTTCCTTATCAGTAGTCAATAAATAACCTGAAGAATTTTTTACGGTTTTATTTTTTTGTATGGTCCCTTTACTGTTAACTAAATATAATTTGTCAGTAAATACTTCAGAAATATTTACGACTGCATATTTTTCGTCCTCTGTCGCTTTGATCCGTTCACCATCTACATACAACCATCCGCTTTGTGCACCAGTTAGGCCTCGCCCTTTTCCTTTTGCCACGCTTTGGTCTGACTGAAAATACATCTCTTGCAGTTCGTCCTCATCATTTCTGACTGTCTGTTTACCCACTCTCATTACCCCGTCTTTACCAAAGTAATATTGCTTTCCGTCTAAAACTTGTAAACCATCTAGCATTTCTGCGCGAGTACTAAACGCATAGTATTTTCCGTTGATGTTCGTAATGGTACGAGTATCTGCTGTTTCTTGTCCAATCACAGGATAACTCGTACTTTGAAAATAATACCAAAAAAGTGTATCTTGTTCTTCATCTGATGGAGCATAGGCTTTTTGCCAAGTACTTGTACGTACTGCCCCGTCATCTTTAACTCCAGCATAAAGTATTGTAGAATCTGCAGCACTAATTTCTCCTGTAAAAGATTCTGGATTATCCGTATTTCCAGATTCTACTGATATCCAACCAGAGAGCATTCTTCCCTCTTCATCGAAAGCATAGCGTTTATTTGCAATTTTACGGTTTTGACGATAACCTGTATACTTCTTACCATCTTCTCCAAAATAAAACCAAAATAAATCTCCACTTCCCTCTTCGTCCGGAATTTTTCTCCAATCTTTACTTACTTTTGCTCCCTCATCTTCTGTTCCATAGTAGTACTCATCATCCCATCCATATACCATTTGTCCATCTTTATCAAATTTGTACTGTTTTCCGTGGATAGTAAGGATTTTCTCTCCTTTAACCATTTTGCCGTCATTACCAAAATAAAACCATCTCTTCGCAACACTTCCAGATATTGCCGATAACTTTCTCCATTGATCAGATACTTGCATTCCATGAGAATCTACGTAATACATGCCATCTACTAAGGTGCTACGGAGCATTTTTCCTGTATTTCCTAGATAATACTGTTGTCCGTTTGCTGCTGTTTTCCAAGCATCTTTTACTTCATCACCATTTTCTGTATAATACCAATCACCATTATTTTCCACCCATCCAGCAAAAGCAAAGACATGGATAGATGTACTCAAAGAAAGTACTGCTGCAGCTCCAAACATTGCTGTTAAATGATTCACTTTTTTTATCATAGTTCTAGACTCCTTACTTTTATCCAACATTTCTAGCAAGAAATAATGTAGGATATATTGCCTTTTAACATTTATTTCGACAAAATCAGTTATATTTTATTTCGTCAGTTTCCAGGAGTCTTTTTATATGTAGAGCGAAACACATGAAGTAAAATAAAATATAAAATTCTAGTAAAAAATAACCGATTTTACTTTCTTTTGTATTTCTATAATTTATCTTTTTTTAATGAATAAATATCATATAGCACTATATATCAAATATTTTAAAATGTCACTATTAAAAAAATTACTTTTTTATTAAAGTTTTATTTCATTAATGGAACTAACTTAAATTTTTCTCAAAAAATTACAAAACATTTTTGATTCATTGTTTGTCTTTATACCGGTATATATTCTTTATTGAGCCTTGTGACATACTCCCACCGCATACACTGCCTTGCTCTGCGCTCGAGTCGCTTAGAGGCGGGGCTTCCCCCCAACTCCTACCCAGCGGCAGGATATAAAAAGATAAAAAATATCTCTTAGTAGTGGGCTCACACGATCCGAAATATCCAGATTTTTCACTTGCAAAAAAATTTCCAGACAATACGAAAGGTATATTAAGGAATTCAGGCACCATAGGAGAAAAAATATATCAATATTATCCAGTACGTAAAATACTTAGGCAAGCTCTAAACACAAGCCAGTATAAAATCTACCAAAAGATAATGCCTCGCGATCGTGTGAACACACCCTAATCTACTTTCTGTAATAATGCCTGTACATATTCTTTGGCATTAAATTTTTGTAAATCATCCGCTTTTTCACCTATACCAATATATTTAACAGGTACACCAAGCTCTGCTTGAATCGCTACAGCAACTCCCCCTTTTGCCGTGCCATCCAATTTAGTTAAAATAATACCGCTTAGCTGGGTTACTTCTTGAAATTGCCGCACTTGTTCTAAAGCATTTTGTCCTGTTGTTCCATCTACTACTACAAAAACTTCTTGATGGGCATTCGGAAATTCCTTTTGAATAATGCGGTCAATTTTTTTTAATTCTTCCATAAGATTTTTTTTATTATGCAATCTACCTGCCGTATCACAGAGTAACACATCCGTTTTTCTAGATTTTGCAGCAGAAACCGCATCATAAATAACTGCAGCAGGATCAGAACCTTCTTGATGGGCAATCAATTCTACTCCTGTTTTCTTCGCCCATTCGCTAAGTTGCTCTGTAGCTGCTGCCCGAAAAGTATCCGCTGCCGCCAGCAAAACTTTTTTTCCTTGTGCTTTTAAATTTGCTGCCAATTTTGCCGTAGAAGTTGTTTTACCTACACCATTTACTCCCACTAACAAAAGTACAGAAGTTTTTTCTTCAAAAAGATAAGAATTTTCTCCTAAATCCATTTGTTGCACCATGCTTTGCATGAGCAATTCTCTACATTCATCTGGTTTTTTAATTTTTTGTTCTTTCACTTTTTTCTTTAACTCTTCTACAATAGACATACTCGTATGCACGCCTACGTCTGCCAAAACCAAGATTTCTTCAATTTCTTCATAAAATTCTTGATCAAGAGAGCTAAATCTTTGAAAAATGGATTCCACTCCACTACCAATCTGCATACTAGTCTTTTGCAGACCTTTAACCAACCGGCTAAAAAATCCTTTTTTTTCTTTTACTTCTGCTTCTGCTTCCATAGTCTGTCCCTTTTGCTCATCTTCTCTTTCCATTTGACCCTCCTTACAAAAAATCATTTTTCTTCGTTAATTCTACTGAAACCAGACTAGATACTCCCTTTTCCTGCATGGTAATCCCATATAAACAATCCGCTGCAGACATACTAATTCTCTTATGGGTAATTAAAATAAATTGTGTTTTTTCTTTGAGTTTTTCTAAATATTGAATAAATCTTTTTGCATTCGCTTCATCTAAAGAAGCTTCTATTTCATCTAGTATACAAAAAGGAGAAGGATTTAACTGTTGAATAGCAAAAAGCAAAGAAATTGCAGTCAAGGTCTTTTCCCCCCCTGATAATTGCATCATATTTTGCAATTTTTTTCCCGGAGGCTGTGCAGAAATCTTTACTCCCGCTTCCAAAACATCTTCACCGATTAACTGTAAAGAAGCTTGTCCACCTCCAAATAATTCTTGAAATACTCGAAAAAATGCTTCAGAAACAGCTTGAAACCCTTTCCGGAATTGTTTTTTCATCCCTTGGTTTAGCTCTTCAATCATATCTAATAATTGCTGTTTACTTTCTTCTAAATCTTGTACTTGTGTTTGTAAAAATTGATAGCGTTCTTCTAAAATTTGATATTCTTCAATTGCACGCACATTTACCGTATTTAAATTTCGAATTTCCTTTTTAATACTCTCCAGGCGTTCACTGTGCACTACTTTTGTCTGCATTTCTTCTATTTGCTTTGCTTTTTCTAAAATTTCTTCTAAAGCACCTCGATAAGTCAATTCATACGCAGACCAAATATACTCTTCTTGTTCTTTCTTTTTTGTTTTTAATTTTTCTTGATTTTGTTCTAATTTTAGTAAAATTTTTTCTAGCTGCCCTAATTGCTCTTTCATCCTTTCTTTTTCTTTTTGTCCAGATTTTCTTTCTTCATTTTTTTCTTTTAATTGTTTTTGATCGTTTTCCAAACGCAAAGAAAATTCTTGTTGAGCTTTTTTTCTGTTTTGTTGATTTTCTGCTAAGTTTTCTAATTGTCTTTCTTTTTCCGTTATCTCTTCTTGTGCCTTTTGTTTCTTTTCTTCTAAATCTATTATTTCATGGACACAACTTTTTTCTTGTTGCTTTCCTTGCTGTAAAGTTTCCTGCAAATATTGCTCTTTACTTTGGATCTCTATTTCTTTTGTATAGATATCCTTTAACTGTTCTTCTATTTTTTGCTGCTGCACAAAAAATTTCTTTTGGCTTTTCTCATTTTTTTGTTTTTCTCGCTGGATAATTTGGATTCTTTCTTCATAAACGATTTTTTCTTTTTCTTCTTTTTCGCTTTGCCTTTGCTCACGTTTATTTTCTTCTTCCGCTTCGTCCATTTTCTCTTTTAATTCTTGATAGCGAATTCCCCATTGCTTTTTTTCTTCTTGTTGTTGCTTAATTTGCCAAAATAAATTTTCTGCCCAAAACTGATTTTGTTTTTTCTCCTCTTCCCATCGCTTTTTATCCTTTTGAAATACCTCATATTGGAGTAACATTTCTTGTTTTTTTTCGTCCAATTCTGTCAGCTGCTTTGTCAGTGATTCTAACAACGCATTTTGTTCTTTTTTTTCTCTTTTTCTTCCTAATAAATGAACAGGATGTGCAGACTTCCCTCCCGTTAAAGAACCTCCACTATGTAATAACTCCCCATCCATCGTAACAATACGAAAACGGTAAGTATATTGTTTGGCCAAAAGCAAGGCATGATCCAAAGTATCGGTCACGATAATTCTTCCCAATAAAAACCGTGCTAAAACGGCTATTTCCGGGGCTATTTCTACAAGATCCTTTCCTAATCCTTCTACTCCTTTTTCCTTTAATGCATTTGGATAAGAAAAATCATGATACTGTAAGTTTTCTAAAGGATAAAATGTTGCTTTCCCCAAAGAATTTTGCTTCAAGTACAGAATCCATTTTTTTGCAGCCTGCTCTTTTTCTACTACTAAATGTTGTAAAGAAGCCCCCAGAGCTGTTTCAATTGCTAGTTCATATTGAGCCTTTGCAGATAAAAGCTCCGCCACCGTACCTAAAATTTGTTCTTCCTTTGGTAAAAGCTCCTCTTTTTGTTTTTTCATGATTTTTTTAATCGCTAAAGGATAACCCTCATAATGTTCTTCCCATTTTTTTAATGTTTCTTGCTGATGAAAAATTTGTTCTTTCTTATACTTCTTCTCTTGATAAGCATTTTCTTGTAAACGAATCGTTTCCTCTAATTTTTGCCCTAAATTTTTTAATTTTTTTTCTTGATCCTCTAGAATTTGTTCTTGTTCTTGCTGATTTTCTTTTTCTTTTTCTAAACTCAATAATTTCTCTTGATTATTTTGACTATAGTCTAAAAATTTTTGCAAATTTTCTTGATTTTTTGTTCTTTCTTCTTCATCGCGTTTTTGAAAAATATTTTTCTGCTCTTGCTTTATTTGATACTGTAAAAAAAATTTTTTTAACTTTTCTTCTTCACTTTGATATTCTCTTTCCTGCTCTTTATCTTTTTCTTCTAATAAATGAATTTCTCTTTTTTCTTGTTCTAATTTTTCTTTTTTTTGTCTAAGTTCCTCTTTTTTTTGCTGATTCTTCTCTTGTTCAGACTGTTTTTGTTGCACTTGTTTTTCGTATTCACTTTTTTGCTCAGTTAAAACCGAAATTCTTTGCTGATTATTTTTTATCAGCTCTTTTTGATGAAGAATTTGCTCTGAGACTAATTGCCTTTTTCCCTCTTCTTGTCTGATCAGCAATTCATTATTTTGACAAGCTTTACTTTGTTCTTGATAGAGCTCTTCTCGTTGTTGTATCTCTTGTTCCAGAATCAAAACTTTTTCTTCTGTTTGCCTGATGCTTTCATTCAACTGCTGCCAATCCTTTTGCAACTGATCAAGCTGCTGCCTTAGTACTTTTTCTTGTTCTTCCTGTTCTTGATAAAATTCACAAAATAAAGATAATTCTAATTGTTTTTGTTCCTGGCGTAATTTTTCATAATTTTTTGCTTCTTGTGCTTGTTTTCTCAGTGGTTCTCTCTGGCGATCAATTTCACTTAAAATATCCTGTAAACGAAGAAAATCCTGCTTTTGCTGATCCAGTTTTCTTTGTGTCGCTTCTTTTCTGTTCCGATATTTACTAATTCCTGTTGCTTCATCTAACAGTTCCCTACAAGCACTTGGACTACCGCTCAAAATTTGTTCAATTTGTCCTTGCCCAATTAAGGAATAGCCTTCTTTCCCTAAACCTGTATCTTCCAGTAATTCACTGATATCTTTTAACCTGCACAAATGTCCATTCAGTAAATATTCACTTTCTCCCGAACGATAAATACGCCTAGCTATCGTAACTTCTTCATAATCAATGGCCAAAGTTTTATCTTGATTAGAAAAACAAACAGAAACACTCGCTAAGCCTTGAGCTTTACGTAAATGAGTCCCTGCAAAAATTACTTCTTGCATATAGTTACTGCGCAATTGTTTTACTTTTTGTTCCCCCAAGACCCAACGCAAAGCATCTGCGATATTGCTTTTTCCGCTTCCATTCGGACCTACGATGGCGGAAATTCCCTGTGGAAATTCTAATTTAATTTTATTGGCAAAAGATTTGAAACCTTGTATCTCCAAACTTTTCAGATACATATCTTACCCTTTCATTTTTTCTTAGAAAAAAGTTCTGCATTATTTTTTAAAGACAACATACCTTCATAAGCTGCGCTTTGCTGTGCAGCTTTTTTTGTGAATCCTTTCCCTGTTCCGATTATAATTTCTCCCAATTTTACACAAACTTCAAAATGTTTACGATGATCAGGACCTTGTTCATTTACTATCTCATAAGATAAGGTCTCTTGAAAATTTGCTTGTACATATTCTTGCAAAGTACTTTTACTATCATCAAAAAATTGTTCATCCTTTTCATTGAGTAAAAAGTTACAAATAAACTCTTTGGCAGCATCAAAACCAGCATCTAGATAAATCGCCCCAATCAAAGCTTCAAACGCATCAGAAATGACTGAATTTCGCGTTCTTCCACCCGTGTTTTCCTCTCCCCTACCTAAGAGTAAATATTCTGACAAACAAATATTTTTTGCACAATTGGCTAAATTTGATTCGCACACTAAAGTAGCACGTATTTTTGTCAAACTTCCTTCACTTTCTTTTGGGTATTTCTTGAATAAATACTCACTGCTGACTAACTCTAAAATAGCATCACCTAAGAATTCTAAGCGCTCATTACAGGCACTACGTAGAAAATGCTGCTCATTAGCATAAGAACTATGCATCATTGCTTGTTTTAATAAAGAAAAATTGAGAAAAAAATACTCTATCTTTTTTTCTAAGTTGTGTAAATGATCAAAAGAATTTAAATTCAATATTTCTTACCTCCTATTTTAAATCTGCTTCGTATAAACAAAAATCAAGAAAAGAAAGCTCTCTCTTCTCTAAATCTTGCAAATGTCTAAAATCATTTAAATTCAATATTTCTTACCTCCACCTTTTCATCCGTTTCATATAGATAAAAATCAAGAAAAGAAAGCCCTCTCTTTCCTAAATCCTGCAAATGATTAAAACCATTCAAATTAAATTCCCTTACCTCCTATTTTTATCTACTTGTATACATAGAAAAAGAAAGTACCGTAAGATACTTTCTTTTCATTACTGGGCTAGCTGGATTTGAACCAGCGAGTGCAGGAGTCAAAGTCCTGTGCCTTACCGCTTGGCGATAGCCCATCAATTTTTCATTTCATTCTCATGTCCTTTAAATCAATAGTATTTGTAGCAAATATTTCATATCCATACAAACACCTTTTCATGAAAGACGGGTGGATATCGGGAATCGAACCCGAGACCTCCAGAGCCACAATCTGGCGCGCTAACCAACTGCGCTATACCCACCTTATCAAAAGATAGTTTAAATTACTATCTCAATGAGCCTGAAGGGATTCGAACCCCCGACCCACGGCTTAGAAGGCCGTTGCTCTATCCAACTGAGCTACAGACTCATAGGGAAAAAATCCTTATGCAATTACCTAATTTCTTCGTTTAAGTCTATAAGGTAACCAAAAAGCGGGTGATGGGAATCGAACCCACGTATCTAGCTTGGAAGGCTAGTGTTCTACCATTGAACTACACCCGCAAGAAAAAGTTTTGCAACTTGATTAAACTAATAAAAAGTATAAAGCCGAGGTGACAGGATTTGAACCTGCGACCCCCTGGTCCCAAACCAGGTACTCTAGCCAAACTGAGCCACACCTCGCCACCTATATCTTTATATCTCTGACAGATAATGATGATTATATATGATCTTTAAATACTTGTCAACTACTTTTTGAAATTTTTATTGTAAATAACACTGCTGGTAATTTACTTTCCCTTGCTCGTCAATTTCCATCACCAAATAGGAAGGTAAACGATCTTCTTGGCGGGGATAGGATAGGCTACCTGGACAAAGTATCGTTAAATCTTTTGTTTCCTCTAAATAAGGAATATGAGTATGACCATACATGGCAACTTGGCAATTCCTTTTTTTCGCTTCTAGTTTTAACCATTTTGTACCTAAATAAACACGATGAAAATGTCCATGGCACAAGAAAATTGAGTATCCTTCTAAAATGATTACTTTTTCTAAAGGCATACTTCCAAAAAAATCATTGTTTCCAGCAACCATGACAACGGGGCAAGGTAAAAGCTTAGCCATTTCCTCTTCCCCTGTTTCACTGTCTCCTAGATGTATACATAAATCAAAACGAGAATCCCCGTCTAAAAGTAATGTTAAATTGTCATGCTGCTGATGTGTATCACTGATCACTAAAATCCTCATAACATTTTCCTGACTTCTAATTCTTCTTTTACTTTTTGAAGAGCTTGCTTTCTGTGACTAAATTGATTTTTTTCGCTTGCTGATAATTGTGCTAAAGTTTTTTTCTTTTTTTCTAAATAAAAAATGGGGTCATAACCAAAGCCGTTTTCTCCTTGTGCATAATTAGCAATTCTGCCTTCCAAAACACCGCTACCTCTAAATATCTTATCTTCTTGTGGAATAAACAAAGCCATTTCACATAAAAAACGGGCGCTTCTATTTTCTCCTGTTACTGCCGCTAATTGCTTCAAAATGCTTTGATTTTTTTCCTCATAAGAGGTATCCTCTCCTAGGTAACGAGAAGAATGTACACCCGGTTTTTTATTTAAAGCATCAATTTCTAAACCTGAATCGTCTGCCAAAACCAAATAAGAAAAATCTGTTTTTTTTGCAATCGCATACATTTTAATTTTTGCATTGTCCCAGAATGTTTCTCCATCTTCTTTGACATCATCCAAATTCAAACCCAAATCTACCAACGACAAAATTTCTAAACGGTCGCTTTGTAGCATTTGTTCCACTTCTTTTCTTTTCCCTAGATTAGAAGTGGCAAAAATCAAACGATATTTTGTCTGCATTATTCAGTTTCCACTTTCCTTGTATAAGCTTTCAAGCAAATATTACTTTGTTGAGATTCTTCTATATTTTCCCATTCTTTTCCCGATTGACTAATATAACCTTCTCCATCACTTAAATCAATTTTGATTCGATTGTCTTCCCCTGCATATTCTACTGCTACAGGATGAACAGAATTTGGTGTAGTAATCTTCACGATAACAGAAAAACGTTCATTATCATTTAGCAAAACTGATTCCGGCAATTCTACAGTGTAAAATCCGGCATAACGGAAAGTTCCACTGGTCAGAAATTCATAATTTTTCATATTTTTCGGATCAGAAACATTACGGGCAATATATACACTATATTCTGTATACTGATCTGTAGCATAAAAACCTACAGCAGACAAACTTTCTTTTTCCTCTGTCGTATAAACATTAGCAAAATAAGCACTATCTTTTCCGTAACCTAACTGTCCAATCCATCCGCAATAATCACTTTGGTAAATTTTGTCGTAATTATCATTTTCTTCTATCTTGGTATAAGTTAAATTATGTACACCCAGATTGAAATCATAATAAGAAACATAAAAATATCCTTTATCCCCAAAGTCTTTTCCCCAGCTATTGACACACAAAAACGCCCCATTGCCTTCCGGTTGGATATGGAAATTTTCTTTTGGATAATCATCATCCCAGCCAACAATAACCACATCATGATTGGGACTTTCTGTACCATTATAATAATAAGCATAATTTTTTTCATGATAATATACAGAATAATCTTGCGTACTGCGCATAGAAGTATATAAGGAGCTTTGTACTCCACCTTGTAAATATACTGCTTCTTTAATCGCTAAATGGTCTTTTTGAGGAATGATTTGCATTTCTTGCACATGTTTAACTGCTTGTAGATTTTTTGGGGAATAACCATCGCCGTAAGGATCATCCTTTTCCCATACTGGACCCTGCCATGCTGCCAAATAAGCCATGGACATCGTGTATTCACCGCCATCATTTTGGGAAAAACCAAAACTATTCGATAAAGACATATGATCTTCCGAAAAGTTAAAGTCTCCCCTTACAGCTGTTTCTATCGCAGTCAAGGAAGCGAATGCCCAACAAGTACCCAAAATGCCTTGGTTTTTTATGTTAGGTGCTCGGTCAATCAGACGGTAATCATATTTTTCCGGCAAAAATAATGCTCTTTCTTCCTGGCTCACCAAAGCGGCAGCTAGTCTATCTGTATCAGATATTTCTTTGGAAACTGGAGCAAGTGTTTTCCCTTTTTCTCCTTCTGAAAAAACCTCTTGCCCAGATTTAGAAAAACCTAACTTCTGCCCAAATGCAGTAAATGTTTTGCCAAAAATAAAGAGGGAAAAAACCATAAAAATCAAACAAAATTGAGAAAAAAATCCTGATTTTTGTTTTCTCCGTCTATATTTACGGGAATCTAGATACAAAGAATTGTAATCTATTGTTTCCCATTGCCTATCCCTTGACCTATTCATGAATAACTCCTTCGCCATAAATATTTTCCCCGATAACTTGCAAATGCACCCATGACAGTCATCGTATCAAAACCTTGCCGATTAAAATTTCGACAAGCCATCAAACTACTATTTCCTCTGTCACAATAAAAAATAATTTTTTCATTTTTTTGAAAAGAATATACAGATAATTGTTCAAACGGAATATTTTCTGCTGTTTCTATATGACAACGATCATACGCTTGTTTCGTGCGCAAATCGATAATACGCCTGTCCCCAGCTTGAATATATTCATCTAATTGTTGGTACTGAATACCAGAAATACACATCTCTTTCTACCTCGTAACCACCTAAAATATGATCGATATTGATTCTTATCATATTATATGCGAAAGGTATAAGCTGTGTCCACATTGTGCTGAATCAGTTTTGTTTTTTTATTTTCCCAGTACATACTCCGTTGACTGCCCAGATTGGACTTCTTGATAAATCGAAAAAAAGTTTTTTGAACTTAAGGCCTGCATTTCACTTAAATGAAGATTATTCCATGCTCCATCATTAAATTCTGCGGGATAATTACTGATGACTTGCGTATAAATTTCTTGGAATTTCAATTCTTTTTTTTCTTGAATAAGCAAGGCTTTATGTTTTTTTGTGGCTTCTTTATCATAATCATTTTCACATTGAAATACATACAGAGCATCTTCGGTTTCGATTGCTTCGCTGATTTCTCCTTTTTCCAAAGCAAAAACTTGACTTTCTGTTTTTTTATCCAATACTCCTTTTTGATAAGGTTGTTCCACTGGAAATTCTTCACTAAATTGATTAGCCACGCTATCAAAATTCTTTTTCTGTACCTTGACTTGTTCTGCACAAAAACGGATAAGCGCTCTTTTTTCTTCTAAGGTCTGTGCATCAAAAAATATTTTTTTTCCCTGTTCATTCAATGTGTATTTTTTTAATACAATTTGTTTTAATACAATGACTTTTGCTTGATCATCACTCACTTCTAATTCCTTATTCTCTATCGACATCTTCAATACTTTTTGTGCTAAAGTGTAATCTTCATATGCTTTCATCACTGAAGAAGACATTTTACTTTGTTCTCCTGCACTTAAGTTTTCCAAATATAACCTAGTTGCTTGGCTCACTTGTTCTTTTTCTTTCGTATTTAAGATGATACCCTGTTCTTTGGCAAGGATAGTTAAGCAAGTCATTTGCATTAAAAATTTTTTCACTTGTTCTAAAAAGTATTGTTCATAAGTACTATCTAAAACAGAAGCCGACCAAATTTGCGCTCCATAAATATCTTCATACATTTGTTTTTGGCTGCTAATAAAAACAATACCTTCGCTAATGGCAAAACCTTCTCCCCCAATTTTTAATAATTCATCTTTACCAGGACCAAAAAAAGGCAAGGCGCTCACTTGCGAAATTCCGCAGCCTTCCAAGAACAAAACAAATACAAGGGTTAAGGACAAAAGGATTTTAAATTTTCTCATGACTATTTCCTAATCTTTACAATAAAGTCTGCAATATTTTTAGTACCCCAAAATTTTCATGGGAATCTGTGCGAAAACGGGCAACATCCTTTACTTTTTCATGAGCGTTTTCTACAGCATAACTGTGATAAGCTTGTTTCATCATTTCAATATCATTACACTGATCCCCAAAAACCATTGTTTCTTCCGGAGATATATCCAAACTTTCTTGCAAAATAGACACAGCATGACCTTTATTGATCCCTAATGTCATGCAATCCACCCAAGATGCGCCGGCAGTACTGCATTGCAGCTGATCTCCATACTTAGGCAAAATCGTTTGAATAATTTCTTCCAGCCCGTAATTTCGATTATAAGAAAACTTAATGACTTCTTCTTCCAAGCTGAGTAAATCCTCTGTATATTGCACATTCATTTGATAACCTTGATTCATCCAATCCAAGAATGCTTTATTTTTACTATTTGTATAAATCATCTTCGGTGTAGAAAGCATAAGTTCGCAATCCGAAAGTTTTTCTCCCTCTTGAATTAGTTTCTCGACTAAAGCTTTATCCAAAGGAAAAGTAAATAAAATTCTTCCATAACAACCAATATATGAACCATTATCTGCTAAATAAAAAATTTTTTCTTTTAAATCCCTAAATAAATATTCTATACTAGATGCTTGCCTGCCACTGGCAACTGCAAACTGAATACCTTTTTTTCTTAATGCCAATATAGTTTCTACATACCTCGGATCCAATTGATTCGTACCCTCTACTACAAGAGTTCCATCTACATCTGTTACAATTAATTTAATCATAAAATCCCCATTGATCACGTGCTACTCACTGCTACTTAAATTTGCTTACCCTTAAACAAATTTGATGTTCAATCTTTGCTTGGTCAAGTAAGCGAGTAAACTACACAAAACTCTCCACAGACTAACATCGTGCAACTTGCAACGTTGTACGATGTTATGTGCACTACCGCATAGCTTTCAAATGGGTAGCACCTAGAACTTGTAGAATATCTTACTTACGATAAATTACTTTTTCTCCTCATTCACGGATAGTAAATAGATTCTTCGTAAAATACAGATCATCATCTACGGCATGTTGATACTACCACTTAATGCCCACCTTGGGCGATTTTTCGCTACGCTATAAAAATTTGCCTTGTCCAACGAAAATTCTACTCAGAATCTGAGTATTTCGGCTTGTATCAACACGCCCTTTCCCTTAACTGAATCAGCATTGAAAAAACTGCTAATTAAGTTTTTCATTGAACACAAAGGCTGATCATCTACCTGTTAATCATCACAGCAAAATAGATGATAACCGATCAGCAAAACCAAAACAACAATCACAATCATAAAAAAAGATCTTCTACAAAAAAACATGACAGCCATACCGGCTCCAAATGCAAAAAACAATAAACCTAATATTTTTTTCATGGCATATACTTCCTTATTTGGTATACCATATGCCATGAAACGCACATTGATGATAGATGTAGATGTCTTTGTCTAGACTTATATTCTATGGTTTAACAATAGACTCTTTTACATCTTCTTTTTCTACTACTGTAGTAGTGGTTTTCACCTCTACTGTTTCTTTTACTTCATCAGACTTTTCTTCTAAAATTTCTTCTTTTGCTTCTCCTGCATTTCCTTTATCTTTTTTGGTAAAACGGTTAATGAAATCAGGTACCATATCCAGAATCTTGGTCAGACCATCTTGATTTTTTACATTAACCAATTTTGTTGTTCCACCTGAAATAACCAAAACAGAACTCGGCATGATTTTACCGCCCAAAGCACCTGTCCCATTATTTTTTGCGCTTTCAGAAAAAGCCCCTGCAAATACGCCAAAAGTCACATCAACTAATGGCAATACAATGGTTTCTCCGATATGGATTGCTTCCCCCACTACTGTTTTTGTAGTCATGAATTCATCCATACCTTTAAATAATGTTTCAACTGTTTCATTAAATTGTTGTTTTTCTGACATTTTCTCTCCTCACCTCATCCGTTTTTGTCCATCAATTGAAAATTGAACAAAGGGTTTTTAGAACGTATTCATGGCTTCAAACGCCACATTTGCAGCTATGTTGTAATATTGCAATAAATTTCTTGATCTTGTATCAAGCAAAGCGGAAAATTTTTCTTATCTTGCAAAAAAACATCTCACAAGCACGCTATTTGTTCTATGAATACAGATTCTTAAATACCTCAACAGTTCCAAAAAATATTGTTCATTATGCTTGATTTGCCATACGCACACGAGTCCAAAGTCTTTTGACCGTAGTTCGAAAAGACCTTTCCATCCACAAACGTAAAAGCAAGTGAAAAGCAATAAAAACTCTTACTTTTCCTTTTATAAAATAACGAAACTCCAAAACTATGTTTTCTATATCTGGTACCAATTCAATTTGATTAGGAAAAATCGGATAAAGAAATACCAGAAATAAACCCGCAACATCCGCCGTTAAAGCTGGATCTTGAAAACCAAAATGGAGAAATAAATGAAATTTACTCGGAAGCATTTTACGAATAAACCATAAAATTTGCCTTTTTAAATGACGAAAAGCTCTCTGATGTTCTTGATTTGTAATAAATTCCTTAATTTCTTTTACGATATTTTCAATATTCTTCCATCTAGAACGAAAAGCGACAAAGCGATCTTTCCATCTCTCAAACCAATTTTTTTGTTTTGTGTCTTTTTGTGCCGCATCATCTGGCTCTTCTTCATGCAAAGTACGATTTCGCCGTTGCTTAAGTTTCTTTTTGCGTTCGGGTGATTTTTTTTGTACAACTTTTTTTTCTGTTTCGCTCTGCTCTGCTTTATTTTTTGCTTTATTTACAGGATAATGGTAAACCGGCAAATGAAAAAGAAAAATGGCAAAGCGAAAGCCTGTTCGTTCCTCAACTAATTTCACTTGAAAAAGAGATAACAGCCAAGATACATTTATCTCTATTTTTTCTCTGTCAGACTTTGAATAGTTTCCTCTACTTTCATAATGTATAGGTACAAAAATAATGCAAAGAAGGAACAATACCAAAACCAAAAGAACAAAAAAAACAATTTTTAGCAATATAAGTAATAGATTAAACAAAAACTTTAAAATAAACATACCAGTAATCATAAAGACATCCCAGAGGAAGGTAAATCCAAAAAATAAGACTTTACATCAGTATTTCCGGTTTTTTTATAAATATCCGAAATCATTTCTGTCACCATTTGTAAAGCTTCCTCATAATCCTTTGCCATCCCTACGATATGCAGAGTTTTTTTTCGGTAATACGGCCTCTCTAAGTAGAAAAGTGGATAAATTTCTAAAAGACTTTTTTCATATTCTGAAACTACAATCAGATAAGACTGGCTTCTCCCAATGTATTTTGCAAATTTAATTAAACAATACACTTTCACCTTAGTTATAGTTTTACCTAAATTAAGGTATTTTGTCCATTTCACCCCAATTCCCTCGGAACCATCGTCAAGACATAACGTAAAAGCGTCAAGGCTTTGACCACTGCTTGCTCACGGATTTTATCCCGATTTCCCGAAAAATGATGCTTTTCTGTCAAAATCATTCCCCGAACTCCGCAGGCGATGTAAACTAGTCCGACAGGTTTTTCTTCACTTCCTCCATCTGGTCCGGCTATACCTGTAATCGCTAAAGAACAATCACTACCTGTTTGATGAGCAGCTCCTTGTGCCATCTCTAAAACCGTTTCTTCACTCACCGCTCCAAACTCTTTTAAGGTACTTTCTTCTACTTCTAAAAGTTCTTTTTTTGCTTCATTAGAATAGGTAATGAAACCTTGATGATAAATTTTAGAAATTCCTGCTGCCCTTGTCAAACGTCCTGCCAATAAACCGCCCGTACAAGATTCCGCTGTAGTTAAAGTAAAATTCCTTTGTAACAATTCATCAACGATTGTTTCTTCCAAACTGCTATCATCCGTACTATAGACAAACTCCGGAAACATTTCCTTTAATTGTTTTACCACCGGCTCTACTAATTGTTTCGCTTCTTCTTTGCTTGTTGCTTTTGCACTTATCCGTAAGTGTACTTCGCCTGTTTTCGCATAAGGAGCTACCGTAGGATTTTCTCCTTCTATCAGTTCAGGAATCATTTTTTCTACTTGACTTTCCCCTATTCCCGCCATTTTGACCATACAAGAAAACAGTACAGAGTTTGTTTTTTGTTCTAAATAAGGCTTAATTTGCGTAGTGAAAAAAGGTTCCATTTCATTCGGCGGACCGGGTAATAAAATCGTAATTTTATGATTTTCTTCTATAAGTAAAGCAGGAGCTGTACCATTTTCATTTAAAAATACTTTTGCTCCTTGAATGACTTGAGCCTGTTTGTTTTCTAGATCCACAGGTTTTTTTAAGCCTGCTTTTTGAAAATAAGTTTCAATAGAATGCAAAACCTTTTCATCCAAAACTAAGTCTTTCCCTAGTTCTTTTGCTACTGCCTCTTTGGTCAAATCGTCCTGTGTAGGTCCTAAGCCACCTGTCAAAATCACGACATCAGAACGATCTAAAGCCTGCCTATATACCGCACAAACTCTATCCATATTATCGCCTACTACAGATTGGTAATAAACGAACAAACCCAAAGATGCGCATTCCTCCGCTAAAAATCGTGCATTTGTATTGGTGATATTTCCTAGTAAAAGTTCTGTACCTACAGAGATGAGTTCTGTTTTCATTTTCCTCTTCCTTCCTGTAAAACATGACTATTTTTGCGCAAATAATCAATCAAAGAAATAACGGTCAAAAACAAAGAAAGATAAATTAAAATTTGTTTTAATCCATTAAACCAATAACCGGAGTAATTCAAAATCAAAATAACAATCATCACCATTTGAACCGCCGTTTTTACTTTTCCCCAAGGGCTAGCAGCAATGACAATGCCTTGATCTGCTGCTAATAAGCGAAAACCACTAATGATAAATTCTCTGCTAATGATCACAATCACAATCCATGCCGCAATTTGTTTCCAATGCACGAAACAGACCAAAGCTGCACAAACCAAAAGCTTATCTGCTAAAGGATCCATAAATTTACCAAAGTTTGTAATCAAATTGTATTTTCTAGCAAAAAACCCATCAAAAAAATCACTAATAGCAGCAGTAACAAATAAAATAAAAGCAATCCATCTTCCATAAATCCCAAAATTTTCACTCAACATAAAGAAAACAAAAAATGGGATGATAAATATGCGCAGTATGGTTAGCTGATTAGCTAAATTCATCGTTTTACCCCTTTGCTTTTTCCTCAACAAGTTTTCCGATTAAATCATATTCAGACGAATCACAAATTTCTACCAAATGATATTCTCCTGAAAGTAAGAGCTTATCCGTATGAATAAATACCAGCCCATCCACATCTGGCGCATCCATATAAGTTCTTCCTAAATATACTCCCTCTTCTGGTCCTTTTCCCTCAATCAACACTTCAAAAGTTTGTCCCACTAAAGAAGTGTGAAAATCCCGACTGATTTTTTGCTGTGCTTGCATCAATTGTTCTTGTCTTTTTTCTTTTCGTTCCTCTGAAATTTGCCCGGACATTTCAGCTGCTTTTGTTCCCTCTTCTTGAGAATAAGTAAAGACACCCAAACGCTCAAACTTTTCCTCCTGGATAAATGCCAATACTTCTTCATGTTCTTTTTGCGTCTCCCCTGGAAAACCAGTAATCAAAGTGGTACGTAAAACTAATCCAGGTATTTCCTGCCTCAATTTTCGAATTTTTGCTTGTAATGCCTCTTTATTCGTTGCACGATTCATCTTTTTTAACATGGCATTATTGACATGTTGAATAGGCATATCCAAGTAAGGGCAAATCTTTTTTGAATGCTTCATCACCTGAATAAGCTCATCCGTAATTTCTTCCGGATAGCAATACAATAAGCGAATCCATTTTAAGTCTGGAATTTCCTCTAATTTTTGCAACAAAAGCGGTAAAGATTTCTTCTTATATAAATCCACACCATACATTGTACTTTCTTGTGCAACTAAAATAAGTTCTGAAACACCTTGAGAAACCAAATATTTGGCTTCTTCTAACAAACTTTCCAATTCCCTACTCGTATATTTCCCTCTTAAGGTTGGAATAATACAGTAAGCGCAAGATTTATCACAACCTTCTGCAATTTTTAAAAAAGCATAGTGTCTACCTGTGGTCAAAATTCTTTTTAAGCTATTTGACCCCTGTTTATCCTGCCTATTTTCTAAACAAACGACAGGTTTTTGTTTCTCAAGCATTTCGGAGATAATATCTGTAATTTGTTCATACGCAAGAGAACCGATAATCCCATCTACTTCCGGAATCTCTTCCCTGATTTCTTTTGCATAACGCTGTGCCAGACAACCACACACAAGCAAAAGTTTACAATTGCCCTGCTTTTTATATAAAGACAATTCTAATATCGTTGCTATACTCTCTTCTTTCGCCGACTGGATAAATGAACATGTATTTACGATAATCACTTCTGCCAAGGCTTCATCGTCAACCATTTCATATTTTTGTTCATGCAATAAACCAAGCATAACTTCCGAATCTACCAAATTTTTATCACACCCTAAAGAAACCAAGAGTACTTTCATTTTCTCTCCTTGACCATACTGACTAATCAAAAGCAGGTCTGTCCAGATTCTCAAAGACTCTAAACAGACCCAACAATACCTGTTTTATCGACTTATTCGCCAATAATTTTTATTTTTCCTTCATATAATTCATTAATTGCTACCGATAAGGGTTTTTTATCTAGAGGAAAATAATACTCATCAGACATTTGATTGACTTTTGCAATCAACTGCCTAGCTCTTTTTGCCGTAGCAATCACAATAGAATAACGACTTTGTACAACAGGCTGTTCTCCTGGTTCTACCTTGCTATTCACAATATTCATTAAATCTGTATACGATGGATGTAACATCCTCTTCCCTACTTTCGCTTTAAAACTCTTCGGATTGCTGCTCCAACTTAGCAAGCAAATCCTCTTGTAAATAGACTCGATAATGTTCGCCTTGCAAAAGTTGATGTAAACGCAATACGCAATCTTCTATTCTATCATTTACTAAGATATAGTGATACTGCCGAATTTGTTTAAATTCAGTAAAAGCTTGACGAATTCTTTGACGGATTTGCTCTTCATTTTCCGTATTTCTATTTTTCAAACGTTGATATAGATCCTGCATGGTCGGTGGTAACAAGAAAATCAAAATTGCCTGCGGGAAATTTTCTTTTACTTGCAAAGCCCCTTGGACATCAATCTCTAAAATCACATCTTTGCCTTTAGCCAGACCCTGTAATACATTCTTTTTGGGTGTCCCATAAAACGAATGTACATACTCTGCATACTCCAACCATTCATCCTCTGAAATTTTTTGTTTAAATTCTTCCACCGAAAGAAAAAAATAATCTTTTCCTTCTTCTTCCTGCTGTCTAGGTCTTCGCGTAGTCGCTGAAACAGATAGCTCATAACTAGGATATTGTTCTAATAAAGAACGAACCACCGTTCCCTTGCCTACTCCTGAAAAGCCTGAAAGTACAATTAATAATCCTTGTTTATTCATCTGCTTTATTATCTTTGCTAGAAATAAATTCTATTTCTTGTGCATAACGATTAGAAATCGTTTCCGGCATCAAAGCAGACAATACGACGTGTCCGCTTTCTGTTACGATCATCGCCCTTGTCCTCCTTCCTTGCGTAGCATCAATTAAATACCCCTTATCTCTGGCTGTCTGAATCAAACGCTTGCTTGGAGCGGAATCCGGTACCACAACTGCAACGATTTTATCTGAATTGACTTGGTTTGCATAGCCGATATTAATCAGTCTACCCATATACTCTCCTTAAAAAAACGGTATCGTCAACAACTGTCAACGAAATCTGCATATTCAAAGCAAAATGCAGACTCATCAAGCGGACTGTAAAACCACTGTCTCTAGCTTAGCAGCTCATTGCTTCGAAAAACCCACTGCAAACAGTTTTTTTCTTCAAGCGGAGGCATCAAAACTTTTGATACAGTTATTTTTTCCTTTTTGGTTCAGTTCTGCAAATGAAGAAAAATTCTCAACATATTTTATGGATTAATTATAAAAGATTAGCAAAGATAAGTCAATCTTTTATCCAAGATTAGAGAGCTTCGCAAACATTTGGATTACTCAGGACAACATCTATACATTTTTTGCATTTAGTTAGTTTTTATGGATGAGTTTCATTGAAAATAATCCATCTTCAAATTGATTTGTATAGATATCAATAGTTAATTGATATCTATCCATTACTTCTTCCCTTTTTATCACGGTTTTGGAACTGGGTAAATTACCTAGCATATACAAAAATTAAACCTATCCGGAAAACGCTAAAGGATAGGCTCGATAAAAAACAACTAAATGAACGAAACAACAAAATAAAAAAATGCTATTCATCAAAATAAAGTCAACGTGGATATCCTACAAGAAAATCAATTCGTTTTTCATTTTAAAAGGGATTGATTAAGGGAAAAATTTTTCCTTGTAAATATCGCTCACGTATTACAATATCTAATATCTTAAAATTGTGAATCAAGCCATCTTCTGACATACTTTGTGTTCCTATGTAAAGATAGTGCTCTGTTTTTTCTGACAAAATTTTATACGTTTGCTCCTGAGAACTTTTGAATAAAATGCTTAGTTCACCTGCTTTCACTACCATTTTCACTCTAAGCACTTCATATAGTTTCATCGTTAAATAAAAGGTATCCGCAGGGGCTTTTTCCCGAACTACTACAAAAATATCTCTGACGTAAAGTTTCCAAAAGATACGAATGAGTTCCTTTAGGCTTTGGCTTTCTTTTTCTATTGCAGGATTTTGAGGAGAAAAAGGGTATTCGGTTTTTTGAATAAAGGTGTAAAAGTTTCGATCTAGTTTTTCTTTTTCTTCTTCATCCATGTTTTCATAACTAGTGGCACAGCGTTCCCCAGGTTCGCCGTCTAAATATTGATAAGCAAAAATAATTTTTTTGATCACATCTATAGATAATTTTCTTAAATTAGGAAAATATTTAAATCTTGTAAAATATTCAAGCATGTCGTCCAATAAATAAGGTTCAATTCTTACTTGTCGTTTAGATAAACTTTCGATCAATTTTGCGGAATCTCCTTTGCGCACAAAAAGAACCCAAATAGTAGATTGTAAATATATTATCTTCTAGTGCTGCTGCTATTGATTGTTCAACTGTAAATTTGTTATCTTCAAAAAATTCAGTAAATGAATCTCTTGCAAATTCTTTTGCTTCAAGATATTTTATATCATTATTCATATTGTCACCTTTTCTGAAATTTATTGACCTGAAAAAATATTCAGCTTTATATTAGGAAACTTTCTCCTAAATTCAAATATAATGTTTGTACAACTTTGACAAGCATCAAGCTCCGTATATAAATTTATTATCCCTGAGATAGCTGGATCTTTAATCTGAGAAGCTATATCCTCAAGAATTTTGACTTCTGTATCATTATATCGTGGAAATTTATCATCTACATAGGTTTCAAAGATTTTATTTTCTTTAGACATTGAGAAGTCAGATATATCTGCTATAATTACATTGACACGATTATACCCGAAATACGTAAATAAACTCAATTGGAGCTATTAACTCTTCCCAATCATCGACATCTTCTAACTCAAAACAAATCCCTTTTTCATTTTCCATTTCGTAAGTATCTCCAACTTCCACATAGTTCCCGATTCTTTCTTTAACCTCGGCTAAAGTTGAACCGATGCTTATGACATTTTTATATGTCCCACGAAATCCTTTTGTGACTCCAATTTGATCAACTTTTCCATCTTCTGCAATCCAAAATTTCGCATTTTCAACACTAATTATAGAATCTCTTTTTCGCATAGTTTCTTTATAATTATTTCCTATGATATCAAGTAATTCCTTTTTAGTTATGTCGAGCAAATAACTTCCAATTCCAACATTAGGAATTATACTACCTTCTTTTATTATCATCACTGCACCTGCCTTATATCAATAAATCCATCCAAACTAGTTCCTTCATAAAAGTTAATAATTTGACCACTTTCCTTATTTATTATTGCTTGTTTTCCTTTATACCTTATTATAATTTGTTCTTCTCCACCTTGTATTCCCCGACTAGAGTTCCATGTACCTTCAAAAATTTCAGCATTATTTTTATTAGTATCAATAAAATCTCTTGCTCCTTGCTCATAGGCTTTCTTACTTGTATAACCCATGTCTTTTCCATGCTTATTGAAATGCTGCCCTTGCTGATACATTTTTTGTTCAGATACATTAATCTGATTACCATACTTCTCCGAACTCTCACTCTTACCTGGAGAAACATCCACATCTGTTTTTACTTCATTAAGTCTCTCGCCTGTTTGCTCATTCATACTCTGAGAACGATCAAAATTACTTTGTTGTCTCTGCAAATCGTTGTATTCTTTTTCCATCTTATCATCCCAAAGTTCTGGATGTTGCTGCTGCAGAAAATCTAAATTGTCCAGTTTATCCGCCGCATTTGGATCGCCTACTATTCTCTCTTTCTCTACTGCTTCAAGCGGCTTGGTCTCGTTCACTCCGGGTTGTTTTCCTACGGGCTGCTGCTTTAGATTATGCTGTTCCCACGCTCCTTTATAGTAGGAAGCTGCTCCCATAATGGTATGTACTGCCGAAGTTGCTCCGGATTCATTCATGATCCGTTGGACTCCTAGTCCCCCTTTATTAACTGCATACAGCAACTGCGCAAGAGGACCTAGTTTTTCTCCCGTCCAGTCTCTTCCTCGGGCAAGATTGTGCTGGGCTTCTTCTTGATATCGTTCCATACTGATTTCTTGATAGTGCCCCCGCAAAGCTTTTTTCCCATACGTAGATAAATAATGCTGTAACATTGGATCATGAATATTCCATCCATCCGAGCGAACGATCCAGAGACTTTTTTCCTGATCGCCATAGAAGGGATCGTGAAAGAAGTTCACATAAAGCTGGATACGATTCTCTGGCTTTAACAGATAATCTGTTATACACTTCATGAGCATCGCATCCGCTATGGCATTCTCCCCTTGTCCATCATCTAGTACCCAGATGATTCCACCTTCTCGGCAGACCATTACTGATTCTGTGTCTAGCGCAAAGACATCTTGTTCTCCAGGAACTTCTACGCGAAGGCTTTTATCCTCCACTACCCAACGTTCTCGATAAATCTCCGGCGAGCAAGGCTTATTTCGAAGCTTACACCAGCCAAAAGATTCAAAATTTTTCTTGACTACGCAGTCTAAACTAGTCGCTATTCCCTTATGTCCAATATAATTATTTCCTTTGGCAGGGTAACCCACTAAAATAGAAGTTTCCATTCCCTCACTACACTCAAGCTGTGCGCTAAACACTACTCTACTTTTTACGAATTGATGTTTCCAAAACCACTGATTTTTTCCGATCATCTGTCTGTATCCTTCTTCTGTTTTTAGATAAAATCCAAGTTTGATGTCGATAAAACCGGACGTAAATTGAGATAAATTTTCTATTAAAAGTTATTTTATCATAAAACGACAAATAGAACCAATAAAATTTTACTTTCACTTTTGAAGAAAAGATAAAGAATAAACCCAGATTATTTT